>JAYRFV010000089.1:0-5057 GCA_041908165.1 Holophagales bacterium | reverse complement strand
GAGCCCCTGGTGGCGCTGGCCGGCGGCGACCACGATCCCGTCGATGTAGACCCCCCCGGACTCCTGCCAGCGGTAGAACAGCCCGCCGACGACCCGCTCCTGCGCGTCGGCGATCACCAGGTGGCGGTCGTCGGGGCTGATCCGCATCGGGTAGTCCACGTCAAGGATGAGGCGGTACAACTGGCCGACCTCGACCGGGGTGATCGGTTCGCGCACGTCGTAGACCGCCCCGGCCTCGTCGCGGATGCTGGACCGCACCAGCACCCGCCGGTCGTCGAGCTTGCAGACCTCCAGGATCTCCAGCTGCTGGGCCTTCTGCGCCTGCGGGAACACCATCCGGCTGAACACGTCGCGGTCGGGACCGTCGACCATGAGCCCCTGCAGCTCCGACAGCTCCTCCAGCTGGCCGGACGCCAGCGCGGCCCGGCCCAGCCGGCGCGCCACCAGCCGGTCGAACACCCGGCCGACCCCGGGCCCGGCCAGGGCGAAGTAGGTGTGCTGGTAGACGAAGAACCGGTAGGCGTCCTCGAACCGCTCGAGCCGGTACAGGCGGATCATCTGGAGCACCGCCTCCTCCCGCGCCTCGTGGCTGGCGGTGGGGTTGAGCCGTTCCCATTCCTGGTAGCGGTGGATCGCGCAGGACACCGGCAGCGGCACGTACGGCCGGGCCTCGCGGCCGGCGCGGTGCTCGGCCAGGCCGTGCAGCAGCATCCGCGACTCGGCCGTGGCCGGCGCGGCCTCCAGCTCGGCCTGGAGCGCGTCGAAGAACCGCGCGGCGGTGGCGGCGCCGACCCCCTCCAGGCAGGCATCGAAGATCCAGCCCACCTGCAGCAGCTCGCGGCTGTGCGGGTGGAAGGCCTCGGTCTGCCGGTAGAAGTTGCGGAACAGCATGCCGACGAAGGCGGCCGGGCCCTGGTAGGGGCGCCAGCCCGCCAGGGAGAGGATGCGGGTGCTCTCATGGAAGTCCGGGTCGGGGACGGCCACGTTCGCCGGTGTCAGCGCCCCGGGGACGATCCGGTAGCCGCTGTGCTCCCAGGCCCGGAAGAAGGTGGTCATCGCGCGCACGTACAGGCGCCGCCAGGGCCACTGGCGCGCGGGCCCCTCGGGCCGGTCGACTTCGCGGGACAGTTCGCGGATGCGCTCCCAGGCGGTCAGGTCGTTGACGAAGCGCAGCGCGATCGCGCCGAGGTCCTTGCGCCAGGCGCCGAAGCGGGGCAGGGTCGGCGGGTCGAAGGCGTGGTCCGACAGGGCGATCAGCCAGAGCACCGTGTCGCCCACCGCCGACCGGTGGCGGAGCTGGTTGCCGGTCACCAGGAGCAGGTCGAAGTGCTTGCCGTCGATGAAGTTGATCCCCAGCCGGTAGAGGTGCAGGCGGGGGTGGGACAGGAGGCTGGACACCCAGGCTCCGTCCCGGGCCACCTTCGTCCAGCTGAACCCGTCCTCGCCGAAGGCCCGCGCCAGGGCCCGGGCCATGAAGGTGGGGTCGAACAACATCCGCCGCAGCCAGTCGCGCTGCGCCGGCGGGATCCCGAAGTCGAACACCACCTTGTCGGTGGGCGGCGCCGCGGGCTCGGCCGGCTGCCGGGCGGCCTCGCGCGCCTCCCGCCAGGCGCCGAGCTGGTCCAGGATCGTGGCCGCGGTCCGCGCCAGCCCGGGGTCCTCCCGGAACAGCGCCCAGGAGGCCAGTTCCGCCTCCACCGCGGGGAAGGATTCCGGGTCGTTGCGGGCGAAGCCGGCCAGCATGCGCAGAGCCCGGGTGAACTGGGCCCGCCGCACCGGCGGGCCGGGCCACTCCAGCTGCGTGCGGTAGCTGTAGAGCCGCTGCCGCAGCCGCTGCAGCCGGCGCTCCCCGCCGCGGGACTGGGCGATGGCGGCGATGCTCGCCTCGTTGAGGTAGTTCATCCCCGACTCGATGAAGGTCGGGAACACGTTCTCGTAGCCGGCCTGCGGCTCGTCCAGCAGCAGCACGCGGTAGGCCAGGGCGCGGACCTCCTCCTCGGGGCGGAAGGCCAGGGCCTCCAGCCGCCGCCGCACCACGGACGCGATCCGCTCGTCGGCCCGGGCCAGCACCCCGGCCAGCCGCTCGATGGCCCCGCGCGAGGCCTCCTCCGTCCCGAACAGGGCCGGCACGATGGCCTCGTGCAGCTCGCGCAGGCGGTCGTCGCGGATGGCGCCCCTGGCGAGGGCCGCGGCGGGCGCTGCGGCCGGCAGCCGCACCTGGCCGGAGACCCCGTGCAGCGGCAGCTCCCAGCCGGGCTTGCAGGGCGAGAAGGCGACCAGCGCGGGATTGCCCACCCACAGCCGCGGCTGCCGGGCGAACACGCCGAGGTCGAGCAGGCGGCCCTCCACCCGGTACAGCAGGTCGCCGACCTTCAGCCAGCCATCGGCCGCCGGCTCCACCGCCAGCACCGCCCCGGTGCGCTGGTTGCGCAGCTGGCCGCCGGCGCACACGATGTCGTCGTCGAGCACCGCAAGGTCGCGGAAGAACCAGCGCGGAATGCGGACCTGGAGACCGTCCAGGGCCAGGTCCACGTGGTTGCTCAGGTACAGCTGCTCGATCTCGCGCTGGAAGTGCTCGGCGATCGTCTTGCGCCGCAGCGAGCCCTTGGCGGTGAGTTCGCCGCGCTCGGCCTCGAAGTCGCGGTCGAGCAGGGCGAAGCGCACCACCCGCTCGTAGGGCGCCAGGCTCTCGTTGACCGAGGCCACGATCTGGCCCAGGTAGTGGTGCACGCCCTCGGCGCTGAGGGTCGCCAGCAGCGAGTCCTCGCGGTTGGGCACGATCAGCAGGACGGTGTAGTCGCGGTGGTCGCCGGCCAGGAAGGTCCGGCGGATCCCCGGCACCTCCGCGAAGCGCTGCTCGACCCGCTGCGGGGCGATGGTCTGGCCGCGGCTGTTCTTGTAGATGTCCTTGATGCGGTCGACGATCTCCAGGTAGCCGCCCTCGTGCTCGCGGAACAGGTCGCCGGTGGGCAGCCAGTGCTGCTCGTCCGGATCCAGGTAGGGCAGGGATCCTGGCGCGCCGTCCTCGTCCAGGTAGCGGGCCACGTAGCAGCCGGCGATCTCCAGTTCCTGCTGCGCGCCGAAGCGGATCCGCATGCCCGGCAGGGGGATGCCCACGGTGCCGTCGACGTAGGCCCGCGGCGGCGTCATGGTGATCCCGCCGGTGGCCTCGGTCATGCCGAAGCCGCTGCAGAGGTCGACCCCGTTGCGCTGGAAGAAGCGGAACACCAGCGGGTCCAGGTAGCCGGCCGCGGACAGCCCCCAGCGCAGGCGGTCGCCGACCACCGCGCGGAAGGCCGCCGCCTCCGCGGCGCCCTCGCCCTCGCCCTCCATCCGCTCGAGGCACTCCTCGCGGATCTGCGTCCAGCGCACCGGCACGCTGATCAGGCCGGTGGGGCGGACGCGGACGACCTCGGCCAGCAGGCCCTCGGCGGTCGGGCTGCCGGCGAAGACGTAGGTCCCGCCCCAGTAGAGGGTGCCGAGCAGCTCCAGGTAGCGGCCGAAGGTGTGGAACAGCGGCAGGTAGCAGAGCAGCACCTCGTCGCGGCCGACCGAGGGCAGGGCCGCGGCCCGGGCGAAGCGCTTGGCGACCAGGTTGTACTGGTTGAAGACGATGCCCTTGGGCCGGCCGGTGCTGCCCGAGGTGAACATCACCGTGGCCGGCGCCATCAGGTCGATGCGGCGGGCCGCCAGCCGGGTGGCCACCGCGGCCGAATCGATCCGGGCGCACTCGGGGCGTAGGGGGACGATGTCCAGGCCGCGCAGGGTCGAGGCGGCGGCGCGCTCGCCGGTACGGAACACCTTGAGGGGGCGGCCGAGGCCGGCCTGGACCTCGGCCAGCAGGGCGAGGCGCTCGTCGCTGTCGGTGACCACGAGGGTGATGTCGAGGCGTTCGCAGATCCAGCGGACGCTCTCGGTCTCCAGGTGCACGTTCAGCGGCGTGACGAAGATGCCGTACAGCAGGCAGGCGAGGTCGGCGCAGGCCACGTCGATGCTGTTCTCGGCGAAGATCGCCACCCGCGGCGCCGGCCCGGCCGCCCCTGCGTGCGGCTCCGGGCCGTCGAGGAACACCCCGGCGACGCTCTGCAGGTGCCGGGCCACCTGGGCGTAGGTCCAGGTCCTGGACACGGTTTCGCGGGCGTCGTCGAACAGCGCCCGGTCCGGGTGGGCCGCCACCCGCTGCTGCAGCATGCTCCTCAGGGTGTAGCCCGAGCGGCGGATCGCCCGGAAGGTCGACTCCGCCCAGCGGACGCGGGCCGGGGCGTTGGGCAGCCGCTCCAGGAAGTCCGGGCTGCCGGTGGCGCCCAGGTACTCCTGCCAGAGCGCCGCATCGGCGGGGTCCGAGCTGGGCGATGCGAGGTGCTCCTCGGCGCAGGCCAGCAGGGCGGCGGCGGCCTCAGCCGCGTCGCCAGCCTCCCGCCGGCGGGTCCACGCCGACAGCGCCTCGCGCAGGCCATCCATGGGCCGTTCCATGCCGCTTCCCCCGGCGCCCGCACTGCCGGGCTGAGGACGATCCTACCGCCGCAAAGGTCAGTTCACCGCGCGCCGTGGCCGATAGATGGCGTACCGGTCGGTCTCGACTGGTATAATCGCGGGGCACCGCGTGTTTCATCTCCATCTCTATCTGTATTTATGTTTTCAGCACCGCCCTTGACGGCGCCGGAGTCCGCCTTGTCCCATCGCACCCTGCCCCGCTTCCTCGAAATCCTCCGCGCCGCCGCCGGCGCCGCGCTGCTCCTCGCCGCGGTGGCCTGCGCCCCGGGCCACAAGCTGGTGATGACCCCGGACAAGCCCGAGGCCACCTACCTGGTCGACGGGCTGCGCGTCACCCTGCGGCCGCTCAGCCCGCAGGTGGTGCAGGCCCACGGCGGGGCCAGCGTCCGCACCGACGGCCTGGACGAACTGCTGGCCGCCAAGCCCGGGCCCTACCTGATCGGCCCCCAGGACATCCTGCTCGTCACCGTCTGGGAGCACCCGGAGCTGACCATCCCCCTCGGCCAGTACCGCTCCGACACCGCCACCGGCCAGGTGGTCGACGACGAGGGCAACATCTTCTG
>JAYRFV010000088.1:0-8098 GCA_041908165.1 Holophagales bacterium | reverse complement strand
TGCCGGACGAGGAAACGGTCGATGGCCGAGGAGAAGGCCGCCAGGTTGAACCCACTGCCGTCCCGGGAGCGGAACTCGGTGGACAGGGAGGTGTCCGCGCCACCCTGGGACAGGTCCGAGGACCGCCGGAAGCTCACCCGCAGGCGGTCGTTGGGCTCCACGGAGACGTCGCTGTCCAGGCTGCCCCAGCCGCGCCGGGTCCGGCCGTCGCCGAGAAGGACGGCGGTGGCGTGGTAGCGCGCCGACAGCCGCCAGCGCACCAGGTCCGAGAAGGCCGTCCCCGGCCCCGGGCGGCCCATGACGTGTTGCTTGAGGCCCAGTTCGAAGCTCTCCTCGCCCGTGGCGCTGCCACCCACGCCGGGTCTCGAGTCCAGGTCGTCGAAACGCGGGAGTTGGCCGTCCCGGCCGAACCGGGAGACCTTGGTGAGCGCCCAGAACGGCTCGAGGACGTGCTTGAGGTCCCCCGACCAGCCGAAGGCATGGAGGCCGCTGTAGCCGCGCCCGACCTGGGGGCCGGAGAACTGGAGGCGGCCGCTGGCCAGGAGGCGGGTCGCTCCGGGGCCGAGCACCTTGAAGGGCTCCAGGAGGGACTCCACGGTGTTCGCGGTGGAGGTCTCGCCATCCGGCTGGAACACCGCCGACGTCAACGTGCCGCTGTAGCGGGTCGCCCGCCCTCCCAGCTGGAAGTCGGTGCGGAAGGGGCCCCACTGGCCGAGCCGGCCGTGCAGCCGCGTCGACAGGTCGAGGCGTTCCCATCCATAGCCCCGCTCCGGGTCGGTCTCGCCGACCTGAACCCGGTAGCCGAAGCGGTTGGCGCGGAGGTCCGCATCCAGGTACAGCCCCGCGAGGGGGACCGGGAACATCCGGAGGTCGAACTGCGGCGCGATCCGCCGCTTCAGCGACGCGGCCACCGGGCTGCCGTAGAAGGGGTCGTCCGGATAGCTGAAGCTGCGCTGCTCCGCGCCGGAAACGGACAGGCTGAGGAAGCGGAAGCTGCGGCCGAGGTAGACGGCGCTGTCGAAGGGACTGGCTCCCGGACCGGCCACGCCGCGGCCGTAGTCGTTCTCGAGCAGGTTGTCCGAGGCCTGGTTGACGTCGGCGGCGAACTGCCAGCCGTCCTCCCGCTGCCAGACCTCCTTGAACCCGATCCGGTACCGGCGGGCGGAGGGATCGCGCTGCTCGATGAACTGCCCCTGCACGGAGCCCTGGTGGGTCGGCTCCGGCGCCCAGCGCGCCTCACCGGACCACATGATCCCCTGCCGGCTGAACCACTGCGGCTGGAGGGTGGCGTCGGCGCTGCCCCCGAGCACCTGGTAGTAGGGCAGCCCCAGGGTCGCCCCGAGGTTCCCCGAATAGCCGAAGTAGGGAGGAAGCAGGCCGCTGGACCGCTCGGCCTTCGCCGGGTAGATCGCCCAGGGCAGGAACAGGACCGGCACCGGCCCGACGATCACCCGGGCATTCCGGAAGCTGGCGAACCCGTCCATGTCCAGCTTCAACCGGCTGAGCCGGGCCTTCCAGCCCGGGTCCTCCTGGGGGCACGGGCTGATCTCCACCGACTCGAAATCCCAGTGCCTGAAGGTGGCGAAGGACACCCGGCTGCTGCGGAGGATCCAGGAGGGGGGGAGTTCGAGTTCGAGGGCCTGGGCCTCGCCGATCTGGGTGCGCCAGGCCATCTGCAGGCGTCCGCAGCGGAGCCGGAAGTCCGGAGCCTCGAGGCGGATGTTGCCTTCGGCGACCAGTTCGCCCGTGGACGGGCGGTAGCGGATCCAGTCGGCGAGGAGCAGCACCGACTCGGACTGGATCAGGCCCTTCCGCAGTTCCCACAGGTCCTCGCGCTCCTGGACCTGCTCCCCCGACCAGCGGAACGGCACGCCCTCGGAACGGGGGCCGCCGCCCTCGAGGGGACGGAGGGGCAGAAGGTCGGTCGAGGCCAGCACCGGATCCCGGCTCGGCAGCGGCGGCAGCGACGGCAGCTCCTGGCCGGCGAGGACGACGGCCGCAGCACCCAGAAGGGATCCTGGCAGGCCGCGGCGCACCATGGTCAGCCCGCCGGGTGCTTGTGCGGCGACAGCCACAGGCTGAGGAGGAACAGCCCGGCCCCGGCGAGGATGCTGAGGCTGCTGCGCCAGCCGGGCTCCTTCTGGACCTCCGGGAGGAGGTCGGAACTGGCGACGTAGATCCCCAACCCGGCCGCCACGCCGAGGGTCGGCCCGATGGGCAGACGGAAGGCGCCATGGGCGAGGGCCCCGAGCATCGAGGCTGCCGCCAGGGCCCCTGCGGCCAGCAGGGCGCCCTTCCGTGAGTGGCCCCGGGACAGGAAGATCGAGCTGATGGTGGCGCCCTCCGGGATGCGGTGGAACAGGATGCCGAGGAAGACCAGGCCGCCCAGGTTGCTGCGCGTCTGGACCGCGGCCGACAGGCTCATCCCGTCCAGGAGGCTGTGCAGGGACAGGCCCAGGAGGGCCAGCCCGCCGGCCCACTGGCTGCCCACGGGGTGGGTCTCCTCCCCGTAGTGGAAGTGCGGCGTGATGCCGTGCTCCATGACGTGGACCGCCAGGTAGCCGCCCAGCACCCACAGGGTCATGGACTCGCCCCCCTGCTCGAGCGCCTCCGGGATGATCCGCACCAGGGTCACCGACAGGAGGTAACCGGCAGCGGCCCCGGACAGGAGGCGCATGAAGCTGCGGCGGCCCTGCAGGAACCTGACCACCAGCCAGCCGCCGAGGAGGGTGGCCAGGGAGGCGATGGGTGCGAGCCAGGCGATGGACGAAGGCACGGCTCAGCCCTTGGACGGCTTCTTCCGGGGCTTCCTGGTCGGTTCGGCTGCGACCGGCGCGGGCTCCGCCGGGGCCGTCTTGGCAGCGCTCCGGCGGGCCTTGGGCTTCGGGGCCTCGACGGACCCGGGTGCTTCCGCGGAGGCTTTCGGCTCCGCCTTCGCGGCGCGGCTTCTGGGCTTGGCGGCCTTCGCCGGGGCCTCCGCCGCCGCCGGCACCGCGACCTCGGGGCTGCCGAGCTTCTTCGGCCGGTGGGCAGGCACCACCAGGCTGGCCAGCAGGTCCGGGGTCACCCTGGGAGGTTCGGGGGCTGGCGTCTCGACGGCCTGCGGTCCAGCGGCCGCCGGGGCCGGCTCGGCCTTCGCTCCCTGCTTGCCGCGGCCTCGGCGGTTGCGGCCGCGGCCGCCCTCGCGGGAACCCGGCTCGGCCTTGGCTGCCACTTCGACAGGGGCGGGTCCGGAGGCTGCATCCGGCTCCCCGGCCGGCATGGCGCTCTCGAACAGCGCCCGCAGGCGTTCGCGCTCCTCCAGCGCCGCGCGCTGGGCATCTCGGCGGTCGTACTTGATCTCCACCGGCTTGGCCTTCGGCCGCTCCTCGCCGAGGGCGGCCTCGAAGGTGATGGGGCTGTCGCCGCCGAGCACGACGGTGTCCTCGTCCCGGTCCTTGGGTCGCTGGGGCCTGGCCTGCGGCTTCTCGGGCGCCTCCTCCTCGGCGCGTTCCAGTTCGGCGACCATCTCGCCGTAGGCCACGGTGTGGTCCGCCTCGATGCGGATCCGCACCTCGCCCACCTCCTCGAGGTCGGCCAGCTCCCGCCTGCGGTTGTTCAGCACCGCCAGGGCGATGGCCGGCGCGAGCTTGATCCGCAGTTCCTTCAGGTCGTCCCGGGACAGCATCGCCTTGATCCGGCGCAGCACCGAGAGGACGATCGAATCCAGGTTCTTGACCTTGCCCACGCCCTGGCAGGTCGGGCAGGTCTCGTGGGTGACGTGGTGGATGCTCGGGCGGATCCGCTGGCGGGTCATGACCAGGACGCCGAAGCGGTTGATCTTCCCCACTTCCATCCGCGCCTTGTCCTCGCGCAGGCAGTCCACCAGGCGGTCCTGGACGGCCTTCATGTGCGACTCGCGCTTCATGTCGATGAAGTCGATGGCCACCAGTCCGGCGAGGTCCCGCAGCCGCAGCTGCCTCGCGGCCTCCTCCGCCGCTTCCATGTTGGTGCGGAAGGCCATGTCCTCCACCCCGTCGCCGCTGGTGCGGCCGGAGTTCACGTCGATGGCCACCAGGGCCTCGGTCTGGTCCAGCACCAGGGCCCCGCCGCTCGGCAGGTTGACCTTGCGCGCGTAGATGCGGTCGATCTGCTCCTCGGTCTGGTACTTGCTGAAGAGCGGCTTCTTGCCCGTGTAGTGCTTGAGCACCTCCAGGTGCTGCGGCATGGTCCTGCGGAAGAAGTGCTGGGCCGCCTGGAAGGTGTCCAGGTCGTCGATGTGGACCTCCTCCATGTCGGCGCTGAAGCCGTCGCGGAGGGTGCGGGTGACGACGTCGTCCTCCTGCCAGGCCAGGCCCGGCCCGTGGCGGTGCTTGTAGCGGTTGAGGACCTCCTTCCAGGTGTCCATGAGGTATTCCAGGTCGCGCTGGAAGTCCTCCTTGGTCACCCCCATGGAGGCGGTGCGGACGATCACCCCGAAGTTCTTCGGGATGTCCATCTCGTCCACCAGCCGCTTGAAGTACTCCCGCTCCTCGCGGCTCTCGATCTTGCGGCTGATGCCGTTGACCGGGCTGCCCGGGGTGAGCACCAGGTAGCGACCCGGCAGGCTGATCTGGCCGGTCATCATGGCGCCCTTGCTGCCGAGCTCCTCGCGCACCGCCTGGACCATGATCTCCTGGTCGCGGTTCAGCAGGTCCTGGATCCGGCCCCGGCGGCCGTCGGAGCTGACCAGGTCCTTGGGAAGCTCGCCGATCGGCAGGAACCCGTTCTTCTGGCCCCCGTAGTGGATGAAGGCGGCCTGGAGGGACTGGTCGACCCTCACCACCTTCGCCTTGTAGATGTTGCCCTTGATCTTCTCGTTGTGGATGAACTCGATGTCGAAGTCGGTGAGGACTCCGTCCACGAGGGTGGCGACCCGGATCTCTTCAGGATCCGTGGCGTTGATGAGCATGGATTTCTTGCCCAAGTCTGCTCCTGGAGGGCTTCCTGGCTGCGCGCCCGCAGGCCGGTCGCCCGGTTGGGATGGTGGTGTGGCATCGGACCTGACCGGCATCCCCGGGTGGGGCTCGGTGGTATCCGCTGATTCAATTTCCACCCGCAGGGACGCGGAACCGCCGTTCCGGCCCGCTCCGGGCTGCGCCATTGTCCCAGGGCGCGGCGCGCCCGGCAAGCATGGACTGCGGCCGGGGCAGGCCCGCATACTGGTCGGGCCCTCCGAGGTCCCCATGAACCACGTCCTGCTGCTGGAAGAGGATGCCGGCCTGCGCAGCGGGCTCCTCCGGCAGCTTCAGCAGGATGGCCTCGCGGTCACCCCCCTCGAGCGGAAGGAGGATGCCCTGGGCTGGGTGGCGGACCAGGGGTCGGGCCGAGGTGCCCGGGCCGATGCCGTCCTCCTGGGCATCCAGGCTGCGGACGACGAGGGCCTCGCGGTGCTTCGGGCGATCCGATCCGAGCCGGCCTGCCGTTCCATTCCGGTGGTGCTGGTGGCCGGGCAGGCCGCGGACATCGACCGCCTGCTCGCCCTGGAGCCAGGGGCGGACGACTGCCTGGCGCGGCCCTGCAGCCTCCGCGAGGTCGCGGCCCGGGTCAAGGCGCTGCTCCGGCGGACCTCCTTCATGGAGGCGAAGTCGCGGTACCTGCGCTTCGCGTCCATCGAGGCGGACCTCGATCGGTCGGTGGCGTGCGCCGACGGGCGGGAGATGGACCTCACCCGTCGCGAGTTCGAGCTGCTGGCCTTCTTCCTGAGGAACCCCAGGCGCGTGCTCTCCAGGGAGCGGATCCTCAGCCAGGTGTGGGGCCTCGAGTACCTCGGCGAGAGCCGCACGATCGACGCCCACGTCCGGCGCCTGCGCCAGAAGCTCGGCGCAGCCTCCCTGCACATCGAGACCGTCGTCGGTGCCGGCTACCGGCTCGGAGGGCCCGAGCCGGCCGCCCCGCAATCCTCCAGTCTAGCGCGCGTAGGGCCGTCCACCTAGGGGTCGCCACCGGCGCGGCCATTCCTCTCTCCGCGCTTGGGCGGCGGGGAGGGAACGGGCAAACTGGTCCCGTCGTCACAGGGGCCCCGATGTCCGTCAACACCCTCCTCCGCTGGCTCAAACCGCGGGAGACCGTCTTCTTCGACCTGCTCGAGGCGGCGGCCGACAACGCCTTCCAGGCCGCCGTGCTGTTCGACCGGGAGATCCGCACCGACGATCCCGAGCGCTGGGCGGAGCTGCGCCGCCAGATGAAGGAGCACGAGCGGAAGGGGGACGACATCACCCACGAGCTCGTGGACAAGCTGAACCAGTTCTTCGTGACCCCCATCGACCGCGAGGACATCCTGGCCCTGGCGCACGCCCTGGACGACGTGGTGGACCGGCTCGACGTGGTCTGCGAAAGGCTGGTGCTCTACCGGATCGGCACGATCATGCCCAACGTGGTGGAAATCGCTTCGGTCGCGGTCGAAGGCTGCAACGAGCTGCAGTACCTCATCAGCAGCCTCCGGAACATGAACGACGTCAAGAACATCCGCATCCGCATCAAGCGCGTCCACACCCTCGAGAACAAGGCCGACACGCTCTTCCACGCAGGCCTCGCCGACCTGTTCCGCGATCCGCAGGACCCGATCCTCCTGGTCAAGTGGAAGGAGATCCTGGAGAACGTGGAGGACGCCACCGACCGCATCGAGCTGGTGGCCAAGCTGGTCGGCTCCGTCGTCATGAAGAACGCCTAGGCGGCGCCGTGCTCGAATACGTGCCGCTGACCCTGATCCTGATCGTCCTGCTGTCCTGGTCGATCGACTACATCAACGGATTCCACGACACCGCCAACGCCATCGCCACGGTGATCTCGACCGGCGTGCTGTCCGCCCGGACCGCGATCTTCATGGCGGCCTCGCTCAACTTCATCGGCGCCCTGATGGGCACCAAGGTGGCGACGACCATCGCCAAGGGCCTCGCCGACCCGGTCCATGTGGTGCCGGTGGTGATCATCTCGGCCCTGCTGGCGGCGATCACCTGGGACCTGCTCACCTGGTGGTTCGGGATCCCTTCGAGCACCAGCCACACGCTCATGGGCGGATTGATGGGGGCGGTGATGGCCCACGCCGGCGCGAAGGCGCTCCACACCGCCAAGCTCAAGGAGGTCGCGGCCTTCATCGTGATCTCGCCGACCCTGGGGTTCATCCTGGCGGCGGTGATCATCCTGGTCATCCTCTGGCTGGTGCGGCGCCAGCCCGGGCACCTCGTCAACTACGCCTTCCGCAAGCTGCAGCTCGTCTCCGCCGGGGCGATGGCCTTCACCCACGGGCAGAACGACGCCCAGAAGGCCATGGGGATCATCTGCCTCGGGCTGATCACCTACAAGATGCTGCCGGTCACCGCCGCCGGGGCCTCCGTGGCCGTTCCCCTGTGGGTGAAGATCGGCTGCGCGGCCATGATGGGCCTGGGCACCGCCAGCGGCGGCTGGAAGATCATCAAGACCCTCGGCCACCGGATCGGCAAGCTCCGCCCCATCCACGGGTTCGCGGCGGAAACCGCGGCCGCCGTCCTGCTCTTCACCACCGCCCACTTTGGGATTCCGGTCAGCACCACCCACGCCATCACCGGGAGCATCATGGGCGTCGGGGCGAGCATGAACCCCGGCGCGGTGCGCTGGGGCCTGGCCGGCAACATCGTCGTGGCCTGGATCCTGACCATTCCGGTCAGCGCCCTGCTCGCCGCCGGCTTCTACCGACTGCTCTCGCCCTACATCCACTGATTCCCGGATCTGAACACAGGCCGAGGACCGCGGCTCTCTCCAAGTCCTCCCAACGAGGGTCTTGCCGCCTGTACTTCCTCAACCCACGCATGTCGCAACCAAGTGGGTCGCGGAGCACGCATGGCGTGCGCAGCGCGGCCCCACTGGGCGCGAATCATCCGCGCCCGAGGCGTGAGCCGAGGGCCTGGGCCCCCGACCCTGCCGATCGCAGGCACGCCGAACGAAGCCTCAGCGGCTGTATTTCCGCAACCCACGCATGTCGCAACCAAGTGGGTCGCGGAGCACGCATGGCGTGCGCAGCGGGGCCCCACTGGGCGCGAATCATCCGCGCCCGAGGCGTGAGCCGAGGGCCTGGGCCCCCGACCCTGCCGATCGCAGGCAC
>JAYRFV010000087.1:0-3245 GCA_041908165.1 Holophagales bacterium | reverse complement strand
GTACACCGCCGAGACCACGAACAGCAGCAGCAGGCTGCCGCGGATCGGGACGTCGAACAGGAAGCGTCCGGCGAGCACCGAGAGCAGCATGTCCAGCATGCCGATGGCGAAATAGGGCGAGAGCTTGCCGAGGATCAGTTCAGGGCCGCGCACCGGCGTGGAGATGAGCTGTTCCATGGTGCCGGTCTCCCACTCCCGGGCCACGGTCAGGGAGGTGAGCAGGGCGGTGATCAGCATCATGATCACGGCGATCAGTCCGGGCACGATGAAGATCCTGGACTCCATCTCGGTGTTGAACCAGGCCCGCGGCCGCAGGTCCAGGGGCACCACCGGGGCGCGACCGGTGGCGCGACGGACCTTCTCGATGAGGATCGTCTGGGAATAGGCGCGAACGATCGACTCCGCGTACCCGAGGGCGAGGGTGGTGGTGTTGGCATCGCTGCCGTCGGCCAGCACCTGCACCTGGGTGGGCCGTTCCGAGGCCACCCGCCGGCCGAACTCCGCCGGAACCACCAGCGCCAGCATCGCCTTCCGCTGGTCGATGTCCTCGGCCACCTCGCGCGGGCTGTGGACCATCCGGTGCACGGCGAAGTACCGGGAGCCCTGGAAGCGGGCGACCAGTTCCCGGCTCTGGGGCGTGCCCGACTGGTCCCAGACCACCAGCGGAACGCGGTCCACATCGAGGGTCAGGGCGTAGCCGAAGATCATCAGCATGACCATCGGCAGGACAATGGCGATGCCCAGTGCGCGCGGGTCGCGAAGCACGTGGATGAACTCCTTGCGGGCCACGGCCAGGAGCCGACCGAACCTCATGAACGGAACTCCTTCTGGGCCCCTTCGGCGCGATCCCTGGACTCGATCAGGGACACGAAGACGTCCTCGAGCGAGGGAGTGATGGCCTCGATCGAGGCGACGACGAACCCCGCCGATTCCAGATCGGCCCTCAGCCGCGGAGCGAGCTCGTCCGGATCCGCGCACATCAGGTGGATGTCCCGGCCGAAATGGGCCGCGTCGCGCACGCCCGGCAGGGCCGCGACCCGCCCGAGGGCCTCCTGGGGCCGGCTGCAGGACAGCGCCAGGACCGAGTCCTCCATGACCCGCTGCTTCAGTTCGGAGGGGGTGCCCACCGCCGCCAGCTCGCCCCGGTAGATCAGGGCGAGGCGATCGCAGTATTCGGCCTCCTCCATGTAGTGGGTGGTGACGAACACGGTCACGCCCCGCCCGGCCAGTCCGTAGATGAGGTCCCAGAAGGAGCGGCGGCTGAGGGGATCGACCCCGGAGGTGGGTTCGTCCAGGAACAGGATCGGCGGTTCGTGGAGCAGGGCGCAGCCCAGGGACAGCCGCTGCTTCCAGCCGGCGGGAAGCTCCCCGGTGAGGCTGCGTCGGTGCGCCTGGAGCTCCGACATGTCCAGCACCCAGTCCCGGCGCTCCGCCTTCCGGGCCTTGGGAATGCCGTAGATGCCGCTGAAGAAGTCGATGTTCTCCTCCACCCTCAGGTCGTCGTACAGGGAGAACTTCTGGCTCATGTAGCCGATGCGCCGCTTGATCTCCTCCCGCTGGGTGCGGATGTCGAGGCCGGCCACCGTGCCCTGGCCCCCGCTCGGCTCGAGCAGGCCGCAGAGCATGCGGATGGTGGTGGACTTGCCGGCACCGTTGGGACCGAGGAAGCCGAAGATCTCACCCTGGTGGACGTCCAGGCTGATGCGGTTGACCGCCACGAAGTCGCCGAAGCGCCGCTCCAGGTCCCGCAGGGTGACGGTGCACGCTCCCGTCATGCGGCACTCCCGGGCAGGGCGGAGGTGAAGACGTCCTCCAGGGAGGGCTCGGCCACCCGCAGTTCCAGGCAGGCCAGGCCGGCCTCCCGCAGCGCCGCTTCCACCGCGGAACGGCCCTGATCGGCATCCGCCACCAGGATGTGCAGGCGGTCGCCGAACAGGGCCACCTTGCCGAGGCCCGCGGCCCGCAACAGCGAGCCCGCCTGGCGGATGCCCTCGCAGCGAAGCTCCAGGAGGGTTCCCTGCATCAGCCGCTTCACCCCCTCCGGCGTGTCGCAGGCCAGCAGCCGGCCCTGGTGGAGGAGGCCGATCCTGCCGCAGCGTTCCGCTTCGTCCAGGTAGGCGGTGGAGACGAAGATGGTCACCTTCTCCGCCAGCAGCTGGTACAGGATGCGCCAGAAGTCGCGGCGCGAGACCGGGTCCACGCCGTTGGTGGGCTCGTCGAGGAACAGCACCCGCGGCGTGTGGATGAGGGCGCAGGCCAGGCCGAGCTTCTGCTTCATGCCGCCGGACAGGTTGCCGGCCATCCGCCGCCGGAACGGGGCCAGGTTGCTGAAGGCCAGCAGCCGCTCCATCCGCTCTCCCCGCTCGGCCGCACCGACGCCGTAGAGGTCGGCGTAGAACGCGATGTTCTCCTGCACCGTCAGGTCGGGATAGAGGCCGAAGCGCTGGCTCATGTAGCCGATCCGCCCCTTGATCGCCTCCGGCTCGCGCTGCGCAGGCAGCCCGTCCACCCAGACCTCGCCCTCGCTGGGCTCGAGAAGGGTCGTCAGCAGGCGCATGGTGGTGGTCTTGCCGGCGCCATCGGGACCCACCAGGCCGAAGATCTCCCCTTCCCGGACCGTCAGGTCCAGGTTCCGCAGCGCCCAGTGCTCGCCGAAGCGGCGCCCGAGACCGGTGGTGCGGATGGTCTCCATCAGCGGGATTCCTGGGCGATCTCGGCATCCGCGGGCATGCCCGGTTTCAGGTCCATGGCCGGGTTGGGGACCTCGATCTTGATCCGGTACACCAGCTTCACCCGCTCCTTGCGGGTCTGCACGATCTTGGGGGTGAACTCCGCTTCCGGGGAGATGAAGGACACCCGGCCCTCGAAGCGCTTTCCGGGAGCCGCCTCAGTCGTGATCCACGCCTTCTGCCCCACCTTCACCCGCCCCAGCTCCGTCTCCTCGATGTACCCCCGGAGCCACACCAGGCGCAGGTCCGCCAGGGTGGCCACGGCGGTTCCCGGGGCGACGTACTCGCGCGGCTCGACATTCTTGGACAGGATGAGACCGGCGCAAGGGGCGGTCAGGGTCGCGTAGCCGAGCTGGGTGCGCGCCAGCGCGGCGGCCTGCCGCGCCTGGTCGAGCCGGGCCCGGGCCTGGTCGAGGTCTTCCGGTCGAGGTCCTTTCTTGACCAGGGTGAACTGCTGGGTCGCCTGTTCGACCCGGGCACGGGCCGCGGCCAAGGCGGCCCGGCTGGCCTCGGCAT
>JAYRFV010000086.1:0-25901 GCA_041908165.1 Holophagales bacterium | reverse complement strand
GCGTCGGGCGGGGCCGGGGCGAGGTGCTGCTGGCAGTGGAGACCGGGGCGCGGGGGGGCACCGAGGGCCGGGGCCGCGGCCGCTTCCAGCTCGTCCGTCCCCCGCTCAGCATCCTCGCCGAGCCCGCGGTGGCCTGGGTGGACGCGGTGGTGCGGAGGAAGGGCACCGAGGCCGCCGCCCGCGCCTACCTGGAATTCCTCTACACGCCCGAGGCCCAGGACCTGGCCGCCCGGCACCACTTCCGGCCGGTGGACCCGGCCGCCCGCCGGAGGGCCGGGGACCGGTTCCCGGACCTCAAGCTGTTCACCGTCGCCGACACCTTCGGCGGCTGGGAGCGGGCCCACGCCGCCCACTTCCAGGACGGCGGCACCTTCGACCAGGTCACCGCGCGGCGATGAGCGGACCGCGCCGCCCCGGGCTCGCCCTCAGCGCCGGCATCAGCCTGCTGGGCACCGGATTGATGATCCTGCTACCCCTCTCGGCCCTCGCCGTGCGTGCCCTGCAGGCCAGGGCCGGGACCTTCGACGCGCTGCTCGGCGACCCGCGGGTGCGGACCGCCTGCCTGTTCAGCCTGGGGACGGCCTTCGCGGCCGCGCTGTTCAACCTCGTCTGGGGAACCCTGCTGGCCTGGGTGCTGGTGCGCTACCCCTTCCCCGGCCGGCGCCTGGTGGACGCCCTGGTGGACCTGCCCTTCGCCCTGCCCACGGCGGTGGCGGGGCTCACCCTGGCCTCGATCTACGGCCCCCGCGGCTGGATCGGCGGCCTGCTTCCCTTCCCGGTGGCCTACAGCGCCCCGGGCGTGGTGCTCGCCCTCGCCTTCGTCGGCCTGCCCTTCGTGGTCCGCAGCGTCCAGCCGGTGCTGGAGGAGCTGCCGCGCGAGATGGAGGAGGCCGCGGCATGCCTCGGCGCCTCCCGCTGGGCGACCCTCCGGCGGGTGGTGCTGCCGCAGCTGCGGCCGGCCATGCTCAGCGGCTTCGCCCTGGCCTTCGCCCGCGCCATCGGCGAGTACGGCAGCGTGGTGTTCGTGTCCGGCAACCTGCCCTTCCGCACCGAGATCGCCCCCCTGCTGATCGTCGTGAAGCTGGAGCAGTACGACGTCGACGGGGCGACCGCCCTGGCGACGGTCCTCCTCGCCCTCTCCCTGGTGGTGCTGCTGGCGATCCACCTGCTGCAGCGGCGCCTGGGCGCCCCGGCCCGCCATGCGTGAAGGCGGCCCGGTCCTCGCAGCGGGCGAGCCCCCCTGGGTGCGCCGGGGGCTCACCGCCCTCGCCATCGGCTTCCTGGCGCTGTTCGTCCTGCTGCCCCTGGTCCACATCTTCCATGCCGCCCTGTCCGAGGGCTGGAAGGTGTTCCAGGCCAGCCTGGCCGACGAGCAGGCCCGCCAGGCCATCCGGCTCAGCCTGCTCGGCGCCGGCTGCGCGGTGCTCAGCAGCACGACCTTCGGCCTGGCCGCAGCCTGGCTGCTGGGCCGCAGCTCCTTCCCGGGCCACGGGATCTGGGTGGCCCTCCTGGACCTGCCCTTCGCCATCTCCCCGGTGGTGGCCGGCCTGATGTTCGTGCTGCTCTTCGGCCGCGACGGCTGGTTCGGATCCTGGCTGGACCGCCAGGGGCTGCAGGTGATCTTCGCTCCCGCCGGGGTGCTGCTGGCGACGTCCTTCATCACCTTCCCCTTCGTCGCCCGCGAGCTGCTGCCCCTGGTGCAGGCCCTCGGCACCGATTCGGAGGACGCCGCAGCCCTCCTCGGGGCCTCCCCCGGGCAGACGTTCCGGCGCGTCACCCTTCCGGCGCTGAAGTGGGGCCTGCTCTACGGGGTGATCCTCTGCGCCAGCCGCGCCCTCGGCGAGTTCGGCGCGGTCAGCGTGGTCAGCGGCCACATCCGCGGCGAGACCATGACCCTGCCCCTGCACATCGAGGCCACCTACAACGAGTACCAGACCGCCGCGGCCTTCGCCTGCGCCAGCCTCTTGAGCCTGGCCGCCCTGGGCAGCCTGGCGCTGAAGTCCCTCGTCGCCTGGCGGATCCGCCGCAACCGGGAGTCCGCATGAGCATCGAGGTCCGGGGCGTCTCCAAGCTCATGGGCGGCCGGCCGATCCTCGACCGGGTCAGCCTCGACATCCCGGAGGGCAGGCTGCTGGCCCTGCTCGGCCCGAGCGGCTCGGGCAAGACCTCGCTCCTGCGGGTCATCGCGGGCCTCGAGCGCCCCGACCGCGGCGAGGTGGCGTTCCACGGCGCGCTGCGCGGGGACCTGGCGCCGCAGGACCGCCAGGTGGGCTTCGTGTTCCAGCACTACACCCTGTTCCCGCACATGACCGTGCGGCAGAACGTCGCCTTCGGCCTCGACGTGCAGCCGCGCAGCCGGCGCCCCGCCCGGGAGGCCATCCGGGCCCGCGTCGAGGAGCTGCTCCGGCTGATCCAGCTGGACAACTACGGATCGCGCATGCCCTCGGAGCTCAGCGGCGGCCAGCGCCAGCGGGTGGCCCTGGCGCGGGCGCTGGCGGTGGGCCCGCGGGTGCTCCTGCTGGACGAGCCCTTCGGCGCGCTCGACGCCCAGGTTCGCGCCGAACTCCGCCTCTGGCTGCGGCGCCTGCACGAGGCCGCGCGGGTCACCACGGTCCTGGTCACCCACGAC
The DNA here is from genome assembly GCA_041908165.1 of Holophagales bacterium. Lineage (GTDB taxonomy): Bacteria > Acidobacteriota > Holophagae > Holophagales > Holophagaceae > JACQZU01. Next base: position 23,272 of record JAYRFV010000086.1, on the reverse strand, counting down.
CAGGAGGAGGCCATGGAGGTCGCCGACACGGTCGCCGTCATGAACCAGGGCCGCATCGAGCAGGTCGGCTCGCCCCGCGAGATCTACGACCACCCCGCCACGGCCTTCGTCGCCCGCTTCGTCGGCCAGATGAACCAGCTGCAGATGGAGGCCGAAGGGCTGGCCTTCGCCCGTCCGCACGAGATGGAGGTGGGGCTCGATCCCGGTTCCGGGGAGCCCGCGCAGGTGGTCAAGCTGCTGCCGATCGGCCTGCTCGTGCGGCTTCGGCTGCGGCTGCAGAACGGCGATGACCTGGAGGTCCAGCTCACCCGCGAGCGGGTGCAGGACCTGGGCCTCGCCGAGGGCGACCGGGTCCACGTCCGGCCGAGCCGGGTGCGGGTGTTCCACGATCCAGGCGGAGGGTGACCCCCATTCCCCGGAAGGCTGCCGAAAAACTCATGGAGGGGGCCAACCCTGCCGTAGCTCTGGGTGTCCGTCATTCCCGCGCCGCCTGCGCAGGCGCTCCGTGAACCCGATGCCTGCCCTGAGCCATTCCATCCACAGGATGCGCTGTTTGGTGAAGTCGAGGCTCCCATGCTCAACAACCTGAAGATCGGCACGCGCCTGTCGCTGATGTGGACGCTGATGGCGGGGCTGTTCCTGGCGGCCCTGGCTACCGCGCTCGTCACCGCGCGGTCCGGGACGCGGTCCTTCACCGAGTTCCTGACCCGCGACCAGGCCCGCCTGCTTCAGTACAATGCCATGTACGCCCAGGGGCTGCAGGGCGGACAGGCGCTCCGCAACATCCTGCTCGACCCTCGCAACCCGAAGGCCTACGCGAACCTCAAGGACGCCAACGAAGCCTTTGCGCTGGCCCTTTCGAACGCCCGGGCCCTGTCCCCCGACCCGGCCACCGCACGGAAGATCGAAGCCATAGAAGGTCTCTGGGAACGGAAGTGCGGGGCGGGGGAGCGGATCGTCGCCCTGGCGGCGACGGACCCGCAGGAAGCCATCCTCATCCTCAACCGGGAAGACACCCCCCGCTGGCGCGAGGCCAAGGAGCGCATCCTCGAACTGATCAAGGAGCAGGACCTGAAGGTCTCCGGTGTGCAGGCCGGCATCACCGCAGCGGCCCGGTCCGCGTGGATCTGGAGCCTCGGGCTGGGCGCCCTCGCGATCGCCGTTGCTGCCGCCAGCCTGTTCATGCTCCGATGGATCACCCGCCCCCTCGGCCAGATCGCCGGGGTTGCCACGCGGGTCGCCCGGGGGGAGGTCGACCAGACCATCGCGTACCGCTCCGCCGATGAACTGGGTGTCCTGGCAGACGCCTTCCGGAGCCTGATCGCCTACATCAGGGGGATCGCAACCGCGGCGGGGGACCTCGGGGAGGGCAGGCTGAAGCTGGCCATCCAGCCGCAGGGGGAGGGTGACCTGCTTTCACGCAACATGCTGAGGGTTTCTGAAGTGCTCTCCGGGATGGCCGCCGAGACCTCCCGGCTCAGCCAAGCTGCGCAGGAGGGCCGGCTGGCAGTCCGCGGGGATGCGGGCCGGTTCCACGGAGCCTACGGGACGATCGTGCTCGGATGGAACGACACCCTTGAGGCGGTGGTCGCCCCCGTGCATGAAGTCACCCGGGTGATGGGGCGGATCGAGTCCGGCGACCTGACCGCCCGGATCGACGGCACCTTCCAGGGGGACTTCCACACGCTGGTGCAGGCGATCAACAACAGCACCGCTCGGCTGCGCGGGACCCTCGGGGAGATCCACAACGCCGCGGCCACGCTGGCATCCAGCGCCGACGCCATGACCCGGGCCTCGGCGATCATGGCCGGGAAGGCCGCGCAGATGACCCAGGGCGCGGATGCCGCCGCAGGAGGCACCGGCCAGGCGTCCTCGAACATCCGGAACATGGCCGCAGGGATCGAGCGGATGAGCCGCAACGCCACCTCGGTGGCATCGGCCTCGGAACAGCTGAACACGAACCTCCGCACCGTCAGCGCGGCGGTCGAGGGGATGTCCACCGACATGGGCACCGTCGCCGCCCTGTCGGAGCGCACGGAATCCTCGGTGAACTCGGTCGCCGCCGCCATCGAGGAGATGTCGGCCTCGCTCCTCGAAGTCTCGCGGAACTCGGGGCAGGCCGCGGCCGTGGCGAACCGGGCGGCCGAATCGGCCGCCGCGGCCGCCGCCACCATGGGCCACCTGGGAGGGAGCGCCCAGGAGGTCGGGAAGGTCGTGGACCTGATCCGGTCCATCGCGGCCCAGACCAACCTGCTGGCCCTGAACGCCACCATCGAGGCGGCCGGAGCCGGAGAGGCGGGCAAGGGGTTCGCGGTCGTCGCCAACGAGGTCAAGGCGCTGGCGAAGCAGACGGCGGGGGCCACGGAGGAGATCCGGACCCAGGTGGAGGCGATGCAGGGCGATGCCCGCCAGGCGGCGGCGGCCATCGCGGAGATCGTGCGGGTGATCGAGGACATCAACGCCATCAGCGCCAGCATCGCCGGCAGCGTGCAGGAGCAGACCGCCACGACCAACGAGATCGCCCGCAACGTGGCGGTCGCGGCGGGCGGGGCCGCGGAGGTCTCGCGGAACATCGACCAGACCGCCTCCGGCGCGACCCGGGTGAGCCGGGCCGTGCAGGAGGCGGTCGAAGGCGTGGCCGCCATCTCCCGGAACATCACTCAGCTCGCCGCCGGGACCACCGAGGTCTCGCAGAATGCGTCCGATGCGGCCGAGGGCATCGGGGAAGTCGCCCGCAGGGTCGTCGCGGTGAGCGCCGACGCCCGCGACACCAGCCTGGGCGTCCAGGAGACCAGCAGTTCGGCTGCCCAGGTCTCCGGGCTCGCCGAGGGACTGAAGGCCAGCGTCTCCAGGTTCCGGGTGTAGGTGGGCCCCCCTTTGCGGCCGTCGGCCCGTTCAGCCGCCGCAGCCGCAGGAGCCCTCGCCGCAGCCGCCCTCCTCGCAGTCGCAGGCCTCCGGATCGCAGCCGCCGTCGCCACAGCCGCAGCCGCCCGAACCGCAGCCGCCCTGGGCCGGGAGCAGGACCCGTTCGGCCAGTTCGATCATGCCGCGGTGGGGGACCGCCTTGATCGAGAAGGCCAGGTTGGCGACCTTCAGCAGGTCCCTGGGATCCACCCCCAGCCGGCGTGCGCGCTGCAGGTGGACCTGGAAGGCCGGCTGGCAGTCGGAGGCCACCGCGGCCGCCAGGGAGACCAGCTCGGTCACGACCACCCCGACCGCGCTGCTCGGCACCAGCCAACTCAGGCCGAAGGCGTGGGCGAGAGCGGCCCGGTCCGGGTACTCCCCCACCGCCAGCACACGGTCGCCAGCCAGCAGGATCGGCAGCGCATCGTCCCCGTGGCGGTCCAGCTCGGCCTTGACCTGAGCGGTCGCGGCGAAGGCCTCGGCGTCGGCCGTCGCGTTGTAGCGCTGCACGCCAACACCACTGGCCTTCAGCCACTCCAGGTCCTCGAGAAAGGCGAGCAGCAGCGGGTCGTGGCCGCCCTGGACCAGGGCAGGATCGGCGGCTTCGAAGCATCTCAGGATGGTCATGTCGTCCCCTTTGCAGTTGGGTGCCGGGTTGGTTGCGTGGCGGATCAATGGCCTTCGGGATTGGCGGAGGCCGGTACCTTCCCGCGGTGCAGCCGGAAGAGCATGGTGAAGTACCCGATCACCAGGGGGAACGCGAGCAGCCACCAGGCCAGCCCCTTGCGCAGCCCGGAAGGGTCCACCGCGGAATTGAACGCGGTCAGGGACCAGTCCGGTTGGAGGGTCGAACGGAGCATGACCGGCCAGACGCTCGCCGCCGTCGCGGCCAGCATCCCCAGGATGAACGCGGAGGACCCGAGGAAGGCGACCAGGTGGCGGCCCCTCCGCAGTCCGAACAGGACCGCCAGGAGACCCAGCGCGTAGACCGCCGTGGCCGCCCAGGCGAGGGGCTGCGCCTTCCACCCTTGGAACACCTCGGGGCGGACCTTCGCGGTCGCCACCGTGACCACCGCCCACAGGGCCAGGATGGCGAGCCACAGGGGAAATCCCCCCCTGTGCGCCCTGGACTGGACCGGGCCCTCGCACTTCCAGGCCAGGAAGAGCGCGCCATGGCCGGCCAGGGTCAGCAGGGCGAACCCGCCCATGAGCACGGTGTACCAGTCCAGGATCCCCACCGGCGGGCGGGCGCTGAAATCGGTGAACAGCGGGATGTTGAAGTAGCCGCTTGCATCCAGCGGCACGCCCCGCACCACGTTGCCGAGGGCCGCCCCGAGCAGGACCGGAAGGAGGACGCTGGCGCCTGCGAACACCGCATCCCAGAAGGCGCGCCAGAGGCGGTCCTTCAGGTGGCTGCGGAACTCGATGCCGATGCCACGGAGGATCAGCCCCCAAAGCACCAGGAAGAGGGCCAGGTAGAACCCCGAGAACCCGGAAGCCAGCACGCCCGGGAAGGCCAGGAACAGGGTGCCACCGCCGGCCAGCAGCCAGACTTCATTGCCGTCCCACCAGGGTCCGATGGCTTCGAGCACCTGCCGCCGTTCCTCATCGGTCCTCGCCACGAACAGGTGCAGAGAACCGGCCCCGAGGTCGAAACCGTCCAGGACGGCATACAGGGCGACCGTCACCGAGACCAGCCAGAACCAGAGCTGCTCCATGGGTGCCTCCTCAGTGCGCCGCGCCGGGGCCATGGGCGATCTCGCGCCCGGCCAGGTACAGGAACAGCAGGCCGAGAACCATGTACAACCCGGCAAAGCCGAGGGTGGTGAAGATGGTCTGGCCGCTGTGGACGAGGTGGCTGGACCCCTCGGCGGTGCGGAAGAGGCCGTACACCAGCCAGGGCTGGCGGCCGAGTTCCGCGGTCATCCAGCCTGCGGTGTTGGCGATGAACGGGAACGGAGCAGCCAGCAGGAGGACCCACAGGATCCCGCGCCGCTGCTCCAGGCGGCCCTTCCAGGCGAGCAGCGCGGCGCTGCCCATCAGGGCGATGAACAGGGTCCCCAGCCCCACCATGATGTGGAAGCTGTAATAGAGCAGCTCGATGCTGCCGGGCCACTGGTCCTTTGGAAACTCCTTGAGGCCCTTGACCTCGGCACTGAAGGAACCGTAGGCGATGAAGCTCAGGATTCCTGGAAGCCGGACCGGGTTGTCCAGCCTCCCCTCGATCACGTTGGGCTGGCCGATCATGTTCAGTTCGGCCCGCGGGCCGCTGTTGAAGCGCCCTTCCATGGCGGCCAGGGCCACGGGCTGGTGCCGCGCCACAAGCTTGCCTTGGAGGTCGCCCGTCGGGAAGGCCACAAGCAGGCTCGAGGCCAGCCCAGAGGCCACCCCCAGCCGGAGGCTCACCCCGGCTGCCTCGGTGAATTCCCCGCGCAGGGTCCAGAAGGCCCCCACCGCAGCCATGGCGAAGCTGCCGGTCACCAGGGCACCCATCATGTTGTGCAGGTACTGGACCAGCGCCCAGGGGTTCAACAGGAAGGCCCAGAAGCCGGCCAGCTGGAAGGTCCCGTCTGGAGCGATGACGTACCCGACCGGGTGCTGCATGAAGGCATCCGTGGCCACGATGAAGTAGCCGCTGAGCCAGCTCCCCAGGAAGAGGGCGACGGCGGTCCCGAAGTGGCGGCGCGGCCCGAGCCGCTGCTCGCCCCAGACCAGCAGGCCCAGGAAGGTGCTTTCGAGGAAGAAGGCGAACATCCCTTCCATCGCCAGGGTCTGGCCGATCACCCCGCCCGTGGCCCGGCTGAAGCGGGCCCAGTTGGTTCCGAACTGGAACTCGAGCGGAATGCCCGTCACCACGCCGACCCCGAAGGCGAGACCGAAGATGCGGATCCAGAACCGGGCGGCCTCGTTGTAGCGTTCATTCCCGGGCTTCAACCCCAGTCCCTTGAGCACCACGATCAGCAGCGCGAGGCCCATGGTGAGCTGCGGGAACAGGTAGTGGAAGGAGGCGGTGAAGCCGAACTGCAGTCGATGCCAGAACAGCGGGTCGCTCATGATCCCTCCTTCGGCATCAGCCCCGGGCCGGACCGGTACAGGCCAGGGCCTGCTGCAGGTCGGCGATGATGTCGGCGGCATCCTCGATGCCGACCGACAGGCGCACCAGGCCATCGGTGATCCCGGCGGCGAGCCGGTCCGGGCGGGCCATGCCGGCGTGGGTCATGGAGGCCGGGTGGCTGATCAGCGTCTCCACCCCGCCGAGGGAGACCGCCAGCCCGGCGAGGTGCACGTTGTCCATCAGGAGGCGGCCAGCGTCGAGGCCGTCCTTCAGCTCGAAGGCGATCATCGAGCCGGGTCCGGCCATCTGCCGGAGGGCCAGCTGGTGCTGGGGATGGGAGGGCAGGCCCAGGTAGCGGACCCAGGCCACCTCCGGCCGCCCTTCCAGCCAGTCGGCGACGGCGCGGGCGTTCTCCTGGGCCCGCTCCACCCGCAGCGCCAGGGTCTTCAGGCCGCGACTGACCAGGTAGGCCTGGTGCGGATCCATGTTGCAGCCCAGGTTCATCATCATCGCCCGCAGCTGCTTGTGCAGTGCCTCGGTCTTGGCGACCAAGACCCCGCCGACCACGTCGGCGTGGCCGTTGATGAACTTGGTGACCGAGTGCAGGACGACGTCCGCGCCCAGGTCCAGGGGCTTCTGCAGGACGGGACTGGCAAAGGTGTTGTCCACCGCCAGCAGCGCGCCCTGGCCGTGGGCGAGCCGGGCGGCGGCCTCGATGTCCGTGACCTTCATCGCCGGATTCGACGGCGACTCGACGTAGACCAGGGCGGTGTCCGGCCGCAGGGCGGCGCGGATCGCCTCGGTGTCGCTGCTGTCGACGAAGGTCGCCTCCACGCCGAACCGGTCGAGGTGCTTCTCCAGCAGCACCCGGCTGGGTCCGTAGACGCCGTCGGTGCTCACCACGTGCCGGCCGGTGCCGAGCAGGGCCATGTACAGGGTGGTCACCGCCCCCATGCCGCTGGCCATGGCGGTGGCGCCGAAGCCGTTCTCCAACTCGGCGAGGTTCCGCTCCAGCGCCATGATCGTCGGGTTGCCGAGGCGGGTGTAGATGTAGCCTTCGGCCTTGCCGGCGAAGCGGTCGGCCCCTTGCTGGGCGTTCTCGAAGGCGAAGGTCGAGCTCTGGTAGATCGGCGTAACCACGGCGCCGCTGGCCTCCCGCGTGAAGCCGGCGTGGATGAGCTTGCTGTTGAAGCCGAGGTTGCGGGTTTCCATGGGTTCCTCCGTGAAAGACCGAGGCCGTCCTGCGTAGGGTCTGGTCACACCAAGATTGACCATATGCCCAACGGTTCATTCGCTCCCAGTATGCCCCCCTGGCCGGGTGACCACGGCCACAAGAGCCGGATCGGCTGGATCGAGCGAGGGGGCACCGCTCTGGTCCAGTGCCTTCCTGGATACCTTCATGGGCAGCCGCATCCGTCAGATCTTCCTGGCTGCAAAACACCCTCGCCGAACGCACGGGCAGCCTCCTCGGGCGCCAGGCCGGAATCCACGATCAGCACCTTCAGCCCGGCGTGTTCGAGGGCCCGGCGGGCCCCTTGACCGATGCCTCCGCACAGCACGGCTCCGCAGTCGCCGAGCAGACGGGCAAAGGCCCCGTGGTCATGCGCGTGGCGCCCGCCGTGCCCCTCCTCGTCCAGGGCCGACTGGATCGCCTGGCCGTTGATCCGGATCTCGCACGAACGGGCCAGTCCTTGCTCGAGGTCGAAGACCATGAACAACCGGCTCCTGCCGAAGTGGGCTGAAATCGATGCTCCGTCCATGGATGGAATGGCGATTTTCATGCAGGCTCCTTCGGTGATCTTGGGGTGGCTCCATGCCGGGGACGGCCCATGCTGGTCCGCTCCTTGATGGGTTGAATGTCCAGGATCGGAGTGCCGTCCTCGACCTCCAATCCTTCGACCCGGAGCAGGAGGCCGGTGGTTTCCAAGAGGGTCACCTGGTCGACTCCCAGCGGATGACGCCCGTGGATGGTCGGGTCGGCCAGCAGGTCCCCGAGGCTGGGAAGGGTCTCCCAGGCCGCCGTTGGGGGTGACTCCGCCCGGGGCTGATAGGTGAGCACCCAGAGAGGGGTTCCTGGCTGCAGGGCCAAGGTTTCCTCGAGGAAGGTCGGAAAGACCTCAAGCACGGCCATGCCCAGTCTGGTCACGGGTAACGGTTCTCCCGCTCCTGGCGGCAGCGGAGCGTGGACAATCCCCTTCGGCTGCAGGCTGAAGGCCACCCCGAAGGGTTGCCCGCTGCGAAGCTCTGAGGGCATCTGTGGTCCCTTTCAACCCTGCGGTCCGGGAGCGGCTTCCTCGTGCCCGGTGACCATGGCCCTGTAGAGGCTCACCGGCGTTTTCCCGGTGCTGGCAAGGTAGACGTGGCCGATGAGGAAGGCCAGGAAGAGGTAGGCGCCCAGCGTGTGGGCGGGTCCCAGGGTGGCCAGACCGCCGGCCTTCTGGAAGGCCAAAGGCCATCTGGCTGCGCCCCACATCAGCATGCCGGTGACGATCTGGTAGGGCAGCAGGAGGTTCAACAGGGCCAGATAGGTCACCTTCTGCAGTGGATTGAGCTTGTGCCGGGCACTTGTTTCAAAGGGATGCGCTTCTCCCTTGAAGATGCCGTAGAGGTAGTACCGCGCCTGACGGATGGCCCCCTCGGTGATGTCGTCCATCCTCGGCAGGAAGTGATGGTACTTCTCCGCGGTGTAGTGATAGAACAGCCCGAGGAATGCATTCGCGATGAAGGCGAAGCCGATCCAGGTATGCCAGTTCAGCGCGTTGACCATCGGCCCGAAAACGGCGAACCGGTCGGGATAGTGGATCGCGAATCCCGACAATACTAGAACCAGCATGGCCCCCGCCTGGATCCAGTGCCAGACCCGCTCGTGCAGGCTGTAGAGGGGTTCAGTCGGGTGCGTCATGAGCGGCCTCCCAGGAAGCGGATGATTCCGTGGCCCACGCTGAAGAGCAGGGCCCCGACAACGGACAGCCAGCCCAGCCACTCGACCCAGGCCACCCGACTGTTGCCGATGAGGTAGAAGGAACGCAGCAGGGTCCGGTTGTCGAAGGCGGGCTCCCCGCCTGCGTGGCTGACCACGTCCATCCGCCTGCCGCCGTAGTAGACAGGGACCCCCTTCGGCAGGAAGTCGTTCAGGTCCACCGGCCGGTGCAGGATGCTTTTGCGTCCGTGGCAGGCATTGCAGTCCCGGATCGCCTGGGCCTTGCCCACGGTGCTGTGGGTCATGGCCCAGGGCACCACCTCGATGCGCAGCTCGGCCCGTTCGATGCCGGCGTGCTCCCGGAGCAGCCGCTGCACCAGGGTGATCTTGCCCGGCGTGTCGTACACCGCCTGCGGCAGGTCGATGAGGCCGTCCTTGTCGGCGAAGGCCTGCAGGATCTCCGGCCGGTACTCCCAGCTCCCGCCCTCCTTCCGGTCGAGGAAGAAGGCCCTCTGCACCTGCCAGGTGAACACGGGCCGCTGCTTGGCCAGGTCGAACCAGTAGAGCCCGGTGATCAGGTTGGTGGGGCGGATCTCGAGGTGCCCGTCCTTGGCTGGTGTCGGCACGAAGGCCGGCTTGAACCCGGTCACTTCCGAATCGGGGTCGACGATGTCGCCCTTGATGCCGCGGAAGGTGATTCGGCTGGCGCCGGTATCCATCAGGAAGCCCCACTCATCGCTTCGATAGGCCCAGAAGTGGATCTCCGGGGTATGGCAGGTCTGGCAGGCGAGGGCGCGGAAATGCTGGTCCTTGTAGGGCAGGAAGGCATGTGTCCGGCTGGTGTCGTGGCACTCCCCGCAGCCGCGCATGGTGTTGCGTCGGGTCAGGTTCACCGTTTCCGGCGGGATGTTGCCCCGGGCGAAGTTGTGGTCGGGCCGCTTCAGGTAGGTGGCGATGTCTTCGCCGGCGGGCTTGTAGCGCAGATGGCGGCCTGCGTCTTCCTGGAGCTTCCGTCCCGGGTTGTTGGGTGCGAAGTGGCAGTCGATGCAGCCCAGTCCCTTGGCGGCGTGGACATCCCAGGGGTGGTCCAGGCGCTCCCGGCCGGCGATCCGGGGCGAGAGGGTCTCGCTGATCTTCCGGCCGTTGTAGATCCAGCCGGCCTTCTCGGTGCCGCGGAAGATGTCGGCGTGCTGGATGGCCTGGATCGTGCCAGTGTTCCGGGCCGAGAAGCCGTGGCACTGGGCGCAGTTCTCCAGCGGCGGATCGGACAGGTTGAGCACTTCCGGCTTGACGGTTCCGTCGGGGCTGAAGGCGCTGCGGTCGTAGCTGAAGGTGCCCTTTACGTCCCTGCGGACGATGCCGCTTTCGGCCAGGGTGGCGTTGTTCGCCCAGCGGAAGTTGCCGCTGCTGACCGCCTCCCGGCGGGCGCCACGGCTGGCTCTGGGGACGTGGCAGAGGAAGCAGTCGGCCTCGGTGGTCCCGCTCTTCTGCCAGTCCCAGGGCAGCACCCTGCCGCTGATCCGGTCGCGGACGGTGTAGCTGGGATCGAAGGGTCCCTGGGCCTTGGCCTGCGGCGACAGCAGCCGGTTCCCCCGCAGGTCGTATTCGGAAATGCCACCCCCGGTGTGGCAGACGCCGCACTTGGTCAGCCACTCCGGCTGGCTCATGTCGACGTCGGATGGGTCCGCCGCGTCTGCCCGGGTCAACTGCCGGTTCGGAATGATCGAGAACTTCCCGAACATCCCAGGGGAAGAGTTGTGGGGGGCCATCCCGTGCCTCTTGAGCAGCGCCGGTTCCATTTCGTTCTTGCCCTGCTGGAAGTGGAAGCTGTCGGTGATGAAGTCGTAGTCGTGGCACTTCCCGCAGGTCTGCCGGGTGCTGATCGGCTTGGCGCTGGTCAGCACGTTCCGGCCGTCCGCGTCCTTCAGTACGAGGGCGGGGTGGCTCAACTTGAGCGCGCCTTCCCGGGCCAGGGCCTGGTTGGCTTTGCTGAACGTGGGAGGTTCGGCACCGAGGGGGCCGGCGCAAAGGATGGCCAAGCCGATCAAGGCACCGGTGCACGGACCCGTCCCTCCCTTCCCCTTCGGGAAGGGGGCTGCTGGATGAAGCATGTCGTCACTCCTTGCGGTGGGGTGGCTGGGACCGGGCCACGGTCAGTGCCGGACGGCCCCCTGGAGGGCCTTGATGAGGTTCTCGAACAATTGGCTGTAGGCAGTGCCGCCCGGGATCGCCTCGAGGGAGGAGGGCACCTCGATGACCTTGAATCCCGGCTGGTCGCGGAAGGCCTCGACGTATTCCGGCGGCGTGTTGGGGTCCACCAGCACAACGTCAGCCTTCATCTGCCGGATGTATTCCAGCAGGATCGCGGGGGTCGGCAGTTCCCCGAGCTTGCGCTTGCAGACCACGAACTTCGGCCCGCCCATGCTGGAAAAGTTCTGCCAGCCGCACTGGGTGCTGAACACCCGAAGGGAGTGGAGTGGCTTCAACTGTCCCTTCCAGCGGGAGATGTCCACTGCAAGGGCCCTCCGGAAGCCCTCGGCGTTGTCGCTGAAGTACGTCCGCCGGTCGGGCTGCAGTCTGGACAGTCCGCGGGCGATGTTCTTCGCGATGGTTCCGCCGTTTTCGGGGTTGAGCCAGAAGAAGGGGTCTCCAGCCTTCAGCAGGGGGTCCACGTACCCTTCGCAGGTGGAGGCGGGAACATTGGTGCGCGTGGTTCCGGCGGAAACGTCGATCCAGGCGGGCTGGGCGGCCTTCCCGCCCGGCTGGTGGGCAGCGGCCCTGATCACCTCGTTGATCGCTCCGGATTCCGGCAGGAACCCGGTCCAGATGATCGCATCGACATGCGCCAGACGCGCCTTCGCTGCCGGCTCCACCTGGAGGTCGGGCCGGATGATGCAGCCCCGGAACAAGGTGAAGGTCTCCACCTGTCCGCCGCCGACCACCCGGACGATGGCTTCGATGTCAGGCCCCGCGACCGCCACGGAAAGCCGTCGGCCCTCGGCGGCCCAACCGACCACCGCAGCGGCGCACAGCATCAGGAGCGGCTTCCAGAATCGCGCTCGGCTTCTGTTGGATGACATGGCTCACCTCCTAGGCAGATGGTTTGGAATCCGCTCCAGGCAACTGGAAGCGGGGGTTGGCCAGGGATTCAGTGGCGAAGGCGGCCACCACTTCGACCACCTCGCCCGCCAGACCGGACAGGACTCGGATTCCGCGGGCGTTCAGGTCCTCCAGCAGGCCCCGGCTGACCGCCCCGCAGATCAGCACATCGGTGCCCATGGCCTGGAGATTCGCGGCCTTCGCGGCGGCGGAGGCGGCTCTGCATTTGCGATCCGTGATCCGCCGGACTTCCCGGCCTTCCACGCGCCAGAAGCTCACCTTGTGGCAAAAGTCGAAGGTGGGGGCTACGCGGTCATGGAAGGTGGGAACGGCCAGCAGCATGGGCCCTCCTTTCCGGAGGGAAGCAAAGACAGGGCCTAGTTAATAAGTATTAATCTTTATAATATTTTAAAATCAACCGCACACGATATACTGCAAAACGCAATTTTGCCTGGTGCAATGAGATTGCATCTTGCAGTGCCTCTCCACCGGTGAAGGCTCACCCTTTCCTGAGCTTCCTCCACAGCGTGGTCTTATGGATTCCGAGATCGCGCGCTGCCGCACCCCGGTGACCGCCGTGACGCGCCAGCGCCGCCTGGATCATCGCGCGTTCCACATCGTGGAGGTTGCCCAGGGCGGAAGTCTCCTCTGGGCTGGAAGCACCGTCCAGAAGGGCGATGGGCAGGCACTCCAGTCGGATCATCCCCTGCCGGCAGAGCACGCATGCATGCTCCACGGCATTCTCGAGTTCGCGGATGTTGCCGGGCCATGCATAGCGCATGAGCCGCTGCATCGCCTCCGGCGAGAACCCCGCGACCGTCCTCCCGTGCAACCCGTTCTGTTTCTCGACGAACCGGCGGGCGAGGGCTGGAATGTCCTCGCGCCGCTCCCGCAGGGGTGGGATTGCAATCTGCATCACATTGAGCCGGTAGTAGAGGTCCTCCCGGAACCTTCCGGCCTCCATCTCGGCCTGCAGGTTGCGGTGCGTCGCCGCCACGAATCGCACATCGGCCCGGATCGAAGTGTTCGATCCGAGCGGTTCGTAGGTGCGCTCCTGCAGCACCCGCAGCAGGCGCGTCTGCATGGCCGGGGAGATGTCCCCGATCTCGTCGAGAAAAAGGGTTCCGCCTTCTGCCGCCGAGATCCGCCCCTTGCGCTCCCGGCGGGCGTCGGTGAAGGCCCCGGCCGTGTGCCCGAACAGTTCCGCCTCCAGCAACGAGTCGGGAAGGGCGGCGCAGTTCAAGGCCACCATCGGCCTGTCCTTGCGGAGGCTCAATTGATGGATGGCCCGGGCCATGAGTTCCTTGCCGGTGCCGCTTTCTCCCTGCAGAAGGACCGTGCTGTGGCTTTCGGCGATCAACGGAAGGAGCTTGAAGATCTCCTGCATCCGGTGGTTCGAGGAAGTCATGTCCAGGAAGCTGGCCTGCCCGGTGGCCGCCTTGCGGAGTTCCGCCACCAGGGTCAGGTCGCGGAAGGTCTCGACACCGCCGACGATGTTCCCGTCCGCATCCTTGAGCAGGGCGGTGCTCACACTGATCGGGATTCGCAGCCCCTCGGCCGTGAGGATGTTCACCTCCTTGTCGACGATCGGCGTTCCGGTGGCGAGCGTGGCCTTGAGCGCACACTCGCCCTCGCAGATGTCGGCCCGGAACACCTCGCAGCAGGGCTGGGCGAGGGCGTCGGTGGCGGGGACTCCAGTGATGGTGGCCGCAGCGCGGTTGAAGGAAGTCACCCGGAAATCCCTGTCGACCGTGAAGACTCCGTCATTGATGGAGTCGAGGATCGTCCGGAGGTCCGAGGGCGGGCCGGGTGTGGCCGCTCCCGGGTGCTTTTTCAGGCTCCGAACCACGGCCAACCTCCTGGATTGCATTATGCACCCTGGGTGTCGACTCCCCCCATCCGGGTCTTCCCCGGCAGCCCCAGCCGCTCCTTGAGGGCCGGGGCGGCGCCGCGGCTGACCTCCACCTCGCGGCCGCCGGCCAGGCGGGCGAGCATCCGGCCGTTGTCGAGGGTGCGCACGCCGACCACCGCCTCGGGCCGCAGTACCAGCTGGCGGTTGCCGCGCAGCAGGCCGCGGTCGGGGAAGGCCGCCTCGACCTCGGACAGGTTGTGCCACAGGGTCCGGAACCGCTCCCCGGCCCAGGCCCACACCGTGTCGTCCTCCAGGGTGAAGTGGCTGACCTTCGGGAGTTCGAGGAACACCACGCCATCCCCGGCCCGCACCGGCACCTTGGCCGGCGCCTTCACCTGGGCCTGCGTCGCGGGGGGCCGCTTCTCGCATCGCCCCTGCACCCGCTCCAGGGCCTTCTGCAGGCGCTCGGCGGTGACCGGCTTGAGCAGGTAGTCGCAGGCCTCCACCTCGAAGGCCCGCACCGCGTGCTCCGGATGGGCGGTGACGAACACCCGCGCGACCTCCGGAGGGAAGTCCGCGGAGGCTTCGAGACCGCTGACCCCGGGCATCTGGATGTCGAGGAAGGCGGCATCGGCCTGGCCGCCGGCCTGGAACCACTCGGCGGCGGCGATCCCATCGGTCAGCTCGGCGACCACCTGGCACCCGGCCTCCCGCAGCAGCCGCGCCAGCCGCCGCAGGTTGTACGGCTCGTCCTCGGCGACCAGAACCCGCAGCGGCTCAGCCATGACGGTCCACCGGGATGGCCACTTCCGCCACCGTCCAGCCCTCCTCATGGACCAGCCGCAGGCTGTCCCGGCCGGCGCCGAGGAGGTCCAGCCGCTGGCGCAGGTTGCCCAGGCCGGTGCCCTCCGGCCGGTCCGCCTCCAGGGGCCGGCCGGTGTTCGCCACCCGCAGCACGATCCGGCCCGGTTCCTCGCGCAGTCCGATCCGCAGCACCCCGCCGGTCCGGCTGGGGGCGATGCCGTGCTTGATGGCATTCTCGACCAGCGGCTGCAGCAGCATGGGCTGGGCCTCCCGCCCTGAGGCGGCGGCATCCCAGTCCCATTCCACCGTCAGCCGCGCTCCGAGACGGATCCGCTCCACCGCCAGGTAGGCCTCCACGAGGGCGCGCTCCTCCGCCAGCGGCGCCCGGGTGCGCGAGGCGTGGTCGAGCAGCCGGCGCATCAGGGCCGCCAGGTTCACCAGGGCCTCCTCCAGGGCGGGAGGGTTCTCGCGGGCCATCTCCGACAACGCGCTGATCACGTTGAACAGGGCGTGGGGGTTCATCTGCGCCTGCAGGGCCTGCGCCTGGGCGGCGCGCAGCCCCTCGCGGGCTTCTCCCTCGAGCCCCTCCGCCCGCTCCTTCTGGGCCAGCAGCAGGCCGAGCACCAGGGCCATGGCGTAGGCCGCCGACGCCAGGGCCAGCATCCGCGGCGACAGCGAAGGGACCGGTTCCACCTTCTGTTCCGCGGCCCAGCGGCCGCGGCCGCGGCCGTTGCCCATGCCGCCCTGGCCGGCCTCGCCGGGCCCGTGGAAGGGCAGCAGCAGGAACACCGCTGCCACCCAGGCGACATTCCAGGGGACCGCCTGCAGCAGCCCGCGCAGGGGGCCCACCATGGGCCGGTCGGCACCGCTCCACTGCCACGGCAGCGGCGCCAGCGCCAGCCCGCAGGCGCCGAGGGCGAAGGGCAGCGCCACCTCCTCCCAGTGCATCGGGGCCGCGAGGATCAAGGTCCGGGCGGCATTCCAGAGCAGGCCGAACACCAGCACGGCGATCCACGACGAGGGTCGCAGGGCCCGTCGACCGGCGGCGTGGATGGCGGAGGCTGCGCGCATGGGTCAAGTCTACTCAGGGCGGCCCGGTCCGCCGGTCGGCGGCGGAAGGACAGTTGGACGGGCCCGAATGGCACCTTCGCCGGCGGGAAGCGCGGTTCCGCCCGGAGCCCTCTCCATCCAGGCCCGTCTTCCTGTCACTGGGACCGCCGCATCTGCCCTTCCCGGCGAGGTCCCGTCCCGGCTCCCGGAGGCCTGTCAAACCTGGAGTGCGGAAGGGTTCCGCACCTCGCCCAGGAGGCTCCCATGAAGTTCACCACCCTCATCATCGCGGCCGGGCTGCTCGCCTTCCCGCTCACCGCCCAGTCCACCGGCAACGGCCAGGGCAATGGCCCCGGCAACGGCAACGGCCAGCAGGTGCGCAAGCAGGACGGCACCGGCAGCGCCGACCAGTCCCGCCTGCGCAAGCGCGACGGCAGCTGCGGCAACACCTGCCCCACCGGCACGCCCGGCACGGGCCAGGGCGCCGGCCGCGGCCGCGGCCGCCGCTGAAGCCGCGATCAGCGTGGAGGCGGGCCCGGCCCGCCTCCACGTCTTCCAGCCTTCCACGACCCGGATCCCCCATGACCCGACCCGCCCTTGCCCTCCTCCTTGCCAGCCTCGCGGCGGGCGCCGTCGAGCCCCTCGAGCAGCCGGTCGGCCGCCTGACACTGGGGGCCTATGAAGACCGGTTCTCCGACGCCACCGGCACCTGGAAGGGCCGGTTCCTCGCCGCCGACTGGTTCCGCGACAGCCACGGTCCCTGGTCCGCCTCCGTCGCCCAGGCCCAGCGGCCGGAGGGGACCGGGACCACCTTCATGCTGGCCAAGGAGCACGGCTTCGGCGACCCGAGCTGGATCTGGGGCGGCCTGAGCCTCGGCAGCGGCGCCGATTTCCTGCCGCGGTTCCGGGCCGACCTCGAGGCCAACCTCGGCCTCGGCGGCCGCTGGGGCCTGGCCCTGGGCGGGGCCTGGAACCGGTTCCAGGACGGCTTCACCACCGCGGTGGTGCAGGCCGGACCGAGCTGGACCGGGGCCGCCTGGAGCGGGTCCCTCCGGGCCCAGTCGATCTCCTACGGGTCCGGCGGCGGCAGCGACACGGGGCTGCTCGCCGACCTGCGCTGGGGCGCCAGCAGCCTGCGCCGCTGGCACACCCTGAAACTGGCCTGGGGCCGCGGGATCATCGATTCCCTGCAGCCGGGCGGCGGTGTCGCCAGCAGCGGCGCGACCACCGGTGGAAGCACCGGCAGCGGCCGCGGCCGCGGCAAGGGGAGCGGCACCGCCGGCGTGGATGGCTCCAGCACCGGATCGGCGCCCCTCGAGCTGATCCTCAGCACCACCTCCCACATTCCCCTGACCCGGCGGTTCGCCCTGAAGGCGGAGGCCGGCTGGGGCAAGCGCGACGGCCAGTTCGTCGTCTTCAGCGGCGGCCTGCAGGCCGTCTACACCTTCTGATCCATCCCCCGGTGAAACCATGAAACTCAGCCTGCGCAAGACCTCCTCCCTGACCGCCCTGTTCGCCTTTGCCCTGCTCTCCGCCAGCGGGATCGTCCTGTACCTGGTGCCCCAGGGACGGGTCGCCTTCTGGTCCGAATGGCGGCTCTGGGGCGCCACCAAGGAGGGCTGGGCGGCCCTGCACATCCTCCTCAGCGTGCTGTTCCTGGTCGCCGGCGTGGTCCACATCGTCCTCAACTGGGGACCGATCCTCTCCTACCTGAAGGACCGCAGGCTGCAGGGTCCCAAGCCCAGCCTCGAACTCGCGCTGGCCTTCGGGCTCACCGCGCTTTTCTCCGCCGGCGCGCTCGGCGGCTTCGCCCCCTTCCGCTGGGTGATGGACCTGAACACCGCGGTGAAGGACCAGGCCAGCCGCAGCTATGGCGAGCCGCCCTACGGCCACGCCGAGCAGTCCAGCCTCAAGCTCTTCTGCGAACGGACCAGCCTCGACCCCACCAAGGCGGAGGCCCTGCTGCGCTCGGCCGGACTGACCGTGCTGGGCCCCCAGGACCGGCTGCAGGACATTGCCAAGCGCAACGGCCGGACACCCCAGCAGGTGTACCTCGCGATGAAGGCGGCGGAGCGGCCCAAGCCGGCCCAGGCGGTCGGCCAGCTGCCCGAGGAGGTCGCCCCCGGCCTGGGACGCAAGACCCTGGACGAGCTCTGCCGCGAGCACGGGCTCGATCCCCTGACCGCCCGGACGGCCCTCGAATCCCGCGGGATGAAGGTGGATCCGGGTCAGCCCTTCCGGGCCCTGGCCGAGGCCAACGGGGTCGGCCCCCACGATCTCTACGCCACCCTGCGGGCCGCCCTGATGCGCCCTTGAGGCCGGTGCGGCCTCAGCCCCGGGCGAAGGGACAGGTGCCGGTCGCGCAGGAGGGCCCTGCGCCCGCCACCGCCACGGCCGCAGCGGAGAGCTGGCGCTGCATGCCGGCGCCCGTGCCGCAGCTGGGGCAGTCGTGGCTGGACGCCGCCGACAGGGGCTCCAGGCGCTCCTCGCGGGCGCCGCAGGTGGGACAGGCGTATTCGTAGAGCGGCACGGGAATCCTCCAGGGGGATGGCGAGGGCTACTTCTTGGCCAGCCAGGCGGCCAGCTCCGCTCCGGAACGGAAGGCGCCCACCTGGCGCTTCAGTTCCTTGCCGGTGGGATCCAGCACCACCAGGGTGGGGTAGGCCTCCACCTTGAACCGCGCAGCTGCTTCGCGGCCTCCCGGAACCGGCCGCCGGTCGCGGGTCTCGGTCATCAGCGAGACCGGCACGTAGCCGGCGAGGGCCCGCTGGGCTTCGGGGGTGGGGAAGACGTTGTTCTTCAGGTGCTGGCAGGGCGGGCACCACTCCGCCCAGATGTCCACGAACAGGGGCTTCTTCTCCTTGAGCGCGCGCAGCTGGGCCGCGGCCAGGTCGTGCTCCCAGGTCACGGCCCCCTGGGCCAGCACCGGAAGGGTGGAAAGGAGGAGGGCAGCCAGGGTCTTCATCGGGGTTCCTGTGGGTGGCCCGGGGCGGGCCTGGTTAGATTAGCAAATCCCTATAAAGTTAAATAGCCATTTTTGAAGATCCGTGGATTCTTCGGGCAGCCCCGGCCCCATTGACACGTCCGGCCGGTTCTTTAGGGTGGACCTGTGGACCTCGCCCGCCCGCCCAGGTGCCGGCTGCTGCCGGCCTTCATGGCCCTCCTGCTTCCGGCGCTGGCCGCCGAGGTTCCGGATCCGGGACCCGCACCGACCCGGGAGATGTTCCCGCTGTACCTGATCGCCATGGCCTACCAGCCGGTGGACCCGCAGCCGCTCGGCCGGGGCCGCTTGCAGGTGGAACTCGAACACATGCAGGCCAACACCTTCGAGTTCTCGGACGTGTTCAAGGAACGCACCCCCAGGGACGCCCAGGGCCGGGTGCTCGTGACCCGCGACTACGTCCTGGCGCAGGCCGCCGACTACGCCCAGCTGCCGCTGGTCTTCTTCTTCGACGCCGAGGCGGCGCGCACCGTGCTGCGGCTGCGGCGGGGGATCACGGCCGACGCCGACCTGTGGATCGAACTGCCCTTCACCAGCCTCGGCGGGGGCCACCTGGACGGGCCCATCGAGGCCTTCCACCGCCTGGGCTTCGAGCAGTTCGGGCGCGACCGGGTGGCCCAGGACCGGATCACCTTCGTGGTCATGGAGAAGGGCAGCCTGCGCTTCTACAGCGATGCGCCGATCCGCGGCAAGACCCAGGACCCGGTCATCGGCGGACTGCGGCGGCTGTTCCAGTCCCCGCGCTGGACCCTGTCCGCGGCGGTGTCCGTGAAGCCGCCCCTGACCCGGGCCTACGGCACCTACCAGACCGGCTGGGACCACAGCCTGGCGGTCACCGGCCGCTGGACGGGCCTGCCGGGCCAGACCGTCCACTTCGGCGCCGGCTACGTCCGCCGGCCGCGCGGGAATGCCGCCTTCCAGGACTTCCCGGAGGGCAACTTCCGCGACGGGTTCGGCGCCCACCTGGGCTGGCAGCGCCAAGGCCGGGTCGCACCCTTCTTCCAGCTGTACGGGCAGAGCGGCTACCTGCACGCCCAGCCCAGGCAGAAGCTGGATCGGCCCAGCCTGCAGCACGACCTGGGCTGCCACCTGGCCCTCGGCCCCCGGACCCGGTTCACGCTGCGCTACTTGAACAACCTGACCCACAACGAGAACACCGCCGACATGGGGCTCGCGATCAGCCTGACTCGGACCTTCTGAGCCCGGGACCGGCCGAACGGCTGCGGCTAGGGTTCCTGGGCCGCGGACTGTCGCAGCGCGGCCACGGCGGTGGCGAAACGGGCCCCGAACCGCTCGCACACATCACAGCCCGCGAGGTGGACCTCCACCTCCCGGCGGCGGTCCAAGGACAGGTCGCCATCGATGAAGTCCGACAGCAGGGCCAGGACCTCCGAACAGGCGAGGCTTCCGACGCGGCGGTCAGTGGCCATGGGGGTCTCCGTTCAGGGCGGCGAGGAAGCGCAGGCGGGCCCGGTGCAGCCGGCTCTTGAAGGCGGCCAGGTCGAGCCCGAGCAGGGCCGCCGCCTCGTCGTTGCGGAAGCCCTCCACGTCCTTGAGCAGCAGGGCCTCGCGGTCTCGGGCCGCGAGCGTGGCCAGCGCGCGCTCGACCCGGTCCTGGTCGAGCAGGGCCTCGCGCGGATCGACGCTCGGCTCGGCGCCCCAGCCGGCGGCCACCCCAAGGGCCTCGAGGGGCACCAGGTCCTCCGGCCGCGGCCCCGCCGGCCGCAGCTCCCGGAACAGGGCGTTGCGGGCGATGCTGAACAGCCAGGCCCGCGCCGAGCCGCTGCCTCGGAACCCGCCGGCCCCGCGCCAGGCCGCGAGCAGGGCCTCCTGCAGGGCGTCCTCCGCCGCAGCCGACCGGGTCAGCGCCCGGAGGTAGCGGAGGGCGGCCGGCCGGTGGCGCTCGGCGAAGGCCTCGAAGGCCCCGCGGTCGCCGGCGGCGGCCCGGGCGAGCAGGCCGGCGTCGGGGTCGGTCACTTCCTGACCGGGCAGGTGCTGAAGCCCAGCACGGTGTACAGGGGGCAGCTGCCGACCAGGCCGGTCAGGAGCGGGACCAGGCCGAGCCAGCCCCACGGGGACTTCGGACCGACGAAGGCGAGGGACAGCACGCCCAGGCCCAGGACCACGCGGAGGCCGCGCTCGACCGGATGCTCGTTGGTGGGAAGCAGGCTGGCCATGGGTGGCTCCCTCGATAGGCCCGCACGGGGGCGCTCGTCAGGATAGAGTCCGCGGGAGCGGAAAAGGATTCAGGTCAATGCCGCGGCCGGCGGAGGACCCAGGACAGGCCGATCGGCCCGAGGATGGTGGTGAGCAGGATCGCCCCGACCACGCCGGCCTGGACTTCGGGGGTGAGCAGCGGCTGCCCGCCCACCCGAAGGGTCGAACCGACGGCCACGAAGATCAGCCCGACTTCGCCGCGGGGCACCATGCCCCAGCCGACCACGGCGGCCCGCAGCCCGCCCCCGGCGGAATAGCCGGCGACGAACTTCCCGGCCAGCCCGAGGATCGCCAGCACGGTGGCCAGCAGGAGGGTCGAGGGGGAGAACAGCGCCGAGGGATCGACCTTGGCCCCGGTCAGGACGAAGAACAGCGGCGCCAGGGTCGCCACCAGCGGGTGCACCAGCTCCTCCAGCGAGTGCTGCTCGCGGTCCTCCAGCAGCCGGACGTGCGCGGGCTCGAGGATCAGGCCAGCGGCGTAGGCGCCGACGATGGTGGCGAGGCCGGCCCGGTTGCCGAGCCAGGCCAGGGCGAAGGCGAAGGCCAGGCCGAGGGGCAGCAGCAGTTCCTCGCTGCGCAGCCGCGATGCCAGCCGGAACAGCCGCGGCGTCACCCAGCGGCCCAGGGTCAGCGCCAGGGCCAGGAAGCCCAGGGCCAGGCCGAGGGTGCGCCCCAGGCTGCCCCAGGGCAGGCTGCCGCCCTGCCCCGCCACGGCCACCGTGCCGGAGACCGCCACCAGCACCAGCAGTCCCAGGATGTCATCGATGACCGCGGCGCCGACGATGACCCGGCCCTCGCGGGTGTCGGCGGCGCCCTGCTCGCGCAGCACCTGGGCGCTGATGCCGATGGACGTGGCACACAGGCAGGCGCCGATGAACAGGTCGACGGTGAAGGGGGTCGCCCGGGGCAGCAGCAGCCATGCCCCCGCCAGGCCCGCCGCCATCGGCGCCAGGACCCCCACCAGCGCCACCCGGAAGGCCGGCAGGCCGACCTGGACCATCTGCGGGACGGTGGACTCCAGGCCGACCATGAACATCAGGAGGATCACGCCGAGGTTGGCCAGCACGGTGGTTTCGGCGCTGGCAGCCAGGTCCGGGAAACCAGGGAGGCCCTTGGCCAGGGCCGCCAGCAGCACGCCGACGGCCAGTTCTCCTGCCACGGCCGGCAGCTTCAACCTGAGGGCGACCTCGCCGCCGGCCTTGGCGGCCACCCAGAGCAGCGCCAGCAGGGCCAGCGTCGAGGCGAAGGGGTCGGCCATCAGAAGGGCGAGGGTCATGGGGCATCCACCTGGGTTCGAGAGGGCGTCACCAGCGCGTCCACCATCCCCCGGGAACCACCCTAGCAGGGGCCGGAGGTGCACAGCCGGGGCTCGGCTCCTGCCATGGAATTTACCAAGGGCGGGATATGGCAGGAGGGCACGGGCAGGACTATCCTTGCTCGACGGGGGCGCGTCATGGGCGAACGGAACAACAAGCGCGAGTTCACCCGGGTGGCGGTGCAGGTTCCGGTGGAAGTCCAGGCCGGGGGCCAGGTCCTGATGGGGGTCATCACCGGCAACGTCAGCATGAAGGGGCTCCTGCTCAAGACCGAGCAGAGCCTGGCTGAGGGGACTGCGTGCACCCTGAGGATCCCGCTGGTGGCGGGGATCGCGGAGATCCGGGCCGAGGCTCGGGTGGTGCGCGTCTACCCCGGGGCCCTGGCCTTCCAGTACACGCGGATCCTCGGCACGGAGAGCTTCGACCACCTCCGCCGGCTGGTGGTCTACAACGCTCCGGACGTCGAGCAGGTCGAGAGCGAATTCCAGGCGCACGCAGGCATCCGCCCGAGGGGATGAGGATCAGGACGGGTGGACAGCCCGGAGCCCGGGGGCGAGACTGGCCGCTGTCCCCCTTCATCGACCTGAATCCCGGACCTTGACCTCCCGCACCGAAAGCCCGCAGATCCTCCACTGGTACTTCGAGGAGGCCGTCCGCCGCTGGCCCGGTGCCGTGGCGGTGGAGGTACCGCCCGGCCCGGGGCGGCCCGGGCGCAGGAGCGTCGCCTACCGGGACCTGGACGCGCTGGCCCTCGCCATCGCCGCGCGGCTGCCGGCGCCGATCCCGGCCGATGCGCTGGTCGCCGTGCTGCTTCCGCGCGACACCGAGCGGCTGTACGCGGCCCAGCTGGGCATCCTCAGGGCCGGCGGGGCCTACGTGTGCCTGGATCCGGCCTTTCCCGATGCGCAGGTCGCCGCGATCCTCGCGGATGCCTCGCCGGTCGCCCTGCTCACGGATTCCCCGGGCCAGGCCCGTGCCCGGCGGCTGAACTGGGATTCCGGGCCGGTCCTGGACGTGACCGGACAGCTTGAACGACCCGCGGGCGCTCCGTCCT
>JAYRFV010000085.1:0-3709 GCA_041908165.1 Holophagales bacterium | reverse complement strand
GGCGCCAGCGCGGTGCTGCGGCGCAACCTGCTGGTCTACGGCCTGGGCGGCGTGCTGGTGCCCTTCGCCGGGATCAAGCTCATCGACCTGGTCCTGGTCGGCTTCCGCCTGGTGTGAGGTGCCCATGAACCTGCTCCGTCCCGTCCTCGTGGTCTTCGGCTCCCTGAGCCTGCTCACCGGCCTCGTCTACCCCCTCGCCGTCACCGGCCTGTCCCGGGTGCTGTTCCCCCGCCAGTCGGAGGGGAGTCTGATCCGCAAGGACGGTGTGCTCCGCGGCAGCGCCCTGATCGGCCAGCACACCGAGGATCCCCGGTACTTCTGGGGCCGCCTTTCGGCCACGCCGGAGGTGCCGACCCACGGCGGATCCTCGAGCGGATCCAACCTCGCGCCCAGCCACCCGGACCTGCGCAAGAACGCTGAGAAGCGGATCGCCGGCCTGCGGGAGGCCGACCCCGGCAACCTCGCCCCGATCCCCGTGGACCTGGTCACCGCCTCGGGCAGCGGCCTCGATCCCCACATCACCCCCGCGGCAGCCGCCTACCAGGTCGACCGCGTGGCCCGGGTCCGCGGTCTGGATCCTCCGAGGGTCCGGGCCCTGGTGCAGGCGCACACCGCGGGCCGGGCCTTCGGCCTGCTCGGCGAGCCGAGGGTGAATGCCCTCGCCCTCAACCTGGCCCTGGACGACCTGAAATGATGCGAGCGGCCTGGTTCCTGCCCCTCGGGCTCGGCCTCGGCGGCCTATTGACCCGCGCGGCGTTCCAGCGGCGGAAGGACGCCCACCGGTACCGGGGCAGCCGGGACTGGTGGTGGCTGCTCGTGCTGGGCTGGGCTCCGCTGCTCGCCTGGATCGTGAGCCAGTTTGTGGAGCAGTATTGACGGAGGAAGGACAGGCTTGGAGAACCGGCGCCCCGATCCTGACGAACTGCTCCGCCAGGTGCAGGAGGCGGAATCCCGCGCGGGGCGCGCCCGGCTGAAGGTGTTCCTCGGCGCGGCGCCGGGGGTCGGCAAGACCTACGCCATGCTGCAGGAAGCCCGGAGCCGCTGGCAGGGCGGCCTCGACGTCGTCGCGGGCGTGGTGGAGACCCACGGGCGCGCGGAGACCCAGGCGCTGCTCGAGGGTCTGCCGGTGCTGCCGCGGATCCCGGTCGCCTACCGTGGCGTGGAGCTCCAGGAATTCGACCTGGACGGCGTCCTGGCCCGCCGGCCCCGGCTGGTCCTGGTGGACGAGCTGGCCCACACCAACGCGCCCGGCTGCCGCCACGGCAAGCGCTGGCAGGATGTCCTGGAGCTGCTCGACGCCGGCATCGACGTCTACACCACGGTCAACGTCCAGCACTTCGAAACCAACCGCGACGCGGTGGCCAAGGTCACCGGCGTGCTGGTGCGGGAGACGGTGCCGGACACGGTGCTCGAGCGGGCCGACGAGGTCGAGCTGGTGGACATCCCGGTGGAAGAGCTGCAGGCCCGGCTCCAGGAGGGCAAGGTCTACGTCCCGGAGCAGGCGCGCAGCGCCATTTCCAGCTTCTTCCGGAAGGGCAACCTGCTCGCCCTCCGCGAGATGGCCCTGCGCAAGACCGCCGACCGGGTGGACGCCGACATGCGTCGCTACATGCGCGAGGCCGGGATCCAGCAGACCTGGCCGGCGGCGGACAGGATCCTGGCGGTGGTCGAATCCGACCCTGAAGGCAGCCAGGTGGTCCGCGCCGCCGCCCGACTGGCCTCCGCCCTGGGCGCCTCCTGGGTGGCGGTCCACGTGGAGCGGCCCACGGGCCTGCTGTACCAGGCGCGGGAGGAGGAGCAGGCGCAGGAACACCTGCGGCTGGCGGAGCGGCTCGGTGGGGAGGCCCTCGCGCTGCAGCCGACCGGCCTGAAGGTCAGCCAGGACCTGCTCGGCCTGGCGCGGAGCCGCAATGCCACCCGGATCGTGGTCGGCCGGCGCCGTGGGCTCCGCTGGGCGTCCCGCCTCCTGGGCTCGCTCGCCGAGGAGCTTGTGCGCGATGCCGGCGACCTCCACGTCCACGTGGTCAGCCTGGACCCGAAGGAACAGCCGAAACCGGCGCTGGTCCAGGGCGCCCGCTCCGCGCCCCCGCGCCCTTTCGGCTACGCCGCGGCGGCGGTGGCCGCCACCAGCGCCGTCGGGTCCCTGCTGCGCGGCCATCTGGACCTGGCCGACCTGGCCATGCTCTACCTGCTTTGCATCGCGGTGATCGCCGCCCGCTGGGGCCGCGCCGCCTCCGTGGCGGCGTCGCTGCTCAGCGTGGCGGCCCTGGACTTCCTGTTCGTCCCTCCGATCTACACCTTCGTGGTCGCCGACTTCAAGCACGTGGGGACCTTCGTCATCATGCTCGGCGTGGGCTTCGCCATCGGCGACATGGCCGAGCGGATCCGCAGCCAGGCGCGGACCGCGCGGGCCCGGGAGCGGCACACGTCCACCCTGTTCCGGCTCAGTGCGGAACTGGCGAGGGAGGGTGACCCGCAGCGGATCCAGGCGGCCATCCTCTCCAGCGTGAAGGACCGCTTCCGGGCCGAGGCGATCCTCCTCCTCCAGCACGGGGAGGACGACCTGACCGAAGGGCACGGATCGTCGCCGGCCTCGGCGGAGGAGCGGGCGGTCGCCCTCTGGGCCCTGAAGCACCGGAAGCCTGCGGGCCGGGGCACCGACACCCTGCCGGGCGCCGCCGGCTTCTGGCTGCCCTTGATGGGCGCCACCGCCCCGGTGGGGGTGCTGGGCCTGGTTCCGGCCCGCGAGCGACCCGCCTTCGATGCCGCCGAGCGGGACCTGCTGGACGCCCTCGCCGCCCAGGCGGCCCTCGCCCTCGAGCGGGCGCGGCTGCTGGCGGCACGCGAATCCGCCCGGCGCCGCGCCGACCGCGAGCAGCTGCGCAACGCCCTGCTCAGCAGCGTCTCCCACGATCTCAGGACGCCCCTCGGCGCGATCACCGGCGCTGCCAGTTCGCTGCTCGATCCGGGCTCCGGACTGCGCGAGGAGGACCGCCGGGAACTGCTCCTCACCATTTTCGAAGAGGCCGAGCGGCTGCACCGCCTGGTCACCAACCTCCTGGACATCACCCGGCTGGAGTCGGGAACCCTCCAGGTGAGGAAGGAATGGGTGCCCCTCGAGGAGATCGTCGGCAGCGCCCTCGCGCGCATGGAGAACCAGTTGCGCGACCGCGAGGTGCGGCTGGACCTGCCGGAGGCCCTGGTCCCGGTCGATCCGGTCCTGCTCGAGCAGGTGCTGGTGAACCTCCTCGACAACGCCGCCAAGTACAGTCCGGAAGGGCGGCCCCTGGAGGTGGAAGCGCGGCAGGACCAGGGGCGCCTCACCCTGGCGGTTTCCGACCATGGACCGGGGATCGCGGCCGGGGAGGAGGAGCGGATCTTCGACAAGCTGGCGCGCGGCAGCACGCCTTCCAACCGGCCGGGCGCCGGCCTCGGGCTGGCGATCTGCCGCGGAATCGTCCATGCCCACGGAGGCCACATCAGCGCGGCCAACCGCCCCCAGGGCGGTGCGCGGTTCAGCTTCACCCTGCCGACCGAAGGCGTGCCGGGGGCGATCCCGTCGGAGGAGCCCTCCCGTGGATGAACACCCGATCCTGCTGGTGGTGGAGGACGAGCCGCAGCTGCGCCGCTACCTTCGTGCCACCCTCTCGGCCCACGGCTTTCGGATGGAGGAGGCCGCCGACGGCACCGCCGGCCTGCACCTGGCCGC
>JAYRFV010000084.1:0-14344 GCA_041908165.1 Holophagales bacterium | reverse complement strand
CGCGACGCCGAAGGGGCCGGGATTTCCCGGCCCCTTTGCTATAGTCGTAAGAACGGGGCGTGGCGCAGCCTGGTAGCGCATCTGCTTTGGGAGCAGAGGGTCGGAGGTTCGAATCCTCTCGCCCCGACCAACAGGAAAAGGGGGAAGTCGCAGGCCTCCCCTGATTCCTGTTGAATGGTTGGAATTCGATCCTCCGAGAGGCAATGGCGCGCCGGTAGGGCCAGCGCAGGGACGCGCGAGCGTCACTGTGTGGTCTGCGAAGCGGAGGCCCGGGCGCAGCCAGTGCCAGAGGTTCGAATCCTCTCGCCCCGACCAATGAGAAAAGGGGGAGGTCGCAGGCCTCCCCCTTTTCCTGTTGAACGATTGGAATTCGATCCTCCGAGAGGCAATGGCGCGCCGGTGGGGCCAGCGCAGGCACGCGCGAGCGTCACTGTGTGGTCCGCGAAGCGGAGGCCCGGGCGCAGCCAGTGCCAGAGGTTCGAATCCTCTCGCCCCGACCCGCATCGGCGGAGACCCGACAGGGTCTTCGCGGGTGCGGGCCAGATGGACGAGGCGATTCGAACCTCCGAGAAAGGATGGCGGCCCGGCAGGTCCCAGGCTGAGGCAGCGCCTGCGCGCTGTCGGAGCCGTCAGGGAACCAGGCGTTCCACCTTTGGCGACAGGTTATCCTTCCCCATCATCCGGGAGGTCCCTTGCCACGCCACCCCGCCATCCTGTTGCTGGTCGCGCCGCTCCTGGCCCAGCCTGCGGTTCCCGCCACCCCTTCGGCCGCCTACCTGGCGTACCTGGCCGCCACGCGGGATGCGAAGGTGCTGGCCGATCTGCTGCCGCACCTGTCGAAGGCCTACCGCGCCATGCTCGAGTCGCGCCCGAAGGAGGATCATCCAGTCTGGGTCGGCCGCCTCAAGGAGGGCGCCGACCTCAAGGACGTGAAGATCGAGTCCGAGACGGTCAGCGGCCGCTCCTGCGTGCTCCGGGCCACTGCCACCAGCGCCGCCGGGAACCGGCTGCGCGGCAAGATCGTGCTGGTGAAGGAGGGCTCGGCCTGGCTGCTGTCCGAATCCTTCTGGGCGACCTGACCGGGCCAGGGGCCGCCCGGGGCCGGGAGGCTAGGCCAGGTTCCGCCGCTTGGGGACCGCATAGGCCAGGGCCGTGAGACAGAAGGCCCCGCCCGTCAGGAACCCGAGGATGAACATGGCCGTCATTCCACACCCCTGGGGCAGTCCGCTCCCCTCCTCCAGGCTAGGGGCCGCCCCTGGGGATTCCATACGGTCGATGCCGTAGGCCGCCTACCCGACCCGGTTGCGGCCCCCGTGCTTGGCGCGGTAGAGCGCGGCGTCGGCCTCGGCGAGCAGCGAGGCCATCGCCAGGCCCTCCTCCGGCTGGCAGGCGGCGGCACCGGCGGAGAGGGTCACCCAGGGGCCGGCCGGTGACGCAGGGTGCGGGATCGCCAGGCCCTCGCAGTCGCGGCGGAGCTTCTCGGCGAGGGCCTTGGCGGTCCCGAGGTCGGCGCCCGGCACCAGGACCACGAATTCCTCGCCCCCGTAGCGGGCCGCCAGGTCGCCGGCACGGCCGACCGAATCGCGGAACACCCCGGCCACCGCGGCCAGGCAGCGGTCCCCTTCGGGGTGGCCCAGGGCATCGTTGTAGGCCTTGAAGGCGTCGACATCGGCGATCACCAGGGCCAGCGGCGTCCGGAACCGCTGGGCGCGCCGCCACTCCTTCTCCAGGGCCTCGTCGAAGCAGCGCCGGTTGGCCAGGCCGGTGAGGGCATCCAGGAAGGACAGCCGCGAGAGTTCCTCGTTCGCCTGGCGCAGCGCCTCGGTCTTCTCCCGCACCTGCCGCTCCATGTCCGCCTGCCTGCGCCGGAAGTGGACGGTGCGCAGCCCGTAGATCGTCCCGGCGGCGACGAGGACGGCCGCCCCCAGGAGGAGGGAGAACCAGGCCGTCTGGAAGAAGAAGGGCTGCACCCGCACGGACAGTGCGGCGGGTGCCGGGCGCCAGGTGCGGCCGTCGACCGAGGCCTCCACCCGGAACTGGTAGCGGCCGTGGGGGAGCCCCGGGAAGAAGGCCTCGCGCCGGCTGCCCACCTCGCGCCAACCGCCGGGCGAGCCTTCCATCCGGTAGCGGAACCGCACCGCTTCCGGATCGATCAGGGTCATCGCCGTGTAGCGGATGGACAGGGGCGCGGAGCCGGGCGGGAGCACCACCTCCGCGCCCCCGGGCCGCTCCACGTTGTCCACGGTGACATCCTCGAACAGGACCGGGGGTGCGGGCCGCGGCCCCGGCAGGTCGGCGGGATCGACGACGACCAGCCCCCGGTAGGTGGGGAGCCACAGCCGGCCCCGGGCATCGCGGGCGCCGGAGGGCTGCTGGCCGCCCGAGAAGGTGGTGCTGCGCAGGCCGTCGCCGGGCCCGAAGCCCCTGGATTCGATCCGGTCCCTCCGGCCGTCCGCGACGGCGTCGAGGTCCGCCCTGGGGGTGGAGAAGAAGCCGCGGTTGCAGGTCATCCAGAAGCGTCCGTCGGCGTCCTCCAGGATCGCCTGGACGATCGGGTCCCAGAGTCCGTGGACGGGCAGGATCGAGGCCACGCGCTCGTGGCGGAGCCGGCTGAGGCCGCCCCCGTTGGTCCCGATCCAGAGGCTGCCCTGGGCATCCTCGTGCAGCGCCATGATCCAGTTGGACGCCAGGCCGTCCTTCCGGGTGAAGGACCGGAATTCACCCTCCCGGTACCGCACCAGCCCGCGCCCGGCGGTGCCCAGCCAGAGGGTGCCGGCACGGTCCTCGAACAGGGTGGTGACCGCGTCCGCGGGCGCCCCGGGCCGGCGGACCGGGACGAAGCGCCGACCGTCGAACCGGGCGAGGCCGGCCACGGTGCCCACCCAGAGGGTGCCGCCCCGGTCCTGGAGGAGGGCCCGGACGTCGTTGGAGGGCAGGCCCTGCGCGGTGCCGAAGCGGGTGAGGCGGCCGTTCTTCAGCCAGGCGACCCCGCCCGTGTTGGTCCCGATCCACAGGGAGCCGTCCTGCCCTTCGCACAGGGAGGAGGCTTCGTCGGAGGGAAGCCCGTCGCGGGTCCGGATCCAGGTCACCCTCCCTGAGGGATCGATCCGGTTCACGCCGCCCCCTCCCGTGGCGGCCCAGAGGGCCCCGTCGCGCCCGTGAAGGACCGCGCGGACGTTGTCGTGGGACAGCCCCTCGGGCACCCCGAAGGTCCGGAAGTGGCGCTGCCGCAGCCGGTTCAGCCCGCCGACCCAGGTGCCGACCCAGAGGCAGCCCTCGCGGTCGGCGCAGAGCGACCAGATCTGGTTGCCCGCCAGGCCGCCGGTGGCGTCCAAGGTGCTGAAGCGGCCGTTGCGCAAACAGCTGAGCCCGGCGCCCCAGGTGCCGACCCAGAGGGCGCCCTCCCGGTCCCTCGCCAGCGCCGTCAACTGGCCGGTCGGCAGGCCCTGGGCGGGGCCGAAGACCTGGAATCGCCCCTGGCTGAAGCGCGCGAGCCCGCCGCCGGCGGTGGCCACCCAGAGGCTGCCGTCGGGGTCCGGCAGCACCGCCCGGACCTCCTGGTTGGGCAGGCCCTCGGCCCTCCCGTAGGTCCGGAACCGGCCGCCCGCGAGGGACACCAGGCCGCCGCCGGTGGTGCCGATCCACAGGGTGCCGCCGCGGTCGAGGGCCACGGCCCGGAGCTTGTCGGTGGGCAGCCCGTCGCCGCGGCGGAAGACGCGGACCGAGCCCTTCTCCCAGCGCACCAGGCCGTTCTCCGTGGCCGCCCAGACCACGCCGGCGGCATCCTGGCAGAAGGACCAGACCCGCCTGCCGTCCGTCACCGTCTCGTCGAAGGCGACCCGGAACCCCCCGTTCCGGTAGAGGACGGCAGCCCCGGACCGGCCGATCCACAGGGTGCCTTCGGCGTCCTCCATCAGGCCGAAGATCGAGCCGAAGCCGAGCTCCGGCACCGACCGCGGATCGAAGGTCCTGAAGCGGACCCCGTCGAACCGCGCCAGCCCTCCCATGGTTCCGACCCAGAGGTAGCCGTCCCTCGTCTGCAGCAGGGCCTGGACCGTGTTGAGCGGCAGCCCCTGCTCGGTCTGCCAGCCGTCGACCTTGTACTGCGTCAGCGGCCGCACCTCTCCGGATCCGGCCGCGAGGCAGGCCACCGCGGCCAGCGCGAGGGCCGCCAGCGCGCGGCGCAGGCGACTCCCAGGCTGATCGAATCCAGGACCGACGCGCACGGGCGACCCCCGCCAATGGGGGGGACTATACCACCGTGCCTCGGGGCGCCGCGTCAGGGCAGCCGGTACCGGCCCGCCGCCCAGACCGGATCCGAGTCGACCTCGACCCGTTCAAGGTCGCAGAACACGTCCACGTGGAAGCGGGTCAGGCGCGGATCGAACCCGGGCTTGGGGAAGATCGGGTGCTTCGCCCCCAGGGACAGGTGCACACCGCAGACCCGCTCGTAGGTGCCGACGTCGGTGACGGTCCGCGTGCGGGAGAAGGCGCGGTTGAGCCCGAACCCGAGCTCCCGCACCCACACCACCCCTTCGGCGGCGCGGATCGCGTCCAGGACCGCCTGGAAGCCGGGCGGCGCGCCCGGCGCCGCGGCCACCTGGCCGCCTTCGACGACCAGGGGGAAGGGTTCCGGCAGGCTGCAGAGGGTGAAATCGGCCTCGCCATAGGCGTGGATCGACACCCGGCCGCTGCAGCCCGCGAGGTCCACCGGTTCGGTGATGACCTCGCCGATGGGGAACTGTCCTCCCACGTGGCGCGCGCCCCGGTAGTCGCCCAGGTTCAGCTTGGCCGCTTCGAGCGGCCCCGCGTAGGACAGGACGCCGGCGGCCGAGACGAGGGTGACCCGCTCCGCCGCGTCGAGGCGCGCCTTCAGGGCCAGGCCCAGGGGCCGGATCTCCTCGGGATCGTAGGCCAGGGCGTCCACGTAGGTGCCGAGTTCGTCCTCCTGCATGCGGCCCAGGTGCGGGTGCTCGACAACCTTCAGGCCGCGCTGGAACAGGGTCAGCCGGAACCGGTGCCGCTGCAGGTCGAAGCGCGTGGACTGGACCAGCACCACCAGGGAACCCGCCCGCAGGGCCTCGACCTGGGAAAGCACGTGCCCGGCGGGGTGGGCGTCGACATCCAGGAACCCGGCCCCGGGAAGGGCCGAACGGTAGCCCTCCGCCAGCAGCCGGGCCAGGGGCGACCGGCCGTCGTGCAGCACCAGCGCGTCCTCGGTCCCGTGCTCCAGGGCGTGGCGGAGCAGGTCGCTCAGGTTCTGGACCAGGGTCGGCAGCATCCCTGGATGATACGGCGGGACCCTCGGCCGGGCCCCTTCAGGGCGGCCCGGACCCGGCGTTGGGGTGGCGCTCCAGCGGGCGATGTTCTGGATCAGCAGGGTGGAGACGTAGGTGCGCCGGCACAGGAGGGCGGTGGCGTGGCCGTCGAGGGTCAGCCCGGTGAGGCTCGCCAGGCAGCGGCCTTCGGTGGCCAGGATCAGCTCCGCCCGCTCCTCGCCGGTGCGCTGGTTGAAGCTGGCGCGGAAGGCCTCGCGCGCCACCGCGCGGACCTGCTCCGGAACGTCGCGGGAGACCGCCACCAGGTACTGTTCCTGCAGGCGGCGGCCGGCCCACAGCCGCCGGTACAGGCCCGGCGGCAGCAGGGGGTTCTGCAGCAGGGCGCGACGCACCCCGTCGTCCCCGGCCAGGGCGGTCCGCGCGCCCAGCGCCTCCAGGCCGGCTGCGGTGCGGTGGTGGGCTGCGAGGAGCCGGGCCTGGGCGAGGCCGGTGCGCGGGTTCTCCAGCAGGGCGCGCAGCACCTCGGCCGCCGGGTCGAAGCAGAGGGCGCTCAGTTCCGGCTCCTCGGCGACCCGGGCCAGGGCCGCCCGGACGTCCACGGGCCGGCCGCGCAGGCGGGTCTCGAACAGCTGGCGGTGCGTCGCGGCCTCGCGGGGTCCGGGTTCCGGTTCCGGATCCGGTTCCGGATCCGGACCGGGAGCGGGTTCCGGCTCAGGAGACGGCGGCGCCACGGCCCCCAGCGCCACCAGGGCGCGCAGCAGGCGCGCCACCTGCGGTTCCCCGAGGCCGGTGCGCGCGGCCAGGGCCGGCAGGTCCAGGCTGCCGTCCAGGCAGGCCAGGAGGTCACCCTGCTGCCGGTCGAGCGGCAGGGTTCGCGGGTCCACGCCCGCACGAGGGACCGGCTTCCAGCCCATGCGCCGATCATAGGCCGGATCGCGGCGGGTGGCACCGGAAGCGGCGGCCGGGTCTGGATTCAGGGTGGACCGGGCCGGTGACGATAGGGAGGCGTCGTCCTTCGACACGAGCCACCGTGGTTCCCCTTTCGCTGGTCCACAACCTGTCCCTGCTCGCCAGCCTCTGCCTGGCCAGCGGATTCCTCATGCGCGGCTTCCAGCGCGGCGGCCAGCGCCGCGGCCTCCGCTACTCCCTGCTCCTGGGCCTGCTGTTCGGGACCGCGACCCTGGTCGGGATGGCGACCCCGGTGGTGCTCCGGCCGGGCCTGATCTTCGATGGACGGTCGATCGTGCTGGGCATCGCCGGACTGTTCGGCGGCCCCCTGGCCGCCGGGGTCGCCGCCTCCATCGCGGCGGCCTACCGGCTCCAGATCGGGGGACCCGGCGCCCTGATGGGCGTGCTGGTGATCCTCGAGAGCGCCTCGCTCGGGGTCGCGGCCCAGGTCCTGGGCCGGCGCCTTCCGGCCATCACCCGCCCCCTGCCCATGCTCGGCCTGGGCCTGCTCATCCACCTGGTCATGCTGGCCCTGATGATGGTCCTGCCCGGGGGCCTGGGCGCCGAGGCCCTGCGCAGCGTCGGCCCGGTGGTCCTGACCGCCTACCCGGTCGCCTTCCTGCTGGTGGGCCAGGCCTTCGTGGAACTGGAGCGGCACTTCCGGACAGAACGGGAACTGCAGCAGAGCGAAGCGCGCCACCGCAGCTACGTCGACCACGCCCCGGACGGGGTCTTCATCGTCGACGGCGGCGGCGCCTACCTGGATGCCAACCCCGCCGCCTGCGCGATGACCGGATACACCCGCCCGGAACTGCTCACCATGCACGTCCCGGACCTGCTGCACCCGGGCTCCCTGGCGGACGGCCTGGCGCACTTCGCCCGGCTCAAGGACACCGGCGCCTCGACCGGCGAGGTCCAGATCCGGACCCGCAACGGCGCCGTGCACTGGTGGCTGCTGGACGCCGTCCGTCTGGCGGAAGACCGGTATCTCGGGTACGCCCGCGACATCACTGGCCGCAAGGCGGCGGAATCGGCGTTGCTGGAGAGCGAGGAGCGCTTCCGGACGGTGTTCGAGCAGGGCATCGACGGGATGCTCATCTTCTCCCCCGAGGGCCGGATCCTCGACGCCAACGAGTCCTTGGCCCGGATGCGCGGCCTCAGCCGCGAGGACCTGCGCGGCATGCATCTCTCGGATCTGGACAGCCCGGCGGACGCAGCGCTCATCCCGGAGCGGATGGCGCGCCTGCTGCGCGGCGAGACCCTGCGGATCGAACTCGAGCAGGTCCACCGGGACGGCCACACCTTCCAGGTGGAGGCGACCGCCCGCCGGGTCTTCTCGGGTGAACAGCCGGTGATCCTCTCGTTCCACCGCGACATCACCGCCCGCAAGCAGGCCGAGGAGGCGCTCCGGACCAGCGAGGCCAGGCTCCAGATGCTGCTGGACTCCACCGGGGAGGGCATCTACGGCATCGACAACCAGGGCCACTGCACCTTCTGCAACCCGGCCTGCCTGCGGCTCCTCGGTTACGAGCGCCCGGAGCAGCTGCTCGGCCGCAACATGCACGACCTGATCCACCACTCCTTCCAGGACGGCACCCACCGACCCGAGGACCAGTGCCGGATCTCACTGGCCTTCCTCGCCGGAGAGGGCACCCACGAAGAGGGCGAACTGTTCTGGCGGGCGGACGGATCCCCCTTCCCGGCCGAGTATCGTTCCTACCCGCAGTGGAAGGACGGCCGGGTCGTCGGGGCGGTGGTGACCTTCACCGACATCACCGAACGCAAGCGGAACGAGGATGCCCTCCGGCAGAGCGAGGCCCGGTTCCGGCACATCTCCTCCTCGATGATGGACATCGCCTACTCATGTGCGCCGCGAGCCGGAGGCGACTACGCCATCGAGTGGATGATCGGCGCCACCGAGCGGCTGCTCGGAAGGACCCTCGAGGAGATTCTCGCCGGAGGCTGCTGGGGGGCCCTCGTCGCGGAGGAGGACCGGCCCGCCTTCTCCAGGAACGTCACGGGCCTCGCCCCCGGGGAGTCCGGATCCTGCGAGCTGCGCCTCCGCCGGAAGGACGGCAGCGTGGCCTGGTTCCAGTCCTTCGCCCGCTGCGAGGCCGGCGCCGACGGACGCCACCAGGTCTTCGGCGCCCTGGTGGACATCGGCGAGCGCCGCCGGGCCGAGGAGGATCGCCGGGCCCTGGAGGCGCAACTGCACCAGGCCCACAAGCTGGAGAGCCTGGGCGGACTGGCCGGCGGCATCGCCCACGACATGAACAACGTGCTGGGCGCGATCCTCGGCCTCGCCACCGCCCAGGTCGAAGGCCACCCTCCAGGAACCTCCACGCGCGCCGCCTTCGAGACCATCATCAAGGCCACAGAACGGGGCGGGAGCATGGTCCGCCGGCTGCTGGGCTTCACCCACCGGACCGCCGCCGAGGAGCGGGAACTGGACCTGAACGAGCTCATCGAGGAGGAGGTCCGGCTGCTGGAACGGACCACCCTGGCCCGGATCGGCCTCCGCCTGGAGCTGGAACCGGCCCTGCCCCCGGTCCTCGGCGACGCCGGCAGCCTGACCCACGCCCTGATGAACCTCGCCATCAACGCCCTGGACGCCATGCCCGAATCCGGAACCCTCACCTTCCGGACCCGAAGGCTCGACCCCGACCGGGTGGAGGTCTGTGTCGAAGACACCGGCACCGGGATGTCCCGGGAGGTCCTGGCGCGGGCGGTGGACCCCTTCTTCACCACCAAGGCGCAGGGCAAGGGCACCGGCCTCGGCCTGTCCCTGGTGTACAGCACCATGAAGGCCCACCGCGGGGAGCTGGCCATCGACAGCGAGCCGGGACGCGGCACCCGCGTCCGCCTGCGCCTCCCGGCCGGCACCGCCCGCACCCCGATGACGCCTGGGGCGGCGCCGGAGCCGCCGGAGCCGGAGGGTTCGCACCTGGCGATCCTGGTGGTCGACGACGACGACCTGATCCAGACCTCGGTGGGGATGCTGCTGGAGGTCCTCGGCCATGAAGTCCACGCCGCCTCGAGCGGCGAGGAGGCGCTGGACCTGCTGGAGGGCGGCGTCCGCCTCGACCGGGTGATCCTGGACATGAACATGCCCGGCCTGGGTGGGGCCGGGACCCTGCCGCGGCTGCGTGCCCTGCGCCCCGACCTGCCGGTCCTGCTGGCCACCGGGCGCACCGACCAGACCGCCCTGGATCTGGTCAAGGCCCATCCGCACACCACCCTGCTCTCCAAGCCCTTCACCATGGAAGAGGTCTCCGCCGCCCTCAGCGGTCGGCGGCCGGCCCACGACTGACGCTTGCTCAGGACGTGCGCGGTTCCAGGTGGTAGGGAATGGAGATCACCACCACCTTGGGCATGCTGCGCAGCACGGCCTTCAGGCGGAGCGCGGTCTGGTTGTGCAGCATGGTCTCCCACCAGCGGGCCTCAACGAATTCGGGGAGGATCACGGTGATGGTCAGTTCGGGCTCGGATTGCAGGATCCCTTCCAGCTTCTCCACCACCGGCTCCACGATCTTCCGGTAGGGGCTCTCGATGGCCACCAGGGGGACGCCGTTGCTGTAGAGGAACCAGTCCTTCTGGAGCTTGTCCAGCGACCTGCTTTCGCGCCGGTTGTGGTCCGGGAAGTCGATGGTCCAGGCCTCCACCTGGCCCGGCCCGGCGATGGCCTTGGCGTAATGGAGGGCCTCGATGACGCCCCGATGGATGCCCGCGACCAGCACCACCACCCGCTGCTTCCGTGCGTAGAACTCCTCGGCGCGGCTCGAGGCCAGCACCGCGTGGACCCGGATGTAGTAGCGGTGGATCCTGAGGAAGACCCACACGAGGAAGGGCACGAGGAGGACGACCACCCACACGCCGTGGAAGAACTTCGTGGCCATGACCACGATCATCACCACGAACGTGGTCGCGGCGCCGGTGCCGTTCACCAGCGCCTTCAACAGCCAGCGCTTGCCGCCCTCCTTCCGCCAGTGGAGGACCATCCCGGTCTGGCTGATGGTGAACCCGAGGAACACGCCGAGCGCATAGAGGTCGAGCAGGTGCTCCTCCCGGGCGTGGAAGGCGACCACCAGCGCCGCGGCGACCACGCTGAGGATCAGGATGCCGTTCGAGAACACCAGGCGGTCGCCCCTGCTGGTGAACTGCCGGGGCAGGTATCCGTCGCCCGCCTGGATCGCCGCCAGCCTCGGGAAGTCCGCGTAGGCGGTGTTGGCGGCCAGGGCCAGGATGCCCGTGGTGGTGAACTGGGTTGCGAGGTAGAGCCAGCGTCCCAGGCCGTGCTGGGCGCCCCAGAGGACCTTGCGGTTGAGGGCCGAGAGCAGGGTTTCGCTCGCCTCGGAGTGGTGGGTCAATCCGAACCGGATCGCGAAGAAGGTGATGCCCAGGAACATCGTGGCCAGCAGGAGCACCATCCAGGACATGGTCCTGGCGGCATTCCTGGACACAGGATCCTTGAACACGGTCACCCCGTTGCTGATCGCCTCGACACCGGTCAAGGCCGTGCAGCCGGCTGCGTAGGCCTTCATGAACAGCCAGAGGCCGGCGATCACCCCGGTCGTCCGGAGGGTCGGCACCTGGCGCTGGACCTGGGCCACCAGCTCGGCATCATCCCCGGTCAGGGCCCGGAACACGGCGATGGCGAGGACGCTGAGGACGCACAGCACGAAACCGTAGGTCGGAACCGAGAAGACGAGTCCGCTTTCCTTCACCCCGCGGAGGTTCATGGTGGCGACGAAGGCGATCAGGGCCACCGCGAGGGCGACCCGGTGCGGGTCGAGGACCGGATAGACCGACACCAGCGCGGAGACCCCGGCGCTGATCGAGACCGCCACCGTCAGGATGTAGTCCAGCAGGAGGCTGGCGCCGGCGGTCTGGGCCGCCAGTTCGCCGAGGTTGTCCTTGGCGACGAGGTAGGCGCCACCCCCGTCCGGGTAGGCGTGGATGGTCTGGCGGTAGCTGATGTTGAGGATCAGGAGGAGGGCGACGATCCCGAGCGCGGCCCACCAGGACCAGGCCATGGCCCCCAGCACCAGGGCGCCGGTCAATCCCGCCAGGGGGGCGGCCTGGCCGATGGCGTCCATGATCGCCTGGGTGCCGTAGGCCACCGACGAGAGGGCATCGGAGCTGAACACCGCCAGCCCGACCGGGTTGCTGATCTTGGTTTCGTGGATCTCGTGGCTGGCGAGACGGCGGCCGAGCAGCAGGGTGCGAATGGAGGGCACGGCGGAGGTTCCATGGGCAGCCGTCCCGGCTCGCCGGAGCCGGCACGGAGGAGGAGGGGATGCCCGCGACGCCTTCCTGCGAAGGTCGGGGCGACGGACCAGCATGGCCCACAACGGCGTTAAGAAACCGTTAGGAATCGGTCCGGGCGACGATCCACCGGAGCAGGTGGGCTAGGCTGGGCTCATGCCCGAATCGCCCGGTCCGGCTCCCGGAGGCCCGCAGCCTCGGCAGCGCCCCAGGAAAAGGGACTACCTGTTCGGGGTGCTCGCCGTGCTCACCTCGACGGTCGTGGCCTACCTGCTGTTCCGCCGGAGCGAACTGGCGGACATCGTCATGGTCTACATCCTCGGCATCATCATCGTGGCGACCCGGCTGGGCCGCGGTCCCTCGTTGCTGACCTCGCTGCTCAGCGTGGCCGCCTTCGATTTCCTCTTCGTCTCGCCCTATTTCACCTTCGCCGTGTCCGAACTCCGCCACGTCGGGACCTTCGCGGTGATGCTGCTGGTGGGCATCGTGGTCGGCAACCTCACGGAGCGCATCCGGGAGGCGGCCTGGCAGGCCCGGGCCCGCGAAACGCGGACCCAGGCCCTGTTCGACCTCGGCCAGGCCTTGTCGCAGTGCACCGACCCGGACTCCCTGGTCGCCACCGCCCCGGCCGCCGTGACCCGCCATTTCCAGAGTCCTGCGGTGCTGCTGCGGTGCGAGGATTCAGGCCGGCTGGCGGCCTCGACCGGTGCACCGGACCTGCAGTTCTCCGCCCAGGACCGGCGGCGGGCCCTGGAGGCCGTCGATCGGGCCGAGGCCAGCTGGGGCGCTGACCCCCCGGAGGCCCCGGGCCGCCCGGCCTTCGTTCCAATGATCGGTTCCCAGGGCGTCCTGGGCGTCCTGGCCGCCCTTCCCCCGGGGGACGGCCGCTGGGAGGATCCCGCGCAGCGGCAGCTGCTGGAAGCCTTCACCAACCAGATCGCCATCGCGCTCGAGCGCGCGCTGCTCGCCGAACAGGGCGGCAAGGACCGGCGCCGCGCGGAAAAGGAACGGCTGCGCAGCGCGCTGCTCAGCTCCGTCTCCCACGACCTGCGGACTCCGCTGGGGATCATCACCGGCGCGGTCAGCACGGTCCTGGAGACCCCGGAGCTTTCCGAGGGTCTCCGCCGGGAACTGCTGATCTCGGCCCAGGACGAGGCCCAGCGGCTCCACCGGCTGGTGTCCAACCTGCTCGACCTCACCCGACTCCAGGCCGGGGCCCTGGACCTTCGCACGGAATGGGTGCCCCTGGAGGAAGTGGTTGGCGCGGTGCTGAACCGGTCCGAGTTCAAGGCCGGTCTCGGGCGGATCCGCACCCGGCTTGCGGACGACCTTCCCCCGCTGGCCATGGATCCCGTGCTGATGGAACAGGTCCTGTCGAACCTGATCGACAACGCCCTGAAGTACGCGCCCGCCGACACCCCGGTGGATCTCGAGGCCTGGGTCGACGCGGCGACCTTCACCCTCGCCATCTCCGACCAGGGGCCGGGCCTGGAGGAAGGCGAGGAGGACCGGATCTTCGAGCGACTCGCCCGAGGTTCCGCCGGAATCCACCGGCCGGGCGCTGGCCTGGGGCTTGCCATCTGCCGC
This sequence comes from Holophagales bacterium, assembly GCA_041908165.1. Classification (GTDB taxonomy): domain Bacteria; phylum Acidobacteriota; class Holophagae; order Holophagales; family Holophagaceae; genus JACQZU01. The sequence continues at coordinate 1,265 of JAYRFV010000084.1, read as the reverse complement.
GGCATCGTCACGGCCCATGGCGGCCAGATCCGTGCCCGCAACCGGCCGCACGGCGGGGCGGAGTTCAGGATGGTCCTTCCTCTCGGGACCCCGCCGGAACTCCCTGCGGAATCGCCATGACTCCCCCGAATCCCTTGATCCTCCTGGTGGAGGACGAGCCGCAGATGCGCCACTTCCTGCGCGTCGCCCTGGAGAGCAGCGGATACAGGTACCTGGAGGCCGGCACCGGCGCCGAAGGCCTGGCCATGGCGGGGCAGCACCGGCCGGACGTGATCCTCCTCGACCTGGGGCTTCCGGACATGGATGGCCTGGGGGTGGTGGCCCACCTGCGCGAGTGGAGCCAGATGCCCGTGATCGTCATCTCGGCCCGCGGCCAGGAACCCGACAAGGTCGGCGCCCTCGACATGGGTGCCGACGACTACCTGACCAAGCCCTTCAGTACCGGCGAGCTGCTGGCCAGGATCCGGGTCTCCCTTCTCCGCACCGATCCCGGTGCAGTCGAGGCGCCCCTGTTCGTCCTGGGCCGCTGGCGCGTGGACCTCTCCCGCCGGCAGGTGCTGGTCGGTGGCCAGGAAGTCCACCTCACCCCGCTCGAGTACCGGCTCTTCACGACCCTGGTCCGGCATGCCGGCAAGGTGGTCACCCACCGGCAATTGCTGAAGGAGGTCTGGGGCGGCGTCGCCGGAGCCCAACCCCTGTACCTGCGCGTCTACATGACCCAGCTCCGCCACAAGCTCGAGGAGGATCCCTCCCGCCCCCGCTACCTGCAGACCGAGCCCGGCGTCGGCTACCGGCTGAAGCTGGAGGACTGAGCCTCCGGACCGGACCCATCAAGCCTCCCGCGGGAGGCGCGGGGGCTCCGGGGGCATAGGGCGCAGCCCGGACCCCCGGACCGCAGTGGTGCGCCCACCATTCGCCAGGATTGGCGAATGGGACGGAATGGCCCGCAGGGCCATTGCCGCCCGAAGGGTGAGGGCATAGGAGGTGCCCGAATCAACGTGACTCGAACCGGCCACCTGCTGGCCCCGGCCCCTGGCGGTTTCGACAGCGCTGCATGCGCTGTCTCAACCGGGGGCCTACCGGGCCGCAGGTGTTTCTCGCGTGTTCGAGTCCCGGTGGTGCGGCGGCTCCAGGTGGTGAGCCCAGCATTCGCCAGGATTGGCGAATGGGACGGAATGGCCCGCAGGGCCATTGCCGCCCGAAGGGTGAGGGCATAGGAGGTGCCCGAATCAACGTGACTCGAACCGGCCACCTGCTGGCCCCGG
>JAYRFV010000083.1:0-54329 GCA_041908165.1 Holophagales bacterium | reverse complement strand
GCCCGAGGAACCGACCATCACGCCGGTGCGCCCTTCGGTCAGGTGGGCCCGGAGGCCGTCCAGGCCCTCGGCGGTCCGCGCGGAAAGGGCCAGCACCGGCACGCCCGGGGCGATCCCCTCGATTCGCGCGGCGAACCCCTGCCACTGCGGATGGAGGTCCCGCTTGGTGAGCACCACCAGCGGCTCGGCCCCGCTTCCCCAGGCCAGGGTCAGCAGCCGTTCCAGGCGGGCCGGGTTGAAGTTCCGATCCAGGCCCATGACCAGTAGGACCACCTCGAGGTTGGCGGCGAGGTGCTGGGCGCGGCCGCCGCCCCCGGGGGCCTGGCGCTGGAGCGACGCTCCGCGTGGGAGTAGGCCGAGGATCGAAGCCTTGGATGGACCCGGATTGGACTGGAGGATGATCCAGTCCCCGGTGCAGAGGCTCAGTCCCTCCCTCCTGAGGCTTTCCCGCAGGCGTCCCGTAGGCACCCCCCAGCATTCCCCGTGGGCGGTGCGGGAAAGGACCAGGCCGCGGCTGGCGGCGACGATGCGCCCCGGCTCGGAGCCGGGAGGCGCGGCAAGGTTGAAGGCATCCGCCTGGGCGGGCGACCAGCCGTAGGAGGCGAGGAGATCGGACGAAGGCAGGCCGGCGGCAGAAAAAGGCGATTGATGCGTCATGGTGGATTCCCTGGATGAATGACCACTCAAGCCCCACGCGGGGGCGCTTCAGAGAGGGGGCAAGGCCGAACCGCTAGACTTCGGCCGGGGAGACTCCAACCGTCTCCAGGCTCATCCCGTTTGTCCTGTGCCGAGGTCGCATCCAGACTCCACGACCAACATGGAGGATCCTGGCACCGTTGGCAAGCCTGTCCTCGCGATCGTCGGACGCGGGAGCCGTGGGTTCGGAGGGCATGCGGTGCCCTACCTGCCACTCGGAGACCGGCACAGGCAGGGTTCCGCATCGGTCGGACCCGCTGCCGGGGGTCCCGAATCCCGGCTTTGTCCCCGACCCTGCGCACGCCAGAATGGGGCGAATCCAGGAGCCCCCATGGCCACCGACTCCAAAGCCCCCATGACCGCCGGCGCCATCGCCAAGGAACTGGGCGTGTCCGACGCGAAGGTGAAGAAGGCCATTGCCGACCTGGGCCTGGCCCCGGAATCGAAGAAGGGCGCCTGCAGCTACTACGGAGCCGACGCCCTGAAGAAGATCAGGGCGGCGTTGAAGTAGAGGCGGGCTCAGCGGCCGAAGTCGAGGTTGGCGGTGATCCGCACGCCCTCGCGGCGGAAGCTGTCCAGGAAGTGGGCGATGCGGCCCTCGGCGACGTCGAGGGCCGCGACGCCGAGGTTGAGGTTCAGCAGGTCGATGTACCAGGGCGGCTTGACGTCGCTCTGGACGTAGGCGAGGACGATGGCGCGGGCGATCGGCAGGGTGCTGGCCTTGGAGTCGTCGTGGACGTCCTTGTCGCGGGCGGCGAGCAGCTTGGCGTACTCCTCCTCCAGCAGCCGGTCGAACAGGGCGGCGCCGAAAGGCTCTCCAGCCCGCGCGCCGGTCTCCGCATCGTCGGCGGTGAGGACCGCGCCCTTGTGCAGCCACTCCCACAGGATCGACAGGCGGATCTCGCCGGTGGCCATGTCCTCCATGAGGTAGAGGACATCGTCATTGCCGAAGAAGTCGGCGGGCTTGAGCGCCGCCGCCTGGAAGCCCTGGAGGAAGGCGTTGCCGTACTGCAGCGCCACCGACAGCAGGTCGCGGGCGCCGCGGACGGTGCGCGGCGCAGGCTCCAGCAGGGCCAGGGCGGCGGCGTCCTCGGCGCCGTGGGTGAGGACCGGGAAGGCCCGGCCCAGCTGGTTGTCCTGGCCCGCCTTCTCCCAGACCGGCCGGACGATGTGGACCATCTTCCAGTGCGCGACCCACTTGCCGGAGGCGCCCTCGCACTGCTCGCGCTCGGCCCCGGCCACGGCGCGAGCCATGCTGGCGGCGACGCCGGCCGGCGAGCCTACCGGGATGTTGGGCTCCATGCCGCCCTGCCAGAGCGCGCAGCGGCCGTGGCGGTCGGGGGTGTTGACCGCCCGCCGTACGCGGTCCTCGTAGGTCCGCATGTAGCCGTAGGTCATGGTGATGGCGTCGATGTTGGGGTTGATGAAGGCGGGATCCCAGGCGAGCGCGTCGGAGACGCTGTTGATGTAGTCCCAGCGGCCGGTGTTGAAGCCGACGAAATGGGGCGACAGGGCGGCGCGGATCTCCAACAACTGGAAGCACTGCTCGAGCTGCTCCACGAGCACGTAGACCTTGATGGTTCCCACCGGCAGGCGCAGGTGACCCTCCAGCGCCAGGATCAGGTCGTTCCAGAGCGCGGCCTCCTCGGCGGTCTGGATCTTGGGCAGGTACAGGACGATGCTGCGGCCGGCGGCGCGCAGCCGTTCCTGGTTGCTGACCACGAACAGCGCCAGGTCGGCGATCGAGGCGGAGAAGCCGGCGCCGCCCTCCCACTGGATGTGGCGGTCGTCCAGGTGCAGGCCGCGGCAGCGGAAGAGGAGCGTGGTGAAGTCCAGCTGGGCGCGCCAGTCGGCAATGATCGGCCGGCCGAAGAAGCCTTCGGCCCAGCGGTTCATCTCGGCGGCCACCTCCTCGGCCACCTCCAGGAACAGCGGGTCGCGGGCGATGGCCAGTTTCAGGTTGCGCTGGTTGTCCAGGGACATGCTGTCGACCTGGCCGAGGGCGTCCTCGCCGTCGAACATCCAGCCGTCCGCTCCCGAAAGCAGCGCGTAGGCCACGTTGCGGAGCCCGCCGCGGACGTCCGAACGGGGCCGGGTGCCGGGGCCGGTGCCCTGGATCCACTGCCGGGCCAGGTCGGGCGGGATGGAGGCGCCGTCGAAGTTGCCCGCCCGGGCGTCGGCCACGCTGAGCCGGGTGCGGGGAATCAGCGCCTCGGGTGCGAGGAAGCCGATGCGCCCGCCGGCCGCCGCCCGGGCCGCGCGACGGGCCAACCGGGCGGCCAGCAGCTCGCGGCGGTCCTGGTCGTAGGGGGCGAGGACCTCGAGGGCGGCCAGGGCCGCGGGCGTGTAGATGTCCGGATAGGCCGCCAGAACGCTGGGGCGGATCTCGAGCCTGGCCGTCATGGCGTGCTCCTACAGAAGGCGTTTGCGCAGTTCCTTTTCGGCGAAGGTCACGTGCTCGAGCATGGCCTGCGAAGCGGTGGCCGGGTCATGGGCCCGGATCGCCTCGTAGACGCGGGCGTGCTGCTCGATGATCTTCGGGGCGTTGTTGGCGCGGTCGAGCAGCAGCTGCTGGCTGCCCGCGGAGACCGCCCGGGACCACTCCTCGTGGACGGTGCGCAGCAGCTTGATGAGGAGGCTGTTGTGGGTCGCCTCCGCCACCGCGTAGTGGTAGGCGGCGTCGTACTCTTCGCCGCGCTCGGAGTCGCCGTGCTCGATCCGGTCCTTCATCTTCTCGAGCAGCAGCCCGATCTGGGCGACCTCGTCGTCGCTGGCGCGCTCCGCGGCCAGCCCGGCGGTGGCCGTCTCGAAGATGCGCCGGACCTCGAACATGTCCAGCAGCGAGCCGCGCTCCACCGCGAGGAACATGGCCAGGGGACGGATCACGTCGTCGGCGGCGACATCGCGCACGAAGGTGCCCTCGCCCTGGCGGATCTCGATGAAGCCGAGCATTTCCAGCGCCCGGATCGCCTCCCGCACCGACACCCGGCTGACCTGCAGCTTGTCCGCCAGCTCGCGCTCGGACAGAAGCTTGTCGCCCGGCTTCAGTTCGCCGCCGGTGATGAGCTGCTTGATCTGGTCGACGATCTCCTCGTAGAGCCGCTTGGTCTTGACGGGGGTGAACTCGATGGCCACGGCGAACCTCCAGGGGATCCTAGCAGTTCCCTGACAAATGAATGAAGGGAATGGGCCCAATCATGATTTGTTAAGACCAATATACACAAATTTTAAAAAATTTCGAAAAAGATCCAATGAACTGGTGGTCGGACCACCTGACCTTTTGGTAGGCTCTCCCGGTTCCCCGATCTTTCAGCCCTTTGTCCCTCTCCTCAACCCCAGGAACTGGAGGTCCCATGCCTTGGACCCAGGTGTACTCGCCCTTGATGGGCAACATCTTCTTGTCGGCGCTGGTGGCGGCGCTGCCCGTCTTCGTGCTGCTCGGCCTGCTGGCCCGGCACGTGAAGGCGCACATCTCGGCCCTGCTCGGCCTGGCCACCTGCCTGGCCGTGGCGGTGCTCGTGTACCGGATGCCCGCGGGCATGGCCGGGATGGCGGCCGTGCACGGCGCCCTCTACGGTCTGCTGCCGATCGGCTGGATCGTGCTGAACGCCATCTTCATCTATGACATCACCGTGAAGTCCGGCGACTTCGAGGTGGTCAAGCACTCCATCGCCGGACTGGCCGCGGACCGCCGCATCCAGGCCCTGCTGATCGCCTTCAGCTTCGGCGCCTTCATCGAGGGCGCAGCCGGATTCGGCACGCCGGTGGCGATCTCCGCCGCCATGCTGATCGGCCTCGGCTTCCGTCCGCTGCAGGCGGCCGGCCTCGCGTTGATCGGCAACACCGCCCCCGTCGCCTACGGCGCGCTGGGCAGCCCGCTCATCGCCCTCGCCGGTGTCACCGGCCTGCCGCTCGACCTGCTGAGCGCCGCCGCCGGCCGCATCCTGCCGATCTTCTCGCTGATCGTCCCCTTCTGGATCATCTGGACCATGGCCGGCCGCAAGGCGATGCTCGAGGTCTGGCCGGCCTGCCTGGTGGCCGGGGGCAGCTTCGCCATCGCCCAGTTCGCCGTCAGCAACTACCACGGCCCCTGGCTGGTGGACATCATCGGCGCGATCTTCTCCATGGTCGCCACGGTGCTGTTCCTGAAGGTCTGGCAGCCGAAGTCGATCTGGCGCTACGAGCACGAGCGCGAGGAAGCCGAAGCGGCGAAGGTCGAGCAGAGCCGGGGCAAGGTCGTGAAGGCCTGGCTGCCCTGGGTGCTGCTCTCGGTGTTCGTGTTCGCCTGGGGCACCCCGCAGGTCAAGACCTTCCTCAACGGCGGCCCCAAGGGCCAGCCCAATTTCCTCTACGGCAAGTCGGTGAAGACCTTCGAGATGCCGCTGCTCCACAATCAAGTCGAAAAGGCCCCGCCGGTGGTGGCCAAGAAGTCCAAGGAAGCCGCGGTGTGGACCTTCAATTGGCTGTCCCTCACCGGCACCAGCCTCCTGCTCGCCGGGATCTGCAGCGGGCTGCTGGCGGGCTTCAGCTTCATTGAACTGCTGAAGATCTGGGGCCGGACCGTCAACCGGGTGAAGATCTCGCTGCTCACCATCGCCGCCATGCTGGCCCTCGGGTTCACCTCCAAGGCCGCCGGCCTGGACGCCACCATGGGCCTGGCCTTCGCGAGCACCGGACTGCTGTTCCCCTTCTTCAGCGCCATGCTGGGCTGGCTCGGCGTGGCCCTGACCGGCAGCGACACCTCGTCGAACGTGCTGTTCGGAGGCCTGCAGAAGATCACCGCCGAGCAGCTGGGTCTGAACCCGATCCTGACCGCCGCGGCCAACACCACCGGCGGCGTGATGGGCAAGATGATCGACGCCCAGAGCCTGGTGGTGGCCTCGGTGGCCACCAACCAGCAGGGCGAGGAGGGCACCATCCTCCGCTACGTCTTCTGGCACAGCATCGTGCTGGCGGCGCTGGTCGGCGTGGTCATCTTCCTGTATGCCCGGGTGTTGCCGGCGAGCTGGATGCCGACCGCGCCCGCGCCGGCCCCGGCTCCCGCAGCGGCTGCCGCTCCGGCCCTGGCCGCCCCGGCCGTCCCGGCCATGCCGGCGAAGTGATCCGGGAATGCACCTGAACCCAAGGCGGGTCCCGTTCCTCCCAGGGACGGGACCCGCGATCCTGGAACCAAGGCCCAAGGTGGACCCATGAGCATGGCGACCGGTTCGGAACTGCGGGAGGCACTGGCGGCCATCGTCGGACAGGAACGGGTGCTGGACCGGCCCGTGGACCTGATCGCCTTCGCCTCGGATGCGAGCTTCTACCGGCTGATCCCGAAGGCGGTGGTGTTCGCCGGCGCCACGGAGGAAGTTCGCTCCCTGTTCAGGCTGAGCCACGATCGCCGCCTGCCCATGACGTTCCGCGCCGCGGGCACCAGCCTCTCCGGCCAGGCGGTCAGCGACGGTGTGCTGGTCGAAGTCGTCCGCCACTGGCGCGGCATCAAGGTCCTGGAGGGCGGGGCCAAGGTCCGGGTGCAGCCCGGCGTCATCGGCGCCCACGTCAACCACGCCCTGCGCCCCTTCCGCGCCAAGATGGGACCCGACCCGGCTTCCATCAACACCTGCACGGTGGGCGGCATCCTCTCCAACAATTCCAGCGGCATGTGCTGCGGCGTGGCCCAGAACGCCTACCACACGCTGGAATCGCTGACCTTCGTCCTGCCTTCGGGCACGGTCGTCGACACCGGCGCGGCCGACGCCGATGCCCGCTTCCGCGAGGCCGAACCGGCCCTGGCCGAGGGCCTCCTCGCCCTCAAGGCCGAGCTGGAGGCGAACGCGCCATTGGCCCAGCGCATCCGCGCCAAGTACAGGACCAAGAACACCACCGGCTACTCGCTGAACGCCTTCCTGGACTTCGAACGGCCGGTGGACATCTTCCGCCACCTGCTGGTGGGGTCTGAGGGAACGCTGGCCTTCATCGCCGAGGCGGTGCTGCGCTCGGTGCCGGACCTGCCGGTGAAGGTCACCGGCTTCCTGCTGTTCCCCGACCTGCACGCCGCCTGCGCGGCGATCCCGCCGCTGCGCGATGCCGGCGCCGCGGCGCTGGAACTGCTGGACCGGGCTTCCCTGCGTTCGGTGCAGGAGCAGCCCGGGATCCCGCCTGCGATCAAGGCCCTGCCCGAGGGCGCGGCGGCCCTGCTGGTGGAATTCCACGGTGCCGACGAATCCGCCCGCCTGGACCTGGAGCGGACCGCGCTGGCCGCCAGCGGCAACCTGACCCTGCTGGAACCGGCCCGCTTCACCCACGACCCGGCGGAGCAGGCACTGTTCTGGAAGATCCGCTCCGGCACCTTCCCCTCCGTCGGCGCGGTGCGCAAGCGCGGCACCACGGTGCTGATCGAGGACGTCGCCTTCCCCATCGAGCGGCTGGCCGACGCCGCCGTGGACCTGACGAAGCTGTTCGCCAAGCACGGCTACGACGAGGCGATCATCTTCGGCCACGCCAAGGACGGCAACCTGCACTTCGTCATCACCCAGTCCTTCAACGACCAGGGCGAGGTGGACCGCTACGCGCGGTTCATCGACGACGTGGTGGAGCTGGTGGTGAAGAAGTACGACGGCGCCCTCAAGGCCGAGCACGGCACCGGCCGCAACATGGCGCCCTTCGTCGAAGCGGAATGGGGCCCCGAGGCGAAGGCGGTCATGGAGCGCCTCAAGGATCTGGTGGACCCGCTGCGGCTGCTCAACCCGGGCGTGATCCTCAATGCCGATCCCCGCGGCCACCTGGCCGACCTCAAGCCGATGCCGGGCGTCGAAGCGGAAGTCGACAAGTGCATCGAATGCGGCTACTGCGAGCCGAAGTGTCCGAGCCGGGAGCTGACCCTGACGCCGCGCCAGCGGATCGTGGTCCGCCGCGAGATCGCCCGCCTCGCCGCGACCCGGGAGAACCCACCCCTGCTGGCCTCGCTCGAGGGCGCCTTTCCCTACATGGCCCTGGACACCTGCGCCGTGGACGGGCTGTGCGCCACCGCCTGCCCGGTGGGCATCGACACCGGCCAGCTGACCAAGCTGTTCCGCCGCGCCGGCCACTCCCCGGCCTCCAGGTGGATCGCCCTCAAACTGGCCCGCAACTTCGCGGCCCTGGAGCCGATGGTCCGTTTCGGGCTCCGCTCCGGGCACCTGGTCCAGCGCAGCCTCGGCGTGAAGGCCATGCCGGCCCTGACCCGGCTGCTCAAGGCGGTCGGCTCCTCGCACCAGTGGAGCCCCGAAATGCCGAAGGCCGCCCGGCCCCTGCCGGCGACCGATGCGGGCCGGGCCCAGGCGATCTACTTCCCCGCCTGCATCTCCCGCACCATGGGGCACCTGCCCGGCGAGCCCGACGAGCAGACCCTGGCCGCCGCCTTCGTGAAGGTCGCCGAACGGGCGGGCGTGCCCCTGCACATTCCGCAGGGCGTGGAAGGCACCTGCTGCGGCGTGCCGTTCTCCTCGAAAGGCTACGCCGATGCCCACGCATTCACGGTCAACCAGGCCATCGAACGGTTCTGGCGGTGGTCCGGGGAGGGCCGGTTGCCGGTGGTGGTCGATACCAGCCCCTGCACCTACGGCCTCCTGAACAGCCGCGGCTACCTCACCGAGGAGAACCAGCGGCGCTTCGACCGCCTGCGCATCCTCGATTCGGTGGCCTTCGCCCATGACGAACTGCTGCCGAAGCTGAAGGTGCTGCGCAAGTCGGGTTCCGTGGCCCTGCACCCGGTCTGCTCGGTCACCAAGATGGGGATCGCCGGCAAGCTCGAGGCCCTGGCGAGGGCCTGCGCCGAGAAGGTGCTGGTGCCGCGCGACGCCGGCTGCTGCGGCTTTGCGGGGGACCGCGGATTCAGCCATCCGGAGCTGACCGCGTCGGCCACCCGCCACGAATCCGCCGAAGTGAAGCTGGCGCAGGTCGACGCCTGCTATTCGAGCAGCCGCACCTGCGAAGTGGGCATGACCCGCGCCACCGGCCAGGTCTACCGGAGCATCCTCTACCTGCTGGAATCCGCCACCCGTTGATTGGGGGTCGACATGGAACACCTGTTCGCAGCCTTCAGGACCCGGGCGGAGGCTGTCAGTGCCGAGGTCCACCGATTCGCGACCCAGTCCGAGGCCCGCGCGTTCATCGCCGGCTTCCTCCGCGACGCCGGTGTCTCCGCCGAACCGGACTGCGGCGCCGTCTGGGCTGCCGGCAGCCTCCTCGGACCGGGCGGGCCGGACCCGCTGCTGGCCCAGGTCCCCGGATTGACCTTCGAGGTCACCCGCGAATCCGCCGCCGCCGCCCGGGTGGGCGTCAGCCAGCTCGACTGGGCCATCGCCGGGACCGGAACCCTGGTGCAGGACGCCACCGCCGTGGCCAAGCGGCTGGTGTCGACCTTGCCCCCCATCCACGTGGCGGTGATCGGCACCGGGCGGATCCTGGAGAGCCTGGGCGGGGTGCTGCAGCGGCTCCGCCCGGACCAGGTCAATTGCATCTCCTTCATCACCGGGCCGAGCCGGACCGCCGACATCGAGCGCGTGCTCACCATCGGCGTGCACGGTCCGGAACGGCTGGTCATCGTCGCCGTGGACGATCTTGAGGAGGTGGCGGCATGACCACCGCGTTCAAGGACTCGATCAGCTCGGCGCTGCAGAACGCCAACCTCACCGGCGCCCTGGGGCGCTTCTCCGAGGCCTACCGGGTGAGCCGCGCCAAGGCCTACGAGGGCATCGACTTCGACGCCGTGCGCGAGCGCATCGCCGAGATCAAGGGCAGCGCCGCGTCGCACCAGGAGGAGCTGGCCGCGCAGTTCGCCCGCAGCGCCGAGGCCCGCGGCGCCCGGGTGTTCCGCACCGCCGACCCGGCCCAGGTCAAGCAGTACATCCTCGACATCGCCCGGGAGCGCGGCGTGCGCCGGGTGGTCAAGTCCAAGTCGATGGCCTCCGAGGAGATCCACCTGAACGCCGCCCTCCAGCAGGCCGGCATCGAGGTCGACGAGACCGACCTGGGCGAGTGGATCATCCAGCTGGCCCGCCAGACCCCGTCGCACATGGTGATGCCGGCCATCCACATGACCAAGGAGGAGGTCGCCGAGGTCTTCAGCCAGGAAGTCGAGGCGGGGCAGGCCCCGGACATCCCGAAGCTGGTGAAGTTCGCCCGCGCCAAGCTGCGCCCCAAGTTCCTGCAGGCCGACCTGGGCATCACCGGCGCCAACATCGCGGTGGCGGAGACCGGCAGCCTGGTGATCGTCACCAACGAGGGCAACGCCCGGCTGGTGACCACCCTGCCGCGGATCCACGTCGCCATCGTCGGCATCGAGAAGCTGGTGGCCAAGGTCGACGAGATCGAGCCGATCCTCACCGCGCTGCCGCGCAGCGCCACCGGCCAGCTGCTGACCAGCTACGTGTCGATCCTCTCCGGGACGACCCCCAACCCGGACGGCTCCCCCAAGGAGCTGCACATCATCCTGATGGACAACCATCGCTCGGACATGGCGGCGGACCCGAAGTTCAAGGAGGCGCTGCAGTGCATCCGCTGCGCCACCTGCCTGAACGTCTGCCCGGTGTTCCGGCTGGTGGGCGGCCACGTGTTCGGCAAGACCTACACCGGCGGCATCGGCACCATCCTCACCGCCTGGTTCGACGAGCTGAAGAAGTCGGAAGACATCCAGGGGCTGTGCATCCAGTGCGGCAGCTGCGTCCCGGTGTGCCCCGGCAAGATCGACATCCCCGGCCTGATCCTCGAGCTGCGGCGGCGGCTGGTGGTGGAGCAGGGGCAGTCCCTGGCCCAGCGCGGCATTTTCAAGGTGGTCAACAACCGGCGGCTGTTCCACTCCATGCTGCGGATGGCGGCGCTGACCCAGAAGCCCTTCGCCAAGGGCCGCTTCATCCGCCACCTGCCGCTGTTCCTCTCGGACATGACCGCCTTCCGCAGCCTGCCGGCCATCGCCGAGCGGCCGCTGCGGGACACCATCGCCGCGATCCCGCAGCCACGGCGCGCAGAAAAGGCGGTCTTCTACGCCGGCTGCCTGATCGACTTCGCCTATCCGGAAACCGGCGAGGCCCTGGTGCGGATCCTGAACAAGGCCGGCGTCGAGGTGGTCTTTCCCGAGGGGCAGACCTGCTGCGGCGCCCCGGCCCGCTACAGCGGCGCCTACGAGGTCGCGGCGCAGAACGCCCGCGACAACATCAGGGCGCTGCTGGAAACCGAGGCGCGCTGGGTGGTCTCCGCCTGCCCGACCTGCACGGTGGCGCTGAAGCACGACTTCATCGACACGTTCCGCAGCCTCGGCCTGGACGATGCGATCGCCGAAGCCGAGCGGCTGGCCGCCAAGGTCATCGATTTCTCCACGCTGGTCCAGCACCTGGTGGACGGAGGCCGGCTCACCTTCAAGGAGGGCGAGGACCTGGGCCGGATCACCTACCACGACTCCTGCCACCTGAAGCGCACCCTCAAGGCCGAGCAGCAGCCCCGCGACCTGCTGAAGCGGGCCGGGCACGAGATCGCCGAGATGGCCGAGTGCGACACCTGCTGCGGCATGGCCGGGTCCTACTCGCTGAAGCTGCCCGAGATCTCCGCGCCGATCCTGGAGCGCAAGCTCAAGCACATCAAGGAGACCGGCGCCGCCAAGGTGGTGATGGACTGCCCCGGCTGCGTGATGCAGATCCGCGGCGGACTGGACAAGGACGGCGCTCCAGTGAAGGCGGAGCACACGGCCGAACTGCTGGAGGACCGGTTCAAGTAGGTCGAAGGTGCTCCGGGCTACCATGGAGGCCGGAGGATTCTCTTGCTTGAGCACCGCGGCAACGTGTTCGTCCTTTCCGCCCCCTCGGGGGCCGGGAAATCCACCCTCGCCCAGCGGCTGGTGCAGGAGACCGAGGGCCTGATCTTCTCCGTCTCCACCACCACCCGGCCGCCCCGGCCCGGGGAACAGGACGGGCGCGAATATTTCTTCGTCAACGACGCCCGCTTCGACGCGCTGGTGGCCGAGAACGGCCTGGTCGAGTGGGTGCGGGTCTACGCCCACCGCTACGGGACCGGCCGCGCCTGGCTGGAGCGCACCCTGGCCACCGGAGTGGACGTGCTGCTGGACATCGAGACCACCGGCGCCCTGAACATCCGCACCGCCATCCCGGACGCGATCATGGTGTTCCTCCTGCCGCCCTCGGCCGCGGAACTGGAACGCCGCCTCAGGGGCCGCGGCTCGGACAGCGAAGCACAGATTTCATTGCGGATGCAGCACGCCCGCCACGAGATGGAGCTGTTCGAGGCCTACGACTACCTGATCGTCAATGACGACCTGGAGCGGACCTTCCGGCAGCTCCAGGCCGTGGTCCTGGCCGCCCGCGCGCAGCGCGAGCGCATGATCGGGCGCGCCGGGCGTATCCTGGAGACCTTCCGGGCCTGAACCCGGCAGCCTGTTTGTTTCCAGGATCCGGCCGATAAGGTCTTTGCAATGGCATTGCCCCCGAGGAAGGAAGGCGGACGAATGGCGCGTTGGGTCGCGAGGAACTGGATGTGGGTGCTGGCGATCGGCACCACCGTGGTCTATGCGCCCCTGGCCGGCCGCACCGGCGAGGAGCGGACCCGCGCCCGCAGCATCGACGCCCTGGCCGAGGTGCTGTCGCTGGTGCAGAAGCACGCGGTGGAGCCGCCGCAGCCGCGGCAGGCCACCCACGCCACCATCCAGGGCATGCTCCACACCCTCGACCCGCACTCCAACTACATGGACGAGAGCGAGTTCCGGATGATGCGGGAGGACCAGCGCGGCTCCTTCTTCGGCATCGGGGCGATCATCCAGCAGCACCTCGACGGCGTGGTGGTGGTGAGCACCGTGACCGGAGGGCCGAGCGAGCGGGCCGGCATCCGCGCCGGCGACTACATCAAGGAGATCGACGGCAAGAGCACCGAAGGCTGGACCAGCAACCAGGCGGTGTCCAAGCTGCGCGGCGACAAGGGCACCGTGGTCGAGGTGACGATGCAGCGGCCGGGGTTCGCCGAGCCGCTGAAGTTCAGCCTCACCCGCAGCGAGATCCCGTCCAACACCGTCACCCACGCCTTCATGCTCGGGCCCACCAGCGGCCTGATCGCCATCAAGGACTTCGGCGAGCAGACCGCCGACGAGTTCGAGCGGGCGGTGGCCGCCCTCAAGAAGCAGGGCATGAAGGAGCTGGTCCTGGACCTGCGCAACAACGGCGGCGGCGTGCTCGAGGCCGCCCTCGGCATCTGCCGGCAGATCCTCGGTCCCGGCGAGCTGATCGTGACCCAGAAGGGCCGGGATGGCCGCGACTACAGCGAGACCCGGGCGCCGAAGGGCGCCGTGCTCGACCCCTTCCCGCTGGTGGTGCTGATCAACCGCTCCTCGGCCTCGGCCTCCGAGATCGTCAGCGGGGCCATCCAGGACCACGACCGCGGCCTGGTGGTGGGCCAGACCTCCTGGGGCAAGGGCCTGGTGCAGAGCGTCCTCTCCATCAACCGGACCCGCGGCCTTGCGCTGACCACGGCGCGCTACTACACGCCCTCCGGACGCAGCATCCAGCGCGACTACCAGCACGGCCTCGACGAGTACTTCAGCCCGGACGAGAAGGAGAAGCAGGACCCGGCCGCGCCCGCCTTCAAGACCGACCTGGGCCGCACCGTCTACGGCGGCGGCGGGATCAAGCCGGACTTCAGCGTGGAGCCGGGCCGGCTGAGCACCTTCACCGCGGAGATCCGCTACCGTCATGCCGTGTTCTTCAAGTTCGCGGTGCAGGAGAAGGAGAAGTTCGGTGTGCGTCCGGGGCAGACGGCGGATGACGTGGTGATGGCCCGATTCAGGCTGTGGCTGGCGGAGCAGAAGGTGGCGGTCAGCGAGGAGGACTGGACCAAGTACCAGGAGGAGATGCGCGACCAGCTGACCTACGAGATGCGCAACGTCTCGACCGGCGTGGATGCCGGGTTCCGCTACCTCTGCGAGAAGGATCCCCAGATCAAGAAGGCCCTGGAGGTGCTGCCCCAGGCCACCGACCTGCTGAAGCGGAAGCTCGCCCTCCAGCCGGAGGCTCCGGCCAAGGCCCTGGCACAGACCTAGCCGCCGGTCTCCGGCGGGCCGGGTAGGGGCCGTTTCGGCCATTTCTTCCCTTTCGTTGTAGACCACGCAGACTGGCGCGGATGGCTTGCGGACCCGCGGGAGTAGGCTGGCTGCATTCTTCCCCGAGGCCGGCCATGGATTTCACGGTTCCCGAGCATGTCGAGGCCCTGCGCGGCGAGGTGCGCCGCTTCGCCGAACGGGAGATCCGCCCGCGGGTCATGGACTGGGACGAGCACAAGACCTTCCCCCTGGACGTGGTCCAGCAACTCGGCGCGATGGGCATGCTGGGCATCATCTTCCCGGAGGCCTACGGCGGGGCCGGCATGGGCTACCTGGAGTACGCCGTGGCGGTGGAGGAATTGAGCCGCGTCGACGGCAGCATCGGGATCACCGTGGCCGCGCACAATTCGCTCTGCTGCAACCACATCTACGCCATGGGCGACGAGCGGCAGAAGCAGCGGTTCCTGCGGCCCCTGGCCAGCGGCCAGGCGCTCGGCGCCTGGGCCCTCACCGAACCGGGCTCCGGCAGCGACGCCGGCGCCCTCCGCACCCAGGGCCGCAAGGAGGGCAGCCACTGGATCCTGAATGGCACCAAGACGTTCATCACCCACGCCAAGGTCGGCGAGGTCGCCGTGGTGATGGCGCGCACCCGGCCCCCGCGGGAGGGCCGCGGCAGCACCGACGGCATCAGCGCCTTCGTGCTGGAGAAGGGCATGAACGGCTTCCGCCCCGGCAAGACCGAGAACAAGCTCGGCCTGCGGGCCTCGGACACCGGCGAACTGATCCTCGAGGACGTCCGGGTGCCCGAGGAGAACATGCTCGGCGAGGAGGGGGTGGGCTTCAAGCAGGCCATGAAGACCCTCGACGGCGGCCGGATCAGCATCGCCGCCCTGGGCCTGGGCATGGCCCAGGGCGCCTTCGAGGAGGCGCTGAAGTACGCGAAGGTCCGCGAGGCCTTCGGCAAGCCGATCGCCGAACACCAGGGCATCCAGTTCAAGCTGGCGGACATGGGCACCGCCGTCGAGGCGGCGCGGCTGCTGGTCTACCGGGCGGCCTGCCTGAAGGATCAGGGCATGCCCTACGCCAAGGCGGCCAGCATGGCCAAGCTGTACAGTTCGGAGGTGGCCTGCCGGGTCGCGGACGAAGCGGTGCAGATCCTCGGCGGCTACGGCTACGTGAAGGACTACCCGGTGGAGAAGTACTACCGGGACGTCAAGCTGTGCACCATCGGCGAAGGCACCAGCGAGATCCAGCGCACGGTCATCGCCCGCTACCTGATGATGGAATACTGAGCCCCTGCGCTAGGATGGAGGCCTCTGCTTGCGAGGCATCCATGCGTGCATCCCTGGGCCTTGGCCTCCTGCTGTCCTTCCCCCTGCTGGCCGGGCGGCCCCTGCAGGTGGAAGACCTGTTCAAGGTCAGGCGGGTGGCCGACCCGCAGCTTTCGGTGAAGGGCGATGCGGCCTGGCAGGTGGGCACGGTGGACCTGGCGGGCAACCGGGTCACCACCCGGCTGTGGCTCCAGCCGGCGGGCGGGGAGCCCCGCGAGCTGGCGCTTGGCGAAGGCAGCCAGTCCCGGCCGCGGTTCAGCCCGGACGGGACCCGGCTGGCCTACCAGGCGGGCGGGCAGATCTGGATCTGCGACCTGGCGGGCGGTGAGCGGCATCCGCTGACGTCCCTGACCTCCGGCGCCTCGGGCCAGATCTGGAGCCCCGACGGCAAGTGGATCGCCTTCGTGAGCACCACCGTGCCCAGCGGGAATGAGGCGGAGAATGCCGCCTACCTGCAGGCGAAGAAGGACCGGAAGGCTTCGGGACGCTCCATCAAGACCCTGATGTACCGACACCTGAAGGACTGGAAGGACCCGCAGCAGCTGGAGCACCTGTTCATCGTCCCCGCCGACGGCAGCGCCGCGCCGCGTGACCTCTGCGCCGGGATCGGCTACGACGTGCCCGATTTCGCCGGGGTGGCGGCCGGCGACGACTACGCCTTCTCCCCGGATTCGCGCGTGCTGGCCTTCGGCGCCCACCCCGACCAGTTCAAGGCCGACTCCACCAACGGTGAGCTGTTCGAGGTGGCGGTGGCGGGCGGGCCGGTCCGCCGGATCACCTCCAACCCCGCCATGGACTGCACCCCGCGCTACTCGCCGGACGGCCGGCACCTGGCCTGGCGCGCCCAGCGCAAACCCGGCTCGGAAGCCGACCGCTGGGAACTCTGGGTGGCGGAGCGCAGCAGCGGCAAGGTGCTGTGGACCACCGAGGGCTTCGACCAGCCGGTGGGCGCCTTCGCTTGGCAGGGCCAGGCCCTCGTCTTCACCGCCCAGGACGGCCCACGGCAGAGCCTCTTCCGCTGGGAGCCCGGCAAGGGCACGCCGGCGCGGCTGACCCGGGAGCGGATGGTGGAGGCCTTCGCCCTCGGCCCGCAGGGCGGCCCCGCGCTGGTGCTGGCCTCCGACCTGGCGACGCCGCCCGACCTCTTCCGCCTGGACCTGCCCCAGGGCACCTTCACCCCGGCCAGCCGCGCCAATGAGGCCCTGGCGCGGGACCTGGGCCTCAACCGCGGCGAGTCGATCACCGTGCGCGGCGGCCAGGGCGCTCCGGTGCAGGCCTGGGTGCTGAAGCCGGTGAATTTCGACCCGGCGAAGCGCCTCCCGGTGGCCTTCCTGGTCCACGGCGGGCCGCAGGGCACCTGGAACGACCAGTGGCATCCCCGCTGGAACGCCCAGGCCTGGGCCGGCCGCGGCTTCCTCACGGTGCTGCCCAATCCACGCGGCTCCAAGGGCTGGGGGCAGGCCTTCAGCGACCAGATCAGCGGCGACTGGAACGGGCTGGCCATGCAGGACCTGCTGGCGGTCCTGGACGGCGTGCTGAAGGCCCACCCCAACGCGGACCCGGCCCGGGTGGTCTGCGCCGGCGGCAGCTACGGCGGCTATGCGGCGAACTGGCTGGCCGGCCATGCCCCGGAACGCTTCGCGGCCTTCGTGACCCACGCCGGGATCTTCAACACCGAAAGCATGCAGTTGGGCACCGAGGAGCTCTGGTTCCCGAAGTGGGAATTCCAGGGCTGGCCCTGGGAAAGCCCGGAAACCGCAGCCCGCTGGCGCCGCCAGAGCCCGCTGACCCTGGCCGGCCGGTTGGCCAAGCCGCACCTGGTGACCCACGGCGAGATCGACTACCGGGTGCCGGTGACCGAGGCCTACCAGCTGTTCAACGTGCTGCAGCTGCGCCGCATCCCGAGCGAGCTGCTGGTGTTCCCCGACGAGGGCCACACCGTCCTGAAGCCCGCCAACAGCCGGCAATGGTATGAAACCGTGCTGGGCTGGTTCGAGCGCTGGACGCGGTAGCTAGCCGACCCCCGAATCCCACCAGGACGCTGTTCCGCCCCGCAGGGCCCGCAGGGGCTCCAGGACGAAGGGCCGGCCCTGGGCGCGGGGATGCGGAAGTTCCAGCGTCAATTCCTCCCCCAGCGCGCGCAGGTCGGCGGGGGCGGGCCAGCGCCAGGCGCCCGGCCCGGTCTCGGCGGCGATCAGGTCCAGGTCCAGGGTGCGGGGGGCGTTGCGACCCGCGCCGCGGTCCCGGCCCAGGCGCAATTCGATCCGCAGCAGGGCCTCCAGCAGCCGGCGCGGATCCTCGAGCCGGGTTTCCAACAGCGCCACCGTGTTGAGGTAGTCGGGACCGGTGCCGCTCTCGTCCGCGGTCTCCAGCACCAGCGGGCTGGCGGTGACCGCGCCGAGACGGGCGAGGGCGGCGAGGCCATCCTCCAGGTGGGCCGCGCGGTCACCGAGGTTGGAGCCGAGGGCGACGGCCGCCTTCATCCGGGACCGATCTCCTGCAGGGGCGCGGTGCGGTCGCCGCCGGCGTCGCCCGTGTTGGGCTCGCCCTCGGCGTCCATCACCAGCGCATGGCATTCCTGCTCCGCCTCGGTGATGTGCTCGCAGCCGGCGGGGATGATGCAGGCCTGGCCCGGCTCCAGGGTGCGGACGCCGTCGCGGAAGCGGATCCGCATGCGGCCCGAGAGCACCAGGAAAAGCTCGTCGCAGGCGTGGCGGTGCCAGACGAACTCGCCAGCGAACTTCACCAGCCGCAGGTCGTTGCCGTTGAGGCGGCCGAAGGTGCGCGGAGACCAGTGCTCCTGGAAGCCGGCGAGCAGGGCGGCGAGGTCGTGGACCGGCGGGATCATGCCCGCTGCCCGTGCTCGGCGGAGACCAGGGTGCGGATGCCGCCGCGCACCAGGAAGTCGCCCTCCACCTTCAGCCCGCGCGGGTGCAGGGCGGCCACCAGGTCGTCCAGGATCTGGTTGGTGACGGCCTCGTGGAAGGCGCCCCGGTCGCGGTAGCTCCAGAGGTAGAGCTTCAGCGACTTGCTCTCGACGCACAGGCGGTCCGGCTGGTAGGTGATGCGGAGCTTGGCGAAGTCGGGCTGGCCGGTCATCGGGCACAGGCAGGTGAACTCCTCGGTCTCGAACACCACGTCGAAGGGCCGCCCGGGCCGGGGGCTCGCGAAGGTGTCCAGGTGGCCGGTCGGCCGGGTCACGACGACCTTCGGCAGCTTCCGGGGAAGGGTCGGGCGGGGGCGCTTGGGTTCAGGCATGGTCGATGACGTCCGGATAGAGGCTCCCGAGGCAGTCAGGACAGACGCCGTGGCTGAAATCAGCCTCGGAGTGGTCGCGGATGTAGCTTTCGATCTGGGTCCAGTAGCCCTGGTCGTCCCGGATCTTCTTGCAGTTCGCGCAGATCGGCAGGAGCCCGGAGAGCGCCCGGACCTGGGCCAGGGCATCCTGCAGCTCCGCGATCACGCGCTCGCGCTCGGCCTCGGCCCGCTTGCGCTCGGTGATGTCCTTGGAGATGCAGACCACCGAGGCGATCCGACCGTCCTCGCCCTTCAGGGGACGGACCGAGGTGATGAAGAACCGGTCGGGCTCCCGGGCCATGGGAACGCGCACATCGAAGACGATGGTCTCGCCGGTGGCGAAGGCGCGGCGGACCACGGCCATCCGCTTGTCCGCCTCCTCCTGCGGGAAGATGTCATAGATCCGGCGGCCGATCACCTGCTCGGGGGTGCGGTCGAAGTGCGAGGAGAAGGCCAGGTTCACGTACCGGTAGGTGCCGTCCTCGAGGATGTGGAAGATCGGGTCGGTGGAGGCGTCCAGCACGATTTCGAGGGACTCCACCTTGCGGTGGAGCGCTGCGATCTCGGCGTCGGCGTCCCCGGGTCTCCCTGCCATCGTTCGGTTCCCTCCCCTGCTTGATGGTGCGACGGCATCCCGGCCCTGTGCAACGCGCCCTTCAGGAGGCGTAGGGGATGGGATCCTCCAGGCCGGCTTCGCGGAAGCCCCGCAGGCGGAGCAGGCAGGAATCGCAGCGTCCGCAGGCGAACTCTTCCCCCTGGTAGCAGGACCAGGAAAATTGCAGGGGCGCCCCCAGTTCGATCCCCTTGCGGACGATCTCGGCCTTCTTCAGGTGCAGCAGCGGGGCGTGGAAGGCCAGTCGGGTCTCCGGCCGGGTGCCCAGGTTGGCAGCCACCTCGAAGGCGCGCAGGAAGGCCTCCCGGCAGTCAGGGTAGCCGCTGCTGTCCTCCTCCACGAAACCGACCACCACCGCCCTCGCCTTCAGCACCTCGCCCCAGGAGGTGCAGGCGGACAGCAGGTGGGCGTTGCGGAAGGGGACGTAGGTGGCGGGCACGCCGGTGCTGGAGAGGTCGCCCTCGGGAACCGCGATGGACCGGTCGGTGAGGGCCGATCCGCCAATCACCCGCAGCGCCTTGAAGTCCACCACCAGCCGCCGCTCCTGAGGCACCCGGTAGAAATCGGCGATCGCCTCGAAGGCGCGCCGCTCGCGGGCCTCGGTGCGCTGGCCGTAGTCGCCGTGGAGCAGCGCCAGGTCCATGCCGATGGCGTGGGTCATGGCGGTGACCACGCAGGAGTCCATTCCTCCGGACAGGGAGACCACCGCGATGTCAGCCATCGACGCACCCCTCCGCCCAGGCTTCCAGGCCGTTCATGGCCGCCTCCAGCCGCTGCCCGACCTCGGCCTCGTCGGCGCGGGGGTCGACCACGATCGGCTCGCCGTAGCGGACCGTGGCGGTGGCGAAGGGCAGCGGAAGGGGCAGGGCATCCCAGGTCCTCAGCTCGAAGCGGGCGCTGTAGGCGACGGTGACCGGCACGATCCAGGCGCCGGTGCGCCGGGCCAGCGCCACCACGCCGGGCTTGAGCACCTGCCGGGGGCCGCGCGGGCCGTCCGGGGTGATGCCGAAATCCCAGCCCTCCTTCACCGCCCGGATCATCCGCACCAGGGCCTTGGCGCCGTCCTCGCTGGCGGTGCCGCGGACGGCGTGGATGCCGAAGTGGCGCCAGGTGGCGGCGCTGCGCTCGCCGTCCTTGCTGTCGCTGGAGAGGATCGCCACGCCGCGCGGGCTGCCGTCCGCCGCGGCGCGGACCCAGGGGTAGGACAGCGGCATCATCAGCAGGCGGCGGTGCCAGAAGCTGAGGATGATGCGCCGGTCCGCGGCGACCAGGTCGTCCACCGCCTCCTTGCCCTCGACCCGGACCCGGAGGGTGTAGGCAAGCAGCTTCACCAGGTGGGCGCCGAGCAGGGGGACCAGGCGGAAGTGGAACCACACCGACAGCGGCGACCCCAGCGGGCGGCCGCGCTCGGCGATCTCGGTGCGGGGGCTCAACCGGCCTCCTCCCGCGGCACGACCTCGTGCCGGGCCAGGAGGTAGGGCCTGCCGCAGTAGTCGCAGCGGACCTCCACGGGGACCTCGTCGACGAAGATCTCGCGGAGCTGGTCCTGGGGGAACCCGGCGAGGATGCCGAGCAGGCTCCCACGGGTGCAGCGGCAGCGGTAGGACAGGTCGACGGAGCCCAGCACCTCAGCGCCGGGGCCGCCATTGACCCACTCGGTGAGGAAGTCGGGCACCCGCTCGTGGTCCTGCAGCACCTCCACGCCCTCGATCGCCTGCACCAGCTGCGCCAGACGGGCCGGCGGGCAGTCCGGCAGCGGCTCCACCAGCAGCCCGCCGGCGTGGCCGGTGGAGGGGTCGCACCACAGCGTCAACGAGGCCTGCACCTGCTCGGACTGCAGCAGGTAGGCCTCGACCTGGGCCTGGATGCCGCCCTCCACCAGCGGCAGGGTCCCGGTCCAGGGCTGGCCGCTGGCGCTGGAGCGCATCACCGCCAGGGTCCCCGGGCCCGCGACCCAGGGCCCCGGCCGGGGTTCCGCCAGGTCGAGGACGCCGCGCAGGGTGCCATCGGGCCAGCAGTCGGAGACCACCGCCCGGGCCCGGCCCGAGCCTTTCACGAACAGCTGCAGGCGTTCGAGGAACAGCGCCCGGCTGTTGAGCAGGGCGGTGGCCGACAGCAGCTCGGTGAGGCAGGCGCAGGCGTCCGCGTCCAATTGCGGGTGGCCGCGACGGACGCCGTCCCAGAGGGTGCTGGCATCCAGTGCAGCCATCCGGATCCGCTGGTCCGAGGTGAGGGCCCGGGTCACCCGGGCCAGGGGCCAATCGTTCATGGCACCAGTGTAACGGTCCCGATTGTGCGAGGCTTTCAGGTATGGCAACCAGCGCGCGAAGGGCCGCGGCACAGGCGCTCCACGGCGTCTTCGGGAGGGGCCGCCGGGTGCCCGAGGACTGGGATGCGGGCCTTTCCGGAGAGGACGCAGGCCTGGCCCAGGCCATGCTCGGGCCTGCCTTGCGGCACTGGGGCAGGCTCCAGGCCTGGGCCCTGCCGCAGCTGAAGGACCCCGGCCGGGGCTTGCCGCTGGGCAGCCGGGTCTGCCTGGCCCTGGGTCTGGTCCAGCTGGCCTGGCTCGACGGCGTGGCCGCCCACGCGGCGGTCCACGAGGCGGTGGAGCTGGCGGCCGACCGGACGCTGGGATTCCCGCCGCACCGGGGGCTGCTGAACGCGCTGCTGCGGAGGGCCGCCGCCGACCGGTCAGGGCTGGCGCGGGAACTGGCGGCGCTGCCGGCCCATCTGGACCGCACACCCTTCACGGAGCGCGTGCTGACGGCCGCTGCAGGACCTGCGCCGGACCGGCGCGAGGCCCTGTGGGCCCGGCTGCAGGTGCCGCCGCGGCCGGCCTTCCGACAGCTGCGTGGCGAACTGCCGGAAGGGATGGAACCCGACCCGGACCTGCGCGGTTGCTGGCGGCTCGCAGCCGGCGCGCCCTTTCCCCACGAATGGCTGGCCCGGGGCGAGGGCCTCGTCCAGGACCGGAGTTCCCAGGCGCTCATGGATTTCCGCTGGGAGGGACGGCCGGCCCGGATCCTCGACGCCTGCGCCGCGCCCGGCGGCAAGACCGCGGCCCTGGTGCGGAAGTACCCGGAGGCGCAGGTGACCGCCCTGGAACGGGAACCTCGCCGGCTCCGACGGCTCCGCGACAACCTCGCCCTCTGGCGCCTGCCGGCCGACCTGGTCCAGGCCGACGCGGTGGCCTGGCTGGAGGCCGAAGGGCAGCCCTTCGACCTGATCCTCCTGGACGCTCCCTGCACCGGCTCCGGCACCCTGGGCAAGCATCCGGAGCTGGGCTGGATTGGCGACCGCATCGACCTCCGCCCGCTCCTGGCTCAGCAGGCGCGGCTGCTGCAGGCCGCCCGGCGCCGGCTGGCGCCCGGCGGACTGCTCCTGTATTCCGTGTGCAGCTGGCTGCCCGAAGAGGGGGAAGCCCACCGCGAGGCGCTCCTCGCCGGCCCGCCGGACCTCCAGCCCGCCGGCCTCTGGGAGGGCCGGTTCGGCGGCAGCCGGTTCCAGCCCGACCCGCTGACGTGGGAGGGCGAGGGCTTCCAGGCTTTCGCCTTCCAGCACCGGTAGCGCGTTCCCGGTACCGGCAGGGGGCCCAGCCCGGCCCTGTCCAGATGACCTCGGTGTATCCTCTGGGCAAGAGGTTGGCATGCGGATATCCGCCCTTCTGCTTGGCACGGCCTTACTCTGCGCGCAGGCGCCGCCGGTCGAGGAACCCCTCCTGCGCGCCCACCTGGCCTTCCTGTCGGACGACCTCCTGGAGGGCCGCGGCACCGGCCAGCGCGGCGGCGAACTGACCGTGAAGTACCTCGAATCGCAGCTGCAGGGCTGCGGCCTGAAGCCCGTGCCCGGAGCCGGCTACCTGCAGAAGGTCCCGCTGCTCGGCATCCGCACGGTCAAGGAGCGGACCCGGCTGGGCTTCTGGGCGGGCGAATCGGAGCTGGTGCCCGATCTGGACGCGGACGCGGTGGTCCTCAGCGGCCAGCCGAGGACCGAAACGGTCCTCAAGGCCCCGGTCCTGTTCGCCGGCTACGGGATCCAGGCCCCTGGCGAGGGCTGGGACGACTTCCAGGGCGTGGACGTGAAAGGCAAGCTGCTGCTGGTGCTGGTCAACGAGCCGCGACCCACGCCGGAGGAGCCGGGCCGCTTCGATGGCCCTTCGCTGACCTATTACGGGCGCTGGATCTACAAGTTCCAGCAGGCCAGGAGGCTCGGTGCCGCGGGCGTGCTGGTGATCCACTCCGACGAGGGCGCCTCCTACGGCTGGAGCGTGGTCCGCAACTCCTGGGCCGGGGAACGTTTCCAGCAGGCCCCGGACGGGGATGGAAATCCCGTCCAGGGCTGGCTGTCCGAACCCTTCGCCCGGACCCTGGTCGCCGCCGCCGGGCACAGCCTGGACGCGCTGCGCGCCGCGGCCGGGCGGCGCGGGTTCAAGCCGGTCCTCCTCGGCCTGCGCTTCGAGGCGGTGCTGCGCTCGCAGGTGCGGACGCTGGACCAGTTCAACGTGGCCGCCATCGTCCCGGGCACCGATCCGCTCCGGCGCGCCGAGGCGGTGGTCTACAGCGCCCACTGGGACCACTTCGGCAGGGAGGAGGGGCCTCCGGTCCGAACCTACAACGGCTCCCTCGACAACGGCTCCGGCTGTGCCGCGCTGCTGGCCATGGCCCGGGCGGCGGTGCGCAAGCCGCTTCCGCGGACCCAGATGTTCCTGTTCCCCTGCGCGGAGGAACAGGGGCTGCTCGGCTCCGAGGGCTATGTCCGGCAGCCGCTGTGGCCGCTGGACCGGACCGTGGCGGTGATCAACCTCGACGTGCTGAACTTCGTCGGCCCAACCCGCGACATCGCGCTGCCGGGGGCGGAACGCACCACGCTCCTGGAAGCGGGCACCCGGGTCGCGCGGCGCATGGGGCTGGACGTGGCCCCGGCCGTGCCCGATCCGAGCGGGGCCTACTTCCGCTCGGACCACTTCCCCTTCGCGAAGGCGGGCGTGCCTGCCTTCACCATCGGCTCCGGCCTGACCTGGAGCAAGGACGACGGCGCGGCCGCCAAGGCGCAGGCGTACGGGGCCCGCTACCACCAGCCCAGCGACCGCTTCGATCCGGCCTGGGACCTGCGCGGCATGGTGCAGCAGGCGCAGTTCGCCCTCAACCTGGGGCAGGCGCTCGCCACCGCGCCGGGCCGGCCGCGCTTCAAGCCGGGCGCTGCACCCTGATCAGCCGCGCCGGAGGGTGACCACCACCAGCTCCGGCGAGGCCGCCACCCGCATCGGAACGCCCACCACGCCCAGTCCGCGGCTGACGTACAGCCGCTGCCCGCCCTCTTCGAACAGGCCCTCGGTGTAGGGCCCGAGCATCCGCGCGAAGTTCACGCCGGGGATCAGGTTCACCTGGCCGCCGTGGGTGTGGCCGGCCAAGGTCAGGTGGCAGCCCACCCGCCGGGCCAGCCGCCACATGGACGGACGGTGCACCAGGCCGAGCCGGAATCCGCCCTCGGGAAGGCCCTTCACCGCCAGGTCCGGGCGCGGCCCGGGGCCGAAGCGGAGGCCGCGCCAGCGTCCGTCCAGGGCCTGCGGATCCTGGATCCCGACGACCGCGAGGGTCGCGCCGCGGCGTTCGACGACGGCGTGGGCGTTCTCCAGGCAGCGCCAGCCGGCACCGGCCAGCGCCGACCAGATCGGCCCCGGATCGCTGAAGTAGTCGTGGTTGCCCAGCACGGCGAAGCGTCCCAGGGGGGCGGGGAACCCGGCGAAGGCGTCGGCGAAGGGGCCCACCTCCTCGGGCAGGGAGTCCACCACGTCGCCGCTGAGCAGCAGCAGCTCGGGGCGCTCGCGCTCGGCGGCCTCGCGCCACCGGCGCAGGGTCGCCGCCCCGGCGAGCGGGCCGGCGTGGGGGTCGGACAGCTGCAGGATCCGCAGCCCGTCCAGGCCCGGTGAGAGATCCGGAAAGTACAACTCGTGCCGGGAAACCACCGGCTCCCCATAGGCCTGCGCCCAGCCGAAGCCGCCGCCCACCGCCACGGCGCCCATGCCGGCGCTGGCCGCACCCTGCAGGAAGGCGCGCCGGCTCGGGGCCTCCAGGCCCGCCTCCCGGCGCCGGCGGTGGGAGAGCCGGTACAGGGCTTCGGACAGGGAGCCTCCGACCAGGTTCAGCACGGTGAGGGCCTGGAAGTAGAAGGCGCCGCGCGCCAGCGGACGCAGCCACGGACCGAGGCCGTGGTCGGCGTGGCCGGCGAAGCGCAGCCCCATGTAGACCGCCAGCGGGAGGTGGATCAGCCCCAGCACCCACGGGATGAAGCGGTGCGCGCGTTCCGGGAGGAGGTGGCGGAGGAACCGCCCGTGCAACCACTGCAGGGCGAAGAACAGCAGGAACAGCGTCGCGAAGAGCGTCACCTCAGCCTCCGCCCAGCAGCCGCTCCGCCGCGGCGACCAGGCCGGGGAGCTTGGTCACCGCCGCATCCCAGAGGATCGCGTCGTCGAGCTGGAAGTAGGCATGGAGGAGGATCTTCCGGAGCGCGAGGAACTTCTCCCACTCCACCTCCGGGGCCTGGGCGAGCAGCTCGCGGGGGAGCCGCCGCACCGCCTCGCCGATCAGCTCGAAGTTCCGCGCCACCGCGTCCCGCGCCATCCACTCCTCGGTGAACTCCTCGTAGAAGTGGCTCTCGGTGATCGAACGGATCTTCGCCCCGGAGGCCAGGATGTCGCGGAGGTAGAGGCCGAGGTCACGGGACACGCAGGCACTCCCGCTCGACGGTGGGGCGCAGCTCGGCCTTCAGTCCGGCGCTGGTCACCAGGTCCACCGGCCGGCCGAGCAGGGCCTCGAGCCGGAACTTGGCGTCCATGTAGCGGTCGAAGCCGAGGGGCGGCTCGAATTCCACCAGCAGGTCGATGTCGCTGTCCGGACCGGCCTCGCCGCGGGCGGTGGAGCCGAACAGGGCCAGGGTGCGAACCCCAAGCGCCTGCAGCTCCGGGAAGTGGGCCCGGAGGATGGCGAGAACCAGGTCGGGAGGCATGGGGGGTGCCGGTTTCAGCCAGTCTACTGCCTGCCTAGGGACGCAGCACCACGCTGGCGGTGAACACCAGCCTGTCCTTCAGCGCAGCGGGGCCTTCGCCGAGGAGGCGATGCAGGCCGAGCGTGAAGGTCGAGCGGCCCAGGATCGGCGCCAGCAGGTCCGCCTCGACCAGGTCGGTCAACGCGAATTCGAGCCCCGCGGTCCGCTGGGCGGAAGGGCGGGGGGCGCTCCGGTCCCAGGCGAGCGCCGCCTCCCAGTAGCCGCGGAAGGCGCCGCCCAGGCTGGCCCGGGCGCGCCGGATCCGGTCGCCGCGCTGGAGGTGGTCCGGAAGCGCGGGCTGCACGATCCGGCTGGCGTCCAGGCTGGCGGGAACCAGGCTGGTGGGCAGCCCGCCGAGGTGGAATAGGTCCAGGGCGGTGGGCGCACCGCCGAGCCGGCCGGCCTCCGCCTCCAGGGCGAGCGCCGGCAGGTCGCCGGGGGGCCGCAGCCGCAGCCGCAGGCCGGCCCGCTGGAGGCTCCAGTCCTGCTGGAGGCTGCGGCCACGCTGGATCCGTGAATCGGCCTGGGCATCGAGGCCCCAGCGTTCGCCGGGGCGCCAGGCCCACCGCAGGCCGGCCTCGATCCCCGCCAGGGCCCGGCTGCCACCGGGGCGGCCCCCGTCCGGGTCCTCGACCCGTTCCGTCGCGACCAGCGGCCGCAACCGGAAGGGCCAGCGGCCTCGGTCCTCGAAGGTGAAGGAAAGTTCCGCCCCGCGGCGCTCCCGGTCCAGGTTGGGCGGGGCGGTCCCATCCTGGCGCGAGGGCCGTTCCAGGCTGGAGAAGACCTCGAGGGCCGGAGCCCAGCGCCAGCCCCGCCAGGCGGCGCCGGCGGCCGCGCCGCGCGGGCCGGCGCCATTGCCGAAGCCGGCCAGGACCTGCCAGGAGGCGCGGCCGAGCAGGTCCGAACCACCCCAGCCGAGCTGGTAGGCCACCCCGCTGGGCGAAACCCCCAGGCCCGCCCGCGAGCCGGTGCGAAGCTCCGACAACGGTGCGTAGGGTGCGGAAGGGGGCGGAACGACCGGGGCGGGCAGGAGGCTGGGCCCATCCCCCGGAGGGAGGACCGTGCCGCGGGTCAGGGGCGCGGGATCGATGGGGAGGTTCGCGGCAGCCGTCGGCCGGGTGCCCTCCATCCGGCGGATCTCCACGCCGGTGGCGCTCAACTGGGCGTAGAAGAGGACCTTGCCGTCCGGCGTGGGGGCGGGGCTCCAGGCCGCTGCGAGGGTGCGGACCGCGGGTCGACCCTCCTGGAGGATGGTCCACAGGCCAGCGCGTTCTTCGACCACGCCGGAGGGCACGGGCAGGCCGCGTCCTTCCCCGCGCCTGGCCGTGCCCCGGCGGCCGGGCGTCCAGGCGTGCAGGGAAGGTTCCAGCACCCCTTCCGCGTTCGGAAGGCGGAGCTCGAACAGCACCGCATCGCCTTCCCAGCGGGCGCGGCGGGGGACCGCGTTCAGCACCCGGCCCAGGGTCCAGGTCGGCTTGCGGTCGGGCACGGCGGGCGCCGCATCCACCAGCCCGTCGGGGTCCGGGCGCCCCGGCGCGGGGGGCGCCGCGCCGGGGCGGGGCTCCCGCAGGTCCCAGACCTGCAGTCCCTTGAACCTGGGCGTGACCACCCGGGCCAGAAGCCGGGTGCCGTCCGGGCTCACCGCCAGGTCGGCGACTTCGCCGTCCACCTTGGTGAAGATCGCGCCTTCCTGCAGCCACCCTTCGGCCCGGGCACGGCGCTCGAGCTCGAGGGCGTCCCGGGTGGTTTCGGCGCGCCAGCGGTCGTAGCCGTCCCGCGCAGGGAAGCCGAAGGTGGCCTTGAAGCTCGCCTCGAAGCCCCGGCGCCGGGCTGACACCAGCTGTTTCCAGAAGGTCTGCAGGATCCGCGGATCCTGGGGCGCGCGCGACTCCAGCCACTCCAGGTAGGCGCTGCCGATCAGGTAGGCCAGGCTGCCGCCGCGGAAGCCGGTGGTGGCGGAGACCTGGCCGTACTCCGGCAGCTTCCCCTCCAGGGCCCACTGGCGGATCAGGCCCGCGCGGGTGGCGCTGTGCGGACGGCCCTTGCCGGTGATCCGGCCCTCGATGACGGTGGCGTAGCCTTCGCTCACCCAGCGCGGCACCTTCCGCGCCAGCGGCCCCACCGGCAGGTCCAGCAGGCGTTCGCCCAGGTTCGGCCGGCTTTGCGGCCGCAGCAGATGGTGGATGTGGGTGAGTTCGTGGGTGACCAGCAGTTCTGCCCAGGTGGTGACGTGGGCGATGCCGCTGTCGGGCTCCGGCGGGGTCCGCCACAGCACCACGAAGGGGTGGTCGAGCAGCGGCATCGCCATCCCGTTCGCCTCCAGCACCGGATCCTTGACCACCACCTCCACGGGCCGCGGACTTTCGTAGCCCACCCACTCGGTCACCCGGACGTGGATCCCCTCGATCTTCGAGGCGATCTCCAGGGCGAAGGGCTCGAAGCCGCCGCGGGCGGGATAGTGGATCCGGTAGTGGGCGGTGCGCACCGTGCGCCAGGGCGCGTCGGCAGCCTGGACGCGCTCGGCGCCCAGGGGAAGCCAGGAGGCGAGCAGCAGGAGGACGGGAATCCGCACCGTGATCATGCCCCAGTGTGGCGGGAGCCGGGGCGGTGATGAAAATCACACATGAGACTCAATCACAAAAACATCTTGCTTCATTCTCTTTTTTGAGAATTAATCTCAATATGGTTCGCGTTCTCGCTCCTGCCTCCCTCCTCCTCCCCCTCTTCGCGGCCGCCGCCCCGCCGATCCAGCGCCTGGTCTACGCCATGGGGACCCGCCTGACGGTGCACCTCGAGGGTCCGGCCGCGGAAGCCGCCCTGGCCGAAGTGGAACGCATCGAGGCGGCCTGCTCGACCTGGCGTCCAGGCTCCGACTGGTCCCGGCTGACCGCGGCCGGGGGCGCCTGGCAGCCGCTCGCCCCGGAATGGCTGCAGCTGCTGGACCGTGCCCAGGTCTGGAGCCGGCGCACCGGCGGCGCCTTCGATCCGGTCCTGCGGGCCCTGCTCCAGGCCCGCGGCGTGCGACCGGGTGGACCCGGTCAAGGCGGCTACGGGTGCTCCCTGCTCGAACTGGACCCGGCCCGGGGCCGCGCCCGTCTGCTGCAGGGGGCTGGCATCGAGGACGGCGCCTTCCTCAAGGGCTACGCCCTCGACGCGGCCCGGCGGGCATCGGCGGCCACCTGCGGCTGGCTGGATCTCGGCGGCCAGCTGCTGGCCTGGGGCCGGCCCCTGCGGGTCGAGATCGCCGATCCCCGGCGGCGGCAGGTGCCTCGCGTGGCCCTGGACCTGCGCGACGCCAGCCTCAGCACCAGCGGCTGCTCGGAGCGCGGCCGGCACCTCGTCGACCCCCGATCCGGAGCGCCCTGCGCAGCCTGGGGCTCGGTGTCGGTGGTTGCCCCTTCGGCCTTCGATGCCGACGTCCTCTCCACGGCCCTCTACGTGCTCGGTCCGGAGGCGGGCCTCGCCTGGGCCGAGTGCAACCACCTGCCGGCCTTGTTCCTGTTTGCGGACGGTCACCACCGCGCCAGCAGCGCCTTCGCAGCCCTGAATCCCACCTTCCTTCCCGGAGATCGCCCGTGAAAACCCTGCTGTCCACCCTGACCTTGGTGCTCTGTGCCGCCGCCCTCGGCGCGCAGGAACCGCCGAAACCCGACACCGCCCAGCGCGTCGCCGAACTGGAGCGCAAGCTGGAGATCCTCTCCAAGGAGCTGGAACAGCAGAAGTCCGGAACCGCCCTGCCGGAAGCCGGCGAGGGCAAGCACGGCTTCGCCCCGGCGGCCTCCAAGGTGTACGGGGTGAAGTCCGGGCTCTCCATCGGCGGCTACGGCGAAATGGTCTACGAGAACTTCCAGTCGACCCTGGAGAACGGAACCTACAGTCCCAGGGCCAACACCATCGACTTCTACCGGCAGATCCTGTACGCCGGGTACAAGTTCAGCGATTCGCTGGTGTTCAACATGGAGCTGGAATTCGAGCATGCCTATGCCGCCGGTTCGCAGACGGTCACCAAGAACGCCCAAGGCCTGGTGACCGACGTGAAGGCCAACCGCCCGGGCGACGTGGAGCTGGAGTTCGCCTACCTGGACTTCCTGGTTTCGCCGGCCCTCAACGTGCGGGCCGGCATGGTGCTGGTCCCGGTCGGGTTCATCAACGAGATGCACGAGCCGCCGACCTTCCTGGGCGCGGCCCGGCCGGCCCTGGAGCGCAGCCTGATTCCCACCACCTGGCGCGAGAACGGCGCCGGCGTGCACGGGGACCTGGGACAGGGCTTCGCCTACCGCGCCTACCTCGTCGCCGGGCTGGACGGCTCGAAGTTCACCAAGGCCGGGATTGGCGGGGGCCGCCAGCAGGGGGCCCGGTCGATCGCGGAAAGCTGGGCCTTGACCGGCCGCCTGGACTGGAGCCCGCTGCCAGGCGCGACCGTGGGTGCGAGCTTCTTCTCCGGCAACAGCCAGCCGGGCGATGGATTGCCGAGCCTGGCCACCCGCCTGATCGACCTGCACGCGGAGTGGAAGGGCCGCGGCTGGCAGGTGCGGGCGCTGGCCGTGCGGACCACCCTCGACGCTGCCGGGCTTCCGGCCAGCGGCGCCCTGCGCGAAGTGGGAACGCTGCAGCGTGGGCACTACCTCGAGTTCGGCTACGACCTGCTGTGCCGCGGCGGCGGCCGCCAGGCGCTGGTGCCGTTCGCCCGCGCCGAGCGCATCGAGCGGCAAGCCGAGGTTGCCGCCGGAGTGGCCAAGGACCTCTCCCTGGACGAGCGCTACCTGACCGCTGGCCTGGTCTACAAGCCGATCCCGCAGGTCGCGGTGAAGGCCGACTTCAGCCGCATCCGCAACGAGGCCCGCACCGGCCGCAACCAGGCCACGCTGGCCCTGGGCTACTACTTCTGAGCCGTGCCATGCAGCGCGCCCTGTTCGCCCTGCTGACCCCGGCAACGCTCGCCGCCGGGCTCCCCTCCGCCACCGAAGCGGTGGCCCTGGCCTGGCCCGGCGCCAGCGTGCAGCGCCGCGAACACTTTCTCACCGAAATCCAGGCGAAGCAGGCCCGGTCCCTGTGCGGCACGGAACTCCGGGGGCTGTGGTGGGTGGCCTATGAAGCGCGCAAGGACGGCCGCCTGCTTGGAGTGGCCTTCTTCGACACCCATCGGGTGCGCACCCTGAACGGCACCGCGATGGTGGCGGTGAACGCCGACGGCGGCCTGCGCCGGATCGAGGTGGTGGGCTTCCACGAACCCCAGGAGTACCTGCCGAAGGAGGCCTGGATGCGCCAGATGGATGGCCGCCGCCTGGATGCAGAACTGAGCCTGGGCCGGGCCATCCGGCCCCTGTCCGGGAGCACCCTCACCGCCCATGCCCTGGTGGACGCCTCCCGCCGGGGCCTGGCGCTGTTCCAGGTGCTGTACGGAGCGGGGACATGAGCGCCTTCGAGCGCTGGAGCCTGCACCTGGCGGCGTGGACCACCGCCGGCAGCGGCCTGCTGTACGGCTGGCTGCGCTACTTCGGGCGGCGCGCGGGCGAATTCGGCCCCGAACCGCACCCGTGGCAGGCGGCCCTCCAGCACCTGCACGTGCTGGCTGGGCCGCTGCTGGTGCTGGCCCTGGGTGCGGTGCTGAAGGGCCACGTGCAGCCGCTGGTCCGCGACGGCCGGGTGCGCGCAGGCACCAGCGGGGCGCTGCTGCTGGCCGGACTGGCGCCGATGGTGCTGGGCGGTTACGCCGTGCAGGTTTGCAGCGAACCCGCCTGGCGCTCCGCGTGGGCCTGGGTGCATGGCCTTGGCGGCCTGGTGTTCCTGGGTGCCTACCTGGTGCACTCGGCCCGTGGCCCGCAACCGGTAACATCGGTGGTCATGAGGCCGGAAGGCGGCTGAGTTGCCGGCGTAGACTAGGCCATGCCCCGCATCCGCGTACTGCCCGACCAGGTCGCCAACCAGATCGCCGCGGGCGAGGTGGTCGAGCGGCCGGCCTCGGTCCTCAAGGAGCTGGTGGAGAACGCCCTGGACGCGGGCGCCGCGCGCCTGGACCTGGTTTGGGAGGAGGGCGGGAAGCGGCTCCTCTCGGTGGCGGACGACGGCTGCGGAATGGACCGGGACGAGCTGTACCTGGCCCTGGAACGGCACGCCACCAGCAAGATCCACAGCGCCGACGACCTCGGACACCTGGCCAGCTACGGCTTCCGCGGCGAGGCCCTGCCGTCGATCGCCTCGGTGACCCGGTTCGAGCTGCACAGCGCCGGGGAGGAGGGCGCCGGGCACCGGCTGCGCGCCGAGTTCGGGGTGATCAAGGAGGTCCAGCCGGCACCCCGCAGCCGGGGCACCTCGGTGACGATCCGCGACCTCTTCGGTCAGCTGCCGGCGCGCC
The DNA here is from genome assembly GCA_041908165.1 of Holophagales bacterium. GTDB lineage: Bacteria > Acidobacteriota > Holophagae > Holophagales > Holophagaceae > JACQZU01. The sequence goes on along the minus strand of JAYRFV010000083.1, from coordinate 21,936 downwards.
GGCGGTTCCTGAAGGGGACCGACACCGAGCACGCCCACCTCTGGGGGGTGGTGACCCGGCTGGCGCTGGCCACGCCCCAGGTGCGCTGGTCGGTGCGGACCGACCGCGGCGCTGAACTCGTGCTGCCCCCCGTGGCGGATGGCGGCGCCCGCCTCGCGCCCCTGCTGGGAGAGAGGCTGTCCCGGCTGGAGCGGTTCAGCGAGGGAACCCCGCCCTGGAGCCTGCAGGGCTGGCTGAGCCCGCCCGACCTCAGCTTTCGCGACCGCAGCCACCTCTACCTGTTCGTCAATGGCCGCAGCGTCCGCGACCGGCTGCTGCTCGCGGCCCTGGCCGAGGGCTGGGAGGGCTTCTTCGCCAAGGGGTCCTACCCGGCGGTGGTGCTGTTCCTGGAGTTGCCGCCCGAGGCCGTGGATGTGAACGTCCACCCCACCAAGGCGGAGGTCCGCTTCCGCGACCCGCACCGGATCTTCCCCTGGGTGAGCCGGGCCGCGCGTGATGCCTGGACTGGGCTCAAGGGTGGACTGGCTTCGGTGCTGGAGCTGCCGCCGCCGCCCGGCCCGGCGATCCCCACCCTGCGCGACCGCGTCGGCACCCAGGAACATCCGCGGCTCTGGTCCGCACATCCCTCGGAGCACGGAGGCGGCGCGCTCGCCGCGCTGGAGTCGGCCTTCGGCGGGGACCGGTTCGACACGCGCCCCCTGGATCCGGTCTACCCGGACGGTCCGCTGCCGGCCCTGGCCGCCGAGGCGCCCGCCTCCTATGCCGCGGCCGGGCTGAAGCTGCTCGGGGCCTTCCAGGACACCTACCTGCTGGTCGAGGCACCGGGCGATGCCGGCCCCGAACTCTGGATCGTGGACCAGCACGTCGCCCACGAGCGGGTCCTGTTCGAGCGGCTCTTCCTGCGCCGCCACGCGCCCGCCACCCAGCCGCTCCTGCCTCCGCGGGTGGTGCAGCTGGGGCCGGCCGCGGTGTCGCGGCTGGCGCCCTTCCTGGAGGCGATGGTGGCGATCGGCCTGGAGGTCGAGGCCTTCGCCCCGGACGCCGTGCTGGTCCGCGCCTTGCCGGACTTCCTGGTGGACCGGGATCCGGAGGCGCTGCTGCTGGACCTGGGGCGCCGGATGGCCGGAAGCGGAGGGGCCACCCTCGACAGCTTCCGCCGCGACCTCAACGCCGAGCTGGCCTGCCGCGCGGCGATCAAGAAGCACCACCGGCTTACGCCGGAGCTGGCCCTGGGGCTGGTGGAGGACCTGCTCGCCTGCGAGGTGCCGCACACCTGCCCGCACGGCCGGCCGATCCTGAAGAAGCTCACCCTCGCCGAACTGGAGCGCAGCTTCGGCCGAAGGAGCTGAACCCGGGTTCAGTCCGGTGCGGCCCCCTCGGCCTCCCACCGCTCCTTCTCGCGGGCCAGGTCGAGGCCCAGGCGGCGCGCCGCGGTGTACAGGGCGGGACGGGCCAGTCCGAGGGTGCGGGCCGCCTCGGTCCCCTTGAAGCGGTGCCTGCGGAGGGTCTCCAGCAGGAGCCTGCGCTGGAAGTCGTGGGTGGCCTCGAACCAGCCGCGCCCCTGGACCGCGGGGGCCTCCAGCTCCGGGAAGTGGCCGGGGCCGAGGGGCTCCTCCCCGCAGCGCAGAAGGGCCCGTTCCACCGCGTGCCGGAATTCCCGGAAGTTGCCGGGCCAGGGCAGGGCCCCGAGAGCCTGGGCCAGGCCCGGGGCCAGCGCCGGGGGCTCGCGCTTGAGCCGCCGGGCGAGCAGCGAAACCACCCGTGGCAGCAGCCAGGGAAGCTCGTGGCGGCGTTCGCGCAGCGAGGGCAGGCGCAGCACGGTGCCCTGCAGCCGGTACCAGAGGTCCCGGCGGAAGCCGCCGGCTTCCACCAGCGTCTCCAGCGGCTTGTGGGTGGCGGCGAGGAAGCGCACGTCCACCCGGTGGACCCGGTCGGAACCGACCCGGCGCACCTCCTGCTCCTGCAGCACCCTCAGGAACATCGACTGCAGCCGCGGCGACAGGTCGGCGACCTCGTCCAGCAGCAGGGTGCCGCCGTCGGCGCTCTCGATGGCGCCACGGCGCTCCCGGTCGGCGCCCGTGAAGGCGCCCTTGACGTGGCCGAACAGCTCCGACTCCAGCACCCCTTCGGCGAAGGCGGAGCAGTTGACCGGCACGAAGGCGCCGCTCCGGCCCGAGCGCCGGTGGATCTCCCGGGCGAGCAGTTCCTTGCCGGTGCCGGTGCCGCCGAGGAGCAGCAGCGGCAGCGGCGTCGGCGCCACCCGCGCGACTTCGCGCAGCAGCCCGCCCATGGGCTCGCTGCCATCGGTGAGAAGCTCGCCCTCCTGGGCCTGTGGCGGGATTGCCGCGGGCGGGGACAGGGCCGCCAGCCAGGGCGCCAGCAGCTCCAGTTCGAGGGGCGCCTGCAGGGGCGCTCCGGGCGGCAGTTCGACGAGCGCCGCACCCACCGGCGCGCGGTTCCACCGCAGGGGGAACCCCCACCAGACCCTGCCGTCCAATTCCAGCGGTCCCAGAGCGCCATCCTGGCGAAGGCGGTTGCGAAGCGGCTCCGGCGGCAGGTCGGGGGTGCCGGCCTCGAAGGGCAGCCGGGGCCCGCAGTGGACCCAGGCCGGCCGGGTCCGCCCCGCCAGCCAGGCCTGGACCAGGTCCAGGGGCGTGCGGCGGTCCCCGGCCGCCGGTTCCGGCCACAACCGGCGCAACCGGTCCTGGTAGTGGGGAAGCCCGGTGCGGTCGGCGAGGGCCTGCAGCCCCAGCAGCCGCTCCGGGGTCCGCTGCCCGGGAAGGTCCTCGAGCAGGCGCAGGCCCAGCCCGAGGCGAAGCAGCCGGTTGGGGCAGGCCCGCCAGGCTCGCCAGAACGCCTCGCCGTCGGAACCGGACGCGCGAAGCCCGTGGAAGGTCCAGATCAACCGGGTCTCGGCGTCGAGGTCCTCCGGGGGGGCGACGCGCATCCCGTCCAGCCAGGCTTCGACCAGGCTGGCGAGCGGCTCGACCGTGACCCGCGGCCGGGCCCGCTCCACCCAGTCGCGGCGGCCTTCCACCATGCCCCGCTCCGCCAGGGCGCTCCAGGGGTAGGGGAAGTCCGGGTGGGTGGAAGTCAGGCCCCAGAGCAGGGCATCGGCCTCGTCCCAGCGTCCTTCGGCGAGGGCCAGGTTGGCGGCATCGAGTTCCCGGAAGGGGCTGTCCTGGACGCCCTGGGCCTTGACCCAGAACGGCAGGGCCTTCAGCTCGGCGGCGAACAGGGCGCTGTGGGCGGCGTTGGCGGCGGCCCGGCGGGCCCATTCCGCAGCCTCCAGGCGGGAGAAGTGGGCGTGGGCGAGGGAGAAGGCCCGGAGGGCGCGTCCCGGCTCATGGTCGAGGAAGGCGAGCTGCCCTGCGGCCATCCAGTGGAAGGGATCGGCGCACCCGTGCCGGTCCTCGCCCAGCGCAGGGTGGCCAGGGCCGGCGGCCGGCAGTTCTCCGCCCCACCGCACCCTCAGGCGGTCCCAGGAGGGGTCGCCGGACCTGGGGGGCGGCTCGGTGCGGCGGGCGCTGGCCAGCTCCGCCTCGATCCAGGGCAGCCAGCCCGCGGGCGCCTCCGCGGCGGGCGGGACCTTGCCTTTCAGCACCGCGGACAATCCAGGCGATCCTGCATCGCCCAGCGCCAGGCCTGCCGGCTGGAGGGCGCGAAGGGCCTCCGGCCCTGCGCCCCAGCCCCGGGCCCAGGCGCGGAGGTCCGGATCCACCACCCAGCCCCCCCCGGGAACCTCCATCAGCCGGGGATCGCCGCGCATGGCCCGCAGGGGCTCCGGCAGTTCCGCCAGGCGCAGGGGCTGCAGGTGCGGCCGGAGCTCCTCCCAGGGCAGGCCGTCGGGGGGGCTCCCTTCCGGCAGCAAACGGCCCTGAGCATCCATGCCCGCCAGCAGGCGCTCCCACCAGCCCTGGGGGAGCTTCCGCAGGCCCAGGGGGACCTGGAGTTCGAGGAAGGGGGGAAGGACCAGGGAGCCGGCGGCATCGACGGCACCCAGGACCCCGACCCAGCGCAGCAGGGTGGACCGGTCGAGCAGGGCCGAGCCTGCGGTCATCCAGGGCCCGCCATCCCCGTCGAGCAGGGCTTCCCAGCAGGTGGCGATCAGTTCGGTCTCCCGGCGGGCGCGGCGGAGGGGATCCGTGGCGGGGCTGCCGTGGCGGAGCAGGGCCACCCAGTCCGGCCGCGGGCGCGGCCCGAACCCCGCCGGCGGACCCGCCGGCCTCGGCCCGGTCGACCGGCGGGCCGTCCACGCCAGCTCCGGCCAGCGGCCTTCCGACCCCCCCAGCATGAAGGCCTGGGCTACGGCGGAGAGCGCCCAGTGCGTGTCTCCCCAGCGGCGTCCCCGGCCGAGCTCCCAGGGCGGCTCCCAGTGGCCGAGCCAAGCGCTGCGCAGGTTCAACCGGCACCCGCGAGCATCCGTTCCCAGCGCCGCCAGAAGTCCGGAAAGGTCTTGGCGACGCATTCGGAGTCGCGCAGGTCGCCGCCCCAGCGAAGGCCGCCGACCGCGGCCGCGAAGGCCATCCGGTGGTCCTGGCGCGGGTCGAAGGGAGGGCGATCCGGGGCCGGCGCGGTTCCGGGCCGGATCCGCAGGGTGTGGCCGCCCTCGACCCGGACCTCCCCGCCCAGCCATTCGACCAGTTCGGCGGAGGCCGACAGCCGGTCGCATTCCTTGAAAGGCAGGGTGTGCAGGCCGGCCAGGACCGAGGGGCCGGGCGCCAGGGCGGCCACCGCGGCGAGCACCGGCCCGAGGTCGGGACAGGCGTCCAGGTTGGCCTCCAGGCCGGAATGCAAGGGGCCCCCCACGGTCAGGCGATCGCCCTCCCAGGCGCTTCGGCAGCCTGCGGCCTCCAGGATGCCCACCAGGTCGCGGTCGCGCTGGGCGTCGGTCGGGTCCAGGGCCCCCGCGGTCAGGGCTCGGCCGGTGACCGCCGCCGCGGCCAGGAAGGCCGCCGCCCCGCTCCAGTCCGCCGGGAGATCCACCGCGGCGCCCCGCAGGGTTCCGCCGGGAATGGTCCAGTGCCCGGCCTGCAGGTCCGAATCGCAGCCGAAGGCACGCATCCACCGGGCGGTGAGGTCGAGGTAGCTGGCCGAGGCCGCCGGCCGGGTCCAGTGCAGGCGCCCGCCCCGGGGAAGGGCTGCCGCGGCCATCGCGAGCCCGCTCAGGAACTGGCTGCTGAGGGTGCCGTCCACCTCGAGGTCGATGCGCTCCACACCCCGGGCCGGCCGGAGCCGGCCGCCCCCGGGGCAGGGCTCCCAGGCGGCGCCGAACCGCGACAGGGCATCCACGAGCGGTCCCAGGGGGCGTTCAAACAGGCGCGGATCCCCCCGGAATTCGGCGTCGCCCTGCGCGTGGAGGGCCAGCCAGGGCAGCAGGAACCGCAGGGACGTCCCGGAAGCCCCGAGCCACAGCGGCGAGGCGGGGACGGGCGGACGGCCCCCCTCGATGCACCAGGCGCCCCCGGACCAACGGACCGGAATGCCCAGCGACTGCAGGGCTTCCCGCATGCAGCGGGTGTCCTCGGCTTCCAGCGCCCCCCTCAGGGTGCTGGACCCGGCCGCGGCCGCGGCGAGCAGCAGGGCCCGGTTGGTGACGGACTTGGAGCCGGGGAGGTCGACGGGACCGAGGGCTGCCCCCACCGGAAGGCTGTCCTGGGAAAGTGACAGGATCATGCCTCGAAGCGTGCCCCGAACCGGCCGCCGAGGCAATCGGAACCGAAGCTGCGGGTCGGCCTAGTAGCGGCCCCAGGGCTTGGAGATGCGCTTGTCGGTGGACCAGTTGACCTTGGTGACGCCGTACAGGTCGATGTCCCGGGTGAACCGGAGGGTGATCGTGCAGGTGCCGTTGTCCCCGGCGCCCGAAATGGACACCGTGATGGCGCCGGGCTTCATCGCCTCGAAGACCTCCTGGTCCCGCGCCTTGGCCTTGAGCTGGGAGGTGATGGTCTCCGCATTGAGGGTGCCGGCCCGGGAGGCCAGTTCGTCGGCGGTGCTCACCACCTGGTCCACGGCCCACCAGTAGGGCACGATCTTGAAGGCGACGGCGCTGAGCGCGACGAACACCACCAGGCTGACCATGCAGCCGATCTTCCCTTCGCCCCGCTGTCCCTTGCGCGTCCAGGTCATGGCTGTCCTCCTTCGCTTCAGTTCAGTCGATGATCGTCGATGGCCTGCCGGGCCAGGGGGGCGACCAGGGGCCCGTCGGGCCCGAACAGGGTGGCGGCCGGGTACCGGAGCGCCTGGGTGAAGGCCTGGATGGCTTCGGGAATGTAGGCGGTGCCGAGCCGGAGCAGGCAGAGGCCGGTGTAGTACTCGATGGTGCCCTGTCCCACGCCCGTGGCGCTGGTGTTGCGGATCTCGCGGAGCAGTTCGGCAGCCCGTTCGTACTTGCGGAAGTGGAACAGGGCGAGGGCCTGCTGGAAGCGGAGCAGTCCGGCCGCCTCCCCCTTGGCGCCCTGCAGCCGCAGGCGCAACTCGGCCAGCAGGTGCGGGTAGCTGAATTCGGGGTCCGCGAGGGGCAGTTCCACCGGGGCCTGGGTGACGGCCAGGATGGCCTGTCCAGCCCCCTGGCCGATCTTCACCCGGTCGCCCGCCCGGCGAAGGGCGGCCTGGAATTCCGCGACGGTCGTCACCGGATTCCCGTCGACCTGCAGCACCGGCTTGTGGAGCTGGAGGCCGGCCTGGACGGCCGCCTCGTCGGCCTGGACCACCCACGGCCCGGGCTGGCCCGGAAGGTCCACAACGCTGAAGCCGGCCCAGGGCACCTGCAGCACCGGCGCGCGGTTCAGCCGGGCTGCCAGGATCCCGAGCGCATCGGCCTCCAGGGGCTTGACCGGAATCCGTTCCTCCTCGTTCTCCGGCGTGGCCAGCACCAGTTCCACCAGGTTCGAACCGCCCTCCCGGCGGGCCTCCACGCGCAGGAAGAGCTCCGATTCCCGGCTCGCCTTCAGGCGGCCGAGGGTGTCCAGGCCGGTCCCCGGTCCGGGACGGGCGAGGAAGGCCACGGTCGTCAGGCGGCTGCCGAGCGTCCGAAGCTGCTCCTGGAGCCGCGGCCGGCCGGCGAAATCCTCCTCGCCGTCGAGGCCGACGTAGGTCAGCCGGGGCAGGGGCTTCACCGCCAGGGAGACGGTCTTGCCCTCCTCGATCTTCACGGTCTGGGCGAAACCTCCGCCAGGGAACCGGATTTCCAGGGCGTAGGATCCGGCGCAGACGGAAAGCGGGGCCATCGGCAGGCTCCCGCGGCGCTCGCCGTTGAGGAAGACTTCGCCGCCGGCCCAGGGGGAGGTCAGCGCCAGGGTGCCGAGGGCGGGTTCGAGCTGGTAGGGGAGCAGCGGGTGGTCCGAGAAGTCCGCGACCAGCTCCTTGCTCAGGCGGATCGACCGGCTCACGTGGCAGGGCGCGCGGAGCTCGAGGACGTGGTCGCCCGGAGGCAGGTCGGAGAAGGTGAAGGCCGCGCTGAGCCCCTCCAGCTTCACCTTCGCCTCGGTTGCGACCGAGGCCATGTCGGCGCCGGCGCTGCCCGTGGCGGTGCCGAGGCTCCGTCCGTCGAGGAGGACCTCGGCGCCGGAGGGGTTGACGTACAGCCTGAAGCTCGCGCTGGTGCGCTTCAGCCTGAACTCGAGCGGCGCCGGGACGGCTCCGGGAGCCGCTTCGACCAGGCGCTCCACCGGGGCGAAGCCCGGGCGCTGGTAGACCAGCTTGCGGGTCCCCAGTGGCAGGTACTTGACCGGGCGGGCCGGGGTCGGCTTGCCGTCGAGGAGCAGGGTCCCGTCATCGGGCTCGAGGGCAAGCTGCACCTTCACCAGCCGGCCTCCGCGCAGGCCGTCGAACTGGGCCTGCAGGCGCTGGGGCGTGATGCTCCGGTCGATGTCGAAGTCCGGATCGAGGTCGAGGATGGCCTCGAAATCCTGGGCGACCCGCGCCCGGTGGGCGGGGCTCCGGTCGTCCAGGACGGCCAGCCAGTTGTAGGTTTCGCAGAGCGTCTGCCGCCAGTCCGCCGCCAGGCCCCGGCCGGCCGGGCCGAGGGCTGCCACGATCTGCTCGAACCGTGCCGCGGCGGCGTCCCGGTCGCCCTGGTTGGACCACAGGCCCTTCGCCTGCTGGAAGGCCTCCCGCAGCGCCGGGTCCTGGCCCGCGCAGGGAAGCACGGCCAGGGCGAGGAGGAGGGGGCGGAGGGGGTTCATGTCAATCCAGCCGGACCAGCAGGTCGTTCGAACGGTCCGCGAGGAGGATGCCGCCCTGGCGGTCGAGGGCGATGGCGCGGAACTTCCCGGAAATGCCGAGGGCCTTGAAGGTCGCGGACCGCAGCACCTGCCCGTCCGGGCCCCACAGCACCACGCCCTCGAAATCGCCGCCGTCGACGATCGCGGCGAAGTGGCCGATCGGGTCGGACGCGAGGGCGAGCACGTAGCGGAAGGGGGCGGGAAGGTCCTTGCCGTAGGGGATCGTGAGCTGGGGCTGCCCCTGGGCGTTCAGGAGGTGCAGGTTGCGGTTGGCGTCGGAGGCGAGCACCGCGCCGCCGTTGGGCGTCGGGGCGAGGGCCACCGCCGCCGGCGAAGGCACCGACCGGGTGCTGCCGTCCGCAGCGAGGATGGTCAGGGACGGTGCCTTGGCGTCGGAAAGCCAGAGGCCGCCCCAGCGGTCCAGGAAGGCGCCGCCCGGAGCGGCTGGTCCGCCGGTTCCGAGCGGGCCCTCGGTGCGCGCCACCGGCTGCCGGGGCACCACCAGCCAGGGCGCCCCGCCCGGCCCGATGGCCATGGCCTTGGCGCCCTTGGCCGAGGGCCCGGCCGCCACCAGGGCGCCGGCCCGCAATTCGAAGGCCTGGTCGAGGTCGTCCTGGTAGACGAACAGCTCTCCAGCCGGACCGGTGGCCAGCAGGGTGGGGGTCTTGAGCCACTTGCTGCGGCCGCCCGGCCAGGGGCCCTCGGACTTCAGGGGCGGCCGGGCGATGCGGTGCTTGACCCGGACGGCGAGCCGCCACTCGGCCTCGCGGGCTTCCGGGCTTCCCGGCGCGGCGCTGCGGACGCGCTGAAGCATCTTCAGGCAGCCCGCCAGGTCGCCGCCCAGGTCGAGGACCTCGGCCGCCTGCAGGGCGGCGCGCTGGGCCACCGGAGCGGAGGGGTCGAGCCGGATCGCCTCGAGGAAGAAGGCCTGGGCCCGCACCGGCTGGCCCTGGTCCCGCCAGGCGAGGCCGAGCTGGTGGTTCGCCTCGGCGGCGGTGGCGTGGTCCGGAAGGAGGTCGAGGACCCGGTTGAACTCGGCCATGGCCTCGCGCAGTTCCTGGGGCCGGCGCGCCGCCTGGGCGAGGAGGACCCCGCGCAGCAGGATGCCCTGGGCGGCCCAGGGGCTGCCCAGGTGGTCGGACTTCAGGCGGTCGAGCAGGGCGATGGCCGCCTGGGGATTCTTCACCTCCGCCTGGTGCCGGGCCATCCGCAGCAGGGCCTGGGCGGCGAAAGGCGAGCGGGGATCCTGCCGGACCACCTGGTTCCAGGTCTCCAGGGCCTCCGTGAACGCGCGTTCCGCGTAGGACCGCTCGCCCGAGCGGAACAGCCTTTCCACCACGTCCGCCTCCTGCGCGGAGAGTCCGGCGGAGAGGAGGAGGGTCAGGGACAGGGATCGCATGGCCGGTTCGGGGTTGGAACCATGATAGAGCAAGCTCACGCTTCGATCGCCTGCAGGAGATGCTCGACCGGGAAGGGCTTGTAGAGGACCCCCAGCAGCCAGGGCGCCTCGAGGAGGGCACCGAGGTCCCTGGAGCTGGTCGCCAGCAGCACCTCCCGGCAGCGGCGCTGGCGCCACTGCTGCTCCAGCCAGCCCGAGGTGTCGCCGGCCGGGTCGGTGCTCTCGCTGACCACCAGGTCCACGGGACCGTCGTCCAGCAGCGCTCCCGCCTCCTCCCGGTCGCCGGCGGCCAGGACCTTGAAGCCGCGCTCCCCGACCGCGGCCGCGAGCCGCTTGCGGAAGAAGCCGCTCGGTTCGAGGATCAGCAGCGACTGGACCGGGCTGCGACGCTCGATGTCGGCCTCGCTCAGGCCCAGCCGGGTCAGGGACTCCCGCGCCGCCGACCTCAGGCCGAGGCCGGTGGCCCGGCGGTACACCTCGCGGATGGGCTCCACGAGGCCCGGCAGGAGGGTCAGCCCGCCGATTTCGCACAGGTAGGCCAGCTCTCGCCAGTCCTTGCCCGGCCGGGGCAGCTCCTCCTGGACGAAGGAGGCGAGCCGGGCGACGGCCTCCGGCCGCAGCACCAGCTCCGGGTCCTTCAGACCGTCGCGCAGCTGCAAGAGCTGCTCGGTCCGGGCGGCGCCCGGGGCAGGGAGCTTCTGCAGCAGGCCGAGGAGGGAGGCTTCCCGCTCCTCCAGCCTCGACAGGTTCGTGGCGCGCCGGCCCAGGTCCTTGATCACGCCCGCGACCCGGTCGTTCAGCTCGCGGTCCCAGGTCGCCGCGGCCCGCATCTCCGACAGGTAGTCGGAGAACCGGTCCTTGAGCCGGTCGTAGACCTCCCGGTCGAAGGTGAACAGGCCCTGGGCGACGAACATGGCCCGGATGCGCTGGCCCTCGCCTTCGCGGTCATCGCAGCACCGCAGCAGGAGCGCTTCGAATTCGGGGACCCGGTCGGCCGGGAAGGGCCGGGTGAAACCGGGGAAGGCGCTGAGGCTGCCCTCGAGGATCCCGACCAGAACCTGGGGGACCTTCAGGTGCGTGGCCCGGTCCAGCAGTCCCAGCGAGGCCTCCGGCACGGCCATGGCACCGAGGGCCTCGGCGAGGGCAAGCTGCAGGCTGAGGGGCTTGCCGTCGTGCAGGAGGTCCAGCAGGGAGCGCGCGGCCGGAGGGTAGACGATGGCGCCGAGGGCGGTCACCGCCTCCAGCACGATCTCGTCGCGGGCCTCCTCCAGGATCGGTTCCAGCAGGGCCTCGGCGGCGGCCCGGGTGCGGTTCTCGCCGAACACGCGGATCGCCCGGCGCATCTGCTCCGGCTGACCGCTGCGGAACAGGGCCATCAGCCGCTGGAATCCGGAGGGGAGCTTGCCCAGGTGGTGCATGGCCACCTGCCCCACCTCGACGATCGGATCCTCCATGGCGCGCAGGAAGAAGGGGGCGAAGGCATCCTCCTCGCGGGCGCCCAGCAGGTCCAGGCAGCGGGTCCGGCGACGCAGGTCCTTCTCGAGCAGGAACAGGTCCAGGACGGCGCCATCCTCCGGTGCCACCGTCCGGGCCAGGGCCATGAGGGTCGCGTCGCCGCCGCAGCGGCTCTCGAAGGTTCCGGCCAGCACCTCGACCGCGCGCGTCCGGGCCGGCGGCAGGCCCCGCAGGACACGCCGGCCCAGGGCCTCGGCGCACTCGTCCGCTGCGGCCACCAGCTCGGCCTGGCGCAGCTCGGCGCGTTCGGTGAACTCGGAATGGAGGGCGCCGTAGCGGGCGATCTTGCCTTCGAGGAGGCAGCCGAGGGCGTCCAGGAGGTAGGTGTCGAGGGGGCCCGGGCAGGAACGCCGGAGGGCATCCAGGTAGGACGCCGGCTGGGGGGGGTCGGCCTCGGCCTCCCGGCGCAGGGCGGCCAGTTCGGCGGGGTGGCGGGCCCCCTGGCGGCGCTCCAGGTCCTTCAGGAGCCGGTCGCGGACCTGGGCGCGGGGCTGGTTCTTGGTCTGCAGCAGGAGGTCGTCCAGGATCCGGGTCTGCTCGAATTCGGTCCGCAGGCCCTCCAGGGCCCGGGTCAGGTAATCCCCGGGGGCATCGCCCGGCAGTTCCGCCAGCAGGCGCAGGGCGAACTGCCGGCTCAGGTCGTCGCCCCGCTGGTGGGCCTCGACCAGCAGGGCGAGGTCCGGCGGCTCGGGCAGGCTGGCGAGCACCCTCAGGCCGTGCCGCGCCAGCCGGGGGTTGCCCCTGCCTTCCATGAGCCGGGCGGCGTAGTAGCCGGGATCCTGCTGGGCCGCCCCCAGGGCCAGCTCGCGGTTCAGGATCAGCTGCCGCTCGGGGTCCGACCGGGAGCCGTGGAGGTGCTTCAGGGCCGCCGCCGACTCTCGCGTGGAGAGGTTGCCCAGGGCCAGGCAGCCTTCGTCGAAGAGCCCGAGATCCTGTTCGGCCTGGAGGAACCCGAGGAACACCGCCGCCCACTCGGGCCAGTCGAGCCGCTGGGCCACCCGGAGGATGGCCCGCTTCAACCCGCGGGGCGTCGTGGAGCGCAGCAGCCGCTCGCTGAGTTCCGGCACCGCCTGCTGGCGCAGGTCCTGGAGCACCTGGAAGAGCCTGGACTCGAAGTCCTTGTCCGCCTCGGAAAAGCCGCCCAGGAGGGTGCGCAGGGCATCCAGGGCGGTCAGGGGGGTGGCGCGGTTGGAGGGGCTCATCCGGGCACCTCATCGGTACTTCCGGCCCCGGAGGATAAGAAATAGGGCACGGCTTGGAGCCGGAACCCGATGCGGATAGGTTGGTCCCATGCGGCCCGGTGTCCTCTGCGCCCTCGCGGTATCGGCGGCCCTCCAGGGACAGGTCCCCTGGAGCGACCTCGGCGGCCATCCCAGGGCCCTGGTGGAGGACGTGGTGAAGCGCGCGGACTTCACCTTCGAGACCCGGACCGTCCCCAAGCGGGTCCGCCTGGCGGCCATGGAGAAGCTGTTCGACCACCCCAGGCTGGGGGCCGCGATGTGGCGGTACTGCCAGTTCGTGCCGGCCTTCTACGCCTTCGTCCACGCGGACGGTTCATGGACCATCGACGATACCCGCGGATTGACGGGAACCATGAACCTCCTGGTGAAAAAACCGGGACTGCGGGTCTATTTCGTCGAAGGCCGGGCGGAGCAGGGCCGGCTGAAGACCCCCTTCGCCGTCGGCGCCCGCATGGTCACGGTCTACCGGTACTGGGAGGGGCCGAAGGGATTCGAAAGCCACCTGCAGACCTGGACCGCCCTGGACTCGGCCCTGCTCGGGTTCGTCGCCCGGCCCTTCCGCGGCTACATCCGCCAGCGCCAGGACGAATTCATCGCCTACATCAACGGCAACATCGCCACCTTCGGCGAGTTCGCCGCGGTCGATCCACTGGAGTTCCACGGGCCGCTCCGCCGCGAGGGGGACCCGGTGGCCCTGCGCGACTTCGAGACCCTGTTCCTCGGAAGGCGCTGAGCATGGACGGTCCGAATCCCTACCAGCCGCCGGGCGCGGCGCTGGACCTGCCGGACCCGGTGGCCGCGGAAGGCCCGCGGATGCCCTGGGAGGATCCCGGCCGGCACCCCGATTGGGCCGGGCGGATCGTCGCGACCCTGGGCGTCCTGCTCCGCCCGACCGAGGCCGGGCCGGCCCTCGGCGGCACCCGGCGCGTCGGCCCCGCCATCACGTTCTACCTCGCCGTGGGGCTGCCGCTCCTGTGGGCGGCCCAGGTGCTGGCCGCGGTGTTCAAGCCCGGCGCGCCGCCGCCCTGGATGGGCCATTTCGGGCTGCCGGCGGCTCCCCCCGTGGCGCCCGATGCCCAGGGCGTGCAGCGGATGATCGCCCTCGGGGCGGCCCTGGCTTCGCCGGTCGGCATGGCGGTCTCGCTCCTCATCAACGGCGCGATGCTGCACCTGGGGCTGTGGGCGACCCGCGGACTGGGCCAGCGCCGCGGCATGGCGGTGACCTACCGGACGGCGCTCTACGCCCATGCGGCCTTCGGGCTGGCGGCCTCGGCGTTCGCGCTCTGGCCGCTGCTGCCGGCCTGGGCGGCGCTGGCCCTGTTCGCGGCCATGGCGCTGTTCTGGATCGCCGCCGCGGTCTACCAGGGCGTCCTGCTCGCCCGAGCGCACGGAACCGAGACCTGGCGCGGCGTGCTCGCCGTCTTCCTCCCCTGGCTGGCCATCGGCTGCTGCTGCGGCGCCGTCGGGCTCGCCGCCGCCGCCGCCCTGGGCGCCTTCGGCGGGGCGTTCCGTTGATCGACGCGGCCGGGCTCTGGCGCCGGGCGGTCCGCCCACGGGAGGGCTTCGCCGAGCTGGCGGCAGCGCCCCCTGCCCTGGGCGCCTCCATTCTCCGCATGCTCGCGCTGCGGCTGCCGGTGGCCTGGCTGGCCTGGGCGATCGCGGTGCTCAAGCTCAGCTTCGCCTACGCCGCCTTCAAGGGCATGGACGGATTCGTCTGGAAGCTGCTGCTGCCCCGCCTGAGCACGCTCAGTCCCGACCTCCGCGCCGAGGAACTCAAGGCCTTCCTGGACCAGCTGCCGAACCTGCCCCCGGCCGCAACGCTGCTCGCGTGGGGGCTCCTGGCCGCCCCGCTCGGCCTCGTGGGCCTCTGGATCCACGACGCGGTCTGGGACCACGGCTGCCTCTGGCTGCTGGGCGGCCTCAAGGGGGGAAAGCCCTTCCGGACCACCCTGCTGGCGGAATCGGAAGCGTTCTCGGTGGGGGTGATCGGCGCCCTGGCCGCGCTGCTCGGCGACCTTCCGGTGCTGGGCCTGCTGCTCGGCCTTCCGCTCCTGCTGGTCGGCCTGTACTTCTGGGTGCTCCGCGGCTTCGCCCTGGCCGCCTTCCACGGGATTCCGCTCTGGAAGGGCATCGGCGCGACCCTGCTGCACATCGTCCTGGCCGGCTGCTGCGTGGCTGCGCTGTTGGGGCTGGTGGGCGTGGTGTTCCTCCTGCCGGTGGCCTAAATGGGCGCACGGGTGCCCTGGGTCGCCCTCGCCTGCCTGCTGGGCGCCGCCGGGATCGCGCTGGCCGGCCCGCTGGCGAGGCTGCTGCCGCACCTGCTGCCGGCCTGCCCCTTCAAGGCCCTCACAGGGCTCCCCTGCGCCACCTGCGGCCTGACCCGCTGCTGCATCGCCCTGTCGGGGGGGCAGTGGTCCGAGGCGTTCCGCTGGCACCCGGCGGCCTGCGTGATCCTGCTGCTGGCGCCGCTCGCCGCAGCCTGGGACCTGCAGCGGGCGTGGCGCGGCCGGCCCTACCCGGAACCGCCCGATCACTGGCTGCCGCGCGCCCTGGCCGGAGCGGCGCTGGTCGGCACCTGGGTCCTGCAGGTGCTGCGCGGGATGTAGCGCCCCGGCGCCGGAAGGGGCATGATGGGGCCACCGCCCGGGAGCGCCGCATGACCTTCCAGGAAATCCTCGACCAGCTCATCGAGCGGGTGCCCGAGTCGATCGCCGCCACCTTCAACGACCACGACGGCGAACCGCTCTGCACCCGCACCATCCAGGTCCCCAACGAGGCCCTGCAGCTGCTCGGGGCCTACGAGAAGGTGGTGCGGAGGCACATGAGCCAGGCGGTGGAGGAGTTCGACAAGGGCGAGATCGAGCAGGCGGCCTTCTGCACGAGCCAGCACTGGATCCTGATGATGGGCGCCAGCGAGAGCTGCACCCTGGTCCTCGTGATGCAGCGCGAGGGCCTGCTGGGCCGCGCCCGCTACCAGATGGAACGGGCCATCGAGCTTCTCAACGCCGAGCTTTGATCCTGGGCGGGGTCCGGACCGGGCCTCGCCCATCCTGCCACTGGGAGTGACGCTATGAACCGCCTCATGGGCCTTGCCGGCCTGCTGTTCTTCCTCGGACTGGCCCTGCTGATGTCCCGGGACCGCCGGTCGATCCACTGGCGCACGATCGCCTGGGCGCTGGTGCTGCAGTGGGTGTTCGCCGTGGTGGTGCTCAAGGGCTCGGCGATCAGCGCCGCGCTGACCGCGCTGCTGCCCTGGCCGGGTTTCAGGATCGGCGGAACCTACCTGGGGCTGGGGTGGGTGGTGGCGGCCCTGATGTTCCTTCCTGCCGCCCTCCGGCGCTTCGCCGGCGTGCAGAACCGCGCCCTCAACTGGGCGGTGTTCGTCCTGGTCGTCTACGGCATGCTCTGGGGCAACCTGGTGGGACGCAGCTTCGACCGCATGCGCCAGGTGGTGGAGCACCTGATGGCCTACGGCGCCGAGGGCGCCCGCTTCGTGTTCGGCAGCCTCGCCAACCCGGCCGGCAGCACCGGCCTGGTGTTCGCCTTCGTCGTTCTGCCGGTGATCATCTTCGTCGCCAGCATCTTCGCGGTGCTCTACTACCTCGGCGTGATGCAGTGGGTGGTCGGGGCCACCGCGCGGGCCATGGGACGGCTGCTCAAGGTCAGCGGGGCCGAGAGCGTGTCGGTCGCCGCCTCGATCCTGATGGGCCAGACCGAGGCGCCGCTGACGGTGCGTCCCTTCCTGGCGCGTTTCACCCGCAGCGAGCTGATGACGATCATGACCGCCGGGATGGCCCATGTATCCGGCTCGATCATGGTGGCCTACGTGCAGATCGCCAAGGTCGACATCGTGCACCTGCTGACGGCGGTGATCATGACCGCCCCCGGGGCGATCATGATGGCCAAGATCCTCGAACCGGAGACGGAATCCCCGGAGACCGCAGGCGAGGTCAAGGTCGACCTCCCCAACCACGACGCCAACATCCTCGACGCCGCCGCCCGCGGCGCCGGCGAGGGTGGGCAGCTCGCCTTCAACGTCGCGGTGATGCTGGTGGCCTTCATCGCCCTGGTGGCGCTGGTGAACGGGCTGATGAAGGCGGTCCACCCGGCCTTCACCCTCGAGGCCGTGCTGGGCACGGTCTTCAAACCCTTCGCCTTCCTGATGGGGGTGCCCTGGGGCGAGGCCGGGACGATCGGGGCCCTGCTCGGCAAGCGCATGGTGGTCAACGAGTTCGTCGCCTTCATCGAGCTCGGTCAGCTGCCGGCGCTCAGCGAGAAGGCCAAGCTCATCTCGACCTTCGCCCTGTGCGGCTTTGCCAATTTCAGCAGCATCGCCATCCAGGTGGGAGGGATCGGCGCCCTGGTCCCGGAGCGCCGCGGCGACCTGGCGCGGCTGGGATTGCGCGCCATGCTGGCGGGCACCCTCGCCAACTTCATGAGCGCCTGCATCGCCGGTGTTCTCAGTTAATTGCCATCCGCGGATCGATCCAGCGCTGAGAAAAATTCGACACTGATAGGATTTTTCTAAAGTCCGGTCGCTTTTTGCCGATGCAGCACTCTGGCAGGGGACTGCCCAACAGGGAGCTCGCGCATGGCGAATCTTCGATGGGGCCGCATGGCGGCGGCCGGGTGCCTGTCCGTGGCCGCCTGGGGCGGCGATTTCGACCAGTTGGTGGCGGCCGTCAGGAAGAGCTGGCCGGAGCGCACGGTCCTGGCGGTGGTCTGCGATGTCGCGGCCTCCAAGGCCAAGGTCGACGCCCTCGCCGCGGCCAGCGCCGGCATGAAGATCGCCGTGGTGGATGTCAAGGGGCCGCAGGACGTCGGCAAGGCGGTCGCCGCCCTCGGCAGCCAGAAACCCCAGGTGCTGGTGCTGATCCCGGGCGACCGGGTGGCGGGCGATGGCCAGGCCGGGGCCACCTTCCTGGTGCAGCGGCTGGCGGCCCAGCACATCCCCACGGTCGCCACCACCGAGGCCGGGGCCAAGCAGGGGGCGGTGTTCGCGGTCGGGCCGACCACGGCGGGCAGGATCCTCACCAACGGCAAGTCGGCCGCGGTGGCCGGGGTCAGCCTCCCCGAGGGCCAGTCGGTCTCCTGAACGTGCCCAATCTCAAGCCGGCCCGGCCGCGGCCGAAACACCATTCACGGCGCGGAGGGACCATGTTCCACAGGACCATCAGGGCAGGACGTCTCGGACTGCTGGCCTTCGGCGCGATCGCGGCCTGGGGCGGCGACTACGACCAGATGATCCAGGTGCTGAAGAAGACCTGGCCGGACAAGACCGTGATCGCGGTGGTCGCGGATTCCGCAAGCTCCAAGGGCAAGGTGGACGCCCTCGCCGGCGCCGCCGGCGGGATGAAGATCGCGCTGGTCGACGTGAAGGGCCCGCAGGACATGGGCAAGGCCGTGGGGGCGCTGATGTCGCAGAAGCCCCACGTCCTGGTCCTGATCCCGGGCGACCGCGTCGCCGGGGACGGCCAGCCCGGCGCCACCTTCCTGATCCAGCGGATGGCCGCCCAGCACGTGCCGACCATCGCCACCACCGAAGCGGGGGCCAAGCAGGGCGCGGTCTTCGCGGTCGGTCCCGGCACCGGCGGGAAGGTGCTGGTGAACCCCAAGTCCGCCACCGTGGCCGGCGTATCCGTTCCCGACGGCGGCACCCCGGTCAGCTAGGCTCCAGGCTCCTCCTGCGAAGGGCGGTGCCGTTCGGGAGGGTGGATTCCCCGCCAGCCCAGCATCCAGGCGAGGTTCATGGCCAGGGACAGCCCCGTGAGCAGGGCGAAGAAGCCGAGGAAGAACCGTTCGCGGAAGATGATCAGCAGGGACAGCATGGCCACCAGGCCGATGCTGCTCCACAGGGTGCCGCGGGGGCTGGTGGGCTTCTTCTTGAAGCTGGGGAACCGGACCGTGGACACCATCAGCAGCGCCACCAGGAACAGCATCCCGGCGAACAGGTAGGCGTAGAGAAGGCGCGAGGGCGGCTCGGGCCAGCACAGGATCACGGAGGCGATGCCCGCGGCGCCCGCGGGGATCGGCATGCCGACGAAGTACCGCGGATCCACGTGGCCGACCTGGACGTTGAACCGGGCCAGCCGCAGGGCGCCGCAGGCGACGAAGAAGAAGCAGGCGGCCCACCCGATGTTGCGGACCAGGTGGTCGGCGAGGCCGATCTGGAAGAACCCGTAGCGGTAGGCGAGGATCGCCGGGGCCATGCCGAAGCTCACGACGTCGGCCAGCGAGTCCAGCTGCACGCCGAACTCCGTGGCGGTGTTGGTGGCGCGGGCGACCCGGCCGTCCAGGCCGTCGAAGACGCCCGCCAGGACCAGCAGGGCGGCCGCGTAGAGGAAGTACTGCGAAGGCCGCTCGCCGGCGGCGTTGATCGACATGACCACGCTAGAGAAGCCGCAGGCCACGGAGAACAGGGTGATGATGCTCGGCAGGGCGAACTTGGAGCGCTGGACGGCCCGCTTCCGGCGTTCCCGGCGTTCCTCTGGACTCAATCGGACGCGCATCGGGCCATTCTCCCACAAAGGCATCGGCCGGAGTCGGGCGGGCGTTAACCTGGGGCGCGGGAGGTGCAGGGGAGCATGCGGCAGCGCGTGGTGGTGGTCGGAGGCGGCCACGCCGGGATAGAGGCGGCGAACCTTGCCGCGCGCATGGGCATGGCCACCACCCTGGTCACCATGAACCTGGACCAGATCGGGCAGATGAGCTGCAACCCGAGCATCGGCGGGGTCGGGAAGGGCCACATGGTGCGCGAGCTGGACGCCCTCGGCGGCGCCATGGGCCGGCTCATCGACCGCACCGGCATCCACTTCCGGATCCTCAACGAGAGTCGGGGCCTGGCGGTCCGCGGACCGCGCGCCCAGGCCGACAAGGCCCGCTACCGGCGCGAGGCGCGGCGGATGCTGGAGCGGCAGCCCGGTCTCAGCCTCAGGCACGGCACGGTGGTCCGGCTGCTCTGGGAGGCCGGGACCCGGCGGCTCCGCGGCGTCGAACTCCAGGACGGCGGGGTGCTGGCCTGCGAGGCCGTGGTCCTCACCACCGGGACCTTCCTCAACGGCCAGATCCTGATCGGCGAGCGGCGCATCCCGGCCGGACGGTCCAGCGAGCCCCCGAGCGTGGACCTGGCCGAACAGCTGGCGGCGCTGGGCCTGCGCCGGCGGCGCCTGAAGACCGGCACCAGCCCCCGGCTCGCCCGGTCCTCCATCGACTTCGCCCGGCTCCAGGTCCAGCCCGGGGACCGGCCGCCGCGGCCCTTCAGCTTCTTCTCGGAGGGGATCCCGCTGCCGCAGGTGGACTGCCACATCGTCCACACCACCGCGGCCACCGAGCGCATCGTCCGCGACCACCTGCACCGGTCGGCGATGTACGGCGGGCACGTGGAAGGGATCGGCCCGCGCTACTGTCCCTCCCTCGAGGACAAGTACGTGAAGTTCCCGGACAAGGGCCACCACCAGATCTTCGTCGAGCCGGAGAGCCTGGAGACCGAGGAGATCTACCTGTCGGGCTTCAGCACCAGCATGCCGCTCGAGGTCCAGGAGGCGATGGTCCGCAGCCTGCCGGGCTTCGAGCGGGCCGAGATCCTGCGCCCCGGCTACGCCATCGAGTACGACAGCTTCGATCCCCTGCAGCTGGGCCGGGACCTCCGGGTGCAGGACCTGGACGGCGTCTGGTTCGCCGGCCAGATCAACGGCACCACCGGCTACGAGGAGGCCGCCGGCCAGGGCCTTGTGGCCGCCGCCAACGCCGTGCGCGCGCTGCGCGGGCTGGAGCCCTTCGTGCTCGAGCGCTCGGAGGCCTACATCGGGGTCATGGTCGACGACCTGGTGACGAAGGGGACGGACGAGCCCTACCGCATGCTCACCGCCCGCGCCGAGCACCGCCTCGGCCTCGCCTGCGACCTGGCGGACACCCGGCTGCGGGCGAAGGCGCGCGAGCTGGGCGCGCTGTCCCCGGATGAGCTGGCCACCGTGGATGCGCGGCAGGAGCGGCGCGACCGCCTGCACGCCGCCGCCGACCGGTCCTGGGTCACAGCCACCTCGCCGTGGGGGGCGATCGCCGCCGGGGCGGGGCTGAAGCTGCCCTCCGGCATGACCCTCCTCGACCTCCTCGGCCGCCAGCAGATCGGCGCGGAGCTCGCCGACGCGGCGCTCGCCCTGCTGCCGGAATGGGCGGAGCCCGGCGCCGGGTGGAATCCGACCCTGGAGCGGGACCTGCTGCTCTTCGAGGTGCGCTACCACGCCTACCGGGAGCGCGAGGCCCGGCTGCTGGAGGGACAGCGCGCCTGGGACCACGTCTTCATCCCCGCCGACTTCCGCACCGAGCACCTCCCCGGCCTCAGCCGCGAGGTGCAGGAGAAGCTGCGCCGGCACCGCCCGGACACGCTGGGCCAGGCGAGCCGCATCCCCGGCATCACGCCGGCCGCGGTGACCCTCCTGCACATGCTGATCGCCGCGAGGCGCGCGCCGGGATCCGGCACGGCGACGGGCTAGGATCGGCCGCCCACCAGGTCCCGGAGGAAGGCGAGGAAGTCCGCGCGGAGGTCGGGCCGGCCCAGGGCGAAGGCGACGTTGGCCTTCAGGTAGTCGAGCTTGTTGCCGGTGTCGAAGCGCCGCGCGGGGATCCGGGCCGCCACCAGCCGGCCCTCCCGCGCCAGCACCGCCAGGGCATCGGTGAGCTGGTACTCGCCACCGACCCCGGGTTCGATCCGGGCGAGGTGCTCGAAGATCTCGGGCGTCAGCACGTAGCGACCGACCACGGCCCAGTCGCTGGGCGCATCGCCGGGTTCCGGCTTCTCCACGATGGTCTGCACCTCCCAGTCCGGCGGCGCGTCCCGCGGGGCGTTGACGATGCCGTAGCGGTTGACCTGCTCATGGGGGACGCGCTGCACGCCCACCACCGACTTCCCGGTCCGCGCGTGGGCCTCCAGCAGCGGCCCCAGCGCGGGATTGGCCTCCTCGAACACGTCGTCACCCAGGAGCAGCGCGAAGGGCGCGTCGCCCACCGCCGTGCGGGCGCACAGCACGGCGTGGCCGAGCCCCAGGGGCTCGCCCTGGCGGACGTAGGCGAAGGCGGCCATGCGGGTAATGCCGCGGACGAGCTCCAGGTCCTCCTGGCGGCCGCGGCGCTGCAGCGCGTCCTCGAGTTCGTAGGCGACGTCGAAGTGGTTCTCGATGGCCTGCTTGCCGCGTCCGGTCACCAGCACGATGTCCTGGATGCCGGCGTGGATCGCCTCCTCGACCACGTGCTGGATCACCGGCTTGTCCACCAGGGGCAGCATCTCCTTCGGCTGCGCCTTGGTGGCGGGCAGGAATCGCGTGCCGAGGCCTGCGACGGGGATGACGGCCTTGCGGATGGGAGCCATGCCCCATCATCCCGCAGATGCCCGGGGGCGGCGCCCCGGGAAGAAAAAAGGGCTTGCGATTCGGTGTGCGGGTGGTAATCTAATTATCCGCGACGGTCGAGGTCGTCGCGTGTGGGCGGTGCTGGCCTGGAGTGGTTGAAGGTAGGGTCGGCATGGAGTTCCAGGCGTCTTTGAAAACCGGATAGAGAGAAT
>JAYRFV010000082.1:0-13811 GCA_041908165.1 Holophagales bacterium | reverse complement strand
GGCCGGCCCCGGCCTGATCGCCAGCCTGCGCGACCACGTCCGCGAGGACCTGGGCGGCATCGCCACCCCCAGCGACATCGAGATCCGCGCCAGCCTGCCCAAGACCCGCAGCGGCAAGATCGTCCGCCGCGCCCTCAAGGCCGAGGCCCTCGGACAGGATCCTGGAGACCTGAGCACACTGGCTGATTGAATATTTTATTTATTTCAAAGCAATAAAGATAAAAAAACAATTATTAACAAGATGGACAGGATACACAGAATGCATTTCTTTTATCCTGTGAATCCTGTCCATCTTGTTTGTTGTTTTTTTGTTTTAATTTAAGTAGCTATTTTGTCCGGTCCCATGCTTGCTGCGGTTCATGTCTTGAGGTGATCGGACCAGTCCTTGGCCACAAGAAACACCTGCGTCTTCCCATCCATGTGGAACAGCAGGCGGTCCCAGAGCCAGCCGGGGTCGTGGCGGGCAGGGGCGGCGCCCAGTTCGAGCCAGCGGTCGCGGAACAGCCTGCGGTGCAGGAAGGCCCAGCCGCCGGGGAAGCGCGCCAGGTGGCCGCGACGGAAGCGGGCGGGGCCGGCGGCGGCGGGGCGGGTCGCTCGAAGCGCGAAGGCGGGCAGCACGGGGTCGCAGCCGGAGGGGTCACGTAAGAGCAGGGCCGCCTCCACCGCGTGCGGGATCCGCGCCCGGCGGGCCGGGCCCGACAGGGAGAGGATCCGGCCCTTCAGGGCGGACAGGATGAAGCGCAGGGCCCGCAGGACCCTGGGCAGCAGCCAGGCCAGGGCCAGGAGCAGGGCCAACAGCACCGGCACGGCCACATGGGGATGCCGGTAGGCGAGCACCACCAGGGCCACCACGCCGAGGTCTTCGGCCAGGCTGAGAGCGCCGTGGGCGGCCGGTTCCGGGGTGGCGTGCAGGAGCAGGCGGGCGCCCATCTTGGTGCCGTGGGTGCCGAGCGCGATCGAGCCGCCGAGCAGGGCCGCGCAGGCCTGCACCAGGGGCGGGGCCTGGCCCACCGCGCCGGCCGCCAGCCGGGCCCCGCCCAGCGGCCGGATGAAGGTGTGGACGAAGTCCCAGACCGGCGTCACGAAGGGCACCTTGTCGGCCAGGAACTCCAGCAGGAACAGCAGGCCCGCCAGGGTCAGCAGCAGCGGATGGCCGAGCACGGCCAACTCGGGGGGCATCCCGGGGAACCAGCCCAGGCGGTGCCCCAGCCCCGCCACCAGCACCGCCAGGTAGAGGTTCACCCCGGACACCAGGGACAGTCCCAGGAAACCCGCCAACCGCTCCATGGTCCTCCCGGACGATTCGAAGCCCCACGGTAGCGCCTTCGGTGGGGATGGAAAAACCGGATTTCAACGCAAAGGCGCAGAGGCGCAAAGAAGTTGCTGAACCTGCGGGTTCAGAGGATGGGGCATGGCCGGGATACGAACCCGGGCACGTTCAGGGCGCCCAGGCTCGCATCCCGGCCGCGCTCGCCGCAGGCGAGCGGCCCGCGTTCTGCGGGCCCCCATCTATCCGAATGCTTTACTTTGCGCCTCTGCGCCTTTGCGTTGATTCGGGCAGTTTTCGTTTTCTGTTCCCGGAAGTCGCTGCTTCCCACGGCGGTCGCCCTTCCGCAGGATGGACCCATGGACGCCGCGCCCCTGGACCTCGAGGCCTACTTCCGCCGGATCGGCCACGACGGCCTGCGCGAGCCGTCCCTGCGCTGCCTGGAGGCGCTGCACCTCGCCCACGCCACCCGGATCCCCTTCGAGAACCTGGACATCCAGCTGGGCCGGCCGGTCCGGATCGACCTGGAATCGCTGCAGGCCAAGCTGGTGCGGGGCGGGCGCGGTGGCTACTGCTTCGAACACAACACCCTGTTCGCGGCGGTGCTGGCGCGGCTGGGCTTCCAGGTCGACACCCTGGAGGCGCGGGTGCGGCTCGGAACGACCGAGGTCCGGCCGCGCACCCACATGGCCCTGCGGGTGCGGCTGGCGGAGGGCGACTGGCTGGCGGACGTGGGCTTCGGCGGCGAAGGGCTGCGCCAGCCGGTGCCCTTCGGCGGCGAGCCCTGCACCCGCTTCGACGACACCTGCCGGCTGCGGTCCGAAGGCCGGGTCACCGTGCTGCAGCGGCTGCAGCCGGAGGGTTGGACCGACCTGTACGCGCTCGAACCCGAGCCGGCCCTGCCGGTCGATTTCGCCATGGGCAACCACTACACCAGCACCCATCCTGAGAGCGGCTTCGTGCGGACCCTCACCGCCCAGCTGCCCTCCCTGGAGGGACGCCGCATCCTGCGCAACCGCACCCTCACCATCCTGCGAAGCAATGGGGCCGAGGTGCGCGAACTGCAGGGGCCGGAGGAATTGCTGGAGGTGCTGCGCGGGCACTTCGGCCTGGACTTCCCGGCCGGCACCCGCTTCCGCTCCCCGGAATTCCAGCCCCACCGCACCTGAACCGGACCGGATGACGGCGGTGCCCGTCGCTCGCGGCGCCGGCAGGGCCACCCCTGCCGTCATTCAAGATATATTTAACAAGAATTAATAACCCAAACGGATCAAACAATTGTATTTTCAGGTTTTCGGAAAGATGCCCATGCCGCGAGCCCACCTCCTGCCGTTCCTCCTGGCTGCCTCTGTGCTGCTCGGCCCCCTGGCCTGTGGCGGCGGGGGAGGCGCCGTCACGGTGGCCCCGGCCGGCCCCGTCATCACCAGCTTCACCGCCAGCCCGGCCAACATCGGCGCGGGGGCATCCGCCACCCTGACCGCGGTCTTCGCCAACGGCAGCGGCAGCATCGACCAGGGGGTCGGCGCGGTGCAGAGCGGGGTGCCGGTGAGCACCGGGGCCCTCGCGGCGAGCCGCACCTACACCTTGACCGTCACTGGATCGGGTTCCCCGGCCACCGCCCAGGTGACGGTCAACGTGGCCCAGCCCACCGCGGTGTACATGGGCAACCCGCTGCCCACCGCCGGCCAGAGCGTGCTGCTGCTGGCCGAGAAGACCTGGACGCCCTATCCTTTCGCCCCCTACGACGGGGCCCCCCAGCCGGCGCGGGTGGAGCGCGTCCACCGGGTGGGCTACTCGGAATCGCTGCGGCTGCCGCTCTGGAGCTCCTACCGGACCTTCAGGAAGGACGCCTACACGGCCCTTCCGGACCGCCAGGACTTCCTGCAGGATCCGGATTCCACCGCGGCGGTGAAGTACGCGGACTTCACCAATTCCGGCTACACCCGGGGCCACATGGTCCCGCGCGCCGACATCGGCTACCGCTACAGCGCCGACGCCCAGGCCGGCACCTTCATCCTGACCAACATCGCCCCGCAGCTGGAGGCGCACAATTCAGGGATCTGGCAGCAGCTGGAATCGCTGATCTGCGGCTCCCTGAGCGGCAGCACCTGGACGCCGGGGCTGGCCGACACCTTCTCCCAGCTGTGGGTGGTCACCGGCACGGTGGTCGACGCGAATCCCGCCCGCCTGCCCAGCCAGATCGCCATCCCGTCGGCCTTCTACAAGATCGTGGTGCGCGAGCGCGGCGCCGGCGACCCGGTGGCGCTGGCCATCCTCACGCCCCACGAGGACCTGGACACGTCGGCGCTGCCGGACCACGTCACCAGCGTGCGCCGCATCGAGCAGCTGACCGGCCTGAACTTCTTCCCGGACCTGGCCTCGGCGACCCAGGAGGCCTTCGAGAACGCCGTGGACGTGCGCGGCTGGGGCGCCCCCTTCGAGCGCGCCGGCTCCGCGGTGCAGGTGGCGATGGTGGAGCCCAGCTGGAACCTGACGGTCGCCTCGGGCACCACGGTGACCTTCCGGGGCGCGGCGGTGACCGCCACCGCCGGCGGCAGCATCGCCACCCAGACCTGGAGCTTCGGCGACGGCGACACCGGCAGCGGGGCCACCACCAGCCACACCTTCAGCAACAGCAGCCCGGCGGCGGTGACGCGGACCGTCTCCTACACCGCCACCGACTCGGCCGCGGCCACCCGCAGCATCAGCCGGACCATCAAGGTGCTGTCCTCCAATCCCGCCAACACCCCGCCGACCATCTCCACGATCAGCAACCAGGTGCTGGCCAAGAACGCGGCCCTGCCGGCCACCGCCTTCACCGTCGGCGACCTCGAGACCCCTGCGGCCACCCTGCTGGTGACCGCCAGTTCCAGCAACCCCACCCTCTTCCCGGACGCCGCGCTGGTGCTGGGCGGCAGCGGTGCCGCGCGGACCATCGCCGCCACCCCGGCCGCCGACCAGACCGGCACCGCCCAGATCACCCTGACGGTCACCGATGGCGGCGGGCTGACGGCCACCTCGCTGTTCCAGGTCCAGGTGACTGCCGGCGGCGCCAGCCCCGGCCGGGTGATCATCAGTCAGTACTACGAGGGCGCCAGCAACGACAAATGGCTCGAGCTGACCAACGTCGGCGGCCAGAGCGTCGATCTGGCCGCGCCGCAGCTGTTCCTGGCGCTGTTCAGCAACAATTCTGCGGACAATCCCGCCGGGCTCGCCCCCAATTCCACCCAGACCCTCACCGGCAGCCTCGCCCCCGGCGCCTCCCTGCTGTTCCGCAACAGCAGCGCCGCGCTGCCCGCCTACGCGACCGGCACCGCCTCCGCCGTCTGCCAGTTCAACGGCGACGACCTGGTGATCCTGACCACCGCCACGGGCACCGCCGCCTGGGCCAGCCGCATCGACGTGGTCGGCGACGGCAGCACCTGGGGGGAGAACAACTCCTTCTGCCGGGCGCCGGGCATCCTCCAGCCCAACCTCACCTGGACCCCGGCGGAATGGATCCCGAAGACCGTCGCCCAGGTCGATGGTGCCGCCGCCGGCACCACCGAGCGGCTGGGGGTGCACCTGTTCACGGCCGCCCGGGTCCAGGGAGTGAAATAAACCCGCTGGAATCCGGATTTCAACCTCCCGCGGGGACGGGCCGATCCGATAGCCAAGGTGGGCAGGAGGGACAACCGCTGCCCAGGCTTTCGGTGCCGGCCCCCGGGCCGCCCGGGGCCTGGCCAAACGGGAGCCGGCCACCGAAGGCGGGGCGCCGCCCCTGGGAGAAGCCGCCATGAAGATCCGCACCCAACTGTTCCTTCTGATCGCCGTGTTCTCGCTGGCGTTCCTGGGGTTCATCGGCCTCGTCTGGCGCAGCCAGAGCGAGAAGGCGGAGGATTCGGTCTTTCACGAGGTGCTGGAGACCAAGGATCTGGTGGCGGACATCCTGCCGCCGCCGCTGTTCATCCTGGAAGCCCATGATCTGGCCCTGGACCTGGCGGGCACCCGCGATGCCGCGCGGCGGAGCCAGTTGGTGCAGCAGTGGCAGCGGCTGGGCAGGGAATTCCGGGAGCGCCGGGATTATTGGCGCAACACGCTCCCGAACGGGGAACTGAAGGACGCCCTCGACCGGGCGAATGCGGCTTCGGAGAAGTTCTTCAGCAAGGGCGACGCGGAGCTGCTGCCGGCGGTGGCGTCGGGCAGCCTGTCCCGCGCCGATGAACTGGTCCGCGGACCCTTGCAGGCGCTGTTCGCCGAGCACCGCGCCGCCATCGACGAGTCCGTGCGGCTGTCCTCGGCCCGGGCCAGCGCGGAGATCGCCGGGTCGGCCAGCCGGGTGCGCGCCCTGAAGCTCCAACTGGTGGTCATCGGGCTCATCGCCGTCGGCATCGGCCTCGCCTTCGGGCTCTACCTGTCGCGGCGGATCATGGTGCGCCTCGCCGGGCTCGATGGCGCCATCGCCCGGATGGCCACCGGGGACTTCAGCCAGTCCATCGGCGATGGCGGCCAGGATGAGTTCGCCGGCCTTGCCACCGCCCTCGATGCCATGTCGGCCCAGGTGTCGACCGCGCTCGGCTCCGTGAACCGGCTGTCGGGCCACCTCGGCAGCTCGGCCGAGCAGCTGAACGCGAGCGCGGCGGAGATCTCGGACGGGGCCTTCCAGCAGGCCGCCGGGTTCGAGCAGACCGCCGCGGCCCTGGAGCAGATCACGGCGACGGTCAACCAGACCAGCGACAAGACCCAGCAGGCCACCCGCCTCACGGCGGACGCGAAGCAGGTGGCGGAGGGCGGACAGGGCATCGCCGAGTCGGCGATGGCCGCCATGAACGAGATGGCCACGGCCTCGCGCCAGATCGTCGACATCATCGGCACCATCGACGAGATCGCCTTCCAGACCAACCTGCTGGCCCTCAACGCGGCGGTGGAGGCGGCCCGCGCCGGCGAGCAGGGCCGGGGCTTCGCGGTGGTCGCGGCCGAGGTCCGCAGCCTGGCCCAGCGCAGCGCGGGGGCGGCGAAGGAGATCAAGGCGCTCATCAACCGGTCGGTGTCCGGGGTCGACCGCAGCGTCCAGCTCGCGAACCGCTCCGGCCAGGCGCTGCGCGACATCGTGACCGCCGTGGCCCGGGTCAGCGACCTCATGGACGACGTGGCGGCGGCGACCCGGGAACAGACCGAAGGGGTCGGGCAGGTGAACCAGTCGGTCACGGAGATGGACACCATCACCCAGCGCAATGCCTCCCAGACCCAGGAACTGACGGCGACCGCCCAGGCCCTTCGGGAGGTCGCCCAGGAACTCGGGGCCGAGGTCGCCCGGTTCCGCCTCGCCCCCTCCGCCTGAGCTGGGCGCCGGCCGGCGGGGCTGGGACAATCGGAGCATGGCCAAGGCCCCCTCCACGAACGCCACCCGGCTGCTGAAGGCGAAGGGCGTCGCCTGCAGCGAGCACCTGTACCGCTACGAGGAGCACGGCGGCACCCGGGTCTCGGCCCGGGAACTGGGCGTGGACGAGCACGCGGTGATCAAGACCCTGGTCTTCGAGGACGACCGGAAGCAGCCGCTGATCATCCTGATGCACGGCGACCGCGAGGTCAGCGCCAAGGAGCTGGCCCGCCAGGCCGGGGTGCGCAGCGTCCAGCCCTGCCGGCCGGAGGTCGCGGACCGGCACAGCGGCTACCAGGTGGGCGGCACCAGCCCCTTCGGCACCCGCAAGCCGATGCCGGTGTACCTGGAGGCCTCGATCCTCGAGCTGCCGCGCCTCTACATCAACGGCGGCTCGCGCGGCTTCCTGCTGGGGATGGAGCCGGCCGACCTGGCGGCGGTGCTGCAGCCGACCGTGGTCCAGGTGGCGCTGGCCCGTTGACGCCGCGCAGGCCGCTATCCTGTCCGCGGGAGGTGCTCCGATGGAACTGCTGGACGCGGAACGAAGCATCCTGGTGGTGATCGACTTCCAGGGCAAGCTGGTAGACATGGTGCCGCGCTCGGCGGCCATCCTGGAGACCGCCCGGCGGCTCCTGCGGCTCGCGGACCTGTTCTCGGTCCCGGTGGTGCTCACCGAGCAGTACCCGAAGGGCATCGGCGCGACCCACCCCGCGGTCCGGGAGGTCTTCGACGGGCTGACGACGCCGCGGTTCCTCCTCGAGAAGACCGCCTTCGGCTGCTGCGGCGATGCGGGTTTCGAGGCCCTGCTGGCCCGGGCCCGCCCGGGCCTTGCCCCGGGCCGGCGGCAGCTGGTGGTGGCGGGCATCGAGGCCCACGTGTGCGTGATGCAGACGGTGCTGGAGCTGCTGCGCTCGGGACAGCAGGTGCAGCTCTGCTGGGACGCGGTCAGCGGCCGCGGCGAGGAGTACCGCCGCCACGCCCTGGACCGGATGGCCCAGGCGGGCGCGGTGCTGACCAACCACGAATCGGTGGGCTTCGAGTGGGCCCGCGACAAGAACCACCCGCAGTTCAAGGCCCTGTCGGCGCTGATGAAGGAGGGCCAGCCGGGCTAGGCGGTCCTTTCGAGCGCGTCCAGCCAGGCCTTCAGCACGAAGGCGGTGGCGCCCCAGAGCGGGGCCTGGGGCAGTTCCAGCCGCGGCACCTCGAGGGCCAGGCCGTAGCGGTCGATCCGCTCGGTGGTCCAGGGCGCGGCCAGCAGCGGGACCAGGGGCAGCATCAGCACGGCCTCGATCTCGTGGTTCAGGGCGAAGGAAGGGGCCGGCGCCTCCCAGCGGAACAGCACCGGGGTGAACCGCGTCCGCGCCTTGGCGACGCCGTCCGGGAAGCAGCCGACCTCCCAGAGGTGGCCGCGCACGCCCAGTTCCTCCGCCAGTTCGCGCCGCGCGGTCCAGCGCAGGTCGCGGTCCCCGGGTTCCACCATGCCGCCGGGGAAGGCCAGTTCGCCCGGGTGCTGGGGAGCGCCGTGGCCGCGCTGGACGAGCACCACCCGGCGGGCGCCCTCCCGGTCGCCCCAGAGGACGACGGCCACCGCGGCCCGGCGCTCGGATTCGGCGACCCTCCGGCTCAGCTTGTGCGGCGCGGGGCCGCGCTGGTGCGGCACCAGGCTGGCCTCGATCCGCTCCCAGGGCAGGGCCGGGGCCTCGGCAGGGGGGGCCCAGCGGGCGGATGGGTTCACGGCCCCGCCCCGTTCACAGGCCGAGGAACTCGATCAGCCGGTCCGGCCGGAACGGCTTGGTGATCGCGCCGTGGAACCAGGGCGCCTCGCGCACCTCCCGGGGTTCCCGCTGGGAGGTGGAAAGCAGGATGCGGTCGACCCTCCAGTCCGTCCACTGCGCCATCAGCCAATCGTACAGCGGCCCGTCGGCATCGGCGGACTCCGACAGCAGGAGGTCGGCCGGGGCCTCCGCGAGCAGGTCGCCGGCCTCGGCCCGGTCGCGGGCCTCGCGCAGGCGCAGCGGCAGCCCCTGCAGGGCCTCCTGCATCCGGCGGCGGAAGAAGGCGTTGGGTTCCAGCAGGAGGAGGGACGAGGGCGGCGCGGCCGGGGTCGCCCCCTCCGCTCCCTGGTGGCGGAGGAGGTCGTCCAGGGCGGCGTGCAGGCGGCTCGCCGGGCCCGTGCGCTGCCGGAGCCGGCCGGCGGCGGCCGCACAGCCGGTGCCGCGGAGCCGGCCCGCCAGGTCGCAGAGCCGCAGGAGGGACTCCACCGCCTGACCCCTGGCCGACAGTCCTTCGGCCACCACCTTCTCCAGGTCCTCCTCCAGGCCCGGCCAGCGCCAGAGCGCAGAGTCGGCGGTGGCCAGGTCCAGCAGTCCGCGGAGGGCCTGCGCGTCGAGGAGGGGCCCGCCGCAGGCTCGCGCGAGCCAGGTCCGGAACCGGGTCGCCAGGCCTTCGAGGTCGCCGAGCTGCGCCACCCGCTGCTCGAGGTGGACCAGGACGGCGCCCGCCTGTTCGGACTGGACGCGATCCCAGGTGGGCCGCCGCCGCTGGTCGACGATGTGGCCGGCGAGGGCCCGCAGCTGCTGCTGGTAGAAGCCGGCATCCAGCAGGTGCAGGTCCGGGAGCAGGGGCACCAGCGCCAGCCGCATGCGCTCGCTCTCGCTCATGCAGACGCCGACGGAGTTCCGAACCTGCTCGGCGTGCGCCGCCGGGATCGGATCGGCCGGCGACCGGAACACCCGGCCGAGCCCGCGCAGGGCCTGGAGGTGCAGCTCCGCCCGCGGGATCGCCTGGGCCCGCTCGAGCAGGCCGAGCGCCGCCTCGGGCGGCTCGATGGACTCCAGGGCCGCGGCCAGGGCGTCCTGCACCTTGGCGGACTGCCCGCCATGGAGCAGGCGGAGCAGGTCGGGCGCGGCCGGCTGGTAGTGCAGGGCGCCCAGCACCCGCACGCTCTCGCAGAGCAGGTCCTCGCGGGGTGGTTCCCCGAGGAGGGACACGAGGGCCTCTCCGGCGGCGCGCCAGCCGTTCGCCTCGATGATGCGGAGCGCCTGGCGGATCCGGTCCGGGTTTCCCGAGCCCAGCAGGTCCAGGGTCCTGGGGAAGGCGCCGGGCAGGCGGCCGAAGAAGCGGGTCACCTTGGTGGCGAGGTCGGTGATGGAATCCTCGGAGGCCTGCAGGAGGAAGGCCAGGAGGGCGGGGTCCTCGCGCTCCCCGAGCACGGTCAGGGCGGCCTCCCGGAAGCGGTGGTCGGGGTTCTGGAGCAGGCCCGCCAGCCTCGGGGCGTCCTCCGAATCGATCAGGGTGGCGTAGGCCCAGGCCACGCTCTCCCCGCCCAGGCCGGCGGCGAAGGCCCGTTCCAGGAGCGGGAGGGCCCGGCCTTCTGCAAGGCAGCCCAGGCGCACCTGCTGGACGAGGCCGAGGGCGCACTCGTCCAGGTTGCCGTGCTGCCGCGGGGCGTTCCTGCGGATGCCCTCCGCGACCTGGGCCGTCAGGCCGCCCAGCCGCCCGGGCCGGTCGGACAGCACGATCTCGAGGGCCTCCAGGAGGCGCGCCTGGTAGCCTCCCTGGATTCCGGCACGGAGCACCTCCAGGTGCGGGCGGAGATCCGTCCCCGGCGCGGCGATCCCCGCTCCCAGGGCGGCGAAGACCTCGGGCAGGCGCCCCTCCAGGGCGGCGCGGAGCCGGTCCAGGATCTGCTCGGCCTGGGCCTTCGGCGCCAGCCTGCGCAGCGGCTCGAGGGCCTCGCGGAGCAGCCGGCCCTCCTCGTGGGCGGCCCCCAGGGCGGTGAACGTCTCGACCAGGAAGGCGGCGGCTTCCGGCAGCCGCAGGCGGGCGAGGGTCCGGAGCGCCATCCGCGACGCGTGGCCGTCCTCGTGGGCGGCGGCCTCGAAGAGCGCGGGCAGCTGCTCCATCCCGGTCAGCGGCACCAGGTGGTCCGAGGCCCGCTGGGCGAGGGCCGGGCTGCGGCTGCCGCGGAGCAGGTCCTGGAGGTGGAAGGCGAAGTCCTGGCGGGACTCGAGCCACTCGAGCTTGGGCTGCAGCACCGAGCTGAAGGGCTCGTCCACCCGCTGCACCGCGATCGCGCGGAGGGCCTCGGTCTGCTCGACCCCGCCCATCAAGGCCAGCACCCGCAGGCCCTCCTCGAACAGCAGCGGGTCGTCCTCGTGCATCAGCGCCCGCTGGAGGACCGGCGTCCAGGCCGGCCAGGGCAGGCGCGCCGGAAGGCCGTAGATGAAGCGCTTGAGGGCCCACGGGATCGACGGGCGGATCAGCCGGGTGCCCAGTTCCTGCAGGCAGTTGGGACCGAGGTTCTCGACCTGGAACAGGATCGCCGGTTCGCCGAGGGCGCCGGTCTCCTCGTAGGTGTTCAGCAGGTGGACCAAATCCCGGAGGGACGGCCGGCAGGTTTCGGGTTCGGGCACGCGGACTCCCCCTAAGCCTTTCGGTAATCCCTGCACGGAGGTTGAGGACAAATCGCCACCCGTCAGGCTATTTTTCAATTACAGAAAAAAATAAAGTTATCGTACCTTGCCGAAGGCGGAACCACGGATCCGCTCGACGGTGATCACCCCGCGCACCCGGCGCAGGCTGGCCATCAGCTCCACCAGCTGGATCCGGTCGCGCACCCGCAGGGCGATCTGGAACAGCCCGGTGCCCTCCTCGGTGGAACTGGCGTTGAAGCGCTGCATGTTGATGTTGGACTTCTGCACCGCCTCGCTGATCGCCGCCACCATGCCCGGGCGGTCCTCGGTCTTCAGCACCAGCTCGGTGTCGTAGACGCCCTTGTTGACCCGCCCCCAGGCGACGCTGACCCGCCGCTCCGGGTGGAAGCTGGAGGTCTGGAGCTGCGAGCAGTTGCCCTTGTGGATGGCGATGCCGCGGCCGCGGGTGATGTAGCCGACGATCTCGTCGCCGTAGATCGGCTTGCAGCACAGGGCCAGGTAGTAGAGCACGCCGACGTTGTCGTCCACCGTGACCGCGTCGTCGGCCAGGGCCTGGGCGGGCTTGGCCTTGCCCTTCTGGGTCTCGGGGATCAGCGGCTCGAGCAGCTTGTGGACGGTGATCCGGCTGAACCCGAGGGCGGCGTAGCAGGCGTCCCAGTTCCCGAGCTTGAGCTCGGCCAGGCGCTGCTCGAGGGCCTTCTTCACGGCCTCGTCGGCGAGGTTGATGGAGAAGTTGCGGCTCTCCTTCTCCAGGCGTTCCCGGCCCAGGGTGATGGCCTGCTTGCGTTCCTCCTCGCGGATGAAGGCCTGGATGCGGGCCTTGGCGCTGGCGCTCTTGACGAAGCCGAGCCAGTCGCGGCTGGGCTTGTGGTCGTTGCGGGTCAGGACCTCGACGCGGTCGCCGTTCTGCAGGGGGTGGCGCAGCGGCACCATCCGCCCGTTGACCTTGGCGCCCACGCAGCGGTGCCCGACCTCGGTGTGGATGCTGTAGGCGAAGTCCACCGGCGTGCTGGCCTCGGGCAGGCTGCGCAGGTCGCCCTTGGGGGTGAACACCTGGATCCGGCGGAACGACAGCTCGCCCTTGAGGTTGGCCACCAGGTCGCGGCTGTCCTTGGCGTCCTGGTGCAGCTCCACCATCCGCCGCAGGAAGGCCACCTGGTTGATCTCCTGGCGGTTGGCGATGCGCCCTTCCTTGTAGGTCCAGTGGCAGGCGATGCCGGCCTCGGCGTGCTCGTGCATGTCCTGGGTGCGGATCTGCACCTCGAAGCTGTCGCCGCTGGGCATCAGCACGCTGGTGTGGATGCTCTGGTAGCCGTTGTCCTTGGGCAGGCTGATGTAGTCCTTGAAGCGGCCGGGGATCGGCTTGTAGAGGGCGTGCACCAGCCCGAGCGCGGTGTAGCAGGTGGCGCGGTCCGGGCAGATGATCCGGTAGGCCAGCCAGTCGTGGATCTCCTCGAGACCCTTGGCCTGGACGCCCATCTTCCGCCAGATGCCGTAGAGGTGCTTCGAGCGGCCGTAGACGTCGGCGTGGATGCCCTGCATGCGCAGCGCCGACTGCAGCGTCTCCTTGACCTCGGCGATCAGCTTCGCGTTCTTCCTCCGGCGCGCGTCCATCGCCGCCTGCAGCTCCCCGAAGCGCTCCGGCTCCAGGGTCTGGAAGGCGAGGTCCTCCAGCTGGCTGCGCACCGAGCCCATGCCCAGGCGGTTGGCCAGCGGCGCGTACAGTTCCAGGGTCTCCCAGGCGATCCGCCGCCGCTTGTCGTGGCGCATGGCGCCGAGCGTTTCCATGTTGTGCAGGCGGTCGGCCAGCTTCACCAGCAGCACGCGCACGTCCTTGCCCATGGCGACCAGCAGCTTGCGCACGTTCTCGGCGTTGAGCAGGTGCTTGTCGGTGAAGGCCAGCTTGCTCATCTTGGTGAGGCCGTCGACGATGTCGGAGACCTCCTCGCCGAACTGCCGCTTGACCTCCTCCTGGGTCATCAGCGTGTCCTCGACGGTGTCGTGGAGCATGCCGCAGGCCACGCTGACCGCGTCCAGGCGCCAGTCCGCCAGGTACCAGGCGACCCGCAGCGGATGGAAGAAGTACGGCTCGCCGCTGACCCGCACCTGGGTCCGGTGGCTGTCCCGGCCGACCGTGAAGGCCCGGTTCAGCAGGCCCACGTCGCCGTCCGGGTGGTGGGCCAGGAAGGCCTTCTTCACCTCCTCGAAGGCCCCCTCAAGGGTCAAACAGGTGTCCGGTCCCCAGGCGATGCCCTCCCCCTCGCGGAGGACCCGGCCGTCCGGACTGGGACCATCGTCCATGTACCGAGTTTGCAGTAGGAAGCGTTGACCCGCCAGTCCCCGGCGGGGGCGGGGCGAACCCGGCCGGGAGGCGGAGTGGCGTGGCGCAGTCCGGAATCCGCGGGCTGGCAGGACCCGGGAACCCGCGGCGGCCGGCCCTGGGCCGGAGCCCCACGCTCGCGCCCACGAAAACGCCCGCCTTGCGGCGGGCTGGGTGGCGGAGATCCCTGACGCCAACCACCGCCCTTCGCGGCACTGGCTGGCGACGGCGCTGATCCAAGGGAACAGCCCACAGGGCTGTCCCCTTGGGCGCCACCATTCGCCAGGATTGGCAAAATGGACCGGCGGCAAAGCCGACGGCCCGAAGGGTGCGACCCCAGGAGGGGGTCGCATCAGCCTCGCCGCCATTGCCGCTTCCCTCCATCCGACGGGGGGGGGCGTGGGCCGCCCGCCAGGTGGCGGGGGGGGG
>JAYRFV010000081.1:0-14551 GCA_041908165.1 Holophagales bacterium | reverse complement strand
TGCTCCCGATCGCTTGCCCCTTCGGGGACGCGCTCCCGGAGATGGAGCCTCTGGCGGCAATAACGGCTGCCTGGCCCTCCGGCGCTGGGAGGGACGTTGACCGCCGTCAACCCCGATCCCATCGTCATCACCGGCCTCGGGCTCGTCCTGCCCTGCGGGGACGGCCTTGGCGCCGCCCAGGACTCCCTCGCGGCCGGCCGCTCCTGCTTCACCCCGCTTCCGCCGGGCCTGGGCGAAGGACTCGGCGGCGTCTGCACGGCCTTCGCCCCGGCCGGGATCATTCCGCCCATGGCCCTGCGGCGGCTGGACCGGGTCTCGCGCTTCGCCTGGGTCGCCGCCCACCAGGCCTTCGCCGACGCCGGGGTCGACCCGAAGGCCGGTGGCGAAGGCATCGGGGTCGCCGCGGGGTCCTGCACCGCCGGCAACGAGGCGGGAGAGTCCTTCATCGGCCCCTACTTCGAACGCGGCCCCGAAGGCGCCTCGCCGATGGTCTTCCCCAACTGCGTGGCCAACGCCGCCTCCGGCCACCTGTCCATCGCCTTCGGCCTGCGCGGGCCGTGCCTCACCCTGGTGGACCGCGAGAACGCCACCCTGCTGGCCCTCGAGCAGGCCTGCCGCTGGCTGCGCAGCGGACAGGCCGGCCTGGTCCTGCTGTTCGGCGCGGACGGCCTGTTCCCGCTGCAGGTCCAGCTGCTCCGCCACGTGCGCCGGCTTGCCTCGGCCCCGCCCCCGGCCGGCACCGGCCTGCTTCCTGGGGAGGGCGCCCAGGCCTTCATCCTGGAGACCGCCGCCCACGCCGCCGCCCGGGGCGCGCGGGTCCGGGCCCGCCTGGGCGCCTTCGCCGAATCCGCCGGCCGGGGCGAGTCCCGGGCCGACCGCCGCGAGGCCATGGCCCGGGCGGTGGAGGCGCTCGGCCCGATCACGCCCGAACGCTGGATCGGCGGCGCCTCCGGGTTGCCGACCCTGGATGACGTGGAGACGCCGCTGACGGTCCGGCACCCGCACTGGCCCGCGCCGATGCTGCCCAAGCTGCTGTGGGGGGAGTTCGCCGGCTCCGGCGGCCAGCTGCTCGCCGCCGCCCTCCTCGAGGCAGCCTCCTCGGTGCTGATCACCGCCCCCGCCAGCGCCGGTCCGCAGGTGGCGATGAAGGTGGAGGCGGTGGCCGCCGGCTGACCCGCCCGCAGGTGCCCGCCCTGCCTCCCGCGGCTACCATGATGTCCATGGCGATGCCCGAGGGCCCCAATGTCCTGGTCAGCCGGCAGTCGGTCCTGCTGGCGACCGGGGTGGGCGTGGGGCTGCTCACGCTGGTCTACGTGCTGGGCGTGCAGGTGGGGAAGCAGAGCGCGGCCCTCCAGAGCGGCGCCCGCACGGGAGGGAGCGAGCTGAAGGAGCTGCCGGCGCCCCTCACCGAGCAGCTCAAGGCCTTCGAGGTCGAGGTCTCGCAGCTGGAGAAGGCGCGCCCGGAGCCCGCCAAGGCCGAAGAGCCCAGGGCCGAACCGAAGAAGGAGTCCCTGAAGGCCGAGGCGAAGAAGGACACGCCCAAGGTCGAAGCGAAGAAGGACGCTCCCAAGGTCGAAGCGAAGAAGGACGCTCCCAAGGTCGAGCCCAAGGCTGACGCCGCCAAGGCGGAGGCGAAGAAGGAGCCCGCCAAGGCCGAGCCCGGGGATCGCTGGACCCAGCAGCTCGTGACGACCACCGACCCTGCCGAGGCCCGGCGCATCGCCGCGCGGGCCAGGGAGGCCGGGTTCGAGACCGTCGAGCTGAAGGCCGGCGAGACCATCAAGGTCCGGATCAAGGGGCGGATGTCCAAGGCCGAGGCCGACAGCACCGGGGCGAAGCTCAAGGAGAAGGGGCTGAAGCCCTTCGCCGTGAAGGCCGACTAGGGGCGGACAGTCCGGGGCGTGGGCCGCTTCCCGCGCGTTCCCCGGCGGGGCGCCGCCCGCTATTCCTTCGGATACACCCGCACGCTCTTGAAGGACCGCAGCAGGACCTTGCCGGGGGCGGCTCCGCGGGGCTTGCTGACATCGGCGATCCGGCACCAGTGCACCTCGACCTTGCCTCCGTGCCGGGCCTTGCTGTGGAAGGCGGCCAGCTCGGCGGCCCGCTCCAGGACCTGGCGCGGCAGTTCCTCCAGCCGCTCCGGGTTGCGCACGACGACGTGGCTGCCGGGCACCCCCGCCACGTGCAGCCAGAAGTCCAGCGGGGCGCCCACCTTGAAGGTGAGCCGGTCGTTGTCGGCATCGCCCTTGCCCACGAGGATCTCGAAGCCCTCGCAGTCGGCCGTCCGGACCGCCCGGCCCTTGCCGTCCATCCGCTTCGGGGCTTCCTTGGGTTCCATCGGCCGGGCCTCCGCCTTCCGGGTAGAGGATGCCTCGACCGGGGCCGATTCCGGTAGGGCGGCCTCGAGCTCCGCAAGGTCCTTCTGGCGCCGACGCTCGAGGACCTCGACGCGAGCCAGGCCGCGCTCCCCCTTCTTCGCGGCGGCGAACCAGCGCTGCGCGGCCTCTTCCGCGCGCAGCCCCGGCGGAAGGACGAGAACGCGGCCCTCCGCCAGCTCCACCGTGCCGCTGCGGCCCTTCAGCCGCCACAGCTCCGCGGCCAGCGCCCGGGCGGGTTCCGCCGCCTCCAGGGCGCGGAGGTGCCGGGTCCGGTCCCGGGCGAGGGCTTCGCCGTAGCGCTCCAGGCGCATCCGCAGCTCCTTCAGACGGCGGTCGCCGGCGGCCTTCCGGGGGTCCGCCAGCAGCCGTGCGGCCCGCTCCAGGGACCAGGCCCGGTGCCGCTCCTCCAGGCCCCCTTCCCCGGGCAGGATGTCGGCGACGGCGCCCGCCAGCGCAGCCTCCAGGCGGTTGCCCCAGCGTTCCCGCCAGCGCCGGAACGGCGGAGGCTCGGCGTCCGCTTCGGGGGCCGCGGCCGGGAAGGGCGCGCCCAGGCCGAGCCGGGCCGGATTGAGGTCCAGGCCGTCGAGCCGAAGCCCGCCGCGCCCGGGGATCGCCTGGAAGGCCAGCCGAAGGCCCTCCACCCGGCCGGTGATGACCCGCCGCTGCAGGCGCAGCCCCAGCCAGCGCTCGCGGGGATCGCCCTCGGCCTCCTGCAGGCGCGCGCCCTGCAGTTCGAGGTGCCAGCGCCGGCTGAGGTCGCCCCGCGCCTCGCCTTTAAGGAGCTTGAAGGCATCGTCCTGGTCGGCCAGCAGCCACAGTTCGGGGCTGGGACTGAGCAGGAAGACCCAGGCCAGGCCGCGCCCCAGGCCGGCCCGGCGGTCCGGGGCCCAGCGCAGGGACAGGTGCCGCGGGCCCGCGCGCACCTCCTCCACGGCGCCGCCCCCGGCAGCCACGCGGTGCCGGGCCAGGGCGAGCAGGAGCGGCGCGTCCATGGCCCAGTGTGCGGAGCCCGGCCGGAGCCAGGCAAGGGCGGTTCCCCGCCGGCTCCGGTTCCCGCCCCTGGAAGGGGGCGCCGTTCCGGACCTCAACGGATTTTTCCAACCCCCTCGGGATTTGACCGAACCTCAAGGTTTTCCTAAGAGCCTCCGATGCTTGAAATGCGGGGCATCCACGCCCGCGGCCGGGCGGACCGGCCCCTTCCTGGAGGTTGCGTGACCGGCGAGCCAGCGATCCCCCGCATCCTCGTGGTGGATGACAGCCTGCCCCAGCTGCGGCTGCTTTGCCTCACCCTGGAGCGCGAGGGCTTCGCGGTCGAGTCCGCCAAGAACGGCGCCGAGGCCCTGCTGCTGCTGGAGACGGGCCCCTTCGACCTGGTGGTATCCGACTGCATGATGCCGATCCTGGACGGCTATCAGCTGTGCCGCCTGATCAAGGACGATCCCGCCTTCACCGGGATCCCCGTGCTGCTGCTGACCGGCACCCAGGACCGCCGCAACCGCTTCTGGGCACGCACCTGCGGCGCGGAGGCCTTCCTGCTCAAGGGCGAGAACATGGCCCAGGTCCCGGGGATGGTCAAGGACCTGCTGGGCCGCGCCCACGCGGGACCGCGGATCACCCATCCGCAGTCCCTGGGACCGCAGAAGTCGCTGGAGGCCATCCAGCGGCGCCTGGGCCGGGCCCTCGAACACCGGCTGCTGGAGGTGACCCTGCGCAACTCGGTGGCGGCGCTGCACAGCCTGCTGCCGGGCTACGAAGGGCCGGTCTGGGCCTACCTGGACTTCCTCAAGGACATGGTCTTCCCCGGCATCCTCTACCTGCTGGCCCCTTCGCCGACCGGGCCCCGCTGCTTCCTGTGGTCGACCGCCGGCGTCGGGGCTGACGACCTGCGCGCACTGGAGGCGCGGATCCGCGCCCATCCCTGCGCCCAGGGCGGGTTGACCTGGGAGCGGAGGGAATCCGACAACTGGGGCCGCGCCACGGATCTCGAAACCTTCTGCTTCCCGCTGAAGCTCCCCGACCACGACCTGGATGGCGAGTGGGGCTTCCTGGCGGAGCCCGAGGAGGTGCGGCCGATCCTGAACCTGTTCCAGGTGGCCGGCGAGGAGTTCCAGCGCCTGTTCACCTCGATGGTGACCGTCGACTACCTGGCCGACGCCAACCGGCGGCTGCTGCGCATGGAGCAGGCCCGCGGCGCATTCATCAGCACCCTGAGCCACGAGATCCGCAACCCCCTGGCGGCCGCGCAGTCCAGCCTGCGCATGCTCGGCGCGGCCCCCGGGGAGGGACTGGGGGCCGACGGCCGGGAACTGGTGGAGATCGCCCAGCGCAATGTGGCGCGGCTGCTCCGTCTGGCCCACGGCGTGCTGGACCTCGAACGGGTGGAAAGCGGCCAGCTCCCGGTCGCCCACGACCGCGTGGACCTGGCCGAACTGGTCCGGGGCATCCTCCAGGAAATCGCGCTGCGCGGATCCGAGCGGGGGATCCGCACGGAACTGGTCGATCCCGAATCCCTGCACGCCTGGGCCGACCGCGACCTGGTCTCCCAGTGCCTCATCAACCTGCTCAGCAACGCCCTCGAGCACAGCCCGGCCGGCGGCCTGGTCCGCGTCCGGATCGCGTCCTCCGGGGACCGGGTCCGGATCGTGGTGGAGGACCAGGGCCCCGGCGTCCCGCCCGGCTTCCGGCCCCGGATCTTCCAGAAGTTCCAGCAGGCGGAGGGACCGTCCCGCGGGCAGGGCGTGGGCCTGGGCCTCGCGATCACGCGGGCGCTGGTGGAGGCCATGGGGGGCGAGGTGGGGCTCGAGGCCGAAGGGCCGGGGGCCGTGTTCCGGCTGGACCTGCCGAAGGCGTAGGCAGGCCCGGAACAGGGACCGGCGCCGGGCCCGAGGCGTTACAATCCACCTGCCATGCCCGCGGCCGACGCTTCGCCCATCCCTCCCAGCCGGGTCCGCCCCCGCGCGGCCTGGAGGGCGGCTGCCCTCGCCGGCCTGGCCCTCGGCTGCGCTTCCGGACCCGACCGGTCCGGGTTGCAGCGGCGCCCGGTGGCGCCGCGGAGCGAGTCCTCCTGGACCCGGCTGCCCCTGGATGCAGAATCGCTGCGCCTGGGCGGGGAGCCGTGGATCGGCGATGACGGGGCCCAGGCCGTGCCCTCCCTCCGCGAGCGCCCAGGCCTGTGGGGCCCCCGCCAGCTCGACATCGACAAGCTGCTGCTCGGCATGGATTCCGAGGGCCGCCCGAGCGCGGAGTTCACCCTCCGCCTGCCCCCGGGCTGGAGCGTCCGCGACCGCGAGCACCTCCGGATCGACCTCGACCTGCAAGGGAGGACGCCCTGGTTCTGCCGGGTGGACGTGGCCCGCCGGATGGAGGGTCCATCCCTGCTCGGCCTGCCGCGGGAGTCTCCGCTGAGCGTTCAGGACCTCGGGCGCAAGGAGTCCGTGGCGAGCTTCCTGGTGCCCTGGGACGCCCGGGAGTACCGGGTGGTCCTGCAGGCCCTCGCCGGGACGGCGCCGAACATCCGCAGCGCCAAGGTCACCGCCGTGACCGATCCGGCCGCCATGGATCCCGACCGCGCCCTGGCGCCGAGCGAACTGCTCTGCGAGATCCCCTCCCCAGCCCCCGAGCGCTGGCGGATCCGGCTCGCCTCCCCGGAGCGGGTGGTCGGCCTGGAGGTGGTCCTCAAGGCCCCCTCCGCTCCCGTGAAACCGGTCGTGCTCCTGCCCCAGACCGGGGACGACGCGGATGGCCCGGCGCGCACCCTGCGTTCCCAGGACCTGGTCTGGAACCTGCCGCAGAAGGGCGGGCGGGGAACCCGGATCGGCCTGGAGCCGGTGCTCGCCGACCGGCTTGTGCTGGCGCTCCCCGCCGGCGCCCGGCTCGACACCGTCCGGGTGCTGGTTCGGGCCGACGAGTTGCTGTTCCCGGTCCAGGCGGGCCGGCGCTACTGGCTGCACCTCGGCGGCCGCGCCAAGCCCGCGCCCGATCCGGGCCCGCTGCCCCCGAGCCGCCTGATCTACGCCCGCGACCCCGCCCGGGTCGGGCCCGCTGGACCCGACCCCGAGGGCCTGCCGCAGGTCCAGGCCCCCCGGCGGAAGACCTGGCTGCGGCGGGCGGCCCTCGGCGCCGCCGCGGCCCTGGCCGTGCTCGCCGTGGCCCTCCTGCTGCGGCGGCGGGACGACTGACCGCGCCCTGGGGGCCCCGATGCCGATGCGATCCCTGCTCCTCGCCGTCCTTGTCCTTCCGCTGGCCGCCCAGGCCCCTGCCATCGCCTTCGACCGCACCCACGCGGCCCTCGGGCGGATCAGCCCGGGCCAGAAGCAGCGCGTGGCCTTCCGGGTGTCCAACGCCGGCGACGCGCCGCTGCAGATCAGCGAAGTCCAGCCCAGCTGCGGCTGCACCACCACCCTGTCCGGCAGCCTGGTGCTGCAGCCCGGCGAAGGCAAGGAGATCGAGGCCGTGCTCGATCCCCAGGGGATGAAGGGCCCCCTCCACAAGTCCCTGGCCGTGCGCTCGAACGACCCGCGGACGCCGACGGTGAACCTCATCCTGGAGGCCGAGGTGGTCCCGGAGGTCCAGGCGGTGCCCGAGGAACTGTTCTTCCACAGCGTCCCGCGCCGCGGCCGGCAGGTGCTGACCCTGGACTTCCGCAGCAGCGCCGGGGAGGACCTGCGGATCCTGGAGGCCACCAGCCCGGCGCCCTACATCTCTTCCACCCCGCGCCCCGGGACCGCCCTCCTCGACGTGACGGTCGAGGGCGAGCGGCTTCCGCCAGGCCTGCGGTCCGGCCACGAGACCCTCACGGTGCGGACCACGAGCGCCCCGATGCCGACCCTTTCGCTGCCGGTGTACTGGGTGCTGCAGCCGGTCTTCACCGTCGCCCCGACCGAGGTGAGCTTCGGCACCGTCGCCTCCGGCCGCAGGCACGCGCGTTCCCTGGTCCTGGCGCACACCGGAGGACGGCCCTTCCGCGTGACCGGCGCCCGGACCACCAGCGAGCGGTTCCAGGTCGCCCTGCCGGCGGCCAAGGCCGCCCCCCGCCAGACCTTGACCCTCGTGCTTCCGAAGGGGTCGCCCAGGGGTTCCTGGAGCGAGGTGCTGCTGGTCGAGGTCGACGATCCGGACGAGTCCCTGGTCGCCGTGCCGGTGCGGGCCGACATCCGCTAGGTCGCTCAGGCCTCCTGGAGCCCTTCCGGGCGGACCTCCGCCTGCCGCGGCTTGACCTGGACCAGGGCGATGGCCGCGAGGATCACCGCCATGCCGGCCGCCATCCGAAGGGTGAAGGGTTCCTGGCGCAGCAGGCCGAGCAGCACCGCCACCACCGGGTTCAAGTAGGCGTAGGTGCCCATCTTCGCCGGCGACCAGGCCTTGGCCAGGTAGATGAAGGCGGTGTAGGCGATCAGCGAGCCGAACAGCATGAGGTAGGCCACGGCCAGCACCGCCCGTGCGGTCGGCGGGTGGTGCAGGAAGCCGCCGGTGAACGGCGCCAGGACCAGGCCGATGGCGCCGCCGGTCAGCATCTGCACCGCCACCTGGCCCATCACGCCCTTGCCCTTGACCCGGCGGCGCCCGTGCAGCGTGCCCCAGGTCCACACCAGCACCGCCAGCAGGATCGCCAGCACGCCCGGCAAGTCGAAGCGCCCGCCGAAGGGGTCCACCAGCAGCACCACCCCGGCCAGTCCCAGCACCTGGCCGGCCCAGCCCTGCAGGCCGAGCCGCTCCTGGCCGAGGATCCCGTAGGCGAGCGGCGCGGTGGCGCAGAGCACCGCGGTGACGCCGCTGGCGACGCGGGCCTCGGCCCAGGTGACCAGGGCGTTCGACACCGCCAGCAGCAGGGCGCCCTGTAGCATCAGCGGGCGGACGTCGCTCCAGGCCGGCAGCGGCTCCTTCAGCAGGCGGCTGAGGCCCAGGGCGAGCAGGCCGGCGGTCAGGTAGCGGGCGGCGACCATGCCGTAGGGGGTGAACGACTCGATGCCGAGGGCGATGGCGAAGTAGGTCGAGCCCCAGACCACGGCGACAGTGGCGTAGGCGATCCAGGCGAGCATCACTCCTCCCCGAAGAAGGCCTGCCGTTCGATCCGGCCGATGCGCAGGGCGTAGCGCTCGTACCAGCGCTCGCGGCCCAGGCGCTGGGCCTCCACGTGCTCGGTGTCGCGCTTCCAGGCCTGGATCGCCTCCAGGCTCTCCCAGTAGGACAGGGTGATGCCGTGGCCGTCGGCGGTGCGCACGCTCTCCATGCCGAGGAACCCGGGCTGGACCCGGGCCAGCTCGACCATGCGCGCCGACATCGCGCCGTAGCCGCCGTCCCCGGGGCTGCGCTGGCTGCTGAAGACGGCCACGTAGTA
This sequence comes from Holophagales bacterium, assembly GCA_041908165.1. Classification (GTDB taxonomy): domain Bacteria; phylum Acidobacteriota; class Holophagae; order Holophagales; family Holophagaceae; genus JACQZU01. Next base: position 5,836 of record JAYRFV010000081.1, on the reverse strand, counting down.
GGGCGGGTCGGGGGTGCGGGCGATCATTTCCGGGCCCCCTTCCGCGGCAGGTCCTCGAAGGGGAACGGGCTCGGGCCCGGCTTCTCGAAGTGGGTCTGCAGCACCATCGTGGTGCGGGTCGCCACCTGCGGGGCCAGCGAGCGGATCCGCCGCAGCCGCTCCGCCACCCCGCGCGGCGTCTCCGCCACCACCTTGAGCAGCAGGCAGTCCTCGCCGGCCACGGTGTGCGCCTCGAGCACGTCCGGTTCGCGCTCGAGGGCCTTCCAGAACTTCAGCTCCTCGCCCTCGCCGGCGCCGGGCAGGCGCACCGCCACGAAGGCCACGCAGGGCTTGCCGACGCTCTCCGGGCTGACCCGGGCGAAGTAGCCCTCCAGCACCCCCTCGGCCTCCAGCCGGCGCACCCGGTCCAGCAGCGTCGGCCGGCTGATGCCCAGCCGCTCCGCCAGCTCGACGTGGCTGAGCCGCCCCTCGGCCTGGAGGGCGGCGACGATGTTGCGGTTGAGCTCGTCCTCCAGGATCGGCTTGGACACGGCGACCTCCTGGATTCCAGGATCGGTTCCGGCCTTCACTAAGGAAAGTGAAATAGAAAAAAATATTGCATTTTGTAAATTGACGCGGAGGACATCGACAATCCCCCGCGGCGCCGCGCCTGGATCCCCGGGGGACCCGCGCTTTCCATCCTGGCACGGGATCCGGGCTTCCCTGCGGCGCTACACTGGGCCCGGGAACCGCCATGGACCTCCGCCGCCCCTACACCGACAACAGCTTCTTCCTGATCGCCGGGCCCTGCGTCATCGAGAGCCGGGACCATGCGCTGTTCATGGCCGGGCAGCTGCGCGACCTCGCCGACAGCCGGGGCATTCCGTTCATCTTCAAGTCCTCCTTCGACAAGGCCAACCGCACCGCGCTGTCCAGCTACCGCGGCCTGGACATGGAGCAGGGCCTGGACATCCTGGCCGAGGTCCGCACCCGGCTCGGCGTGCCGGTCATCACCGACGTCCACGAGAGCCACCAGTGCGCGCCGGTGGCGGCGGCGGTGGACGCCCTGCAGATCCCCGCCTTCCTGTGCCGGCAGACCGACCTCCTGCAGGCGGCCGCCGCCACCGGCCGGACCGTGAACCTCAAGAAGGGCCAGTTCCTCGCCCCCTGGGACCTGCGCCACGCGGTCGACAAGATCCGCGCGGTGCCCGGCCACGGCCCGCTCTGGCTCACCGAGCGCGGCGCCAGCTTCGGCTACGGCAACCTGGTGGTGGACTTCCAGTCCTTCCCGCACCTGCGCCGCAGCGGCTGCCCGGTGGTCTTCGACGCCACCCACAGCGTGCAGAAGCCCGGCGCCCTGGGCCACGCCACCGGCGGCGCCCGGGAGATGATCCCGACCCTGGCGCGGGCCGCCGCCACCGCCGTGGACGGCTTCTTCTTCGAGGTCCACGACCGCCCCGAGGAGGCCCTGAGCGACGGCCCCAACGCCATGCCCCTGGAGGCCTTCGGCGCCCTGCTGGACCAGCTGCTGGCGGTCTGGCGGGCGAGCCGGAAGGCGGCCCTGGAGGATCCCGCCGGGCGGGTGTGACCGGCCGGTAAACCGGATCGCCGGGTCGCCGTAGCTCCAGGGTGAATACGCTGACCCGCCGCCTCCTGCTGTCCTTCCTGCTGGCGCTGCCGCTGGCCGCGCAGAGCCTGCGCCTCGACCTCGGCCGCAGCACGCGCGGCTGGGAGCCGGAGGTCTCCATGGCCTGGCTGGAGATGGCCTCCGGCCAGGGTTCCCGCTGGGCCCTGCTGGATGTCAGCAGCGGCTTCGGCGTGAGGTTCCCGGACGGGCCCGGCCACGGCGTCGGCCGCCTGCACACCGACGCCCGGGTGGGCGCCGAGGGCTTCTACGGCGCCTTCGGGCTGCTCCTCGACTTCGACGACGGCAGCCGACCGGGCGCGGGCCTGCGCCTGCAGGCCGGCCGCACCTTCGCCCGCAACGTCCACCTCGCGCTGCAGTGGGAACTGCTGGTCTCGCCGCGCAGCGCCGTGCTCAGCCCGGGCACCCGCGGCAGCGCGGCGCTGGTGCTCGGGGTCAGGCTGTAGCCCCTACTCCAGCCCCGCCGCGTAGGTCAGGTTGAGCAGGGCCATCGCCCGCGTGACCTTCCCGATGCTGTTCTTCTGCGTGTCCGTGTACGGGATCTTCCGCTCATCCAGGGCCGCATAGTCGAAGTTGCCCTGGCCGGAGAGGTCGAAGCACAGGGCGCCGTCCTTGATCCAGTCGGTGCGGATCTGGTAGCCCTCGGCGGGGACGGCGCTGACGATGACGTCGGCCAGCTTGATGAACTGCTCCAGGTGCTGCGGGTTCGAGGCGGCGTGGCAGACGATCGGGGTCGCCTTGAGGTTGGCGACCATGGCGTTGAGCGGCCGGCCGATGCGCAGGCTGTCGTTGATGATCAGCACCGTCCTCCCGGCGAGCCACTCGTCGCCGAAGCCGCGCTTGAGGGTCTTCACCACCGCCCGCGCCGTGCACGGGGTCATGCAGCGGTGCTGGCTGCCGTCGTCGAGGCGCTTCCGGTACTTGTTCAGGTAGCCGATGTTGATGGCGTGCAGTCCCTCGATGTCCTTGCCGGGGTCCACCAGGTCCATGATCTCGTCGTCCTTCAGCTCGCGGTAGCGCAGGGGGTAGAAGATGAACACCCCGTGGGTCTTGTCGTCCTGGTTGAGCCGGGCGATGGTCTTCACCAGCTGGATGCCGTTCTCGGTGCGGATGTCCTTGGCGTCGATGCCCAGCTCCTCGCAGTCCTTCATCAGGTAGCGCTGGTAGACCACGCAGCCCTCGTCCTCGCAGCCGAGGATCACGCCCAGCCCGGGGGCGAAGCCGAGCTTGCCGATGTTCCTGAGGACCAGCTGCCGGTAGTGGGCGGCGGTTTCCTGGCAATCCAGCCTGCCGGTCATCGGGGATGCCATGGAACACCTCGGGGATCCATTGTAGACGATGCCTGGCGCGGTTCCGGCTCGGCCACAATGGGGCGATGCGCTGGACCCGCCCCCGCCTCGACGCCCTCCAGGCGCAGCTGCGCGCCGCCTACCCGGACGCGCGCTGCGCCCTCGACCACCAGGACCCCTTCGAGCTGGTGGTCGCCACCATCCTCAGCGCCCAGTGCACGGACGCCCGGGTGAACCTGGTGACGCCGGCCCTGTTCGCCCGCTTTCCGGACGCCGCCGCCCTCGCCGCCGCCCGCCTGGCCGACCTGGAGGCGCTGATCCGCTCCACCGGCTTCTTCCACAACAAGGCCCGCAACCTGGTCGGCATGGCCCAGGCCCTGGTGCAGCGCCACGGCGGCGAGGTGCCCTCGGATCCCGGGGACCTGGGCCGCCTGCCCGGGGTCGGCCAAAAGACCGCCAACGTGGTCCTCGCCAACGCCTTCGGCGTGCCGGCGCTGGCGGTGGACACCCACATCTTCCGGGTGGCGCGGCGCCTCGGCCTGTCCTCGGCAGGCACCCCGGAAAAGGTCGAAGCCGACCTCTGCGCGCAGTTCCCCCGGGAGGACTGGATCGCCCTGCACCATCAGCTGATCCTCCACGGCCGCCGCGCCTGCCACGCCCAGCGCCCGGACTGCGCCGGCTGCCCGCTGCGTCCGGCCTGCCCCACCGGCCGTGGCGACTTCGCCGACCCCCACACCGGCCTGCCGGTGGTCCGCGCCGCCGCCACGGCCCGCCCCCAGCCTGCGGTCCCCAGCCCCCAGCCGCGGGCCGCAGGCCCGCAGCGCATCGTCTCCCTCGTCCCCAGCGTCACCGAGCTGCTGGCCCGCTGGGGGCTGGCCTCGCGGCTCGTGGGCCGCACCCGCCACTGCGTGGAGCCCCGCTGGATCCGCACCACGGTGCCGGCCCTGGGCGGCACCAAGGATCCGGACCTGGCGGCGCTCCGCTCGCAGAAGCCCGACCTGGTGATCCTGGAAACCGACGAAAACAGCGAGGCCACCTCCTCCGCCCTCACGGCCGCAGGCATACCCTGGCTGGCCCTGGAGATCCGCACCGTGGCCGACTGCGCCCGCGCCTGCGCGGACCTGGGCAAGCGCCTGGGCGCGGCGGACCCGGGCCGGGCCGAGGCCGCCGCCATCCGCGCCGCCGCCAAGGGCACCCCGCGCCCGGGCCCGCGCGCGCTGGCGCTGGTCTGGCGCGAGCCCTGGATGGCCGCCGGCCCGGACACCTACCTCGGCGACCTGCTGCGCTGCACGGGCTTCTGCCCGGTGGGCCCGGACCGCTATCCGGCGCTGGCCGAAGCGGACCTGCGGGCCCTCGCGCCCGAGGTGGTGTTCCTGCCCACCGAGCCCTACCGTTTCACCGCCCGCCACCGCAAGGAACTGCAGGCCCTGCTTCCGTCGGCCCGCATCGAGCTGGTCGAGGGCCGAGCCCTCACCTGGTACCTGAGCCGGACCGTCGAGGGCCTGGCCCTGCTGCGCGGCCTGCGGGAACCCGGCTGAAGCCTCAGGCCCGACGCTTGCGGACCGCCGCGGCGAGCCCGTCCAGGACCTTGACCGTGTCCGCCCAGCCCAGGCAGGCGTCGGTGATGCTCTGGCCGTAGCGCAGGGCCTTGCCGATGCGCAGGTCCTGGCGGCCCTCCTCCAGGTGCGACTCGAGCATCACCCCGACGATCCTGCCGTCGCCCGCCGCCACCTGCTTCGCCACCTCGGCGGCGACCTCGGCCTGGCGGCGGAAGTCCTTGCCGCAGTTCGCGTGGCTGCAGTCGATCATCACCCGCGGCTCGAGCTCCGCCGCCTCCAGCAGGGCCACCGCCCGGTCCACGTCCCGGCGGTGGTAGTTCGGCTCCTGGCCGCCGCGCAGGATCAGGTGGCAGTCCGGGTTGCCCTTGGTCTCCACCACCGCCACCTGGCCGTTCTTGTGGATCGACAGGAAGTGGTGGCGCTCCCGCGAGGCCAGGATCGCCGCCGCGGCGATGCGGACGTCGCCGTCGGTGCCGTTCTTGAAGCCGATCGGCGCCGAGATGCCCGAGGCCAGTTCGCGGTGCACCTGCGACTCGGTGGTCCGCGCGCCGATCGCGCCCCAGCTCACCAGGTCGCCCAGGTACTGCGGGGAGATGGTGTCGAGGAACTCCACCGCCGCCGGCACGCCGAGCGCGTTGATCCGCACCAGCAGGTCGCGGGCGATGCGCAGGCCCTCGTTGATGCGGAAGCTGCCGTTCAGGTAGGGGTCGTTGACCAGCCCCTTCCAGCCCACGGTGGTGCGCGGCTTCTCGAAGTACACGCGCATCACCAGCTCCAGGTCCTTACCCAGCCGGTCCCGCTCCCCGGCCAGGCGGCGGGCGTACTCCATCGCCGCCTCCGGGTCGTGGATCGAACAGGGCCCCACCACCACCAGCAGGCGGTCGGACTTGCGCCGCAGGATCTGCTTCACCCGCCGGCGGGTCTGCGAGACGTGCGCCTCCACCGGTCCGCCCTGGATCGGGAAGAAGCGGATCAGGTGTTCCGGCGGCGGCAGGGGAACGATGCGGGCGATGTGCTCGTCGTCGGTGCGCGAGGTGCGGTCGGCGGGCACGGGCAGGAGGCTTTCGTCGTCGTGCATGGGGTTCCCCATAAAGAAAACCGCCGGGTTCAAGGCCCGGCGGGAAGGGGTGGGATCGTTTGGGTGCTAGCCGATCTCCTCCGCCCGGGGCCGGGGGGAGTGGGTAAAGGCAAAATACAAGTTCCAGCGCATGGGTTACAGGATAGCGGGTTGCGGGGAATCTGGAAATTCTCAACACAGAGGCACAGAGACACAGAGGTTGAAATAACCATCAACGCAAAGGCGCAGAGGCGCAAAGAAAAGCTGTCCAAAGCCTGCAGAGGGAGGGGGCGTGGGAGGGGAGCTT
>JAYRFV010000080.1:0-18647 GCA_041908165.1 Holophagales bacterium | reverse complement strand
GGACGTGCTCGGCCGGATCATCGAGAAGGACCTGAAGCGGCCCATCGACGAGCTGTTCCTGCACATCGACCCGGTGCCGCTCGGCTCGGCCTCGATCGGCCAGACCCACCGGGCGGTCACCCGCGACGGCGAGGCGGTGATCCTCAAGGTGGTCAAGCCCGGCATCCGCCGGACCTTGGAGCGCGACGCCCGCCTGCTGAAGATGCTGGCGGCGGTGCTCAACCTGTTCCTGGAGCGGTTCCAGCCGCGCCAGCTGGTGAACGAGTTCTGCACCTACACCCTGCGCGAGGTGGACCTGCGCCGGGAGGCGGAGAACGCCGAGACCTTCACGGCCAACTTCGCCGACGTCCCGGACGTGGTGTTCCCGAAGATCTACCACGCCTACAGCGGCCGCGAGGTGCTCTGCATGGAGTTCTTCGACGGGCTGTCGCCGGACTCGGAGGCGGCCCGGCAGCTTCCGGAGGAGCAGCGCCGGCACCTCACCGACCTGGGGGCCATGGCGATCATCCGCATGCTCTACCGGGACGGGTTCTTCCACGCCGATCTGCATCCCGGGAACCTGATCATCCTGCCCGGCCCGAAGGTCGGCTTCATCGACCTGGGCATGGTCGGGCGACTCGACGAGGACCTGCGCCGGGCCCTGCTCTACTACTACTTCGCCCTGGTGATGGGGGACGGCGAGAACGCAGCCCGCTACTTGACGGCCATCGCCCTTCCGGGACACGGCGCGGACCCCAACGGCTTCCGCCGCGACGCCGTCGAGGTCGCCAACCGCTGGAAGCGCGCCGCCAACTTCGACGAGTTCTCCCTGGGCAAGCTGATCCTCGAGTCGGTCGGCCGCGGGGCCGAGCACCGCATGTACTTCCCGGTCGAGATGGTGCTCATGGTCAAGGCGCTGGTGACCTTCGAGGGGGTCGGCAACGTGCTGCTGCCCGGCTTCGACGTGGCCGAGGTCTCCAAGCGCCACATCCGGTCGCTGTTCATCCACCAGTTCAGCCCCATGCGGTTCTTCACCGAGGGCCTGCGCGGCGTGCCGGACCTGGTCGACGCCATGGCCAAGATGCCGCTGCTGGTCAGCGACGGACTGAAGGTGCTGGAGCGCATCGCCCGGCAGCCTTCCGAGAACCCGCTGTCGGGCCTTCGCGGCACCCTGATCGCCGGCTCCTGCCTGGTGGCGGCGGCCGTGTCCATGGGCTTCCGCGCCCCCTGGCCGGTCTGGTCGGCGCTGTTCGTGATCGCCTTCTTCCTCGCCCTCAAGCGGAAATAGCCGTGCGCGTCCCGGTCAGCAGCAACGACGCCATGTGGCTCCAGGAGTCGCCGCAGAACCCCATGGTGATCAACGCGGTGGCGATCCTCGACCGGATCGACCTGGACACCCTGCGGCGGGTGTTCACCGAACGCGTCATCGAGGCCGGCGAAGGCCGGCGCTTCGCCCGCATGCGCTGCCGGGTGGTGCACCACAACCGCCGTGCCCACTGGGAGCCGGATCCGGACTTCTCCATCGAACGACACATCTACCCGCCGGCGGGGGCGCCACCCAGGAACCTGGAGGAATTGCAGGCCTTCGTCGGCCGCGAAGCTTCGAGACCGCTCCCGAAGGACCGCCCGCGCTGGCAGTTCCACTTCATCGAGGACTTCGAGGATGGCGCCAGCGCGCTGGTGGTGCGGATCCACCACAGCATCGCGGATGGCCTGGCGCTGGTGGGCCTGCTGTTCGACTTCATGGACTCCCAGGCCCTGCCGCCCCCGCCTGACGGCCTGAGAAGGGCGGCCCCGGTGAATCCCGCTATGGTGGCCGCGAGGGTCGCCCTGGAGACCCCGGGCATCCTGCTCAAGCGGCTGCTCTGGTGGCCCGACCGGCACGCCCTGCACGGCCCCCGGTTGAGCGGTGAGAAGCGGGTGGCCTGGACGGCGCCGCTGGACCTTGCGGTGGTCAAGGCCGCCAAGAACCAGCTCGGCGCCACCGTCAACGACGTCCTGATGGCCTCGGTGTCGGGGGCCTTCACCCGCTACCTCGCTCCCCGGGTCGGCTCGCTCCTGACCCGGCTGCGGGTGTCGATGCCGGTCAACGTCCGGCCGGTCCACGAGCCGCTGGAACTGGAAAACCGCTTCGCCGCGGTGCCCCTGGAGATCCCGGCCGGGGACATGAGCCTCGAAGCGCGGATCCAGGCGATGAAGCTGCGGATGGACGAGCTGAAGCGTTCGGTGGCCCCGCTGGCGGTCTACGGCATCCAGAAGGCCCTGCTGGCCCTGCTCCCGGAGGTGGTGAGCCGCGCCCTGATCGATTTCCTCGCCAACAAGTGCACGGCGGTGGTCACCAACGTCCCCGGCCCCCCCGGGGACCTCTCCCTGGCCGGGCGCAGGGTCCGCGGGCTGCTGTTCTGGGTGCCGCAGCGGGCCAACATCGGGGTCGGGATCTCCATCCTCAGCTTTGCCGGGAAGGTGCAGGTGGGGGTGATGACCGACGCCCACCTGCTGTCCGACCCGGCCGAGCTGGTGCGGGCCTTCGAGGCCGAGTTCGAGGCCCTGCGCCTGCTGAACTGACCAGCGGCGGGATCAGCCCTTCCCGGCCTGCTCCAGCACCGCCTCCAGGCTCTCCAGGGTGGCGGACAGCCGGCGGCCGACGGTCGAGCTCTTGTGCGGCAGGCCGCCGATGCCGTCCCAGACCGAACGCCGGCGGTCGTCCAGGACCTCCAGGCGGAGGCGCATGCCGTGGGCCTCGAGCATCGGACCGAGGGTGTCGCGGCGGCGGCAGAGGTCCTTGCGCGTGGACTTGTAGCCGATCTCGCAGACCTGTCGGCGCGAGCGGAAGCTGAAGATGTTGCTGAAGAACAGCCGGTAGTCCTTGCGGTCGGGGCGGAACAGGATCAGCTCCGAATCCGGGAAGGTGGTCTTGTAGCGGGCCATGCCCACCACCATCCGCGAGTGGATCAGGGTCCGCACCGCCTGCGACAGCACCGAGGGCAGGCCGCCGCGGGTGAGCGCGTCCGGACCGAGGATGCGGTGGGCATCGTCGTTGGCGACGTCCACGGGCACGATCGGGTTGACGCAGAACACCAGGTCGGCGCCGTTCTCCATCGCCACCGAGGCGTGGATGGTCTTGAGCAGGACCCCGTCCACGCACAGCCTGCCCTCGACCTTCAGGGGCGGGTAGAGGCCGGGAAGGGAGGTGCTGGCCTGCACCGCCCGGGAGATCGGCACGTGGTCCAGGCCCTCGGAACCGAACACGACCGGCGTCCCCGCCTCCAGGTCGGTGGCGACCACGAACAGCCGGTGCCGGAGCCTGCGGAAGTCGTCGGTCCGTCCCCGGCGGGCGAAGATCCGGGCGAGGTGGGCCTGGATCGGCGCATTGTCGAAGACCCCGAGCGGGAGGGCCCGGCCGAGCTGGGAGAGCGACCTGAACAGGGTCTGGGTCCGCGGCGACAGGCTGCTCTGCAGCAGCGTGTCGGCGATCAGGCCCGGCAGCTGGGCGCCGCGCCGGGCCCACTCCCGGTAGGCGGGGAGGAACAGGACGGAGGGGTCGAAGGGGTTGTCCTCCTCGTTCCCGAACAGCAGCCCGCGCAGCATCTGGGTGACGGTGAAGCCGTTGGCCAGGTGCGAGGCCAGGAAGGCGCCGGCGCTCACGCCGACGTAGACCCTGCAGTCGTTCAGGTCCAGGCCCTCGATGGATTCCTCGAGGGCGCGGAGGGCGCCCAGTTCGTAGACGCCCCCCAGCGGTCCTCCGGCCGCCAGGGCCAAGCCCCGGCGCAGGCCCTTTCGGCCCTCAGGCAGTGGCGGCACAGGGCCCTCAGGCCTCGGTGCGGCGGCCGGGGGCGGCCTTGGCCTTGGCCACGGCCTTGGTCAGCTCCTCCACCCGCTTGGTCAGGGTGACGATCTCCTCGCGGGTCGGCACGCCCAGCTTCTGGATGGCGCTGTTGATGGTGTTCTCGATCGGGTTGGCCATCTTCTTCACGGCGGTCTGGGCCTCGCCCTTCAAGCCTTCGAGCTTCTCGCCGAACTGGGAGATGCGGTCCTTGTTGGCCTGCTCGAGCTCACTGCCCTTGTCGACCAGCTGCTGGAACAGCTTCGTGCCCTCCTCGCCGGCGAGGGAAAAGGCGCCGAGGCCGGCGAGCCAGATGTTGTGGGCGGACTCCTTGATGGCGGGGATGCCGGTGGTGGACTTGGCGGTCTTTCGGGTGGTCATGGGGTTCTCCTCGGGAGGCGGCCTGGGGCCGGATGGGGATGGATGTTCACGCGCGCCGGTCGGCGCGGGGCTTGCGTGGGGTGCGGGCTGGCTTCGGGGCGGGGGCGCGGGCCGGCCTTGGCCTGGCCGGGGCAGCCTCCAGTTCGGCCAGGGAGGCTTCCAGTTCCTGCAGGCGCTGGCGAAGGATGCCCATCTCGTCCTGCAGGGCGCCGACGTTGCCGAGGCTGGAGACCGAGGAGTGGACGAAGGAGTCGAGCTTCGCCTGGGCCTGCTCCATGGTCACCGCCAGCGCCTGGCCGCCGCGGCGGATCACCTGGTGGAGGAAGTCCGCCGACAGCACCGCGGTGCCGCGTTTCTGGTCCTCGTAGAGGCTCTGGGCGAGGGTCGCGGAGGTCACATCCTCGCCGGTCGCGCTGTCGACCACCTGCAGGTCCTGGCCCTCCCGCACCCAGGCGCAGATCTCCTCGAGGGAGACGTAGCGGCTCTCCTCGGTGTCGTAGAGCTTCCGGCTTCCGCCGCCGTAGCGCTTGATCATGCGGATCATCGGGTTCGCGGCCTCCGGGAACCAATTTACCGCATTGCGGAAAAGCCGCAAGGAAAAAATTCCGCGCTGCGGCAAAATTTTAAAACAAATAATATAAATATTTAGATCTAGGCCATGGCTTGAATGCCCTTCCTCGAGGCTCGAGGGCCTGTCAGGAGGGCAGCCGTCCCAGCAGGGTCCCCCCGAGCGCCTCGAGGTCCGCCAGGCCGCTGGGCGGCCGCGGCTGCAGGGGCAGGTCCAGGACCTCCCCGCCCTTGGGGAATCGGCTGCGGAACTCCTCCAGCCCGCGCCGGTCCCGTTCCCCCAGGTGGCGGAGGAGTTCCAGGCCCGCCGCATTGCTGCCACCCACTTCCGGGTGGACGCGGTTCACCACCACCGGTCCCAGCCGGTGACCGGCTTCCTGCAGCTTGCGGAGGAAGTACATGGCCTCGGGGATCCGGTCCGGGCCTGGGCCGGCCACCAGCAGGAAGCGGGTGCCCTCCGCCCGCAGCAGCGCCCGGACCTCCCCGGCGCGCGCGCCGAAGCCTGCGAACAGCGGGGCGAAGGCCTGGATGAATTCCACCAGCTCCAGCAGGAAGCGGCGGCCGATGATGCGGTCGGCGACGGCGCGGGCCCCCCTCGCGGCGATCCGCTTGCCCAGGCTCGGGGCCCGATGGTCCTCCAGCCACCAGGGATCCTGGGCCAGCTTCACCGCCCGGGTGTCGAGGAAGGCGATGATGCGGTCCGGGGCCTCGAGAAAGTCCAGTGCCTGCCGGGTCGGCGGCGTGTCGAGGATGATGCGGTCGTAGCGGCCCTCGGTGGACGCCTCGAACAGCCGTTCCATGGCCATGTATTCGAGGATTCCGGCCAGGGTCCCGGACAGCTCCTGGTAGAAGCGGTTCTCGAAGATCCGCTGGGCGGCGGCGGGATCCGGGGCGTAGCGGGCGACGACCCGGTCGAATGTGGCGCGGGCGTCGAGCAGCACCGCCTCGAGGGTGCCTGGGGCGTCGATGCCCACCGGCACCGGCTGGTCCTTCGCCGCCCCGCTGATGCCCAGGGCATCCTGCAGCCGCAGCGAAGGGTCGAAGGTCATCACCAGGGTGCGCGCCCCGGCACGCGCGGACTGCAGGGCCAGGGCCGCCGCCAGGGTGGTCTTGCCGACCCCGCCGCCGCCCACCACCACCAGAACCGGGTGGTCCAGCGATCCGAACCGCCGGCGGCTCACGGCGCCTCCTGCTGCAGCAGCGGCCCGAGCCGACCGGCCAGCGCCCGCAACAGTCCCGGTCCAGCCGCCAGGGGCAGCAGCGGCAGTTCCACCAAGGGGCCGTCCCAGCCGGCACGGAGCCGCCCCAGTTCGCGGTCGTTGACCTCCCGGCGCTGGCGCCAGAGGTTCAGCGCTGCGGGAGGGCCCGCCGGCGGCGGCTCGGGCAGCTCCGGATAGAGCCCGTTGGCCAGCACCAGGTCGGGCTGCCGATGCAGCCTCACCTGCAACTGCTCCACCAGCTCGAGGGTCTCCTGGACCGCCATCTCCTCCGCCAGGGAGGCCAGGACGATGCCGCAGCGGTCGGGATCCGCCAGGTGGAGGGCCAGCTCCCGGGCCATCGCGCCCAGCTCACCGTCGCCGACGGCGCCGGCCAGCAGTTCCGGTGCCGCCAGCAGGGAGACACCGTGGCCGGTGGCCGGAGCGTCGAGGATCACCAGGTCCGCCTGCACCCGGTGGCTGCCCCGCGCCACCCGGGTGGCGTAGCCCAGGAGCGCCGCTTCCTTGAAGCCCGGCGCGCCGGCGACGAAGTGGCGGAAGGCCTGGCTGTGGGTGATCCTGCGGGCCACGAAGCCGAGGTGGACGCGCTCCGCCACAAGCTCCTCGATGATCGCCCGGGGCTGCAGGTTCTGCATCCGCAGGCCTGCCCCCGCGTCGACCACCACGCCATCCGAGGGTTCGGTGCCCAGGGCCTGGTGCAGGCTCTCCCGCGGATCGGCCTCCAGCAGCAGCACCTGCCGGCCAGCCTCGGCGAGCAGCACCCCGAGGGTGGCCGCCAGGGTGGTCTTGCCGACCCCGCCCTTGCCGGTGACCACGATCAGCTGTCGGTGCGCGAGTGTGTCGAGCAGGGGCATGGGTGGGTGGCAGTCCGGGGCCTGGAGCTGGCCTCCACCTTATCAGCACCCACGAGTGCCTTCCTGTGCCGTCCGCAGGCTTGACGGTCCCATTCCGCCAGGAAACCATCTACTGGACTTTCCTCCAGGTACTTCTTCAGAAGGAGCCCTCATGGTGCTCGCACGCCTGTTTTCCGCCTTCTTGTTGACTGCTTCCCTTGTTGGGCTCCCGGCTTCCGCCCAGAGCACATTCCAGCAGCAGGCTGCCAACCTGTCGCCCGCCGACATCCGCCAGGCCGCAGCGGCTGCGACGGTGCAGGGACCCGCGCCGGGCACCTGCGCCTGTCTCGCCGACTGGATCGACCACTGCAGGAGGTCCACCAAGCAGCGCTGGTACTACCTCAGCTACACGCTCTGCCTCAGCTACAGCAACGGCAACGTCATCTACGGCGAGGGCTTCCTGAGCTGGGACGGGGCCACCCAGAGCCTGCAGCAGGTTCAGCTCTCCGGCGACACGGCCTACTACAACGATTCCCGCGACAGCTCCGGCCATCCGTTCAAGTTCAACACCCAGCAGCCCAAGCTGAAGGTCCGGCTGCGTGGCAACTGCGTGGCCGACGTCACCCGGGCCGTCACCCACAGCGTGCCCCTGCTCTGCAATGGCACCCTGCTCTACGGGTTCCTTCCAGCCCAGGGAGAGGGCTACCTGATCTCCCTGGTGAAACGGGAGATGGTCATCCCGGGCTAGGGGGCGCCCAGGCCCTTGAAGTCCTACCCCGGGTCAACTTGAACCCGGGAGACTTCGGGCCCTACGATGCGTGAGCGAGGCGCCATGCAGGAACCCTACGACTACGTCATCGTCGGCTCGGGATTCGGGGGCAGCGTCAGCGCCCTGCGGCTGGCGGAGAAGGGCTACCGGGTGGCGGTGCTCGAGCGCGGCCGGCGCTTCCGCGACCAGGATTTCGCCAAGTCCACCTGGAACCTGCGCAGGTACCTCTGGTCCCCACTGATCGGCTGCCACGGGATCCTCGAGATCAGCGCCTTCCGCGACGTGCTGGTGCTGCACGGCGCCGGCGTCGGCGGCGGCAGCCTGGGCTACGCCAACGTGCTGGTGGAACCCCGCGAGGAGGCCTTCGCCACCGCGCCCTGGAAGCGGCTGGTGGACTGGGGCCGCGAACTGAAGCCCCACTACGCCGAGGCCAGGCGGATGCTGGGGGTGGCGGTCAACCCTCGCACCACGCCGACCGACGAGGTGATGAAGGGAATCGCCGAGGGGCTGGGCCAGGGACACACCTTCCAGTCCGTCCCGGTGGGCACCTTCTTCGGCCGTCCCGGCGAGGAGGGCCAGGAGGTGGCCGACCCCTATTTCGGCGGCGAAGGCCCCTCCCGGCACAGTTGCAAGCACTGCGGCGCCTGCATGGTGGGCTGTCCCCACGACGCCAAGAACACCCTGCCGAAGAACTACCTGTACCTGGCCGAGAAGCGCGGCGTCGAAGTGGTCGCCGACACCACCGTGCGCGACATTCGGCCGCTGCCCTCAGGGCAGCGGGACGGCGCCCGCTACGAGGTGGTGGCCCGGGGCTCCGGCGGCTACATCCACCCGGCCCGGGCTCCCCTGCGGGCCCGCAACGTGATTCTGTCCGCCGGCGCCCTCGGCACCCAGCGCCTGCTGTTCCGCTGCCGCGAGACCACCCGGTCGCTGCCCGCCATCTCCCCGACCTTGGGAAGCCAGGTTCGGACCAACAACGAAGCCCTCCTGGGCAGCGTCGCCCGGCGCCGGGGCGCCACCGACTACTCCAAGGGCCTGGCCATCACCTCGATCTTCAACATCGACGACACCACCACCGTCGAGCCGGTGCGCTACCCGGCGGGTTCCTCGCTGATGCGCCTGCTCAGCGGGCCGATGGTGCACGGCCGCAGCCTGCTGGGCAACCTCGCCAAGTCGGCGGTGCACATCGCCCGCCACCCGGCCGACTTCGCCCGCACCCACTTCCGCCCCGGCTGGGCGGAGAGCGCGACGATCATGCTGGTGATGCAGTGGGAGGACCACACCCTGCGCCTGGCCCAGGGCCGCAGCGTCTTCACCGGCTTCCGCAAGGACCTGGTGTCGGTGCCCACCGAGACCCACGCCCCGCCGCCGGCGGACCTCGGCCACGGGGTCACCCGCGCCTTCGCCAAGGCCACCAACGGCATCCCCATGGCGAGTGTCAACGAAGCCCTGCTGGGGATCCCGCTCACCGCCCACATCCTCGGCGGCGTGCCCTTCGGCGCCGATGCGGCAGAAGGGGTGATCGGCGCCGACTGCCAGGTGCACGGCCATCCCGGCCTCTACGTCGTGGACGGCTCGATCCTCCCCGGCAATCCCGGCGTCAATCCCAGCCTGACCATCACCGCCATGGCCGAGCACGCCATGAGCCGGATCCCGGCGGCGCGCCCGAGCTGACCGGCGACTGGACCGGTCGGAGAAGTCGCCGCCGTGCCGGAGACTTCGCCCCTGGCCCGGGATGCCGCCCGGGGCCATCCTGGGTGGACCTGGAGGTCCCATGGTGCCCATGCTCCTCGCCATTCCGCTGCTGGTCGCCCAGGACCTGCCCAACGAGGCCCGGATCCGCAAGCAGCGTGACACCTGGCTGGACGTGGCCCGGCACCGGCCGAAGGACGTCGAAGCCTGGCACCGGGTGGCCGAGGCCGAACGCGAACTGCGCAACTGGGATGCCGCGATCGCCGCCGAGAGCCGGGCCATCGAGGGTCACGGCAAGTATGCTGCCGCCTATGCCGGCCGAGCCCGTGCGCATTTCGAGAAGCGGCAGTTCTCCGCCTGCCGGAAGGATTGCGGGGTGGTCATCGATCTCCTCGAGAGGGGGCGGGGACGCCGCTACTACGTCGAGGTTGAACGGCCGAAGGAGGCCCACCTGGACGCCTACCGGCTGCGCGGCCTGGCTTTCGGCTGGGAGCAGCGCTGGAACGAATGCCTCGATGATTTCGCCGTCCTGGTCGAACTCGCGCCGCAGCGGGCCGACTTCCAGGAGGAGCGGGCCCACTTGGCCCAGAAGGGCGGGCGGAAGGACACGGCCGCCCAAGGCCTGCTGCGGGCGGGATTGCTGCGCCTGGATTCCGGCGACCGGCGCGGCGCGGAAGGCCTGGCGCAGCGTCTGCGGGACCTCGGCGCCAGCCAAGCCGCCGCCGAACTGGCCGCGCGGCTGGCCGCTTCGGCGCCGAGGTCGGACCTGCCCTAGCGCGACACCTCGAATTTGATCGCCCGCGGGTCCGCAATGGATCCATATTGGTGCAGCCTTCCCCCTTGCCGCCCGCCGGCCCCTGCCCATGCGCACCGTCATCCTGTTCCTGGCCCTCCTGCTGCAGGTGTCCGCCGCCGTGCTGGCGGTCCGCATGATCCGGGTCAGCGGCCACCTGAAGGCCTGGCTGTTCCTGTCCTCGGCCCTGGCGATGATGGCCCTGCGCCGGTTGATCTCCTTCGCCCAGATGGAATGGCACATGACGGGGATGGACCTGCTCAACGACGGGCTCGGCCTGGGGGTCTCCGCGGCGGTCTTTCTCGGCATCTGGCGCATCAAGGGCTATTTCGAGGCCGCCCAGGCGCGCGAGCAGCGGCTGGCAGAAAGCGAGGCCACCGCGAAGGCCCTGCTGGACCACGCCGCCGACGCGGTGGAGATCCTGGACGAGTCCGGCCGTTACCTGGACGTCAATCGGGCGGCCTGCGAGGACCTCGGCTACCGCCGCGAGGACCTGCTCGGCCACAGCCCGGCGGTCCTCGATCCGCGCATGACCGAGCCGGCCATCCGCGCCTCCATCGAGGAGGTCCTGGCGGGGAACGGAAAGGTGTTCGAGACCGTCCACCGGACCCGGGCCGGCACCGAATTCCCGGTGGAGGTGCACTCGACCCCGGTCACCTATGCCGGCCGGCGGGCGGTGATGTCCATCGCCCGCGACATCTCCGCCCGCAGGCGCCACGAGGAGATCCAGCGCAACGCGCGCAAGGCCGAAGGTCTGGTGCAGATGGCCGGCGGCGTGGCCCACGACTTCAACAACCTGTTCCAGGTGGTGCTGGCCAACCTGGAACTGGCCCGGAACGCGTCCGATCCGGGCTCGAAGGTGGCAGCCCACATCGACCGGGCGCGTTCCGCGCTGGACCGGGCCGGCAGCCTGGCCCAGCGGATCCAGCAGTTCAGCGGCGGCGTGCTCCGGGTGCTGGAACCCTGCGACCTGAGCGGGCTCGTCGAATCCCTGCGGGAGGGTCCGGAGGAGCCGGCCGGGATTTCCTGGGAACTGGACCGGGACCTGCCCAGGGAGGAGCTGGATCCCAGCCAGGTGCGGCTCGTGGCCGAGGCGGTGCTGTGCAACGCCCGCGAGGCGGGAGGACCGGTGCGGGTCCGCACCTACCGGCGGACCCTCGCCGCCGCCGACCTGGCCGTGGGCACCTGGGCCGGCGAGCCCGTCGAGGGCGAATGCCTGGTCCTCGACGTGGAGGACCGCGGACCCGGCATCGGGCCGGAGGGACTGATGCGGCTCTACGACCCGTTCTACTCGACCAAGGGACTGGGCCGCGGCCTCGGCCTGCCGGCCGCCCTGGGGCTCGCGAAGGGCCACGGCGGCAGCATCCAGGTCGTTTCGGCGGTGGGCCTGGGCACCGCCGTGCGCATCCACTTTCCAGTCGAGCCGCCCGCGAAGGCTACAGGCCCAGCCGCTCCTTGAGGTGATGGGCCGCCGATCGGCTGGCTTCCAGTTCGGCCCCCTCGCCGAGCAGGACCATGCGCCGTCCGGTGGGCAGGGTCCGCAGTCCGAGCACGGACTCGGGGCGGATCATGACATGCCGCTGCAGCCGCAGGAATTCGGTCTGCGGGAAGGCGGCCTCGACTTCGCTGAGGCTGGTCCAGGTGGTGCGGCAGCGCTTCCCGCCCGCCAGGGCCCAGACCACCTGGTCCACCACCTCGAAATAGGTGACCTTGCGCAGGTCCAGCAGCAGCTTCCCGTCTCCCGCCTTGACCGGGAACCGGTGCGGGGCCTGGGCGGCTCCCGGGGGCGGCAGGTCCGCCGGCCGCGGGGTGCCGGTCGCCAGGCGGACCAGGGTCTTGGCCAGGCGTTCCGAGGTGACCGGCTTGACCAGGTAGTCCAGGGCGGCGTGCTCGAAGGCGGCCACGGCGTGTTCCGGGTTGCTGGTGACGAACACCACCGGCAGGCCCTTGGGCAGTTCGGCCAGGACCTCGATGCCGGAGGGCCCGGGCATCCGGATGTCGAGGAAGATCGCATCCAGGGCCGGGTTTCCGGCCAGCCAGGCCATCAGCGCGTGGCCGTCCTCCAGTTCCGCGAGCACGTCGCAGCCGGCGCTGCGCAGCAGTCGGGCGAGGCGGGCGCGGGCGAGGGGTTCATCTTCGGCGATGGCGACTTTGAGCATGGGCGTAGCCCCAGGATACCGGCCCGGGGTTGGCACAGGTACTCCAGTCCGGAGGGGTGCGCACTGGGACAGGCTGATCCGCTCCAAGGCGGTCCCCGCGCGTTCGCGCCAGCGGTGCGGCCCGCACAACCGGGGCCGCTGCAGCCATGGCGCCGCCGAACCGGACGGCCCGCCGGGGTCGGCGCCTTCCCGGGGCCGTTCCTCGGACGTCCCGGCGGACCGCTGGTCCGGTCCGGGCTGCCGCTGCCGGTCCCCCTGGGGACGGCGGGCTCCCGCGGTCTATGATGTTGAAACCTTGAACCTTCCATGAAACCTGCCCCGAGGAGCCTCCGCCGTCCACCGTGCGCCCGCGCCGGCGTCCTCGCGGCTGCGCTGCTGGCCGGCCTGGGGCTGCGGGCCCAGGGGCCGGGCGCCTTCGCCTTCAGGACCTTCGGCTCCGACGAAGGCCTCGGCGCCCTGCTGGTGGAGGCCCTGGAAAAGGACGACGCCGGGTACCTCTGGGTCGGCGGCCAGGGCGGCCTCTACCGGTTGGAGGACCAGCATTTCCGCCGCTTCGGCGTCAACTTCGGCCTGCCGACGGACCGGATCACGGCGCTGTGCCGGGACGTCGGCCAGCTCTGGGTGGGCACCGAGGCCGGACTGTACACCTTCGATGGGCGACGATTCAGCAAGGTGGCCGGGCCGATGGGGGACAGCCCGGTGAAGACGCTGGCACGGGACATTTCCGGCCGCCTCTGGGTGCTCGCGGAGGGCCGGCTCTACACGGGGGACCGGAACGGGCTCCAGGCTGCGGCCCTCGGCCCGGTGCAGGCGCTCTGGGTGGATCCCGGCAAGCTGCGCATCCTGGCCCTCGGTGCAGATGGGCAGGTCTTCCGGTCCGACGGGGACTGGGGCAACTGGACGGCCCTCGGCCGCGGACCCGAAGCCGGCCGGGAGCCGGTCGGGGCCATGGTCCAGGACCACGCCGGCCAGGTCTGGGTCCGCACGCGCACCCGGCTGTTCCGGGGGGAGCCGGGGAAGGGGTTCGAGGACCTCGCCGCGCAGTTCGCCCTGGGTTCCTGGGGCGAGGCCCGGCTCTTCCAGGACCGGGTCGGCCGCATCTGGATCCCAACCGCACAGGGGATCGTCCTCTGGGAACGCGGGTCGGTCCGCTCTCCGCGCTTCGATCTTCCCCGCGGCAGCGGCCTCGCCCGGGCCGTGTTCATGGACCACGACGGGGTGCTCTGGGTCGGCGGCGAGGAGGTGCACCGGCTGCTCGGCCAGGGAACCTGGAGCCTGCACCGGACCGCCGAGGGGCTGCCCGCCAACGGCGTGTGGAGCCTGCTCCGGGACCGCCAGGGCGGGCTCTGGGCCGGGACCAGCCAGGGGCTGGCGCGGGCGACCGCGACCGGATGGGAGGCGGTCCCCAGCACCGAGGGGCAGTCCTTCACCGCCCTCGCCCTAGGACCGGACGGCCGCCTGTGGGCCGCCGGACCGCGGGGTCTGCTGCTGCACGGGCGCAGCGGCGCGGATCCCGACCCGCTCCGGGTCCGCAGCTTCTCCAGCGCGGAGACGCGCGTCGAGGCCCTCTGCTTCGACGGCGAGGGCAGGCTGTGGCTGGCGAGCAGCAACGCCGGGCTGGTCAGGCTGCGGCCGGACTCTCCGGGCATGCAGGAATCGGTGGCCCTGCCCGGCGGGGACCTCCGGGAGCGCGTGCACGCCCTGTGCCGCGACGGCCGCGGGAGGCTGTGGGCCGCCGGGGAACGGGGGCTGGCGGTGCTGGAGGCGGGCAGCTGGTCGCGGCTCGGCCCTGCCCAGGGCCTGGACGGTCCCGCGCTGGCCCTGGCCCCGGCGGAGGGCGGTGGCCTTTGGCTGTCGATGGCCGCCGAAGGGGCGCTGCTGCGGGTGTCCTACGACAATGGGCGGATCCAGGTCCTGGAGCGGGTCGATGCCTCCCGCGGGGTTCCCCGGCTGCCGCTCCACGCCCTCGCGGTCGACGCCAAGGGCGTGGTCTGGGCGGGCAGCGCCCAGGGCATCCTGCGGTTCGGCGACGGGGTCCTCGACCTCTTCGGGAAGGGCGAAGGCCTGCCGGGCTCGGGCTGCAATCCGGGGGCACTGTCCGTGGACGCCGAGGGCGATCTCTGGGCGGGAACCCCCGGCGGCATCGGCCACTTCCGGACCGCGCTCTACCGGGGCGTGCCGCCGGCGCCACGGTCGGAGGTCGTGGAGGCCCGGTTCGGCCGGAGGGCCCTGTGGGCGCCGGACCTCAGCGTCTTCCGCATCGAACCCCAGGACGCCAGCATGGAGGTCTCGGTGGCGACCCTGGCCTACCAGGACGCCTCCCGGCTCCAGCGGCAGGTGCGCCTGGTGGGGCTGGACGAGGCCTGGCACGACCTGGAAGGCTCCAGCGCCCGCTATCCCAAGCTGGCGCCCGAACTCTACCAGTTCGAGGTCCGTTCGCGCCTGTCGACCACCGGCTGGGGACCTCCCGCGGTCCTGCGGTTCCGGGTGCTGGCGCCCTGGTGGCGGAGCCCCTGGGTGCTGCTGCTCGGAGGCACGGCGCTGGTCGGGGGCCTGGGCGTCGGCTACCGCCGCATCATCGGCGCCCTGCGGCGGCGCAACCTGGCCCTGCAGGAGGTGGTGGAGGAGCGCAACCGCGACCTGGAGCTCGCCCTGGAGGCCGCCGAGGAGGCCTCGCGCGCCAAGGACGACTTCCTGGCCACGATGAGCCACGAGATCCGGACGCCGATGCACGCCATCCTCGGCATGACCAACCTACTGCTGGAGAGCCGGCTCACCCGCGACCAGCGGGAGACCGCGCAGACCATCAAGCACGCCTCCACCGCCCTGATGAGCATCATCGGCGACATCCTCGACTACGCCCAGATCGAGGCCAGCCGGATCGCCCTGCGCAGCGTCCCCTTCGACCTGCGCGAGCTGGCCGAGGAACTGGTCGACCTGATGGCCGTCACCGCCCACCAGAAGGGGCTCGAGCTCATCCTGCGCTACCCGGATCCCGAAGCCCGCCAGTTCGTCGGCGATCCGGACCGGTTGCGCCAGATCCTGGTGAACCTGCTGGGCAATGCGCTCAAGTTCACCGCCCAGGGCTGGGTGATGCTCGACCTGGAGGTCCTGGAGGACCTCCCCGAGCGGCAGAGGATCCGGATCTCAGTGGCCGATACGGGGGTGGGCATCGCCCCGGAGAAGCAGAAGAACCTGTTCCGCAAGTTCACCCAGGCCGACACCAGCATCGCCCGGCGGTTCGGCGGCACCGGGCTCGGCCTCGCCATCACCCAGCAGCTGGTCGAGCGGATGGGAGGGACCATCGGGCTGTGGAGCGAACTGGGCCGCGGGAGCACCTGCTGGTTCGAGCTCGACCTGCCGAAGGGCGACGGGCCCTCGGAGGTCCGGTCCACGGACTGGCAGGGCCTGCGGGTGATGGTCGCCGACGACCTGGAGAACGCCCGCAAGGCGGTCACCGACCGCCTGGCGAACTGGGGGATCCCCCAGGGTGCCGCCGGGAGCCTGGCCGAGGCCCTCGAACAGGTGGCCCGGGGCACCGAGTTCCGGGATCCGTTCAACCTCGTCCTCCTGGACGACAGCCTCGCGGAGGATGTCCAGGCTTCCGCCGCCGCGCTCCGCGCGGCCGCAGCCAACCAGCCCCTGGTGGTGGTGCTGCTCTGCCCCATGCACCAGGCCGTGGACGCCACCGCCCTCCAGGATGCCGGCATCCAGGGCCTCCTCCGCAAGCCGATCCACGACTGGGAGCTGCGGGAGACGCTCAGCCGGGCGGCCGGGCAGCTGAGCACCCGGCGGGTCGGGGCCTGGATGGGCGACGAGGAGGCCCTGTCGGCGCTCTCCGCCACCTTCGCCGAGGTGGCCCGCCCGGCCTGGGAGGACGCTCCGCCGCGCCTGCTGCTGGTGGAGGACAATCCGCTCAACCAGCAGGTCGCCCTGCGGATCCTGGCCGGCCTGGGGGCGACGGCGGTGGTCGCCGGCAGCGGAGGCGAGGCGGTGGAGCTCGCGGGCGCCGGAGGCTTCGACGCCATCCTCATGGACGTGCACATGCCGGGCATGGACGGGGTGCAGGCCACCCGGCTGATCCGCGCCGCCGAGCAGGGCCTTCGCACGCCGATCATCGCGATGACCGCCCACGCCCTGGAACGGGACCGGGACCGCTTCCTGGAGTCCGGCATGGACGCCCTTCTCACCAAGCCCTTCGGCCGCGAGGACCTGCGCCGGGTGCTCGAACGGGCGCTCCACGGCCTGCCCACCGAGGGCACGCCGACCGCGGAGCCCGGGCCCTCGCTCGCCATCGATCGTCAGGCCCTCCTCGATTCGGTCACCGAGGACCGCCGCATGGACCGGGAAGGGCTGAAGGAGCTCCTCGACCTGTTCGAACGCCACGCCCCCAGGCACCTCCAGCGCCTGGCCGAGGCCGTGGCGCGGCAGGATGCCCAGGGCGCGCGGGAAGCCGCCCACAGCCTTTGCGGGTCCTCCGCCTACGTCTACGCCCAGGCGCTGGTGGCCCAGTGCAAGGCCGCCGAGGACGAGGCCGCCTCCGAACAGCTCGACCGCCTGCTGGAGCGCATGCCTGCCCTCGAGGCCGAACTCACCCGCGCCTGGGCGATCCTCGAGGCCCTGCGCGCCGAATTCGCCCCCCCCTGAAGCCCGGGCCGGAAGCGCCCGGTGCAGGCCGGAGCAGTGCGGCGAAGCTGCGGAGCCGCGGAGCGTTGGGGTTGTGTGGAGGAAGCCCGAAGGCGGCTGCGCCGGCGGAGGGCGCGGGGCGTGGGGTCCGAGCGCCGCGGCGAAGCCGCGCAGCGGTGACCCCACAGAGCATCAGACCTTCTCGTGCGGCAGCATCGGGACCGGGGCGTACAGGACGCCCTCCGGATCGGCCATGTACAGGTTGGATATGCGGCCAGTGTAGGCGCAGGCGTACTGCTGGATCTGGTCGGCGAAGCGGGTCTGCTCGTAGCCGTCCCGGAAGATGCTCCCCCAGTGGGGATTGAAGGCCCCCTCCAGCCTTTCCGTGAGGCCGGCGATGAGGTCCTCCTGGGCCTTCACCCGGCCGGCCTGCAGGTCCGCCTCCTGCTCGAGCTGGCGGCCTTCAAGCTCGAGGGCCCGCAGCGCCTCGGGCGACAGCCGGGACGCCAGGAAGTGGCGGTGCTCCCGGTTGCGCTTCTGCAGGTCGCGGATCAAGGCCGCCTGCCTCAGGCCACGGCGGCGGAGGGTCTCCGCCTTCATCAGCTCGAACAGCTCCTCGGCGTTCTCCTCGAGCCGCTCGAGGGCCGCGCCCAGTTCCGGGATGAGCAGCATGGTCCGCCAGCTGAGGTGCTTCTTGGACCGCAGGATGTCGCCGTAGATGTGGTCCCCGACGTACAGGACCTCCTCGCCCATCGCCCCCAGCTGGGCCTCGAGCCAGTGGGCGTTGCCGCCCTGGAAGGCCCTCGGGTGCCCCTCCAGCGGCTCCGGCAGCGGCTCCTCCATGAAGAAGGCGGGCTTCCGCGCGCTCACGACGACCAGGTCGAAGTAGTCCTTCCAGCTCGGCCGGGCGGGATCCAGGCCGTCCAGGAGGTGGGACAGGACGCCGTCCGTGAACCCCCACTCGCTGTTGCTCACCACGAACAGCTTCTTCCCGGCGCGCTTCCAGCGGTCCAGCGCGCGGGGCAGCTCCGGGTCGCGGAGGATGAAGAGCTCGCGGTTCCCCAGCACCTCGGCCTTCATCTGGCCGAGGCGGTGGGCGGTGTCGATGGCCCAGCGCACGTCGAAGAACACCTGCAGGCACCCGCGTCCAGGCAGCAGCCCCCGGTCGTGGAAATCCACCAGCAGGGCGTACAGGAAGCTCTCGCTGATCTCGAACAGCGTGTCGATGCTGCGGAAGCCCTGGGCCGAGGCGGAAAGCCTGCGCCGGCCGTAGGCCTCCTCCACCTCCTCGCGCTCGAGCATCCGCGTGCCGTGCGCGGCCCGCACCACCTGGCGCTCCCGGTTCAGCTTGAGCAGGTTGCCGCGGACCCCGTCGAGCACGAGGCCCCGGACCGCGAACCCGGGGTCGAAGGGGCGCTCCTGCAGCTCCCGCGGATAGCCGCGCTCCTCCACCAGCAGCCGGGAGGCGTGGCGGAAGGCCAGCTCGTCGATCTCCGGCGACCGGTAGTGCGAGAGCGTGTAGTCCATGTCGAACCCCAGCGCCTTGATCGCGCTGAAGGGCACGTTGCGCAGGGCGAAGATCTTGCGGGCGTGGGGCAGCCGGTCGTCCACCGCCTCGAGGACCCTCGGGATCGGAAGCAGGCTCGGGGGCTCGGTTCGCTTGTGCATGGGCTTCACGGTCAGGATGAGGATACTCCCCGCCGGCGCAAAACCGGACCGGGGGGCGGCCCGGGGGGCCCCCCCCCCGGCCGGCGCGGGGGGTGGGGGGGTTTGACCGGGGCGGGGGGGCGCACCGGGGGAGGCCCCTG
>JAYRFV010000079.1:0-3726 GCA_041908165.1 Holophagales bacterium | reverse complement strand
GTGGCAGAAGGAGCTGAAGGCCGCGGTGCCGATCACCTACAGCGACGAGGTCGGCGAGCCGGGCGCCTGAGCGGGGACATCCCGGCCGAAGGCGGTGCGGGAGCAGGACGGGTCAACCGGCACTCTGCAGGCCTTCCGGCCGCGGACCGAGTTCCAGGAAGGTGATCCGCCGGCGCCGGGGCACCTCCCGGAGCCGGGGGAACCTCGCCTGCGCCTCGGGCGTCCGGGCGATGTCGTAGATCAGGATCCGGCAGGGCACGCCCAGCCTCCTGCAGGCCGCCCCGATGCTGATGCCGCTGGCCTGGACCAGGCTGTAGACCGGGGCGAAGCGCTCGATCCACTGGCGCGTGCGCAGCCGCGCGCGGTTGACCGCCGCCTGGGCCTGCAGTTCCGGAGCGCGGGCAGCCACCCCGCGGGCGACGTTCTGGGCCATTCCGCAGGCCCGGGCCGCTTCCTCCAGGACCAGGCCGGCTGAAAGCTGGGTCGCGAGCAGCGCCGCGCAGCGCTCCTCGACCGTGCTCCTGCGGAGCGACTGCAGGTCCGGGTCGCTGGCCAGGATCTGCCGGACCCGTTCACCGGACAGCTGCAGGCTCCGGGCGATCTCCCGCAGGGTGCCTCCCCGCTCCAGGATGGGTTTCGCGATGGCCAGGACGGATTCCACCCTCTCGCGCGTCCGGCAGCCCTCGCACCGGTACCGCCCGCCCTGCACCCGGCGAACCTCGACCGGATCGCCGCATTCGTCGCAGGGGTGGACCGGCCGCGTCCGGCCCGTCCGGCAGTAGGCGCAGACCGGCATCCCCTTGTTGGTGGCATGCCCGCATTCCTTGCAGTGGGTTCGCACGGATCCTCCGGCTGGTTCATCGCGATGGCGTCCGCCTGCACCGATGGGCACTTCCGGACAGGGGGATTCTCGGTCGAACCACGCACCGGCGGGCCTCCCCTGGGACCGACTCCACTCCCGCTGTGGCGATCCGCACCGACACCGCTGCCAATGGAACCGCCGACCACCTCGCGATCCTCCAGCGGTGCGGCCGCGCCCTTGGGGCCCGGTTTTCCGGACCATCGTGTCACCCGCGTCTGCGCGCGGCTCGCCCCGGAGCGAACGCTTCCTGCCCCTCGATGGATGGGCATCGCCCCCGGGTCGGATCCTGAAGGCCTGCGCGCGCCTAAGCTCGGGGCTGATGCTGGCACCCCGACGCGCGATGACCTGGCTGTACTGGGGGGCCTGGAGCCTCCTGGGCCTGTTCATGGCGAGCCAGGACGTCATCAGCTGGGGCAGGCCCCTGAGCCGCCGCGACATCCTCGCGTTGGTCGTGCTGAACGTTGGCCAGTACGTCGTCTGGGGCCTGCTCTCCCTGGCGACGCTCTGGGTCTGCCGCAGGTTCCCGCTGCACCACCGGCCTCCCGGCACCCACTGGCTGGGGCACCTCGTCGCCAGCCTGCTGATCGTTCCGGCCGCCCTGGTGCTGGGAGGCGGAATGTCGTTCCTGGTGGATCCCCCCAGCGCCCCCTGGGCCGAAGCCTTGCTGAAATTCGTCGCCTGGTACGCCACCTTCCACTACCTGATCTGCTACTGGGGCGTCGTCGGAATCCACGAAGGGATCCAGATCCTGGAGAACCACCAGCGCGAGGAGGTCCGGATCTCGCAGCTCGAGTCGCAGTTGGCGGAGGCCCGGTTGCAGGACGTCCGGGCGCAGCTGAGCCCGCACTTCCTTTTCAACGCCCTGAACACCCTGTCTGCGGTGATGCACAGCGACCCGGGGCTGGCCGACCGGATCCTGGTCCGGCTGAGCCAGTTCCTGCGGACGTCCCTGGAGCAGAGCCGGGAGGACCTGATTCCCCTCGACCGGGAAGTTGGGTACCTCCAGGACTACCTTTCCATCGAATGCCTGCGATTCGGCAACGGCGGGCCGGGGCTGAGGGCGTCCATCGACATCCCGGGCACGCTCCAGGGAGCCCTGGTCCCTCCATTCCTCCTCCAGCCGCTGGTCGAGAACGCCATCAAGCACGGTCAACCCGCCGGCCCCGGGGGTCTTCGCATCGAGGTACGTGCACACAGGGACGGCCCCCTCCTCGACCTGGAAATCGTCGACAACGGCATGGGCGGCGACCGATCCACGGGACCCCAGCCCGGCACCGGGGTTGGACTTCGGAGCACCCGTCTGCGGCTGGAGAACGCGTTCGGCGCGGAGGCCAGGCTCGACTTGCTGTTCCCGCCCGGGGGTGGAACCCGCGTCCGAATCCGCATCCCCCTGTTCATGCAGGCCGGCGCGTTTCCTGCTAGGGATTGCCTCCCGGCCGCCGCACCCTGATGGTCACCGCGATGGGGAGCCACCCCCTCCAGGACTCCGGTCGGCTCGCCGCCCCCGGCACGCGAACAGCCCGAGCCATCCTGCGCCGCTTCGGCGTCTATGTCGGACTGTGGACCGTCGCGGCCCTGTACGTCATCTGCTTCGGCATGCTGTTTGACCGGCGGCCCATGGACCTCGACATGCGGCTGAGGTTTGCCGGGATCGTCCTGGTTCGAAGCTATGGCTGGGGGCTGATCTCGCTGATCACCCTGGGGCTTCTCAAGGGATTCCCCCTGCAGCCGGGGGTCGGCTGGCGGAACTGGGCCGTGCACCTGGTCGCCAGCTTCCCTGTGACCCTGCTCGGGATCGGCATGATGGCCGCCACCGTGCCGATCTACTTCACGCCGAAATACGGATTCCTCCCCCGCGTGTGGCAGTTCGCCCGACAGCATTTCCACTTCAGCTACCTCGTCTACGACTGGGGGGTGGTGGGAATCCACGAGGGCCTGCGGATGTACCGCCGGTTCAAGGAGCGGGAGCGCGACAGCCTGCGGCTGAGGACCCAGCTGCTCGCGGCCCAGACCCAGACCCTGAACATGCACCTCAGCCCGCACTTCCTGTTCAATGCCCTGAACACGGCCGCCGCGCTCGCCCACATCGACCCCGTGGTCGGCGACCAGGTCCTGGTGAAGCTCAGCGGCCTGCTGCGGAAGAGCCTGAACCAGTCCGCGGCGCAGATGACGACCCTAAACCGGGAGTTGGCCTTCCTCGAAACCTATCTGGAAATCGAGCAGCTTCGCTTTGCCGATCGATTGAAAACCGACATCCAGGTACCTTCCAACCTTCTCGAGGCCTTGGTGCCCACCTTCCTGCTCCAGCCGCTGGTCGAGAATGCCATCAAGCATGGCGTATCCCCACGCGCGGCCGGCGCCAGGGTCACCCTGCGCGCGCGGGGGGACGGGTCGAGCCTGGTTCTCGAGGTCGAGGACAATGGGCCTGGATCTGCGGGCCGGCCTCCCGGGCCCGGGACTCTAAGCGCCAGGCACCGGCTGCAGAGCCTGTTCGGTCCGGCGCAATCCCACGACCTCCACTTCCCTCCGGAAGGCGGAGCCGTGGCCCGCATCCGGATTCCGCTCGCGTTCAAGCCCGGTTCGAGGGGCCCCGGCGGAGCGCTGCCGTGAATCTTCCGACCCCCCTTCGCGCCATCGTGGCCGACGACGAGTACTATGCCCGGCAGAGGATCCTCAAGCTCCTTGAGGGAGATTCGGGGGTCAGGGTCGTCGCCGAGTGCGCCAACGGGACCGAGACCGTGGACGGGATCCTGAAACACCGGCCCGACGTGGTGTTCCTGGACATCCAGATGCCGGAGCTCGATGGCTTCGGCGTCCTCGAATCCGTCGGTCCCGAACGGATGCCGCCGACCATCTTCACCACG
>JAYRFV010000078.1:0-26414 GCA_041908165.1 Holophagales bacterium | reverse complement strand
TATCCTCAAGCCCTCGATCCCAAAGCTGCTAGGCAGCACGGAAAACGAGGCGTTCATCATGCGTCTTGCCGGAGAACTGGGGCTCCCAGTTCCCCGAGTCGAAGCACGGGTTGCCCGCATGGAAGGCCAGGATCCCCAGCCCTACCTCCTAGTGGAACGCTACGACCGCCACCGAGGTGCTGAAGGTCGCATCGAGCGTTTGCACCAGGAAGACTTCTGCCAAGCCCTTGGCATCCCCTCGCTGATGAAATACCAGAGCGAGGGTGGCCCAAACCTATCGCAATGTTTCGACCTAATGCGCAGTTTCTCCGTCCAGCCTGCCGCCGATGCCAAGCACCTCCAGGATGTGGTCATCTTCAACGTCCTGGTGGGCAACGCCGATGCTCACGGGAAGAACTTCTCCATCCTCTACCTGCCGGCCGGGCCCAGGCTTGCCCCCTTTTACGATTTGATGTCCACGGCCTTCTACCCGGATCTGGACAACACCTTCGCCATGAAGATCGGAGGCCAGGGCGAGTTCCGGCGTTTGCGGCATCGAGCCTGGAAGACCTTCTGCGAGACTGCCGGGCTCACCCTTTCCATCCATCACAAACGAATCAGCGCCATGGCCAAAAAACTTCCAGTGGCCGCAGCGCAGGCGAGGAAGAGTCTGGCAAGTCCCGACCTGGACCAGGACGTTCTCGAAGACCTCGCCCGCCTCGTTAGTCAGCGGGCAATCCAGGCCGTCGAGCAGATCCGGGACGCCCAGGAGGATGGCGGAGGCCTATCGTCCTGACTGGCTCCTTGCAGGCTCTTCGAGGGGCGGAGGAGCAAAACGCTGGCGGAAATTCAGCGCCGGAGCTTACGGTCAAAATCGTGGTGTGCTTCCTGGAAACCAGGCGCGGCTCCACGTGCTCCTCAGTTGACTTGGCATCCTAGCGCAGCCTTGAAGCTCCAGCGCGAGGTGGCGCATTCACGGCAGCCAGCGCTTCGCTCCGATTGCGGGAGGGCGGTGGCCATTGCGTCTCGTCGAGGGATCACGAAGGGATTCGAACCCCCCGTTGGTTTGGACCGATACCGAGTCACTGTCCAGACGCATGAAATTCAAGAAAAGCTAGGCCAGCACTGGATTTTCAGTGAATTTGGACCGATCTTGAGGGGGAGGGAGGAAAACATGCCGAGCGAAATCATCGCGAACGCCCGTCAGTCCTCGCTTTGCATCGCATTCCATCGCGCCCCGTCTTGGAGTGAATCTGGAGTGAAAACCCGATTTTTTGAGTTGATTTCGATTTTGGAACAAAGAAAAAGGCCTGATTTCTCAGGCCTTTTTTGCTGGTAGGGCTACGGGGATTCGAACCCCGATTACCGCCGTGAAAGGGCGGTGTCCTGACCCTTAGACGATAGCCCCGTGTCAGAACGTGGTTGGTGCAAGTGGTGGGCCCAGCAGGACTCGAACCTGCGACCAACGGCTTAAAAGGCCGCTGCTCTACCGACTGAGCTATAGGCCCCTTCCGCGAGCGGCAGGAAGGATCAAGTGTGACGGCGGGGGGGGCCGGGGTCAAGGGCTGGGAGGCAGCGGGATCAGGCCTTCAGCAGGTCTTCGAGGAAGCTGCCGGGGGCGGTGAAGCCTTCGTGGCGGTCCGGGCCGGTGCTGAGGTAGGCGATCGGGCATTCGGCGGCGTCGGCGAGGGCGTCGAGGAAGGACCGGGCTTCGGCGGGCAGGTGGGCGGGGTCGGTGATGCCGCGGGTGGTGCCCTTCCAGCCGGGGAAGCGCTTCACCTCGGCCTGCAGGCCCTGCCATTCGGCATCGCAGGTGGGGACCTTGGGGCTGACCCGGCCTTCGCCTTCGCGGTAGCCGGTGACGATGCCCACTTCGTCGAGGCCGTCGAGGACGTCCAGCTTCATGATCGCCATGCCGTCGACGCCGTTGGTGCGGCAGGCGTGGGCGGTGATCGGGGCGTCGAACCAGCCGCAGCGGCGAGGGCGACCGGTGGTGGTGCCGAACTCGCGGCCGACGGCGCGCAGGCGCTCGCCGGTGGCGTCGTGCAGCTCGCTGACCATGGGCCCGGCGCCGACCCGGGTGGTGTAGGCCTTGGCGATGCCCAGCACCTTGCCGAGCGCCTTGGGGGGCAGGCCGGTGCCGGTGAACAGCCCGCCCAGGCTGCAGTTGGAGCTGGTGACGTAGGGGTAGGTGCCGTGGTCGATGTCGAGCAGGGTGGCCTGGGCGCCTTCGAAGAGGATCGGCTCGCCGCGCTTCCAGGCGGCCTGGAGGTGGCCCTGGGCGTCGCCGATGAAGGCCATGAGCGGCTCGGCGGTGCGCAGCAGCTGCTCGGTGACCTGCGCCAGGGGCGGCAGGGTCTCGGCGCCGCCGAGGCGCAGCTGGACCTCCTCGTAGCCGGTGCGGATGCGCGCCTCCAGCAGGTCGGGGTGGCGCAGGTCGCCGAGCCGGACGCCCATGCGCGCGGCCTTCATCTCGTAGCAGGGGCCGATGCCCCGGCCGGTGGTGCCGATCCGGGCGCTGCCGCCCTCGCGCCAGCGGTCGAGGGCGATGTGATGGGGCAGGATCAGGTGGGCCTTCTCGCTGAGCAGCATGCGGCCGGTGAGGTCGAAGCCGCGCTCGGCCAGCCGGGCCAGCTCCTGGTTGAACACCTCCAGGTTGAGGACCACACCGCTGGCCACCACCAGGAAGCAGCCGGGGTGCAGGGCGCCGCTGGGCACCTGGTGCAGGGCGACGCTGACGCCGTCGACCACCACCGTGTGGCCGGCGTTGTTGCCGCCCTGGAAGCGCACCACCTGGCGGAAGCGCGGCGCCAGCAGGTCGACCACCTTGCCCTTGCCTTCGTCGCCCCACTGCAGGCCGAGGATGGCCAGGTTGCTCGGAGCCATGCCCATGGGGTCCTCCAAACCCATAGTTTATCGGAGCTTGCGCGGGTCGTCCCGGGCTTTTCCCGTGCCGGGACACGGCCCCGGGGAAGCGGGTACCCTTGTAGTCCGGGCGCCCACCGTCCGGGGGCGGTCCTGCGGTCCGTCCTCCATTCCCTCCGGGGGAAGCATGTTCGAGAAATTCACAGAGAAGGCCCGACGGGTGATGTTCTTCGCCCGCTACGAGGCCAGCCAGTTCGGGGCCGAGAGCATCGGCAGCGGCCACCTGCTGCTGGGGCTGCTGCGCGAGTCGGAGAAGACCAGCACCCAGCTGCTGGAGCGCATGGGGGTGCAGCCCTCGGCGCTGCGGGAGCGGCTGGTGGCGGCGCTCACCCCCAAGGACCGCAAGATCACCCCGAGCTCCACCTCGATCGACATCCCCATGGAGGAGGAGGTCAAGCGCATCCTCCAGCACGCCACCAGCGAGAGCGCCAAGCTCAACCACAAGCACGTGGGCGCCGAGCACCTGCTGCTGGGCATGCTCAAGGAGGACGGTTCGCTGGCCGGGCGGCTGTTGAAGGAGGGCGGGGCCGACCTGATCAGCGCCAAGGAGATCCTCCTGGAAAGCACCAAGGAGGAGAAGATCGCGAAGAAGAAGAAGGAGCACCCGCTGCTCTCGGAATTCGCCCGCAACCTGAGCGAGATGGCCGAGCGGGGCATCTTCGACAACCTGATCGGCCGCGAGCAGGAGATCGAGCGGATCGTCCAGATCCTGTCGCGCCGGCGGAAGAACAACCCGATCCTGCTGGGCGAGGCGGGGGTCGGCAAGACCGCCATCGTCGAAGGCCTGGCGCAGCGGATCTTCGAGGGCCGGGTGCCGCCGAGCCTGGTGGACAAGCGGCTGTACGCCCTCGACCTCAGCCTGGTGGTGGCGGGGACCAAGTACCGCGGCCAGTTCGAGGAGCGGCTCAAGTCGATCATCGCCGAGGCCAGCAAGGACACCTCGGTGGTGCTGTTCATCGACGAGATCCACAGCCTGATCGGCACCGGCGCCGCCGAGGGCAGCCTGGACGCCGCCAACATCCTCAAGCCGGCCCTCAGCCGCGGCGAGATCCAGTGCATCGGCGCGACCACGCACAAGGAGTACGCCAAGTACATCGACAAGGACCGCAGCCTGGTGCGGCGCTTCCAGCCGGTCACCGTGAACCCGCCGGACGAGCCGGAGTCGCTGCGCATCCTCGAGGGCATCCGCAGCCGCTACGAGCTGTTCCACCGGGTCAAGTACCCGGCCAAGACCCTGGAGGCCTCGGTCTACCTGTCCAACCGCTACATCACCGACCGCTTCCTGCCGGACAAGGCCATCGACCTCCTCGACGAGGCCGGGGCGCGGGTCAAGCTGCGGGTGGTCGGGGTGTCCGGCGGCGGCGGCGAGGCGGTGAGCGCCGAGGAGGAGCTGCACCGGGTCATCACCGAGATGAACGAGGCGGTGCTCAGCCGCGACTTCGAGAAGGCCGTGCTGCTGCGGCAGAAGGAGCTGCAGCTGCGCGAGGAGCTGCAGAAGACCAAGACCGAGGTCTCGGCCGAGGACTACGAGAGCTTCACCGAGGTCACCGAGGCCGACATCGAGGAGGTGGTCGCCTCCTGGACCGGCATCCCGGTGAAGGCCCTGAAGAACGAGGAGCGGGCCAACCTCGCGCACATGGAGGACCGGATCAACGAGCGGGTGGTCGGCCAGAAGGAGGCCGTCAGCGCGGTCAGCCGGGCGGTCCGCCGGGCCCGCACCGGGCTCAAGAACCCCTCGCGCCCGATGGGCTCCTTCCTGTTCCTCGGACCCACCGGGGTCGGCAAGACCGAGCTGGCCAAGACCCTGGCCACCTTCCTGTTCGGCGACGCCAAGAAGATGATCCGCTTCGACATGAGCGAGTACATGGAGAAGCACGAGGTGAGCAAGCTGCTGGGGGCGCCTCCGGGCTACGTCGGCTATGAAGAAGGCGGCATGCTGACCGACCGCATCCGGCGCAACCCCTATTGCGTGATCCTCTTCGACGAAGTCGAGAAGGCCCACCCGGACCTGATCAACATCCTGCTGCAGATCTTCGACGACGGCCAGGCTTCCGACGCCTTCGGGAACCAAGTGGACTTCAAGAACACCATCATCATCATGACCAGCAATGTCGGCAGCCGGGAGCTGCTCAGCGACAAGAACCTCGGCTTCGTCGAGCAGGCCCAGAAGCCCGACTCCAAGGCCGGCGACGCGATGAAGGTGCTGAAGCGCACCTTCCCCCCGGAATTCCTCAACCGGATCGACGAGATCGTCGTGTTCAACCGGCTGGGCGACGAGGAGCTGAACCTGGTGGTGCGGCTGCTGGTGGAGGACCTCAACCTGACCCTGAAGAAGCACGCCCTCCAGGTGGTGCTCACCGACGCCGCGGTCGGGGTGATCGTCCGCACCACCGCCCGCGACCGCAACTACGGCGCGCGGCCGCTGCGCCGGGCGATCCAGAAGCTGGTGGAGGACCCGCTGGCCGAGCTGATGGTGGCCCAGGACACGGTGCCCGCCGGGGTGGTGGAGTTCGATGCCGACGGCGACCTGCTCAAGCCGACCTTCAAGGTGGCCGAGCCGGCCGACGCGCAGCTGGTGGGGGCGCATGCGGACTAGCGCAGCCCTGGGCGCCCCGGCGCCCGACGCGAACCACGGCCCCGTTCCGGGGCCTTTCGCTGGTGGACCGGCCGCAGGCAGCCGGGATTTCAAGAGGATGGACGAAGGATGGGCATGAGCGCACGACCGAACCGATGGCGGACCCCCGCCCTGGGCCTGCTGGCCCTGGCCCTGGCGGGAGGGCTGCAGGCCCAGGACGCGGAGCCCATCGTCCGCATCGACGTGGTCGGCTCGCAGAAGCTGACCATGGAGACCATCCTCTTCAAGTCCGGGATCAAGGTCGGCGACGACCTCCGGGCCATCGACTTCACCGCGATCATCGAGCGGCTCTGGGCGACCGGCTCCTTCGACGACATCAAGTTCGAGGTGGAGGACACCAAGGAGGGCAAGAAGCTCGTCATCCGGGTGAAGGAGCGGCCCATCATCAAGGAGGTCGACTACCGGGGCGGCACCGAGGTCGGGGTCACCAACCTGAAGGACAAGGTCAAGGAGAAGAAGCTCGAGGTCAAGATCGACGCGGTCTACGATCCGGAGGCCGCGCGCAAGATCAAGGGCCTGATCGTCGAGCAGGCGGCCGAGAAGGGCTTCCGCAACCCGGTGGTGGACGTCTCCCTGGAGGAGATGGGCGGCGGCCTGGCGCGCCTGGTGTTCGACATCAAGGAGGGCGGCAAGGTCCGCATCTACAAGGTCGCCTTCCGCGGCAACAAGACCTTCACCAGCAAGCACCTCCGCGGCGTGATGGAGAAGACCCGCCAGCACTGGATGTTCAGCTGGCTCACCTCCCACGACCTGCTGGTGGACAAGAACATCGAGGAGGACCTGCAGAGCCTGAAGAAGGCCTACTGGCGCGAAGGCTACAAGGACGTGTTCGTGGGCCAGCCCACCATCCAGGTGGAGGACTTCACCACCGAGCGGCAGAAGAAGAAGAACGAGAAGCGCATCAAGGAGGGCAAGAGCCCCAAGCACGACCTGCGGGCCACCCTGGAGGTCCCGATCCTCGAGGGCGACAAATTCTACGAGGGGACCTTCAAGCTCACGGGCAACGACAAGGTGTTCAAGGGGGCGGCCGGCGAGAAGTTCTACCGCACCAAGATCGCCGAGGCCCGTCGCGACAACCGCTCCTTCATGGCGAAGTTCCTCGACCTGCGGGGCTCGGTGGACGACCCGCCGGAGAAGGAGAACCGGGTCTTCGACCTGGACGGGCTCAACAAGGGCCTCGAGAAGGTCCGCGAGGCCTACAACAACGCCAGCTACGTGGCGTTCCGGGCGGAGAAGAAGCTGGACACCCGGGAATCCAACGGCGTGATGAAGGTGGACGTCACCGTGAAGGTGGACGAGGGCGAGCCGCACACGATCCGCCGCATCGACTTCGAGGGCAACACCCTCACCAAGGACAAGGTGCTCCGCCGCTCCATGCTGATCAAGGAGGGCGACCCCTTCAGCCTGGAGCGCTTCAAGGACAGCTTCACCGGCCTGGGCCAGCTGGGCTTCTTCGACGTCAAGAACCAGGAGCCCAAGGTCGAGCCGGTGGCGAACAAGCCGCAGGTGGACATCGTCATCAAGGGCGAGGAGGCCGGGGTCAACGAGCTGCTGTTCCAGGGCGGCTACGGCTCGGTGTTCGGCTTCTCCCTCGGGGTCAGCTTCTCCACCAAGAACTTCGGCGGCGGCGGCGAGACGCTCTCCTTCAGCTACAACGGCGGCAAGTTCCAGAAGTCGGTCTCGGTCGGCTTCATGGAACCCTACGTGTTCGACCTGCCCTACTCGTTCTCGGCCAACGTCTCCAACGGCACCACCGACTACGACGCCTCCCGGGTGGGCGCGGCGAACGCCTACAGCCAGTTCACCCGCAGCCTGGGCCTGGGCGTGGGCACCCGCCTGTCGACCTTCTTCCCGCAGAGCGTGGCGGCCTTCTTCACCACCCTCAACGCCGGCTACACCTTCCGCCTGATCCGCATCGAGGGCGGCCGGAACTACTACTTCCGCGACAACAGCACCCAGCTCACCTCCACGGTGAGCGCCGGGATCACCTACAGCACGGTGAACCACCCCTTCAAGCCCACCTTCGGCACCAAGCTCGCGTTCAGCCTCGAGTACGGGGGCTGGCAGTTCGGCACCGACCGCCCGCACATGCGCACCATCTGGGACTTCGCCAAGTTCACCAGCATCGGCGAGCGCCACATCTTCGGGATGAACGCCAACTTCGGCTACATGCAGAACCTGAGCAAGGAGGACCTGCCGCTCTGGGACCTGTTCCGGCCCGGCGGCGAGAACACCATCCGCGGCTACCGCTACGGCCAGGTGGGCTCGGTGCTGTTCGACAACTTCGGGCAGCCCGTGGTGGTGGGCGGCAACAAGCAGTTCGTGGCCAACTTCGAGTACCAGTTCAAGATCGCCGACCAGTTCCGGACCGTGGTGTTCTACGACGCCGGCAATGCCTGGGCGCCCGGGGTGAAGACCTTCAGCAGGGAGGTGGTCACCTACACCCTGAACGGCACCACCCTGACCTACAAGAACCCCTACCTGGTGCGCTCCATGGGCGTCGAGTTCCGGTTCTTCCTGCCGATCAGCCCGGCGCCCCTGCGCCTGATCTGGTCGCGCAAGCTGAACCCCTACCCCTTCGACACCGAGGGCCGCAACGACTTCCAGTTCTCCATCGGGACCACCTTTTAGCGGGGGTCACGCGCTTCGCGCACACCCCCGCACCCCCGCGCCCTTCGCAAGCTCAGCTTGCTCAGGGCTTTCTCCTAGGGGCCGCCGCAGCCCTTGCGCAAGACAAAACACGTGGCCTGGGATACACTGGCCCATTGGATTGGAGACCCCATGCGTCGCACCCTCGCTGCCCTCGCCCTCGTGCTGGCCCTGCCCGCCCTCGCCCAGGACGCCCCCAGGTTCGCCATCTTCTCCGCCGACTCCGTGGCCGGCAACACCGCCCGCGGGAAGAAGATGTTCGCCGAGCTGGAGAGCCTGGGGAAATCCCTCCAGGAGCGCATCACGGCCCGCGTCGAGGAGCTCAAGAAGGTCGACCAGCAGCTCAAGTCCCCTGGGCTTTCGGACGAAGGCCGCGCCAAGCTGCAGCGCGAGCTGCAGGACGGCGAACTGGGCCTGAAGCGGCTCCAGGAGGACAGCCAGCAGGAGTTCGAGAAGTCCAAGCAGAAGGTGATGAAGACCTTCATGGACGAGATCGAGCCGGTGGTCCGCGAGGTCGCCAAGGAGATGAAGCTGCAGGTGGTCTTCGCCTACCAGCCCGGCCTGCTGGCCTGGGCCGAGGACGCCTGGCTGACCTCCTTCACCTCCGAGGTCTCCAAGCGCTTCGAGGCCCGGGGCGGCGCCCCCGCCGCCGCCCCGGCCCCCAAGCCCGCCGCTCCCAAGGCCCCCGCGCCGAAGAAGTAAGCCCGGTTCTGACCGGCCGGCCGCGCCCTTCGGGGCGCGGTCCTGTTTCAGGGCATCTAAGCAATCCACCGGATGTCGTTCCCGCCTCCCCGTCCCGATCCTGTCCTTGGGTCTCCGGGACCGGGTCGGGAGGATGCATGGGACAGCGGGCAGCCAGTCACCACCAGATAGACACCGGCCACGACCGCCTGCTGGGGCTGTTGGAGAAGCTCAGGTACAACCCGGATCCTTTCCTGCCGGTGGTGGGGGAACTGGCGGATCGGCTGCGGGCGCACTGCGACGAGGAGGAGGCCGTCATGCGGGCCGTGAAGTACCGGGGACGGAAGGCCCACTCGGCCGAGCACCGGGCGCTGGCCGACCTGCTGACCCGGGAGCTGCCCGCCGACCACGCCCGTGCCGGGTGCTACGAGGAGGTGCTGGCTGCGGTCGACCGGGCCCGCCAGGGGCTGCTCGACCACGTCAACGGGCAGGATCGCGACCTGGCCCTGTACCTGCTCCGCAAGCGGCGGAGGGAGGAAGCCCGGCGAATGTCCCCGCCGGTCCGGCCGGCGCGCAGGGCCGCCGCCTAGGGCCCGCGGGGGCGGTTCCGGCCCCGGGATGGGATACTTCCTGGGAGGTGGGGCCGGATGGGAGGAGGAACGTTCGAAGGGCTGCAGGTGGCCCAGCGCTGGGAGGCCGCCCACGGCTCGCCCGGACTCTGCTGGGCGCCGATCCGGCGGGACCTGGAGCCGCCCTCGCCGATCCTGGTCCGGGCGGCCCGGCTGGGCGTCCTGGTCACGGGGGCGGGCGTGGCCTGGTTGATCCTGGTGGGTGCAGGGCAGCGGTCCGGCCCCTCCCTTTTCCAGGCTTCCGGAACGCTCCGGACCGTGGCGCTCAGCCTCGCAGCCCCGGAACCCCGGGCACCCGGGCCCGCAGCCTCGGGGCTCGGCCACGTCCAGGGCACCGGGACCATCGATCCTCGTTTGAAGCACGCGCCGCCCCCGCTGCCGGGCCTGCCGGAACCCCTTGACCCCTCGGCCGAGGCCAGCCTGCCGGGCCTCCGGACCGGATCCTCCCCCACGTCCCTGGACCTCAGCCTCCCGGTGGCCTCCGGCGGCACAGGGTGGGCCAAGGGCCGTGGGCACGATGCCACCCGCGGCGGATTGAAGGCCGAGCCGGTCGCGCTGCCGCCGTCCGGGGACGGCCGCCTGGTGGTCCTGCTCCGCGTGGACGCCCGCTACACGCCGCCGATCGACGAGGAGGACCGCAGGCAGCCGGTGATCGTGCGGCTGACGGTCGGCGCGGATGGGGTTCCCCTCGGCGCCGAGCCGCTGTCGGGCCCCGAACGCCGCTTCCCGGAGGCCCGGGCCGCCGCGCTGCGGTGGCGCTTCGAGCCCCTCGCGGCGCACGGCCTGCCGGCCCCCCAGCAGGTGCGGATCACCTTCCGCCCGCACTGAGCGGCCGGGCGATCACTGCCGCCCGGTGCTGCCGTAGCCGCCCTCGCCGCGTTCGGTCTCCCCCAGGTGCTCCGCCGAATCCGCCGGGACCCAGGTCCAGGCTTCGCAGCGGGCGATGAGCAACTGGGCGATGCGGTCGCCGCGGCGGAGCTCGAACGGCGCCTCGCCGTGGTTGATCAGCACCACCGCCACCTCGCCGCGGTAGTCCGCGTCGATGGTGCCGGGCGCGTTCAGCACCGTCACCCCGTGGCGCAGCGCCAGCCCCGACCTCGGCCGCACCTGGCCCTCGAAGCCCGGCGGGATCGCCATCACCAGGCCGGTGGGCAGCAGCCGGCGCTGCCCTGGCGCCAGCGTCCAGACCTCCCCCTCGGGGATCGCCGCGCGCAGGTCCATGCCTGCGGCATGCGGCGTCGCCGGCTCGGGCAGGGGGAGGCCCTCGGCGTGGGGGAGGAGGTGGATGGGGATGGAGAAGGACATGGACTCATGATTCAACGCAAAGGCGCAGAGGCGCAAAGGGGAAATGCCTCAGAGGCCATTCACGATTCGGTGAATGCCTTGCTTGAGCGTGGGTAGACCGAAATTCAGCAGCAAACCAAGCCGAAGGGCTTTTAAGCGCAGATACGTGAGCACCTGAGATTCAAAGATCGGGTGATGATCAGAAGTCGCTTTGCATTCCACCACGACCAGGGAATTGACAAGCAGGTCGATCCGGAGCGGCTGCGCCAGCTCGATGCCTTTGTAACGGATGGGGCAGGCCAACTGCCGCTCGATCTCGAGTCCGGTTTGCTTGAGTTCCCATACCAGTGCTTCTTCGTAAACCGATTCGAGCAGCCCTGGCCCTCCCAACCCACGATGGACCTCAATGGCCGCCTGGATGATTCGGCCCGAGATTTCATTTTCATCCATCAATTTGCTTCCCTTTGCGCCTCTGCGCCTTTGCGTTGAAAAAATTTGTTCCTACTCGAACACCACCGTCTTGTTGCCGTAGGTGAGCACCCGGCGCTGGAGGTGCAGGCGGACGGCACGGGCCAGGGCCAGGCGCTCCATGTCCTTGCCCTTGCGGACCAGGTCCTCGACGGTGTCGCGGTGGCTGACCCGGACCACGTCCTGCTCGATGATCGGGCCGGCGTCCAGGGCCTCGGTGACGAAGTGGGCGGTGGCGCCGATCAGTTTCACGCCGCGGGCGTGGGCCTGGTGGTAGGGCTGGGCGCCGGCGAAGGCCGGCAGGAAGCTGTGGTGGATGTTGATGACGTTCGGGAAGGCGCGGAGGAACTCCGGGCTGAGCACCTGCATGTACTTGGCCAGCACCACCAGCTCCACCCGCTCCTGCCGCAGCAGTTGCAGCTCGCGGGCCTCCACCGCCGCCTTGGTCTCCCGGCTCACCGGCAGGACGTGGAAGGGGATGCCCAGGGGCTCCACGTGGTGCCGCAGCAGGTCGTGGTTGCTGAGCACCAGCGCCAGCGCGCCGCCCAGCTCGCCGGCCTGGCAGCGCCACAGCAGGTCGAGCAGGCAGTGTTCCTGTTTGCTGCACCAGATGGCGATCCGCGGCACCTCGTCGGAGAAGTGCAGCTCCCAGCTGCCGCCCATCGGGCCGACGAGCTCCGCCAGGGCCGCACGCAGGTCCTCCTTGCCCAGCTGGAAGCCCGCCAGCTCCCATTCCAGTCGGCCGAGAAAGCGGCCCGCCTGCAGGTCCGAGTGCTGGTCCGAATCGACGATGTTGCCGCCCCGCTCGAACAGGAACGACGCCAGCCGCGCCACGATGCCGCGCTGGTCCGGGCAGGAGATGAGGAGGATGGCGGTGGGAGTCGGCATGGACGATTTCAACACGGAGGGAGGTTGGCATTGGGAAGGGGAATGGGATTTTTCAACACAAAGGCACAAAGGCACAAAGAAAAATGAAACTGAAATTTTCAACGCAAAGGCGCAAAGGCGCAGAGAAGGGAAAAACGAGTTTTCGTCGTGGAAGAGCGGTTCTTTTCAGAATTGCTTTCCTTTGCGCCCCTGCGTCTTTGCGTTAATAAATTCTTTTCCTAATTTATTGATCCTTGCCTCTGTGTTGATTCGGGTTTTCCTTGATCAGCTGCCCGCAGGCGGCATTCGCGTCCCTTCCTCTCGACCTTCGGACGGTGACGAAGCAGCCGTGCTGCTTGAGCACCGCCGCGAAGGCCTGCAGCCGGGCCTCGCCGCTGCCGCGGATCTCGCTCTGGCGGTGCTCGTTCATGGGGATCAGGTTGAGGTTGTGGTTTTGGCGGAACTCGCCCAGGGTTGCGGCCAGGGCGTGGGCGTCGGCTTCGGAATCGTTGATGTCCCGCAGCAGCACGTACTCGAAGGTGAGCTTCTCGCGGGGCTTGAGGGTCCAGCGGCGCACCGCGGCCATCAGCTCCGCCAGGGGGTAGGCGCGGTTGACCGGCATGGTCTGGCTGCGCACGGCGTCGCTGCCGCCGTTCAGGCTCACCGCCAGCCAGGGCCGGGGCTGCATGCGGGCCAGGCGGTCCAGGGCCGGCACCAGGCCGGAGGTGCTGACCGTGATCCGGCGCATCGGGATGCCCAGGCCGGCCAGGTCGGCGAAGCCGCGCAGCGCGCGGTGGACCTGGTCGAGGTTGTGCAGCGGCTCGCCCATCCCCATGAACACCAGGGTCACCTTGCTCGGGTTGGCCGGCCCCAGTTCGTGCAGCACCACCAGGGCCTGGGCCACGATCTCGCCGGCGCTGAGGTTGCGGCGGATCCCCATGGTCCCCGTGGCGCAGAAGCTGCAGCCGAGGGCGCAGCCCACCTGGCTGGACAGGCACAGGGTGACCCGGGGGCTGCGCACCTCCCGCGGCATGTGCACGGTCTCGATCCGCTCCCCGTCGGTCAGTTCCAGCGCCAGCTTGGTGGTGCCGTCCTCGGCCTCGGTGCGCTCCACCACCTTCGGCAGGGCCAGGTCGGCCACGCCCAGCAGCCAGTCCAGGTTCGCCCGGCCGATCCGCGGCGCGCCGTCCACCCAGGTCCAGGTGCGATGCAGGGCGCCGAACAGGCGCTGCGGATGCCCGGGGCAGCCGAGCGCGGCGAGGTCCTCCGGGAGCAGCGACCAGGCTGAGGGCAGCCCGCCGCGGTCGGGGGCGGGCCGGTCCCAGGGGCGCAGCGGTTCCTCCATGGGTCCAGTCTATTCGGTGCGGGAGCGGGCCGGCTCAGGTCCGCAGCCGCCAGATCCCGCTGCATTCCGGCAGCCGCCAGCCGGATCCATCCGGATCGAGCGGAAAGCTCCGTCCGAAGAAGGCGCGGCAGAGGCGATCGGCCTCCTCTCGGCGGGCGAAGCGGTAGTCGGTGCGGATCCAGGTGTGCGCGAATCCGGCCGATTCCAGGCGGTCGTAGTACTCGGCCAGGATGCTGCTGGGCGGCGCCGGCTCGGTGCGGCCCGTGCCCAGGGTCTCGATCACCACGGCGCGGCCGCCGGGGCGAAGCACCCGGCGCATCTCCGCCAGGCAGCGGTCGATCTCGCCGCGCCAGCCGTCCGGGTTCCAGCCGGTGGCATGGCCGAAGCTCCAGCCCGCCAGGGCCAGGTCGGCGCTGCCGCTGCGGACCGGCAGCGCATGGTTCAGCGCGGCCGCCAGCCGCACGTCCGGGCCCAGGGTCCGGCGTGCCGCCGCCAGCATCGCCGGGCTGGCATCAAAGGCGCGGATGCTCCGCGCCTGGGGCACCAGCAGCCGAGTCAGGCGCCCGGTGCCGGCCCCGAACTCCACCACGTCCCCGTGCAGGTCCGCCGCCAGCGCCGATCCCAGGTTGCCGTCGCAGTCCTCGCAGGCCACCAGCGCAGCGTAAAGTTCCGCCCCGCACCGGTAGATCCGCTGGTACCGGTCCTCGCCCATCCGCGCCCTCACCGCCCTGAGCATAGCCCCGTGGGGGTGCGGGGGTGGCCCGCCAAGGCGGCGGTCAACAAGCGAAGGACCCTACTGGGAGAGGAAGCCCGAGCAGGCTCCGCCTGCGAGGGCGTGGGGGTGTGGGGGTAGGCGCGTAGCGCGCAACCCCCACGGAGCATCAGGCCGCGAGGTCCTGGTCCCGGATCTCGGAACCACGCCGCGCCCCCAGGTTCACCAGCCCCAATGCCGAGGTGTCCAGCCAGCGCTGCGCCGCCCGCTGCACGCAGGCGGGGGTGACCTCCTGGATCTCCGCCATCTGTTCATCGAGGCTCTGCACCCGGCCGAAATGGATGGCCTGGTGGGCGAGGGTGAACATCCGGCTGGAACTGCTCTCCTGGGAAAACACCAGGCTGGTCCGGGCCTGCAGCCGGGCCCGCTCCAGCTCCTCCTCCGGCAGCCCCTTTTCGGCCAGCGACCGGCACTCGGCCAGGGCCCGCCGCACCAGCTCGCGGGCGTTCGCCGGCGCGCAGCTGGCGGCGATCTGCAGCGCGCCTGCGTCCCGGTAGGGGGTCGGATAGGCCGAGACCTGGTAGCACAGGCCCCTGCGTTCGCGCAGTTCCAGGAACAGCCGGCTGGACATGCCGCCGCCGAGCACGTGCGCCAGCAGCGAGAAGGCCCCGCGCTCCGGGGCGGTGTGCCCGGGACCGGGGAAGCCGAGCAGCAGGTTGGCCTGCTGCAGCCCCTTGCGTGGGACGTTGAGAAGGAAGGACCGGGGCGGTGCCAGCGCCGCCACCGGCGTGGAGCCGCGGACCGGAAGGCGCGCGAGCACCGGCTCCAGCAGCCCAAGCAGCCGGGCCGGGTCGACCGCGCCGGCCGCGGTCACCATCAGGTTGCCGCCACAGTAGGTCTGGCCGTGGAAGCGCCGGGCGTCCGCGTCGGTGTAGCCGCCCACCTGCTCCGGCCGGCCCAGGATCGGGTGCGCCAGCGGCGTGCCCTCCCAGAACTTCTGGTAGAACAGCTCGCTGACCCAATCGTCGGGGGTGTCTTCGCTCTGGGCGATCTCCTCCAGGATCACGCCGCGCTCCCGCTCCAGCTCGGTGCGGTCGAAGCGCGGGGTGCTCACCAGCTCACCCAGGAGGTGCAGCAGGTCCGGCAGCTGCTCCTCCAGCACCCGGCCGTAGAAGCACGCGACCTCCTTGCCGGTGAAGGCGTCCAGGCTGCCGCCCAGGCGGTCGGTGGCGGCCGACAGGGACTCGGGATCCGGGAAGGCGGCGGTGCCCTTGAACACCGCGTGCTCGATGAAGTGGGCCAGGCCTTCCTCGGCGGCGCCCTCGTGGCAGGAACCGCGCTTCACCCAGACGCCCACGGCGCAGCTGCGCAGGTGCTCCATGGGTTCGACCAGGATCTCGACGCCGGAGGGGTGCAGGGTTCGATGCAGACGCATCGGACCAGTCTACGCTGTCCGGGGGCCCGGCCCGTGCGGGGGCGCAGGCTCGGGGACCGCCGACGGGTCAGCCTTCGGCGTCGCGGCCGGCGAGGCCCACCGGCGTGGCGTGCAGCTTCCATCCGCAGGCGGCCCAGCAGGCCAGGCCGAAGGCGAGGAGTCCCAGGGCCGCCAGCCCGAGCGGCGTCTCCACCGGAGCCTGGGCGAAGATCTCCTTCACCCCCATCTCGCCCGCGCGGGAGCCGGCGATGGACTCGCCATAGTGCAGGAACGTGAAGCGCTGCAGGTTGCCCGGCATGATCCGCACCAGGGGGTCCCAGATGAAGATGTACAGCGCCCCCCAGAGGGTGCCGCGCTTGAGCACCAGGCCCAGCAGCGTGAAGAAGGCCAGCTCCGCCCAGTACAGGCCGACCAGGGCCAAGGCCCCGCGCAGCACCGATTCGGCGCTGGCGCCCATGGCCGCCAGCCCGGTGGCGGAGGCCGCCAGCCACAGCGCGCCCCAGAGGAACCAGGGCAGGCCCTTGGCCAGGGGGTAGACCCAGGGCGGGGCGGGCCGCACCAGCATCAGCGGCAGGGTGCGCTGCTCGAGGTCCTCGCGGATGCCCACGGGCGCGGCCACCAGGGC
Organism: Holophagales bacterium; assembly: GCA_041908165.1. Taxonomy (GTDB): domain Bacteria; phylum Acidobacteriota; class Holophagae; order Holophagales; family Holophagaceae; genus JACQZU01. The sequence continues at coordinate 10,180 of JAYRFV010000078.1, read as the reverse complement.
CATGATCGGCACCATGATCTTGACGATGACCTCGTGGAAGACCTTGATGCTTTCCGCCGGCGAGACGCGGCCGCCCTGGGCCTGCACCAGGGCCGCCACGCCGATGGCGGTGAGCACCGGCGCCAGGGGAATGGCCGCCAGCGCCCAGCCGCGGGCCTGCAGGACCCGCGGCAGGTAGCCCACGGCCACCGCCTGCAGCGTGCGCATGGGGGAGGGGATCGAAGGCGTCATCAACTCATCCTTGAATGGTCTGGCTGCCGACTTGGGGAAGCGAGGAAGCGGCTTCGCCGATTCTGAGCGTGGGGGTGCGGGGGTGTGCGCGCAGCGCGGAACCCCCGCGTAACGTTAGGCGTGATCCGTCGTCAGGTATTGGAAAACTGCGTCCAGATTGAGATCGAGCGGATCGAGGGTGTGCAGGGGCAGCTCGCCGGACACCACCGCCTCCTGCAGCCTGGGCAGGAACGAGCGCGGGTTGCGCACCGACAGCACGGCGCTGCCGTTGTCCATGCGCAGCGCCACCAGTTCCGGGTGCTCCACCGCCCAGCGCGCCACGGCGCGGGCCGATTCGGCGCCGATCCGCAGCTCCACTGGGTGGCGGTCGAGCAGTTCGCGGATCTCGGCGACGCTGCCCTCGGCCAGCAGCCGGCCGCGGAACAGCAGCAGGATGCGGTCGGTGAGCTGGGCCACCTCGCCGAGGATGTGGCTGGACACCAGCACCCGCACGCCCCCCGCGGCCAGGCCGCGGAGCATGTCCATCAGCTCGAGCCGGGCCTCTGGGTCGAGGCCGTTGAAGGGTTCGTCGAGGATCAGCAGGCGCGGCTCGTGCAGCAGCGCCTGGGCCAGGCGGATGCGCTGGCGCATGCCTTTGGACATCGAGGAGAACGGCAGGTGGGCGCGGTCGGCCATGCCGACGATGCCGAGGCCGCGGGCGAGGGCGGCGTCCAGGGCGGCGCCCTTGAGGCCGGAGAGCTGGCCCATCATGCGCAGCCAGCGGCGCGCCTGCAGCCCGGCGGGGAAGCGGTCGCCCTCCGGCACCAGGCCGATGCGCGCCAGCACGGCGGGGTTGCGCCAGGGCGCCTGGCCGAAGATCCGCACCTCGCCCCCGCTGGGCGGGAGCAGGCCGGACAGGATCTGGATGAGGGTGGACTTGCCGGCGCCGTTGGGCCCGAGCAGCCCGGTGATGCCGCCCTCCTCGGGCAGGCTGAAGGTGGTCGGCGACAGGCCGAGGATGTCGCCGTAGCGGAGCGAGGCGCGCTGCAGTTCGATCATGCCGGCCATGTCACATCACCGCTTCGTCGGGGCGGGTCCGCCGGGCGGCGATCCACAGCCAGAGGGACACATGGGCCACCGTGCCGAGGATGGTCGGCACCCAGCCCAGCTTGGGCTCGGCCACGCCGCAGAGCAGTTCCGGCCAGGCGGCGACCAGGGCGCCGGGGCTGCAGGCGAGCCAGGCCGTGCTGCGGGTGAGGCCGGCCACCAGGCCGCCCAGGGCCGTGGAGCCGAGCACGATGCCCACCACCCAGCCGAAGCCCATCCGCGGGGTCGAGGCCATGGCGCTGGCGCCCAGGGTCACGGCGCCCATCAGCGCGGCCACGATCAGCGCCGCGGGCAGCAGGTGCAGCGGCGCGGTGGGCCAGATCGGCCCGCTCGTTCCGGCGATCAGCAGCGACAGCACCCAGGGCACCAGCACGAAGGGCAGCTGGATGGCGAAGGGCAGGGCGGTGGCGAACAGCCCCTTGGCGGCCAGGTAGTCGAGGGGCCGCACCGGGTGGGCGTAGACCAGCGGCCGCACCCGGTACAGGGTGTCGCGGGACACCAGTCCCGCGCCGACGATGGCCACCTGGAACCAGAGGATGGTCAGCAGCCAGGGCGGCAGGCAGTCGGCCTGGAAGGCGGCGCCCTGGCTGAGGATGTCCTTGGCGAAGTCGCGCATGGGCGCGAGCTGCTTCTTGGTCTCCAGCAGGTGGTTCACGTACAGCACGGCGACGCGGATGATCAGGATGAACGCGAAGATGAAGCCGAAGAAGCGGCCGAGCTTGGCGCGCAGCACCCGCTTCAGGTCGAAGCGCATGATCGTCGCGATCGGGTGCGGGCCGTCCTCGAGGGCGGGGCGCGGTGGCAGGGTGGGGGCGTAGATGGGCATCAGCGGCCCCCTTCCGGCAGCGCAGGAACCGGCGCGTGCGGGTGCAGCGCCCGGATCAGCACCTCGTCCAGGCGGTCGTGGCGCGGCGTGAGCTGCACCAGGACGGCGCCGGCCCGCTGCGCCCAGGCGAAGGGGCCCCTGGGATCCGCCGCGTGCAGTTCCACGTCGTAGAGGCCGTTGCGGCCCTCCAGGACCGTGCCCAGCTCGCCGAGGCCGGCCTCCTGGGCGGGGTTCAGCGGGTCCAGGAAGCGCAGCTCGAAGCGCTTCGCCAGCATCCGCCGCAGGGCGTCCATGCGGCCGCTGGCCTTGATCTCGCCCTTGTCGAGGATGACCAGCTGGTCGGCGCAGCGCTCCACGTCCTCCAGCAGGTGGGTGGCCATGATCACCGAGGTGCCCAGTTCGGCGCGCACCTTCAGGATCAGGTCGAGCATGCGCTTGCGGCCGTAGGGATCGAGGCCGTTGGTGGGCTCGTCCAGGAAGACCAGTTCGGGGCTGTGGACCAGCGCCTGGGCCAGCTTGACCCGCTGGCGCATGCCGGTGGAATAGCCGCTGACGTTGCGGTAGCGGGATTCGTCCAGGCCGACGAAGTACAGCACCTCGTGGGCGCGGTCGCGGGACTGGGCCGGGCGCAGCCCCGACAGCTCGCCCCAGAAGGCCACCTGCTCGTAGGCCGAGGTGTCCTCGATCAGCGCGTCGTACTCGGGCATGTAGCCGATCCGGCCGCGCAGGCGGGCCGCCTCGGCGGTGCCCAGGGGCAGGCCCAGCACCTCGCCGCGGCCGCGCGCCGGGGTCAGCAGGCCGAGCAGGGTCTTCAGCAAGGTGGACTTGCCGGACCCGTTGGGACCAAGCAGCCCGATCACGCCGTCCTCCAAGGCCAGGGAGATGCCCTTCAGGGCGACGGTGGGGCCGTAGCGCACTTCGAGTTGGTCAAAGGAGATCAAGACGGCTCCAGGAGTCAGGCCGGATACGGAGCGGGGGGCGGGGCGTTTACCGGACCAGTCTAGGCGGATTGGGGCGGGGGGATGGAGGGTGGCAGCGGTCAACGCGCCGCGGCATCGGCCACGGGCATCGGCAATCCGGGGGCGGGGCGGACTCCCATTCGCCGCTGCCGATCCCGAACATGGATCCGAAACCGGACCCTGGCCGCGATCACCCCCGGGCCAGCAAATCCCCCACCGCCCGCGCCGCGGCTTCGCGCAGGGCCTCGGGATCGGATCCCGGCTCCAGGGGCGCGCCCAGCAGGATCCGGTAGGGACCTCCGGCCACCCGCCAGGTGCCCTTGGGGACGATGGCGACGCCTCCCTGGATGGCGAAGGGCACCACCGGGACGCCCGCCTCCACCGCGAGGGTGAAGACGCCCTTCTTGAAGGGCAGCAGCCGGCCGTCCAGGGACCGGGTGCCCTCGGGGAAGGCGGCCAGGGAGCGGCCCTCGCGCACGATCCGGGCGGCGTCCTGCATGGAGGCGTGGGCCCGGGCGCGGTTGCCGCGGTCGATGGGGATGAAGCCGGCCATGGCCATCACCCAGCCGAGGAAGGGGATGCGGAACAGCTCCCGCTTGGCCAGGAAGGCCGCAGGGCAGGGCAGGGTGGAGATCAGCAGGGGCGGGTCGAACAGCGAGGCGTGGTTGCCGACGAAGACCGCCGGCTGGCGGCCGTCGCGGACCGCTTCCGGAAGGGCCTCCCAGCCGGCCAGGCCGCGGCGGATGCCGAAGCTGGCCGCCACCATCCGGATGTAGTGCGGGGCCACGGTCCAGAAGGCGCCGAAGCCACCGCAGAACGGCCACAGCAGCAGGCCGAGGCAGCAGGCGGCCACCAGGGCCGGACCGGCCCAGGCCCAGACCAGCAGCGGGCGCCAGAGGGGCCGGCCGCTCATGGGGCGGGCAGGACCGCCGCCCCCTTGATCTTCACCGGGTATTCAGGAACGTTCTGCATGCCGCGCCGCCAGACGGTGCGGACCTGCTCGATCTTCTCGATGGTCTCCATGCCCGAGACCACCCGGCCGAAGGCGCAGTAGCCCCAGCCTTCGGCGTCGGCCGAGCGGAAGTCCAGGTAGGCGTTGTCGACGGTGTTGACGAAGAACTGCGCGGTGGCGCTGTGCGGGTCGCCGGTGCGGGCCATGGCCACCGTGCCCTTGGTGTTCTTCAGGCCGCCCTTGAAGGTGCTTTCCGCCTCGTTGCGCACGGGCGCCCGGGCGGGCTTCTCGGACAGGTCCTCGAGGTGCCCGCCGCCCTGGACCATGAAGCCGGGGATGACGCGGTGGAAGGTGGTGCCCCGGTAGTGGCCCTCCTTCACGTAGCGCAGGAAGTTGGCGACGGTGGCGGGAGCCAGGTCCGGCTCCAGTTCGATCACGAAGGGCCCGTAGTTGGTGTCGATCTGCACCCGCGGCTTGGCGCGGGGCGCCGGGGCGGCGCTGGGCTGGGGCTGGACCTTCCGGTCCTGGGCCGCCAGGGCCAGGCAGGCGGCGAAGGCGAGGGCGGTGGCAAGGAGGGGCTTCATGGACGCTCCGGTTGGACTCCCCATTGTGCCTGGAACGGGCCCGGCGTCCCTGCGGTCGTGGGATAGTTGAGCCATGTCCGCCGGCCTCCACGACCTGCCCCCCTGGTTCCTGTCGCTCCTGCTGTTCCCCTTCGGCCTGGTGGTGGGCTCCTTCGGCAACGTGCTGATCCACCGGCTCCCCCAGGAGGACCCGGCGGAGCGCAACGTGGTCACCACCCCCAGCCACTGCCCCGGCTGCCGGGCGCGGATCGTCTGGTACCAGAACATCCCGCTGGTGTCCTGGCTGCTGCTGCTGGGCCGCTGTCCGAAATGCGGCTGGCGGATCCCCTTCCGCTACTTCCTGGTGGAACTGCTCGGCGGGCTGATCGCCGCCGCCAGCGTCTGGGTGTTCCCCTTCGGCACCCTGGTCTGGGCCAAGGGCCTGCTCTGCGGCTGGGTGCTGCTGGTGCTGTTCTTCACCGACTTCACCGAATACTTCCTTCCGGACGTGATCCAGTTCCCGATGATGGCGCTGGGACTGCTGTGCACGCTGCCGCAACTGGCCTGGCCGGAGGCCCTGGTGCGGATCTGGGGCACCGGCAACGGCGTTCTGGTGGTGGATACGTGGAGCAACGCCGTGCAGACCGCCCCCGCCTGGAGCCTGCTGGGCACGCCGGTGACCTGGCAGGCCAGCCTGCTGGGCATCGCCCTCGGCTACGGCGGACCCTGGCTGTTCGAGCGCCTCTACGTCTGGATCCGCAACGCCGTGGTGAAGGCCGCCGGAGGCCAGCCCATCGAGGCCGGCATGGGCATGGGCGACTTCAAGATGCTGGCCTGGCTCGGCGCCTTCTGGGGCTGGGCGCCGATGCTCGGCATCCTGTTCGCCGGCGCCGCCCTGATGCTGGCCTTCGCCCTGCCGCTCGTGCTGCTGCGCCGCACCGGCGCCCAGACCCTGCTGCCCTTCGGCTGCACCCTGGCGCTGGCGACCTTCCCGGTGGTCTTCTACGGCCCGGCGCTGTGGGGCTGGTACCTGGGGACGATGCGGTAGGCTCAGTCCCCGACGTGCTGGCAGATCTCCACCAGCACGCCGCCGGTCTCGGCGGGGTGGATGAAGGCGATGCGGTTGCCGTGGGCACCCTTGCGCGGCACCTGGTCGACCATGCGCACGCCCTTGGCGAGCAGTTCCTGCACCGCGGCATCGACGTCGTCCACTTCGAAGGCCAGGTGGTGGATGCCGGGGCCGCGCTTCTCCAGGAACTTGCCGATGGGGCCTTCGGGGTCGGTGCTCTCCAGGTACTCGAGGGTGCTCTCACCGATCGAGTAGAAGGCGGTGCGCACCTTCTGGTCGGCGACTTCCTCGATGTGCTCGGCGCGGATCCCGAATAGGCGCTCCAGCCGGGCCATGGCTTCCGCGAGGCCCGGGGCGGCGATGCCCAGGTGGTTGATCTTGAGCAGCTTCATGGCGCACCCCAAGGGGATTCTAGGCCGATCCAGCGGTGAATGCCGTCACGGGCTCCCCTTCCAGGGCGGGATCGGCGTAAATGGGGGATGGACCTTCACGACCCCCACTACTGGCAGGCGGTGTACGACGCCGAAGGCCGTCCCGGCTGGGACATGGACGGGCCCACGCCGCTGCTGCCGGAACTGCTGGACCGGGCGGGCGCCCTCGGGCTGGAGCCCGGGCCGCGGATTGCCGTGCCGGGCTGCGGGTTCGGCCACGACGCCGCCGAACTGGCGCGCTGGGGCTTCCAGGTGACCGGCGTGGACTTCGCGCCCGCCGCCATCGAGGGGGCCCGCGCCCGCTATGGCGACGCGGTCGACTGGCGGCAGGCGGACTGGTTCGCCACCGAACTTCCGGCCTTCGACGGCATCGTGGACCATACCTGCTTCGTGGCCATGGCGCCGGAACGGCGACCGGAATACCTGGATTCCCTGGCCGACCGGCTGAGGCCCGGGGGTCTCTGGCTGGGCGCCTTCTTCCACACGGTCAACAATCCGCCGGGTCCGCCCTTCGCCGTGGAACCGGAGGAACTGCTGCGGCTGGCGCGGGCTCGGTTCGAGGTCCTGGACCTCGCCGAGGCCACCTGCAGCCATCCCCGCCGGGCCGGCCGGGAGTTCCTGATGGTCGCCCGGCGGCCGGCACCGCCATCCTGATTCCCCGCGCTCCCCGCCAGCCGATGCCCCTTCGCCCCGCTCCCGTCCTGCTCCTGCTCGCCCTGCTGCTGGGCGGGGCCCTGTCCGGCAAGGAGGAATCCTGGGTGGAGGTCCGGTCGCCGCACTACACGGCGGTCAGCAACGCCGGGGAGGCGGAGGCCAGGGCGGCCCTGCGCCAGTTCGAGGCGATCCGGGAGGTGTTCCGGAAGGTGCTGCCGGAGGCGCGCACCGAGACCGGACGGCCCTTGACCCTGGTGGTGCTGCAGGACGAGACCTCCATGCGGCGCTTCGCGCCCGGGCCCTTCGAAGGGCAGGACCCGAGCCGCCCGGCCGGACGCTTCCTGCGGTCGCAGGACATGGACTTCGCGATCCTGCGCCTCGATGTGCAGCACCAGGAGCAGCAGCCCTACTTCACGCTCTACCACGAGTTCGCCCACGGCATCATCCACGGCAACCTCGGTCATGTCCCTGCGTGGCTGGACGAAGGCATCGCCGACTTCTACGGGGCCACCGAGATCCGCCGCGACCGCGTGCGGATCGGACAGGTGCCGGAGGCGCGCCTGGACCGCCTGCGCCGGAGCGCCCTGCTGCCGGCGGAGGTCTTCTTCACCGTGGACCGCGACTCGCCCCACTACCGCCAGGCCGGAAAGAGCTCGCTCTTCTACGCGCAGAGCTGGGCCGCCGTGCACTACCTCCTCATGGATCCTGGAGCGGTTCAGAAGGGCCTGCTGGGCAGGCTGGTCCAGGCCCTGGAGGAGGGCGGCGACCCGCTGGCGGCCCACCGGCGCGCCTTCGGCGACCTGCCGTCCTTCATCGCCGCCCTGCGCACCTACGCTCGCCAGCCCTCCTTCCGCTTCCATGACTACGACCTGGCCCTGGCCCTCGACGACCGTGGATTCGCGGCACGGAGCCTGGGGCGTGCCGAGGTGCTGGTGCTGGAGGCCGAGGTGCTTCAGCGCTCCGGACTGCCGGAGCGGGCCCTGGCAGCGCTGAAGGAAGCACTGGGACTGGCCCCCGGTCTGGGACGGGCCCACCTGGGGCTGGGCTACCAGGCCTTCCAGGAGCGGTCGGACGGCCCCGCCCGCGCCCATCTGCTCGAGGCCCAGCGCCTGGACGGGCAGGACTTCAGGACGCCCTACTACCTGGCCGTCCTGGCCCTTCGCGGGGCAGGCGAGGAGGCTGCGGACCCGCTCCGGCTGCTGGAGCGCTGCCTCGCCCTGAACCCGGGCTTCGCGCCGGCCCACTCCCTGCACGGGCTGGCCCTCCTCCGGCAACCGGACGGGCGCGCGCGGGCCCTGGCCGCCAGCCGCCGCGCGGTCGAGCTCGAGCCCGCCACGCTGGCCTTCCGGGCCAGCCTCGGGGAAGTCTGCCTGGCCCTCGGCGAGGAGGCCCAGGCAGCCCGCATCGCCGCGGGCCTGAAGACGGCCGCCCGGACACCCGAGGAACGACGCGTGGCGGATTCCTTCGCCCGGGAACTGGCCGAGCACCAGAACCACCGTCGCCGGGAGGCCGAACCCCCGGCGACGCCGTCCGGCGCGTCCGTGACCGGGTCTCCCCCGGGCATCCAGGCGGAGCCGGTGCGCCGCTCCCTGAAGTTCCGCCTGCCGGAGAAGTACCAGGGGCTCGGTCGCGCCGTCCTGGCCCGGGTGGCCGAGGGCCGGGAACAGGATGCCATCGCCCTGGTGAAGGGCGCCCTAGCCCAGGCCTCCGGCGCGGACCGGAAGGCCCTCCAGGACCTGCTGGCCCAGTTGCGCGGCATCCCGGCCGGCCCGCGCTGAGCCCCCTAGGCCGGCTTCTGGTACAGCTCCAGGCGGTTGCCCTCCGGGTCCCGGATCCAGGCGAAGCGGCCGTACTCGGAGTCCTCGCGCTTCTCCACCGGGGTCCCGGCGGCGGCGAGGTCGGCGAGGATCGCCTCCAGGTCCGCGACCCGCCAGTTGACCATGGTCTCCCGGCGCGGACCGGAGAGGGGCTCCTTGGCCTTCTGGATGGAGAACACCGTGTGGCTCTCCTGGCCGCCCGGCAAGGTGTGCGGCAGGTCGATGCCGTAGCAGCTGTCCTCGCCCCAGCAGGCCAGGTCCAGGCCCAGCCGGTCGCGGTACCACTGCTGCAGGGACCTGGGATCGTTCGCGAACAGGAACACCCCGCTGATGCCGAGCACGTTCGTCATGGTCGCCTCCGGGCCGGACGGCCGATTCTACCCGGGGTCCAGGGGGTCGGGGTCCCCCGGTCCCCACGAATGAGGCGAGAATGGCAATCGGCTGGCCGCCGACCCGAAGGCGGCTGGACTGGAGGGCCCATGGATGTTGCGCCGTACACCCGGCCGCTGCGGTACCGGGTCGCCTTCATGGAACTCGTCCTGATCGCCTTCATGCAGGCGCTCCCCGCCTGGGGACTGGCGCCGGACCTGCATCTCACCTTCCCGGCGGGCCGCAGTCCCCGGGTGTTCACCTCCGGGTGGTCCTTCGGGGCCTCCGCCACGGTGGACGGCAAGGACCTGTCCGACCAGGTGCGGTGGAGCGGAACGGGGCAGTTCTCTCCGGCCCGGGGTCGGTTCAGCAGGCCCGTCTTCCGCGGGCCCGGGCCCAACCGGATCATCCTGACGCTGACCGTGAAGGGGCGGGACCTGTCGCGGACCTTCGACGTCCAGGCGGTGTCTCCCGAGCGCTATGCCTGTGTCGGCGACCTGGTGCAGTCCCCGGCCTGTGCCCACGGGTGCCCGGCCTGTCCGCACCCGGTCACGGGCAGGATCGAAACCGGAAGTGCCTCCGTGCAGGTGCGCGGGCGCCCCGCGGCCCGCGTCGGGGACGGTGGAACCCATGCCCGCTGCTGCGGTGCCAACACCTTCAAGATCGTGGCCGGCGACGAATCCGTGCTCATCGACGGCCGGCCCGCAGCCCGGCGCGGCGATCGGACCCTGCACTGCGGTTCCAGCCACGGGCAGATCGGAGGGAAGGCGGGCGGGGGCCTGCAGGCGGACGGCACCTGGGTCGGTGCCACCACCCCCGCCCTGTGCACCGGCACCCTGCGCCTGGAGATCTCCGGCGAAAGGGTCACCGGGAGCTACTCGGGCCGCTCGCCCGCCGACCCCTCCGTGCAGCTGGCAACCCGGTGGACCGGGACCTACAGCCCTCCCAACAGCATGATCCAGGGCGAGGCCAGCGGATCGAAGCAGACCGCCACCCGGACCGAACCCCTCGGGGGGCGGTTCACGGGCTCGCTGGCCCAGGGGCAGATCACCGGGACTTGGTACATGACCTTCCAGGGGCAGACTCTGGGCGTACCGTTCCGCCTGGAGCGCCGGAACTGAAGGCGGCCCCCGGCCGCGGATCGCGGCTGGAGGGTCCCGCCGGCCGGCCGGCGCGCCGGGGCGCCCGGGGTCCTCAGCGCAGGCCGGCCGGGGGGCGGCCGC
>JAYRFV010000077.1:0-65016 GCA_041908165.1 Holophagales bacterium | reverse complement strand
CGGGTGGGCGGCAGGAGCCAGCCGGACCAGCTGGGGAGGGATGTAGCTGGGATCGGGTGGGAGCGCCGCGGGCCTCGGGGCCTCCGCCGGCTCCTTCGCCGCCGGCGCGGGTTCCGGCGGCCGGGGTTCGACGCGGACCTTGCGCTGGGCCGCCTCCACCTGCTGGGCGAGGTCGCGCTCCCGGGCCTGGCTGGCGAGCAGGCGCTGCTCGGCGTCCTTGCGCTCCGCCGCCGTGGCCGCCTCGGCAACCCGGCGCTGGAACTCCAGGGAGGTCCTGCGCTCCTGGTCCTGCTCGGCACGGAGCCGGTCGAAATCGGCGCGGAGCCGGTCGAGGTCCGCCACCTGGGCCTCCACGCGCCGGGCCAGGGCACGTTCGCGGGCGCGCACGGCGACGGCATAGCCGCCCCAGCCGAGCCCGAGCACCAGGATCGCCGCCGCGCTGGCCAGCGGCACCCGGTTGCGCCGGGCCCTGCGCAGCAGGCGCACCAGGGGCCCCTGGGGCTTCACCGAAACCGGCGCACCCGCGAGGAAACGCTCCAGGTCCTCTGCCAGTTCCTGGGCGCGGTCGTAGCGCTTCAGCACGTCCCGTTCCAGGCAGTGCTGCACCACCGCCTCCAGGTCCCTGGGAAGGGACGGATCGACGGATCGCAGCGGCGGAGGGTCCGAGCCCAGGATCGCGACCAGCAGTTCGGCCTGGGTGGCGCCGACGAAGGGCGGGACGCCGGCGAGCACCTCGAACAGGGTCACGCCCAGGGCGTAGATGTCGGAGTGGGGGCCGACCAGCACCTGCGGGCCCTCGATCTGCTCGGGGCTCATGTAGGTGGGCGTTCCCATCACCGTGGTGGTCCGTCCCGGCGCCTCGGCGAGGTCCCGGGCCAGCCCGAAGTCCACCACCAGGGCCCGCAGGCCGCCCTGGGGATCCGCTTCCAGCATGATGTTTCCGGGTTTCAGGTCACGGTGGACGATGCCGAGGGCGTGGGCGGCCTGGACGCCGAGCGCGGCCTGCCGGACCAGGTCGACCTTCTCGCGGAGCCCGAGCCGGGCGGCGGCCTGGGCCAGCGTCGGACCGTTCACGACCTGGACGCTGATGTAGGGAATGCCCTCCTGTTCCCCCGCCTCGAAGACCCGGGCGACGTTCGGATGGTCGATCCGGGCCTGCGCCTGCACCTCGCGCAGGAACGCGGCGGCCCCGAGGCTCGCGTGGGCGCGGAAGAACTTGAGCGCCACCTTGCGGTTCAGGCGCGTGTCGTGGACGCGGAAGACCCGGCCCATCCCGCCCTCGCCCAGGTACACCTCGGGCCGGTAGCGGCTGCGGTCCCGCCACGGGTACAGCCCCCCGACACCAGGGAGCTGTCCTGCCGCGGCGCCGGCCACCGCAGTGTCCCATTCGTTGAATTCCGGGAACCGGCCGCTCAGCAGGATGTCCGCTTCGGCCAGCAGGCGCTGCGCGTCCTCCCGGTCGAGGACCCCACTCCGGACCAGCCGGTCCAGGTCGGCCTCCTCGGGTGGATTGCCCATTCCACCGACGAGGCCGCGCTCCTGGGCGAGGGCGCAGGCGGCGCGGCGAAGGTCGCCGGGCGCCGCAGCCCGCCGTTCCGCGGCCATCCCGTCAGCCCCCCGCGGACAGCGGGCCCGGACCGAGGGCCGCCTCGAGCGCCAGGCGGGCGCTGGGCGGCGCGCCGAGGCGCTCGAGGCTGCGCTGCAGGCGCCTCCGGTACAGGCGCAGCAGTCCACCCGCGGGAACGAACGCTGCACGGTCCCAGTCCAGGAGCCGCAGGCCACCGTCCACGATGAGCACGTTGGTGGCGTTCAGGTCCGGAGCCCAGAGCCCCCACCGGTCGAGGGCCTCCACGGCCGTCCGCAGATCGCCGCTCCGAGCGGTCCCGGTGCTCCAGTCCGACGGCCACGGGGCGCCTTCGCAGTAGCGGGTCAGATAGACGCCCTCGAAGACCGGCCCGCGGCGCCGGTACCCGAAGCCCAGGGGCTCGAGGGTGGGGAATCCAGCCTCCCAGAGCGCGAGGTGGATCAGCCACTCGCGCGCGAAGCGGCGCGGGCTGGCGTAGGCCGTGCGGAGCAGGTGCCGGAGCAGCCCGCCGCGTCGGTAGGGGCGCACCACCACCTCGCCCCGGCGGTGGATCCCGCCCCTCCCGTACGCGCCGGCGAGGTCGCCGGCAGGCGCGGAGAGGTCCAGGTCTTCGGGCAGGGTGAGGATCCATCCTTTCCCGAGGAGCCCGAGGTCGATGCCGGACCGCTGTGCCCAGACGCAATGGCCCTCCCTCCGGCGGTAGGGCCAGGAATCGGGAAGGGGCGGGACCCGGAGGCCCGCGGCGGGAATCGGCACGCGTCCACCAGATTGCCCTTGCAGGGGCGCCTTGGCAAAACCTCCCGTGGCGGGTCCGTTTTGGAACCGCCGCCGTGAATGCGGCGCCCGCCGGTTGCACAGAAAGCAGTGCATCCCGGAGAGGGTCGAAGTTCCAGCAACTTTTCCGCATTCCGCCCGGGGAATCCCACAGGCCCTGCGGAAAACGCCCTCCGGGCTATGCTGGAAGGGTCATGCCCGAACTCCGCCCCCGACAGAAGTTTGCTGAAATGCTGTCCGGCGGCGCCGGGGAGGCTGAACTCGCGGACTTGATCCCGGACCTGGAGGCGGCGTCGGAAACCGAGGAGGCCTACCTCCTGCTCCGGTCGCAGCGGCCAGACGCCACGCACCTGCTGCGCCGGCTCTCCGAGCGTCTGGCCGCGGGCCTGGAGGCCCGACGGTCCGGTTGGCAGCAGGACACCCACAGGGTGCGACTGAGACTGCGCTACGCCCGGACCGGGGCCGCGGCCGCCCTGCTGCCCCCGGCCTTCCTCGCCACCCTGGTCGAAACCTTCCTCAAGGGCGGCTGGCGGCTCGCCCTGGGCCTGGAGAAGCGCCCGCGTCCGCTCGTCGCGCTGGGCCATCCGCTTCCGCTTGGCACGGAGGGACTGGACGAATGCCTCGACGTGGTGCTGACCTGTGCCCCGCCCGAGCCGGACCCCCTGCCCTCCCTCAACCGCGCGGCGCCGCCCGGTCTCACCTTCCTGACGGCCGAGGCCCTGCCCGACCACGCCTCCAGCGCCCTCGACCTCAGCCGGTCCTCCGAGTGGCGCTGGCCTTGCCCGCCGGACCTCCGGGCAGCGGCCGAGGAACGGATCGCCTCCTTCCTTGCAGCCGACACCTTCCAGATCGAGAAGACCGGGAAGGAGGGCGGCCGGAAGCAGCTCAAGCGGATCGAGGTGCGGGACCGCGTGCTTGGGATGGCATGGGCCGCCGCGGACCTGTGCATGGACACCCGCATCGATGCCGGCCAGGCCCTCCATCCTGCCCGCCTGCTCGGCGGGATCCTCGGTCTCGAACCCGATCGCATCCGCGGCCTGGTGCGGACCCGGCTGAACCTCGCGGCCGATCCGCGCCTCGACCAGGCGGAGCGGTTCGAGCCCAAGCTCAGGAACATGTTCGAGGATGCGGTGCTCCTCAGGTCCGGACCCAGCCTCCAGGTCTACGACGACGACGAGGGCGAACCGCTGCGCCTGGGGTGAGGACCGGCTACCGCTGCGCCAGCACCCAGGCCCAGTTGGCCAGCAGCAGCGCCAGCCCGAGCAGCAGCTGCCAGGGCCGAAGGCCGGACCGGCCGGGGTCCCGTGCGCCCCGCAGGAGCCTCTGCGCGGCGAAACCGGCGAGGCCCAGTCCCGCCACCCACAGCAGGGGGCTGGCGCGGAGCGACCCCAGGAAGTCGCCGCGCAGGGCGGCGAGCACCGAGCGGGTGCTGCCGCAGGTCGGGCAGGGCACGCCGGTGGCCCGGCGCAGGAGGCAGGTCTCCAGTTCGAGCCCCCAGCGCAGTTCGAGCAGGGCGGCGCCGGCCACCAGCAGGGCCCAGGCCACGACCACCCAGGCCCACGCCGGTGGACGGAAGGCGGTCATCCGCACCGGGCTGGGGGTTCAGTGGCCGGCGAGGGCGCTCAGCACGGCGAGCCCGCCGCCGACCACCACCCAGATCAGGCTCAGGACGGCCAGCACGCAGCCGACGATGCCAAGGATCTTGGCGGCGTTCGTCATGCCCTCGCCGCTGCGGTCCATTTCGCCGGCGGCCATCGCCTTGAGGTCGCCGCTGCCCATCACCCAGGCGAGGATCGCGAAGATGAAGCAGCAGATGATCCCGAGGATGCCGAAAATCAGCAGCATGGTCCCGCGGTGGGGTTTGACGCCTTGGTTCATCTCCGCTCCTGCACAGGTTGGTTCGGGTCATTGAACACCCGCCGTGGCGACTTCGCCAGCGGAATCCGGCCGGGGCACCGCCCGTCCGCCGGAACCGCTCCACGGCGCCCCGCCGATCCGGGCCCGGCGGTGTCCCCCGGGGAAGCTCACGCCTCCTTGCTGATGCTCAGCAGGAGCCCGAGGGTCATCAGCGAGACGATCAGGCTGGTGCCGCCGTAGCTGATGAAGGGCAGCGGGATCCCCTTGTTCGGGGCCAGGCTGAGGACCACGCTGATGTTCATCAGCGCCTGGACCACCAGCAGGAGGGTGAAACCCATCGCGGCGAGCTTCAGGAAGCCGTCCCTGACGCTCCGCGTGATCCGGTAGCCGCGCCAGAGGATCCCGAGGAACAGCAGCAGGACGGCGACCGTGCCGACCAGCCCGGTCTCCTCGGCGATGACGGCGTAGATGAAGTCGGTGTGGGCCTCCGGCAGGAAGAACAGCTTCTGGTGGCCGGCCCCCAGGCCGACGCCCGCCAGCCCGCCGTTGCCCACGGCCACCAGGCTCTGCAGGGCCTGGTGGCCCTTCCCGAGGGGATCCTGGTCGGGGTTCAGGAAGCTGGTCACGCGGGCCATGCGGTAGGGGCTGGTGCGGATGAACACCGCCCCGACCAGCGCGAGCACCGGGATCGAGACCGCGAAGATCCACTTGGGCGCGCCGCCGAGCCAGACCAGGAGCATCGCCACGAACAGGATCAGGAAGGACGTCCCGAAATCCGGCTCCCGCAGGATCAGGCCGATGGGGACGATCAGGAGGCCGGCCAGGGTCATCAGCTTCGGGATGGCGTCCTGGCGCTGGCCCCAGGCCTCGCGGTGGCGGACCATCCACCAGGAGACCAGCAGCACCACGAAGGGCTTGAACAGCTCCGAGGGCTGGAACTGCTGGCCGAACAGCCGGATCCAGCGGTGCGCGTTGTTCACCTTGGGGAACAGGAAGACCGCGGCGAGCAGGAGCACCAGCACCACGTAGAGCAGCTGCAGCGGCCGCGGGTTGTCGCGCAGGAAACCGAGTTCGGTCTGGCTCAGGGCGAGCATGAGCGCCACGCCCAGGCTCCCGCCCAGCAGCTGGCGCTGAAGGAAGCTGGTGCTGGCCGCGCTCTTCAGCCCCGAGGCCGAGTAGACCCAGACCACGCCCACGGCCATGAGCATCAGCGCGAAGAACAGCAGGGCGCGGTCGATGGGACGTCGGACGTCGGGAGCCATGGAAGCAGTCTACGGTCTGGCGGCCCGGATCGGCGCCCCGGGCTACACCACCAGGTGCTCGACGTGCTCGCCGAAGACCGCGCGCAGCGCGTCGCAGACCTCGCCCACGGTGGCCTCGGCCTTGACGGCGGCGAGGATCGGCGGCATCAGGTTGCCGGTCCCCGCGGCGGCGGTGCGCAGCTCGGCCAGTCGCGCGGCGACCGCGCCGTTGTCGCGTTCGGCCCTGTACTCGGCCACCTGCCGCCGGCGGCGCTCGCCCAGGGCCTCGTCGACCCGCAGCAGTTCCGGCGGCTGCTCGCCGCTGATCCCGAACCGGTTGACCCCCACCACCACCTGCTCGCCCGTCTCGATCTGACGCTGGTACGCGTAGGCGGCGTTCTGGATCTCGCGCTGCGGGAAGCCCCGCTCGATGGCGGCGACCATGCCCCCCAGCTCGTCGACCTTGGCGATGATCGCCTCGGCCTGGGCCTGGAGGGCATCGGTCAGGGCCTCGATGAAGTAGCTTCCGCCGAAGGGGTCGACGACATCGGCGATGCGGCTCTCGTGGGCGAGGATCTGCTGCGTGCGCAGGGCGATCCGGGCGCTGGCCTCGGTGGGCAGGGCGAGGGCCTCGTCCCGGCTGTTGGTGTGCAGGGACTGGGTGCCGCCGAGCACCGCAGCCATGGCCTGGACGGTGGTGCGGACGATGTTGTTGTCGGGCTGCTGGGCGGTGAGCGTGGACCCCGCCGTCTGGGTGTGGAAGCGCAGCATCTGCGATTTCGGGTCGTCGGTGCCGAAGCGCGCCATCATGATCCGCGCCCAGAGCCGCCGGGCGGCCCGGAACTTGGCGATCTCCTCGAGGAACTGGTTGTGGGCGTTGAAGAAGAACGACAGGCGCGGCGCAAAGGCCTCCAGCTTCAGGCCCGCCGCGAGGGCGGCCTCGACGTAGGCGATGCCGTCGGCCAGGGTGAAGGCGATCTCCTGGGCGGCAGTGCAGCCGGCCTCCCGGATGTGGTAGCCGCTGATGGAGATCGTGTTCCAGTTCGGGACCTGATCCGCGCAGTAGGCGAAGATGTCGGTGATCAGCCGCATGGAGGGGCGCGGCGGGTAGATGTAGGTCCCGCGGGCCATGTACTCCTTGAGAAGGTCGTTCTGGATGGTGCCGCTCACCTTGTCCAATCCGACGCCCTGCTCCTCGGCCACCGCCAGGTAGAGGCTCAGCAGCACGGCGGCGGGCGCGTTGATGGTCATGCTGGTGCTGACCTTGTCCAGCGGGATGTCCTTGAACAGCACGCGCATGTCGCGGATCGAGGCGATCGAGACGCCGACCTTGCCGACCTCGCCGAGGGCCATGGCGTGGTCGGGGTCCATGCCGATCTGGGTGGGCAGGTCGAAGGCCACCGAAAGCCCGGTCTGGCCCTGGTCCAGCAGGTAGCGGTAGCGGGCGTTGCTCTCCTCGGCGGTGCCGAAACCGGCGTACTGGCGCATGGTCCAGAGCCGGCCGCGGTAGCCGGTGGGCTGGACGTGGCGGGTGAAGGGGTACTGGCCGGGGCGGCCAAGGTCCGCCACCGGATCGTGGGCCGGGATGTCCGCGGGCGTGTAGCTGTTCTTGAGCGGGATGCCGGAGCTGGTGGAAAAGGCCGGCTGCCGCAGCCGGGCCGGGTCCTCCTTCACCTCCAGCTGCGTCCGCACCTGGTTCAGGAAATCGGCCTGGAACATGGCGTTCCTCCTCCGCTCGGTCCCGCCAAGGTACCAGTGCGGCGAAGTTGCATGTATCACGTTGCCGACAGGTGCCGTCGGCGATTGTCGGCCCGCCGGGGGGCATCCAGAATGGAGGAAACCGGAGTTCCCATGCACGCAGCCCCCCCTTCCCCGCCCGCGCTGATCCTGTCCGGAGCCCAGGTCTGGATCGACGACGGCAGGCACGCGGAAGGCAAGGACGGCTGGGCGGTGGCCCTGCGCCAGGGACGGATCGCCGCCGTCGGCGAGGCGGCGGCGCTGGAAGCGAGGTTTCCCGGCTTCACCCGCGTCGAGCTCAAGGGAGGCACCCTGCTGCCGGGGTTCATCGAGGGCCACGCCCACGTCGAGGGGCTCGGGGCCAAGGCCCTGCAGGTCGACCTGGAGGGCTGCCGCAGCAAGGAGGAGGCCCTGGACCGGGTCCGTTCCTGGGCGGCCGCCCACCCCGAGGGCTGGATTCTCGGCCGGGGCTGGGACCAGAACCGGTGGGCCTCGAAGGCCTTCCCCACCGCCCGCGACCTGGACGCGGTCACGGGCGGCCGCCCGGCGCTGCTGTCGCGCGTGGACGGCCATGCGGTCTGGGCCAACGGCGCGGCCCTCAAGGCGGCCGGGGTCAACCGCGCCAGCAGGTCGCCGGAGGGCGGCCAGATCCTGCTCGGACCCGACGGCTCCCCCACCGGGATCCTCCTCGACCGTGCCGAGGAGCTGGTGCTGAAGGCCCAGCCGAAACCGGCCCCCGCCGAGCGGGAGCGCCGGCTGCTGGCCGGGCTCGACATCCTCCTCCAGCACGGATTCAGCGCGGTGGCCGACATGGGCATCGATGGCGGGGCCCTGGCCCTCTACCGCAGGCTCGCCGCGGAAGGGCGGCTGCCCATCCGGGTCTTCGCCTACCTGAACCACGACCGCCGGCTCATGCTGCAGGAGCTGCGCGGGCGCAGGGCCGCCGCCGTCGCCTTCTTCCAGGTGCAGGGCGTGAAGTTCTACATGGATGGCGCCCTCGGCAGCCGGGGCGCGCGGCTGCTCGAGGCCTACAGCGACGAACCCGGCCAGCTCGGCCTGTGGGTGACGGCACCGGCCAAGGTCGAGCAGGATGCGGCCGTCACCCTCCGGGCGGGCTACCAGCCGGCCGTCCACGCCATCGGCGACGCCGCCAACCGGATGGCGCTGGAGCTGCTGCAGCGGGCCGCGCGGAAGGCGGGAAAGGCGGTCCGCCCGAGGATCGAGCACGCCCAGATCGTCGCCCCCGAGGATGCCGCGCGGTTCGGCCCCCTCGGCATCATCGCCTCGGTCCAGCCCGTCCACTGCACCTCCGACCACGCGTGGACCCCGGCCCGGCTCGGACCGAAACGGGTGGATGAGGCCTTCCCCTGGCGGCGGTTCCTCGAGGCCGGGGCCCTTCTGCCCTTTGGCAGCGATGCGCCCGTGGAGGATCCCAACCCGTTCTTCGGCATGGCCTCGGCGGAGACGCGCCAGGATCCCGCAGGGGAGCCTCCGGGAGGGTTCCTCCCGTCCCAGCGGCTCGACCGCGCCGAATCCATCCGCGGGTTCACCTGGGCCAACGGGCAGGCCCTCCAGAGGAAGGACCTCGGGGTCATCAAGGCCGGGGCCGTGGCCGACCTGGTCTGGGTCCAGGCACCCCTGGCCACGGTTCCGGCGGCGGACCTGCGAACCCTGTCGCCGGGGAGGATCTGGATTAACGGCCGTGAGGTGCCCCTGCCGAAACGGTAGGGACATGGACCTCCTGAGCCCCATCCCGCTGGCCGCGGAAGACGAGCTTCGCCGCCCGGAGCTCCAGGAGGCGCTCGTCCGGGAACTGTTCCAGCGGAGCCGGAGCGCGCTGGTCCTGCTGACCCTGGTGCTGCCCCTCCTCTGGCAGGTCCTCGGGGAGGGCGCGACCCAGGACCCCCGGGTCCCCTGGCTGTTCGGCCTGCTCCTGCTCAACATCGTGGGGCGGCTCGGCGTGGTCTTCTGGCTGGACCGCCTCCCGGAGTTCCTGCGCGGCCCCTCGGCGCTCCACCTGCTCTTCCTGGCCGGGAGCACCATGGCCGGAGCCTGCTTCGGCGCGCTCAACGCCGTGGCCCTGCCCCACATGGATCCCCTGCGCGTCTGCCTGCTGGCGGTCTGCCACACCGGGATCAACTCGTTCGCCATGGTCAGCATGGCGGGCAGCATCACCGCCTACCTGCTCTACATGGTGCCGAACCTCGCGGCCTTCGCCTGGGCGCTCGCCCGGTACCCCATGCCGGAGGCCGGGCCGCTGCTCCTGGGCCTCATCCTGTTCTACCTGTTCTCCCTGGTGGTGCTGTCCTTGCGCGTCCACCGCGGCCTGGTGGAGAGCATCCTGGCGCACCTCAAGCTGTCCGACCTTGCCTTGAAGGACGGGCTCACCGGCCTCCGCAACCGCCGCTACCTCTCGGAATTCATGGAGCAGGAGGTGCAGCGCATCCTGCGGGGGTGGCAGTCCCGGCAGAAGTTCGGCGGGGACCGGCTGCCGCCGAGCCTGGCGATCATCGTTCTCGACCTGGATTTCTTCAAGTCGGTCAACGACACCCACGGTCACCAGGCGGGGGACGCGGTGCTGGTCCAGCTCGCCGGGATCCTGAAGGAGGTGGTCCGCAAGCCCGACCTCGTGATCCGCTGGGGCGGCGAGGAGTTCGTGGTGGTGGCCCTGGACACCGAACGGCGCACGCCGCACGGGCTCGCCAAGCGGCTGCAGGCCGCCATCCGCGGCCACGCCTTCACGCTGCCCAGCGGCGAGCGGCTGCAGAAGACCGGGTCCATCGGCTACAGCTTCTTCCCCTTCCTGCCGGAGAAGCCCGAGGCGCTGTCCTGGGAGCAGGTCTTCCACATCGCTGACGCGTCCCTCTACCTCGCCAAGAGCTGGGGCCGGGATGCCGCGCAGGGGATCCTGCCCGGGCCCGCCGATCCCGAACGGATCGTCGAGGGCCTGGCGCACATCGAGAAGAACCTCCAGCCCGCCTTCCGCGACCAGCTGATCCGGCTTGCCTAGGGCCCGCCCGGACCCTGCCACAATGGGTCCATGGAACTCCGCCCCGCCGCGCCCCTCCTGGCTCCGTCCCTGCTCTCGGCGGACTTCGCCCGGCTCGGCGAGGAACTCGCCTGCATGGAGCGGGCCGGCGCCGACCTGATCCACGTGGACGTCATGGACGGCCGCTTCGTTCCCAACCTCACCGTCGGACTGCCGGTGGTCGAGAGCCTGCGCGGATGCACCCGGCTGCCCATCGACTGCCACCTGATGATCATCGAGCCGAGCCGCTACGCCGTGGCCTTCGCGAGGGCTGGCGCCAGCTGGGTGAGCGTCCACCAGGAGGCCGATCCGCACCTGCACCGGACCCTCAACGCGATCCGCGAAGCCGGCGCCAAGGCCGGGGTGGTGCTCAATCCCTCGACCCCCTGCGAGACCCTGGTGGACCTGGTGGGGGAGTTCGACTTCGTGCTCGTGATGAGCGTGAATCCGGGCTTCGGCGGCCAGCGGTTCATCCCCGGTGCCCGGGACAAGGTCCGCAGGCTGGATGCCCTGCGCCGGGAGCGGGGGACGCCCTTCCTCATCCAGGTCGATGGCGGCATCGGCCCAGGCAACGCCGGCGAACTGGTGGCCGACGGCGCCGACTGCCTGGTCGCCGGCAATGCCGTCTTCAAGGCGGAGGACCCGGTGGCGGCCGTCCAGGGCCTCCAGCGCGCGATGCGCGAAGGCCGCTGAGCGCCTAGTTCCCCGCCACTCCGTCGATGCGGTCCAGGCGAAGCACGATCCGGCCGTACTCGCGGTTGCGCAGTTCCACGCTCTGCTCGCCGACGCGGACCACGACCCCGCCCACGGCGTGGCTGCCCAGGTAGACCAGGACGCCCTTGCCCGACTTCTGGCTCTGTTCAAGGACTTCAAGCAGGGATTCGTGCACGGCGGAACTCCTTCGGGGAGCGCTGGGGCCACCGGAAGCGGCCTGGGACCTGAGGACTGGGCTCGAGGACAGCAGCAGGGCTGCGGCACCGAGGGCGGCGAGCGGGGCGCGGTTCATGGGGCCTCCTGGCGGGACCAGCCTAGGGGGCTTCGGGCCTTCCGGACAGGACCAGTTCGCGGCTTGCCCGTTGGACCAGTTCGCCGGAAAGTGGTGGGATGCGCCAACGCTCGGGGATCCGCATCCCCCTGGACCTCCATTCGAAGGAGCCCTTGACCCTGCAGATCGTGCGGGGCCTGGCGACCGCCATCCGCAACGGCGTGCTGAAGCCGGGCCAGCCCCTGCCGGGGTCGCGGGTGCTGGCCGAGCACCTCGAGGTGCACCGCAACACCGTGCTGGCCGCCCTGCGGGAACTGGAGGCGGAGGGATGGATCGAGACGCGGCAGGGCAGCGGGACCTATGTCAGCTCCCGGCTGCCGGACCTCGCCCCGCAGAAGTGGGGACCGGTGGACGAAGGCTCCCCGCGTCCAGCTGAACCGGGATTCGACCTGCCCCAGGGCCTCAATCCGATCACCGCCCCCCTGGTGACGGAACTGAACCTGGCGGAGGGCCTGCCCGACGTCCGCCAGGTGCCGAGCGATGCCCTGGCCCGCGGCTACCAGCGGGCCATCCGCCTGCACGGCGAGGAACTCCTCAAATACGGCGAACCTCGCGGCAACCTGTCCTTCCGCAAGCTGCTGGTCGAGATGCTCCGGGAGCGCCGGGGGCTCTCCCTCGATGCCGACCAGATCCTGGTCACCCGGGGCAGCCGGATGGCCCTCGACCTGGTCTGCCTGGCGCTGTTCCGCGACGGCGGGGTGGTGGCGGTGGAGGACCCCGGTCAGCGATCGGTGTGGGAGACCGTCCAGCAGTCCGCCGCCGTCAAGATCCTGGCCGTGCCCGTGGACGGCGAGGGGCTTCGCGTCGACCTCCTCGAGGAGGCCCTCCGGACCGAGAAGGTCGGGCTGCTCTACCTGACGCCCCACCGGCAGATCCCGACCACCGTGCCCCTGTCCCCCGCGCGGCGCATGAAGCTCCTGGAACTGGCGCAGAAGCACCGCATGGCGATCCTCGAGGACGATTCCGAGGGCGAGTTCACCTACGACGGCAAGCCCCTCCTGCCGCTGGCCTGCGGCGATCCGACCGGTCAGGTGATCTACATGAGCAGCCTGTCCCGGCTGCTGGCCCCGGGCATCCGGCTGGGGTTCCTCGCCGCCCCCCAGGCCCTGGTGGACCGGCTTGCGCGGGTGCGGGTGCGGATGGACTGGCAGGGGGACCGGGTGCTGGAGTGGTCCATGGGGGACCTCATCCGGGACGGCGACCTGGCCCGCCACCTTCGCAAGGTGCGCCGCCTCTACCAGGAGCGGCGGGACCTCCTGGCCGAGGGACTGGCCCGGGACCTCGGCAGCTGCCTCGACTTCCAGGTGCCCGACGGAGGTCTGGCCCTGTGGATCCGAGGGCGGCAGGGGTTCCCCTTCCAGCAGTGGCTCGAGCGCTGCAGGACGCGCGGCGTGCTGCTGCATCCTGGGCGGCATTTCAGCCATGCCGGCAGGGAACTCAACGCCACCCGCCTGGGGTTCGCCGCCTTCGAACCGGCCGAGTTGAAGGACGCCCTGCACCGCATGCGCAGCGCGGTCTGAATCCGTTCAGCCCGTTGCGAGCCGGCGGGCCTCCTCCCGGCGCGACCGCCACCGCCGGGCGCACTCCGGAGCAGCCTCCAGACCCTTGGAGATCGCCTCCAGCGCGATGCCCGCCCAGTCCCGCGCGGCCTTGCCTGCATGGACCCGGGCCTGGTGCAGGGCCAGCCCGCCCAGGGCCAGGCGGGCGGCGTGGTTGGCGGGGTTCAGGGCCAGCGCCTTGCGGGCGTGGGCCGTTCCGGCGGCCAGGGTGCCGGAGGGGGCGTCCGTGCCGCCGCGGTCCGCCCGGAGGAGCGCCGCCTCGGCGAGGCCGCGCCAGGCGTCCGACTCCCGCGGGTTCTTCCGAGCGGCCCCGTGGAACAGGTCCTCCGCGGCCCGCAGACGATCCGTGGCCCCGCTTCCGCCGCCCTCCGCCGCCTCGAGTTCGAGAAAGCCCTGTTCGTAGTAGGCCGCCGGATCGGGGGTCGCGAGGTCCCGGGCCCGGCGGGCCGTGGCGCGTCCGCGATCGAGGAAGGGCGAAGGATCCAGGCCGCTCTCCCGGGCGTGGCGCGCCCGCAGCCGGAGCAGGAAGGTCTGGTTCGCCCAGGCGGCGACGTTCCGGGGAGAGCGCTGGAGGCCCTGGTCCAGCAGGGTCAAACCCCGGTCGAGGAGGGCAGGATCGGCCCGACCCTCCTCCAGGTCCAGTTCGAACAGGAGCCCGTGCATCAGGCCGCCGTTCGCCGTCGCCATGGGATCCTGGGGCTCTGCCCGGAGGATCTCTTCGTACACCTCCACCGCGGCCCGGTACGCCGGACGGGGATCCTCCCGGCGGGAGCGCAGGGCGTCCGCGCGGAACCCCTGCAGCCAGGCCAGGGTGCGCAGCCCGGGCAGGTCCCGTCCGTCCAGTTCCAGGGCCCGCTCGAGGCTGGCGAGACCGTTCTGCACCGCTTCCGAGGTGTCCTGCCCGGTGCTGGCCAGCCAGGAAGCCTGCGCGGCCAGCACGTTGGCCCGGTTGCGGAAGATGAACCCCCGGTCCGGCTGCACCCGGGCGGCGCGGTCCGCGGAAGCCCGGGCGGACTGGAAGGCTTCCCGGGGGTCCTTCCCGCTGCGCTGGGCCAGTTCGCCCAGCACCCACAGGTGGCGGGCGCGGGCGATGAGCAGGTCGGGATCCTCGGAATCCACGGCCAGCCCGCGGTCGGCCCACTGCAGGCCGGTGCGGTAGGCAGCCTCGCCGGCTGCGGCGTCGCTGGCCTCCAGGATCCGGCCGCGTTCGAACCAGCGATCGGATTCCAGGTAGTAGGCTTCGGGAAGGCTGGGCGCCAACCGGAGCAGACGGTCGGTGGTCCTTCCGAGGGCCTCGAGGTGGCCCAGATCCCTGGACTGTTCCGCGGCCTCGAGCGGGTTGCGCTGAAGGCTCTGGGTCAGTCCGAGCTTTCCCTCGAGGAGCAGGCATTCGTAGAACCAGGGCGCGGCGGCGAGGGCGGCGGAAGTGCGGGACAGCGCCTCCCCGTTGCGTCCTTCGAAGGCTGCGATCAGGGCCTCGGCATAGAGGTGTTCCGGACCCGCACCCCCCTTACCAAGCCGCAGGTGCTCCAACGCCGGCCCCTTGCAGTCCTGGTTGAGCCGGGCCAGCCGCTGCGAGCGCAGGGCCGGTTGGCGCAGGCCCTGGACCTCCTTCAATCCGCGGGCATACAGGATTCCCAGGGCCAGTCCGAGGTCGGAGTGCAGGTCCGGGCCGCGCACCCCCGCCGCGAGGGCCTCCCGGAGCAGGGCCAGGGCCTCGTCGGGCCTTCCCAGGGCCAGGTAGCCGCGGCCGAGGGCGTGCAGCCCCGCTCCCCGGCCGATGGACCCCGCCCGCTCCATGTCCGCGCTGAGGTCCTCCATGGCCCGCAGCACCCTCGCCAGCTCCGGGCGGATGTCGTGGGGCGCCTGCAGGTGGGCGTAGCGGATCAACGCGCGCAGGTGCTCCACCCGCTGGCCGAAGTGCTGGGCCAGCCGGGTGCGGGCCGCGGCCCTCCGGTTCAGCGTGACGGCGTACACGGAGGCCGAGGCCACCGCCAGGACCGCGACCGTGGCGGCGGCCGCCGCCGTGCGGTGCCGGCGACCCCAGGCCCGCAGGCGGTAGCCGAGGGTGCCCGGTCTCGCCTGCACCGGTTCGCCGTCGAGGAACCGCTGCAGGTCCTCCGCCAGGGCCAGGGCCGACCCGTACCTGCGTTCGCGGTCCCGTGCCATGCAGCGCTCGACGATCCACGCCAGGTCCTGCGGCAGCCCCGGATCCCGCCGGAGCATCGGGACGGGGGCCTCCTCGAGCGTGGCCCGGACCAGCTCCTCAGGGTCCTCATGGTCGAAAGGGAAGCGTCCGGTGGCGACCGTGTAGAGGGTCACGCCCAGCGCGTAGATGTCGGCGCGCCGGTCGACCCCGTGGAGGCTGCCGGCCAGCTGCTCGGGACTGGCGAAGGGGGGCGTTCCGACCGGGCCGACGGCTTCCTGCGGGCCCTCCTCCTGCCCCAGCCCGAAGTCGGTCACGAAGGCATGGGGCCGGCCCTTCTCGAGGATCTCGAGCAGGATGTTCCCGGGTTTGAGGTCCAGGTGGACCAGCCCGGCGCGATGGGCCGTGTGGACCGCCTCGGCAACGTCCCGCAGGACCTCCAGGCGCTGCTGGAGCGGCAGGCGCTCGGCCGCCTGGGCGAAGGTCCGGCCCACCACCAGCTGCATGCTGATGTAGGGCCGCTCCTCCACCGTCCCCGCCTCGTAGATCTTGCAGACATTCGGATGGTCGACCCGCGCCTGCGCACGGGCCTCCTTCAGGAGCCGCTCCGCATGGCCGGGCAGCTGGGTCTTCAGGAGCTTGAGCGCCACCCGCCGGCCGAGTTGCGGATCCAGCGCGCTGTAGACCTTCCCGGCGCCCCCCGCGGCAAGCAGGTGGAGGTCCTGGTAGCGCCCCCAGGCCTCGGGCGAGGGCTCCGGCGGAACACCGGGGAACAGGTCGCCTGGGGCCGGAACCACCCAGGAATCGGGCGCGATGGGGTGCGACGGCAGGGGGGCCGGGGTCCGTTCCGCCTCCCACAGCAGCGCCTCGATGAGGTCCTCGGTCAGCACACCGTCGGCCAGCAGGCGCCCCAGCCTCGGGCCCCACCTGCCCTCCACCGCCGGTCCCGTGCCCGTGGCCTGGCCTGGGGTGAGCAGGCTGCGGGCAAGGGCCAGGGTGAGGATCCGGTCTTCCAGTTCGGGGGTCATGGCGAGGTTCCCGGTTCACCGGGCTGCCCAGCATTCTGACCGCTCCGGGCCCCTGCGGTCAGGGATTCCTGAGGGCCCGGGCCTCGCGGCGCAGGAGCGGGGCCTCGTCGGGCCCCGGCCGGGTGGATTCCAGGAGTTCCCGGGCCCGGGCCAGGAGGGCGGAGCGGCCTGCCGAGTGAAGGCGGGCATCCACCCGCAGGACCCGGATCCAGGCCAGGGCCCAGGGAGCCGGATCGATCCCGGGAGGCAATTCCGCCAAGCAGGCCTTGGCCCGCTCCAGTTCCGCCGTGCCGTCACCCTCCCGGAACTCGGCCATGCGACCCAGGATCAAGGCCATGTCGATCCGGGCGGGCGTGGCCGGGTCCATGGCGAGGGCGGCATCGTAGGAGCCCTCGGCCCGGCGCAGGAGGGCCGCGAGTTCGCCCAGCGTCATGGCCTCCGCTTCGGACAGGTGGCGAAGCACCCGGACCAGCATGGCGTGGGGCGCCATTTCCCTGGGGTTCCCGAGGATGGACTTGCCCACGATGCTCACGGCCTGGTGCAGGTCCTCCTTCTCCTCGGCCGGGCTGCGGGCGATCCGGGCGCGGCTGAGGAGGGCCTTCACCCGCAGATCGACCAGGCCTGCACCGTTGCGGAAACCCAGACGACGGATTTCAGCGTCGGTCAAGCGGTCGAGCGCCTCCAGGACGGTCCGGCGCTCCTTCCCGGCGGCTTCCAGGTAGGCCGCTTCGGACCACAGGATCCGGGCCCGGTAGAGGCCGTCGTGGAAGTGTTCGGGATCCAGGTCCAGGCAGCGGTCGAGCAGGCCAAGGGCCCGTTCGGTGGCCGCGAAGGGGTCCTGCCCGCCGCGGTGGAGGATGTCCGCCCGCTGGCTCCATACCTCGCTCTGGAGTCGAAGCGCGCCGACCGCGCTGGGAAACCGCCAGCTGGTTTCCACGAGCACGTTCTCGGCGCGCTCCAGGGCCTGGAGGGCCTCCTCCATCCGTCCCGCCTCCTGGGCCTTGAGGGCGGCCGCCTGGTGGGCCCGGGCCTGGTTCACCCAGCCTTCATACAGCCACGGGTGGGACTCCTGCAGGTCCGTGGCCATCCGCAGGGCGTCCTGCCAGCGTCCTTCGAACACCGCGAGCCGGCATTCCACGCTGGTCAGCTGGGGTCCGACCAGGCTGCGGTTCACATCGCGCAGGAGGGCCAGCCCCCGGTCCCGCAGGCGCGTGTCGAGGTCCTGCTGGGTGGCCCTTCGCAGCCGCGGGTCCTGGATCCGTTCAGCCTCCTCCCGGGCCGTGAAGTACAGGTTCAGCCTGGCCTCGCCCAGGGCCGCCCTGACCACCGGCGTCCGCAGGCCGGCCTGCCAGGCAGCCTCCAGGTGCTCGAGCGCCTTGGCCCGGTCCCCGTACAGCATCTCCGCCCGCCCCAGGGCGTAGTGCCCGGTGGTGAGGGCCGGTCCCCCGCGGGCCATCTCCGAGCGGACTTCGGCCACCTGCTCCCAGAAGTGGACCCTGGCCTTGCGGATGTCGTGGGGCGGCAGCATGGCATCCTGCCGGACCACCGCGTCCGCGCGGTCGACGACCTGCTCGAAGTGCTGCGCCAGCTCGCCCTGGCGGCGGGCCCACCAGGCGGCCCGAAGGCCGGCACCGGCGGCGATCAGCGCCAGCAGGAGCCCCGTCCCGAGGGCGAGGCTGGCGCCCTTGCGCCGTCGCACCCAGGTCAGCGCGCGGTAGCCCAGCGTCCTTGGACGGGCGTGGACAGTCTCTCCGGCGAGGTAGCGGTCCAGGTCCTCCGCCAGGGCGAGGGCCGACCCGTAGCGGTCCTCCGGCCGCTTGCCCATGGCCTTGCGGGTGATCCAGCAGAGATCCCGCGGCACCGGGACGGGACCGGCCTTCAGCGGCTGGGGCTCCTGGTCCAGCGTGGCCTGCACCAGGCCCGCCGGGGTCGGTTCGGAGAAGGGCAGCCGCTCGCAGAGCAGGACGTACAGCATGACGCCGAGGGAGTAGACGTCGCTGCGCCGGTCGATGGCGTCGCGGTCTCCGCGAACCTGTTCCGGGCTGGCGAAGGGCGGGGTGCCCTCGACGAGCCCCACCGCGAGGCCAGGCCTCCCCTCCCGCTTGACCAGCCCGAAGTCGGTGACATACGGATGGATCTCGCCGTTGTCCAGGAACTCGAGCAGGACATTGCCGGGCTTCAGGTCCATGTGGACCAGGCCCCGGAGGTGGGCGGCGTGGACCCCCTCGGCCACGTCGCGAAGCACGCAGACACGCTCCCGCAGGCTGAGTTCGGAAAGCGCGTGGGCCAGGGACTGGCCGACCACCAGCTGCATGGCGATGAAGGGATGCCCCTGGTTCTCGCCGACCTCGTAGATCTTGCAGACGTTCGGGTGTTCCACCCCGGCCTGGGCCCGGGCTTCCTCCAGAAGGCGTCCTGCATTCTCGGGACTGGTGCGCTTGAGGACCTTGAGGGCCACCCGACGCGCCAGCTTGGGATCGAAGGCCCGGAAGACCAGCCCCGCCCCTCCCGCTGCGATCACCGAGACGTCCTGGTAGCGCTCCCACGCCAGTTCCTCCACCCCGCCGAGGTCAAGGTCGGGGTCGACATCCGTGGTCGGTCCGAGCCAGGAGTCCGGCGCGATGGGCTCGAACGGTGGCGGCTCGGCGGGGTCGCCCTGGCGGACCTCCCAGAGCAGCAGCCCGGCGACCTCCGGGCTCAGGTGGCCCTGGTCGACCAGGCGCTGGACCTGGGGGCCCCAGACGGCGTCCGGGTCCGAGACGGGCGGCCCCGGCGCGACGAGCTGCGATTCGGTCACCAGGCCCCGGCCCAGCGCCAGGGCGATGATCCGCGAGGGCAGGTCGATGCGCGGCATGGCGGCCTCAGCCACCCCCGGTGCGGAGGAGTTCCCGGAATCGCCGCAGCGCCTCCGTGCGGCCCGGGTCGCCCGGGATCCGCAGGACGGCCGCCCATCCGCGCTGGCCACCGGCCACCCAGGTGCGCCCGGAAGTCCCGGAGCCTGCACGGCCGACGTAGACCCAGCCGGCGTAGGCACCCACATCGCCCTCGAAGAACCCCGCCCCGTAACGTCGGAACATCGACTCCACGGTTTCCTGGGCCGGATCGGCGAGCCACCGGGCCAGGGAGTCCGGTGAGGCGCGCAGGAGCGATCCCTCGCCCGCCCACTCCGGGCCGAAGCCTGGCATCCCCTCGCCGCCGGGCATGCGGTCGCCGAGGAAGGGGCCGAAGGCTTCCAGGATCTTCAAGCGGGCCACCGCGGGACCCTCCATCCTCGCCCAGCCGGCGGCGGACCTGTTGATCCAGGCCAGCAACGCCAACCGGCAGTTGCGCTCCAGGGCCTCCCGGATGTCCACCCGGCCATGCCCCTTGGGCGAGGTGCAGGGGATGCCCTCCTGGCTTCCCTTGCAGGCATAGGTGACCTTCCCGCTGCTCCAGACGTACCCCTCGAGCCGGAGCCAAGGCAGGCAGGCGAGGTCGCCGAGGGGCCCCTCCTCCGTGCACGCTCCGAGCAGGCGCACGCCCTTCTCCGCCGAGGCCACCGCGAGCCCCTCGCCGGGCCCCAGCGCCGGCGGGACGCCGCCGTGGACCAGGCAGGACGAAAGGACGAGCACGGTCAGGATCCGCACGCAGGGCTCCGGGAGGGGTGGCTCCAGTTTCTCACGGTGTCAGACTGACCCGATGGAAGACCGTTGCGTGGTGGCAAACCTCAGGGGCGTGATCACCCCCGACCCGACCGAATCCTGGCGCGTCCACCGGCTGGCCGACCCCGCCGTAGCGGTGGAGGGGGACCGGGTGGCCTGGCTCGGTCCCCGCGCCGACCTACCGCCGGAATGGCAGGGCGCCCCACGGATCGACGGCGAGGGGGCCTGGGCCACCCCGGGATTCGTGGATCCGCACACCCACCTGCTGTTCGCCGGGGACCGGAGCCAGGAATTCAACCGGCGCCTGCAGGGGGCGACTTACCAGCAGATCGCCGATGAGGGCGGCGGCATCCGGGAGACCGTGCGGGCGACCCGCGCCGCCTCGGTCGAAGAGCTGGTCGCGGCTGGAGAATCAAGGCTGGAGCTGCTGCGGCGGCGGGGCGTGGTGCACCTGGAAGCCAAGACCGGCTATGGGCTTTCGCTGGAGGCCGAGTCCCGGCTGCTGGCGGCCTACGCGGAGCTGCGCAGCCGGGGCTGGTCGCTGGATGTCACGATCCTCGCGGCCCACGACCTCGCCCCGGAGTTCCAGGGCGATGCCGAGGCGAATGCAGAAGCCGTGTGCCAGGCGTGGCTCCCCGAACTGGTCCGCCGGCATCCCGGAACCGCCGCCTACTGTGACGTGTTTGTTGAGAAGGGGGTTTTCACCGCCGCCCAGGGCCGGAGGATCTTCGCGGCGGGCCAGCGGCTCGGGCTGAGGCCGCGGGTCCACGCCGACGAACTGAGCTGGACGGGCGGGGCCGAGCTCGCCGCCGAACTGGGCGCCGCCAGCGCCGACCACCTGATGTTCTGCAGCGCCGAGGGCATGTCCGCGATGGCGGGCGGCGGGGTCATCCCGGTGCTGCTGCCCGGCACCACCCTGTTCCTCGGGATGCGCGAGTGGGCGCCGGCCCGGCGGATGATCGAGGCCGGCTGCCGGGTGGCTCTGGCGAGCGACTTCAACCCCGGCTCCTGCCCGTGCCTGGATCCGCTGCTGGTGCTGCGCCTCGGCTGCCTGCAGCTGCGCATGACCTTCGAGGAGGCCTTCACCGCCATGACCCTGCACGCGGCCCAGAGCCTCGGCCGCCCCGAGTACGGACACCTGCTGCCCGGAGCCCGGGCCGAGATCCTGCTCTGGCGGGTGAAGGACCCCCTGGAACTGGTCTACTGGGTTGGTGAGCCCTTCGAGCCCCGGTTCGCGGGGAAGGCATAAACCAATCCTGGCTCCAGGGTGTCTCATCCTCCGTTCCCTTCGCGGAGGCTCCCATGCAGCAGCGCTGGACCCTGGTCCTCTCCTCCTTCGCCCTCGCCGGCCTGGTGGCCTGCGGCGGCAAAGGCGACGGCAGCCCGGCCGATCCGGGAAGGCTCGATGCGGAGACGGCGATCGCCATGACCGCGCCGTTCCTCCTCGAGCAGACCAACCAGACCGGAGAGATGGACGACGCCGGGCCGACCACGGCCCTGGAGGCCTCCGCCTTCGTCGAGCCCACCCACCCCGCCTGCGTGACCTTGAGCGACACCACGCCCTCCGCGGTGACCTGGACCTACACGAACTGCACCGGCCCCCACGGCTGGACCTGGAACGGCCAGGTGGTGATCAGCTGGACCCGGAACCCGGATGGAACCACGCTCGTCAAGCACGACCACCGCAACCTGGTCGGGGTCAAGGACGGAAGGTCCTGGACCATCAACGGCGTGCGCGACAATCTCCGCAATCCGCAGACCCGGGTCGTCCAGATCAGCGCCGAGCCCGGTTTCACCAAGACGTTCAACGACGGGACCCGCACCACGGTCTACGCCTACAGCCTGAACCTCACCTCCGACTGGTCCACCCAGGGTCAGCGCAAGCTCTCCGGGAACTGGGCCTTGACGCCGGTCAGCGGCGACGGCTTCTCCGCGACCATCGCGCCCTCGACCCCCCTGCTCTGGGACCGGGCTGCGAACTGCTGCTACCCGGTCTCAGGAACCCTCGTCGCCACCCGGGGGACGAAGACGGCCACGATCGTCCACGGGCTGCCCTGCGGGTCCATCACCGTGAACGGCGAAGCGAAGCTCCTTCCCGCCTGCAGCCTCTGAACCGCATCCAGACCGCAGAAGGCCCCGCCACCGGTGGGGCCTTCGCCGTCGAGGGCCCGGCTACTCCCTGCGGAGGTCGACGATCTCCCCACGGGTCGCCTGCAGCAGCGACTGGAAGGCCGGGTCCCGGCGCAGCTGATCCTCGGGCCGTTCCGCCGGGGCATCCTCGAAGCCGATGGCAAGCCCGGTCAGCCCCCCAAGGACACTGCCCAGGGCTGCCAGGAGGTGCGGGTTGGCGCGTTCCTTCTCCAGTTCCTGCACCGTGTTGCGGGCGCTGGCGGGAAAGGTCAGGCGCAGGACCGGAGGATCCCAGCGCACCTCGGTGGCCATCATCGGGGTGGCCGCGAGGGCGCGGAACGAGCCCGTCAGGGCGGCCGAACAGGCCCTGCGAAGGGCCTCTGGATCGGTGGGGGTCGGCGCCGCAACGCGCGGAGGGGGCTCCGGCCGGACCGCCGGAGCGGGCGCGGCCTGCACGGGCGCGGCCTGCACGGGCGCGGCCTGCACAGGCGCAGCCTGCACGGGCGCGGCCTGCACGGGCGCGGCCGGGCGGACCGGTGGCTGCGGCCGCGGCGCCGGCTCCGCCGCGGGCGGAGCCGGGCTGCCTGAGGCGAGCGCGTCCAGCGGCAGGAGGTGCGGCAGCTGGGCGGCGGTGAGCAGGGCCAGCTCCACAACCACGCGCGGCAGGCTGCTGTCGCGGAGGTCGCGCTCCCGCTGCAGGAGCAGGTGCAGCATCCGCGACCAGCGCAGCAGTTCCTGCGGTCCGGGGTTGCGCCGGACCTCGGCCTCCAGGCGGTCGCGGAAGGCCTGCATGAGTTCGCGCCAGAAGCTGACCCAGTCGGCGCCGAGGCTCGCGAGCTGCTGGCAGTGGTCGAGGATGCCCGCGGTGTCCCCGCCCAGCAGGCAGTCCAGCATGCCGTGCACCTGCACCGCCGGCACGATGCCGAGCTGCTCGCGCACCACCTCCTCGAGCACCGTGCCGTCCCCTGCGGCGATCACCCGGTCCAGCGTGGTGAGGGCGTCGCGCATGGAGCCCTGGCCGGCTTCGGCCACCAGCCGGAGGCTGCCCTCCTCGAAACCGACCCCCTCCTTCTCGCAGACCTCCCGCAGCCGCTGCTCGATGAGCCCCACCGGGATGAGCCTGAAGGGGTAGATCTGCACCCGGCTCTTTATGGTGTCCGGGACGTCGTGCAGCTCGGTGGTGGCGAGCACGAAGATGGCGTGCGCCGGCGGTTCCTCCAGGAGCTTCAGCAGGGCGTCGAAGGCCTGGGTGCTGAGCATGTGCACTTCGTCGATGATGTAGATCCGGTAGCGGCAGAAGGCCGGCCGGGTCTGGGCCTGCTCCCGCAGCGCCCGGGCATCCTCCACCGAGGCCCGGCTGGCGGCGTCGATCTCGACGATGTCCAGGCTGGAATCGGGGGTCTCGGCGGCCCGGCAGGGGTCGCAGGCCCCGCAGGGCGTGGGCGTCGGGCCTTCGACACAGTTCAAGGCCCGGGCCAGGATCCGCGCGGTGCTGGTCTTGCCGGTGCCGCGGACGCCCGCGAACAGGAAGGCCTGGTGGGGGGTCCGGCCGCTTTCCCGGGCCCGCTTGAGCAGGTTGCCAAGGGCGCGGACGCTGGCTTCCTGGCCGACCAGGTCGGACAGCAGGCGGGGACGGTAGGTCAGGGCGAGCGTGGTCATGGGAACCCAGATGATCGCATGGAGGCCGTGGCCGCCCCATCACGGCGGGCTGTCGAACAGGGCCAGCTGGTGGGCGTCCGGGAGCCGGATCGGGGGCGCGGCGGCCCGCCCGGAGCGCGCCGGTCTCGGCTTCGGTGCCGCCTGCGGAAGGACCTCGGCGAGGGCGGCGTTGACCCTGGCTGCGTACCCGGGTTCCAGGATCCAGAGCCAGCCCTTGTCCTCCAGCAGGCGGCGGAAGGGATCCCGGTCCAGCAGCCGCAACCGCCCGGCCCATCCGCTGCGGGCGCCGCAGGACCGGGCCCGGGCAGCGAAGGCCCGGACATCGCGGATCGGCATGAGCGGAGCGGCGCTCAGGCTCACCTTCACGCCGGCCCCGGCCAGCCGCGCCATGGCCGCCCAGCGGCTGGGGATGGCCGGGGAGCGAGGCTCGGTCACCTGCCGCACCACGTCGTCGTCGGTGGGGACCGAGAACCCCACCGTCAAGCGTGGGCCGAAGGTCCGCAGCAGATCGAGGTCCTGCAGCACGAGAGGGGAACGGGTGTGCAGCAGCACCCGGGTGCTCGGGCAGTCCCGGAGCACCTCCAGGCACTTCCGGGTGAGCCGGAACTCCCGTTCAAGGGGCATGTAGGGATCGGTGCTGGAGGCCAGGAACACCGTCTCCTCGTGCAGGCGGTGGCGCTGCGCCCAGAGCAGGGCCGGGGCGTTCAGCTTGGGGGCCACCCAGTTGCCCCAGCTGTCGGCGGGCCGCAGGGCCCCTTCCCCGCCCCGCAGCGGGTGCGGATAGTCGCGGACGTAGCAGTACCGGCAACCATGGCTGCAGCCGCGGTAGGGGTTGAGCGAATAGCCGAAGCCGTAGCGCTCGTCCTTCTGGGGCCGCAGGATCGAACGGGCATCTTCCGGCTCCACCTCCAGCCCTTCCCAGCCCCCGAGGCGGGGAGGCGCGGGCTCGCAATCCAGCAGGGGTGTCATGGGTTCATGATTCGTCTTTTTTTCGTTACGTCAAGGGGTGGGCCCTTCATTCCGAGCGATCACGTTGATCCGCCCGTTGTTCTCCAGGATCGCGACCCGGACCTGGCTGAGGTCGGTGAGCCCCACCTGGCGGATGGCACCCATCAGTTCGTGCCGGCTGATGCGGGTCCGGCGCAGCACCGCCTCCTGGGCGATGCCGTTGTGTACGAGGATTTCCGGCGTTCCGTCGATGATCGCCTCCATGCGCTTGCTGCGCGCGGTCAGCCAGCCCAGCAGGCCGTTCAGCGCGACCAGGGTCAGCACCAGGAGCAGGCCCGCCGCGACCGTGTTGTCGCCGGCGTTCATGCTGTTCTGCACGGCATTGCTGAGCACCAGCAGCAGCACCAGGTCGAACGGCGCCAGTTGGCCCACCTGGCGCTTCCCGGACAGCCTCAGCAGCACCAGCAGCGCTCCGTAGACGATCACCCCGCGAAGGACGAACTCCCACCAAGGCTGGCCCAGCCGCCACATCGAGATTCCCACCGGAAGGGCGCCGTCGAGCAGGGCTGCAGGGATCATCTTTAGCTCCCAAGATCCTGCCCGACAGTGTCCCATCCCCGGGCAGCCTGAGGACGGCTCCGGGCCCTAACGGGCCTCCGCCCAGGCGTCCAGCGCCTCGAGCACGTCCCGCACCCCAGGGCCGAAGCGGGCGTTGGAAAGCCACTCGACGCCGGCGGGCAGCGCCCCCACCGCCTGCGCGACTCGGCCGCGGTGGCCCTTCTCGGCCCGCGGGATGGCGCGGTGGGCCCGCTGTTCGAGGGTCTCCTCGGCGGCGGGAAGGCCCGGGACCCAGCGCCGGATTTGGCTGGAGACCCACTCCCAGCCCGCCCGCTCCTCGCGGCGCACGCCCCAGAGGTGCGGGTCGCCGACGAAGCTGCGCAGCTGCATGGTTCCCGGCGCGCAGCAGGTGGGCTCGATCCAGGAGGGCACCAGGCTGCCGAGGTAGCTCTGCCCTTCCGGCGGGTGGATGAGGAAGCCGAAGCCGTCCTTGAAGGGCGCCAGCGGCCGGTGCCGGCTGTTCCAGAGATTCACGCTGGTGTAGGGGATCACCCGGAGCGCCTCGGCGCTCGCCTCCGAGCAGCCGGCCAGCAGGTCCGCCGCAGCATAGGCCGGAAGGGCCAGCACCACCCGGTCCGCCTCCCGCGCTTCGCCCCCGCCCCAGGCCTTCCAGCGGCCGTCCGCAAGCCGCTCCAGGCGGTCGGCCGGCCGCGCGGAACGCACCACCGGAAGGGCCTCCGCGAGTTTCCGGGTCAACGTGCCCATCCCGCCCTTCGGCACCATGAGGTGGCTGACGCCGCCCTTGCGCACTCCGGCGAACAGGCTGCCGTGGGACTCCCACTGGCGCAGCTTCGGGAGGGCGTCGACGCTGAGCACCGAGGTCGGCGCGGCGAGGATTCCGGCCACCATCGCCGGCAGCAGTTCCTCGGCCATGCCGCGTCCGGCCCGGCGGGCGATGAAATCCTCGAGCCCCTCCTCCGGTTCGGCCTCCCCCGGCCGGACGAAGGGTTCGAGCAGCATGCGCAGCTTGGTGCCCGCGGACATCAGGGGCGACGTCATCAGCTTCACCGGATGGGAGGGGACCTCGATCAACCGGCCCTGCTTGCCGACCCAGCGCTTGCCCTGGCCCTTTTCCCGCACCGGGCTCTCCAGTTCCAGGCCGATGGCCTTGAAGACCCTGTCCGCGGGGGTGCCCGGCTGCCAGAGGATCCCCTGGGGGCCCTTTTCCACGTGTCCGGGGCGGCCGTCCGCGTGCGGCCAGTCGAGGGTCTGCACCCAGCCGCCGACCTGCTCCTCGGCCTCCCACAACTCCACCGCCTCGCCCTTCCGATGAAGGTGCCAGGCCGCCAGGAGCCCCGTCACGCCGCCGCCGAGTACCAGTGTGGACATGCGGGCAAGTCTACGGGTCCGGTTGCGTGCAGGGGGGCACAATCCACCCGCCGGTTCTCCGAAGGTGCGCAACCAGGCGGGCGTCCATGCAAGATGGAAGGGCGAGGCCCCCGTGAGCAGACCGGTTCCACCTGAAAGCTTTCTCGACCGCCTGACGCCCCGCCTGGGTGACCTCTCCCAGGGGCAGCAGGCCATCGCCAACCTGCTGGTGAAGGAGTCCCACGGGGCGGCCTTTCTCACCGCGGCCGATGTAGCGGCTCGGACGAACCTGAGCGAGTCGACCGTGGTTCGCTTCGCCCAGGCCCTCGGCTACGAAGGCTACCTGGAGATGCGCCAGGCGCTGGCTGCCGAAGCCCAGCAGCGGATCGGGAAGCAGGCGCGCTTCCTCCGGGCGCCCGAACGCACCGCAGCCGCATTGGCGGAAGTGGCCCGCCAGGATCTCTTCAGCATCGAGCGGATGGTCGCCCAGGTGGATGAGGCCCGGCTCGAATCCGCTGTGCAGCTTTTCTTGCAATCAAGGACCCGCGTGCTCATCGGCCGGGGCATCAGCCACCACATGGCCGGCCTGCTCGGGTACCTGCTTTTCCTCGTGGGCATCCCCAACGTGGCCGGCCACGCCTCCGACTTGTCCCTGCAGGTGGCCACCCTGGAACCGCAGGACCTGCTGGTGGTCTTCAGCGTCCACCCCTACTCGAGGGAGACCTTGGATGCCGCGCGCTTCGCCCGGGAGCGGAAGGTCCCGGTGCTGGCCTTCACCGACAGCCCGGACTCGCCGCTCGTGCGCGCCGCAAACACGGTCCTGCTGGTGCCAGGCGAGAACGTGATGTATTCCCACAGCACCGCCTCCTTCACCGTTCTGGCCAACGCGCTGGTGGCCGTGATGGGCGCGCGGGATCCCGGGCGCGCCCTGCAGCGGGTGCGAGAGGCCGAGCGGATCAGCCGGCCGACCTTCAGTCCAGAGGGGCTGGCCTCCGGAAACCCCAGGAAATCGAGTCGATAGCCTGTTTTTTACCAGTCCTGGACCGGCCAGCAGGATGTCGGTTCCATGCAAAAAATATTTCATTAACAACTTGACACTCCTTTGAGTGCATCAGATATTGCATACGAACTATTTTTGCAATTTTTCATGCATCCCGGAGGAGCCCATGAAGCCACTGACCTGCGCCAGCCTGACCCTCATCGCAGGCGCCCCGGCCCTTCTTGGCCAAAGCACGACGACTTCCGCCCTGGTGGGCGAGGTCTGCAACGCCAAAGGGAAGCCGGTTGCAGGAGCGACTCTTGAGCTGCGATCGGACGCGCTGATCGGCGGAGCGCGCAAGGTCGCCACCGCCGAGAACGGCACCTACCGCGCTCCGGTCCTGCCCCCAGGGGAATACCGGGTGGTCATCCAGGCTTCCGGGTATTCACCGGCGACCCGCCGGGTTCGCCTGGCCCTGGGCGCCACGGTCCCCATGAATGTCGTCCTCGAGGACCTGGCGTCGGCCACGGTCGAGGTCGTCGCCAGCAGCGTCCGCACGGTCGGCGCCGCGCCGGAGGGCACCAGCCCCAGTTTCACCAGCGAGCAGTTGGAGTCGCTTCCGATGAAGCGCGACCTCACCAGCGTGATGAACCTGACCCCGGGCGTGAACGCCAATCCAGGCGCGCTCGGCCCCACCGCCTGGGGCGGCGACCGTTCCAACTCGAACGCCTACATGATCGACGGCATCAATGTGGGCGACCCGGTCACGGGCAACCAGTATGTCTACGTGAACCCGGACTGGTTCCAGGAGATCCAGGTGGGGGGGCTGGGGGCTCCTGCTGAATTCGGCGGATTCAACGGCGCCTACGTGAACTCGCTGATCAAGAGCGGCGGGAACAGCCTGGAGGGCAGGCTGAGCGCCTACTTGAGTCCGGACTCCTGGCGCAGCCGCCCGAAACTGATGGACCCCCGCCTCGTCGACACATCCCTTCCGACCAAGGACTGGGAATCCAGCATCAACATCGGCGGGCCGATCCTGAAGGACAGGCTGTGGTACTTCGTCAGTGCCCAGCGGGTCTACAACTCGCAGGCCCCGATCGGCGCCCTCGAGCCCCGCGTGTTCAACAATCCGAAGCTGCTGGGGAAGATCAAGTGGCAGGTGGCAGCCAACACCACCCTGGACACCTTCCTCGGCTATGACGGCGTGTTCAGGGAGCACCGCGGGATCACGAGTTCCATGGAACCTGTCGCGTCCATCAAGCAGGCCGGCGCCGACCGCAGCTTCGGCGCCACCCTCACCCACCTGCTTGGCGCCAGCGCGGTATTCACCCTCCGCGGCACGGGCTATCACGGCCGCTACCAGTTGCGGGAATACCAGCCTGGGATCCCGGCCATCAGCTTCAGTTCAGGATCCTACCGGGGCCTGACCCTGTTCCGGAATGCCACCGCGAGCGACAGCTACCTGTCCACCCGCGGCACCCTTTCCGCCGTGCTGGATGTCTTTGCCAACGCCCTGCTCTCCAGCAGCGACAGCCACGCCTTCCGGATCGGCCTGGAGCGGGAGCAGGCGGTCGGGGAGCAGTTGTCGGTGAAACCTGGCGGCCTGGTCTACACCGCCACCTACAACGCCGCCACGGGTCGTCCCCGCACCAACTACGTGCTCAAGGGCGGAGACCTGAACCTCAAGGGCGTGCTCGATCGCACGGTGGTGTACGTCCAGGACGTGTGGACCGTGGGCCGGTGGCGACTTGAGCCGGGCTTCCGGTTCGAGAAGTTCGAAGGCAGAGGCTACGGAACCGGCCCGATCTGGAGCACCAACACCCTCGCCCCACGGCTGGGGGGGACCTACGACCTCAAGGGGGACCAGAAGCACCTGCTGAAGCTCCACTGGGGCCGCTACTACGACGGGCTGGCCCTGGCCTACTTCGACCGGGCCGTCCCCGGGGCCTACAGCGTCAGTTCCCAGTACTACTGGGGCACCGGCGCCACCTTCGCGCCCACCGACTTCGACATCACCAACCCCGAAGCCGTTCCGTACAGCCCGACCCCCTACCGGACCGCCACCGACACCAACAACAGCAAGCTGGACCCGGGCGTCAAGCATCCCTACACCGAGGAGAGCCTGCTGGCCTTCGAGAGCCAGCTGAGCCCGGCCTGGACCGCGGCATTCACCTGGGTGCACCGCACATCGAAGGACCTCCTCGGGCGTTTCGACCGCAACCTCACCGGCGCCTGGACCGACCGGGTCTACGATCCGGTGGCGGACACCACGATCCCGGTGTTCGACCCCACCAACACGGTGCAGGACTACGTCATCGCCAACAATCCCCTGTTCCACCGCACCTACCGACTGCTCAGCGCCAGCCTGGACCGCCGGTTCAAGGACAACTGGTCCTTCAATGCCAGCTACACCCGCGCCATCCGCAGTGGCAACACCAACCGCTCGAACGGCTACGATGACGCCTCGGTGAACCCCAACTACCAGGTCAATTTCGACGGCAAGCTGCCCGGTTTCCACGACAACGAAATCAAGGCGCGGGGCGTGCTGCGGCTGCCCTGGAACATGGACCTGTCCGCCAGCTTCACCTACCTGAGCGGCGAGCATTTCACCCGCGTGGTCAAGGCTGCGACCACACCCATCGGCAGGATCGCACCTGGAATTTTCGCTGAGCCGCTGGGGTCGGGATCCTTCCCTTCCCGCCGGCTGCTTGACCTTCACCTCAGCCAGAGGGTTGGCCTTTCAAAGCAGGTGCAGGCTGAACTGTTCGCGGACGTCTTCAACCTGCTGAACACCGGTACACCGACAGCCTGGACCAGCACCACCTCCAACAACATCTCCGCCCGAAATGCCACCGACAGCGGTGCAAAGGTCATCTATTCCCAATACCTCAAGCCATCGACCCAGGAGGACGCGCGATACGTCCGGCTGGGATTCCGGCTCAAGTTCTGAACGGGACGGCGGAGGGCTTCCCCGCGGGGACGATCGCGCCTGCCGACGGGGTCTTCCGCCCATCCAGGAGCATATGGAATGAACGACCACAAGCCGCTGCTGCTGTTGCGGGGTGCCAGTGTCTGGGCTCCCTGGGCCATGGGAGCCCTGGACATCCTTCTCGGCGGTGGCCGGATCCTGTCCTTGGGCCCGAACCTGGAGGCACCGACAGCCCTCACCCGGACGATCGACGCGCGCCACCTTCGGGCAGTGCCTGGATTCATCGACGGCCACGTGCACCTGCTCGGCGGTGGCGGCGAAGGCGGCTTCGCCACCCGCACCCCGGAGCTTCGCTTCGGCGACGCGGCCCGGGCCGGCATCACCACCGTGGTCGGCTGCCTCGGCACCGATGGGGTGACCCGCTCCCTGGAGGGCCTGCTGGCCAAGGCCCGCAGCCTGGAGGAACAGGGGATCTCGGCCTTCATCCTGTCCGGATCCTACGGCATCCCGCCCCTCACCCTCACCGGCAACGTGGAGCGGGACCTGCTGCTCATCGACAGGGTCATCGGGGCGGGTGAACTGGCCCTTTCCGACCATCGCTCGTCCCAGCCCAGCTTCGAGGCGTTCCTTCGCACTGTGGCCGAATGCCGGCGGGGCGGCATGCTGGCGGGCAAGGCCGGGATCGTCACGGTGCACCTCGGGGACGGTGCCGCCGGGATGGCGATGCTGCGCCGGATGGTCGCCGAGAGCGAGATCCCTGCGACCCAGGTCTGGCCCACCCACGTGAACCGCAATCCGGAGCTTTTCGCGGAGGCCATCGCATTCGCCAAGGCCGGCGGCTACGTGGATATCACCACCAGCGGCGTGCCGCGCTTCTACGAGACGGGCACGGTGCCACCTGCTGCGGCCCTGCGACGGCTGCTCGAGGCAGGCGTCGATCCGAGCAGGGCCACCTTCACCTCCGACGGCCAGGGCAGCCTGCCGGTCTTCGAGGACGACGGTTCCCTCTCCGGGCTTGCGGTGGGCGGGGTGGATTCCCTCGCGCAGGGCTTCCGGGATGCCGTGCAGGCGGAGGGCGTTGGATTCGAGCATGCCCTCCGGGCCGTGACCTCCAATCCGGCAACGCTACTGCGCCTCGCGGATCGCGGCCGGCTGGAGGCCGGAATGCGCGCCGACCTGCTTCTGCTGCACGCGGACACGCTGGCGATCCATACTGTCATCTCCGGAGGCCGGGTTCTTGTGGAGGACGGGATCCAGAGGGTCCACGGAGCCTTCGAGGAGGAACCCGGCTGATGGATGCTTCGCTGCTTCGCCGGCTGAAGACGCTGCGGATGCCGCACACGCTGGTGCTGGTCTGGGCGCTCGTGGCCGTCGTGCTGCTGGCCTCGTGGGTCGTGCCCTCCGGGGAGATCCTGCGGCGCGAGGAGGCCGGTCGCATGGTGACCATCCCGGGCACCTTCCATGCCG
Source organism: Holophagales bacterium (assembly GCA_041908165.1). Classification (GTDB taxonomy): domain Bacteria; phylum Acidobacteriota; class Holophagae; order Holophagales; family Holophagaceae; genus JACQZU01. The sequence continues at coordinate 33,337 of JAYRFV010000077.1, read as the reverse complement.
TGGCCAAGGTCCGACTCGGCCTGGAACAGCTCTGGCTGGCGCCGATCCACGGGTTCGCTCTCGGGGCGCCCTTGATCGCCTTCCTGTTCGTCATCTCCGGCTCCTTCGCCGTGCTGCGGGCCACTGGCGCGGTGGAGGCAGGAATCCATCGGCTCGCCGAGGTGCTGTCCACCCATCCACGGCTGGAGTGGGCGCTGATCCCGGGCTTGATGGCCGTGTTCAGCCTCGCCGGTTCGATTTTCGGACTGGCAGAAGGGGTGATCCCCTTCGTGGTGCTCTTCATCCCTCTGGCGAGGCGGCTGGGCTACGATGCCTTGGTCGGGGTTTCCATCCCCTTCCTCGGCGCCGCCGCCGGTTTCGCCGCTGCATTCTTCAACCCCTTCACGGTCGGAATCGCCCAGCGCCTGAGCGGTCTGCCGCCCCACAGCGGCCTGGGATACCGGGTCTTCACCTGGTTCATCGGCACGGCGGTGATCACCGCCTGGGTGATGGTCTATGCCCGCCGCGTCAAGGCGCACCCGGAAGTCAGCCCTGTGATCGACCTGGAACGTGACGCCGCCCGCGACGCCGAGGCTGCGTCGGAGCACCATCCCTGGAACTCCCGGCATGCCGCTGTCCTTTCCGTTTTCGCGCTTTCCGTAGGCCTGCTCAGCTGGGGAATGGTCAAGGCGCACTGGGGTTTCGACGCAATCGCCGCGATGTTCCTGGCCGCCGCCTCGGTGATGGGATTCATCGGCGGACTGGGGCCTAGCCGGATCGCCGATGCCTTCGTGGCGGGCGCCAAGGGGATGGTCGGCGTGGCCTGCATCGTCGCCTGTGCCCGTGCCCTGCTCATCATCGGCAACGAGGCCCGGGTGATGGACACCCTTCTCCAGGCGGGCGCAGACCTGCTCGGCGTGCTGCCCCGGCCTCTGGTGGCCCAGGCCATGTTCCTCCTGCAGGCGGTGATCAACTTCTTCATCCATTCCGGCAGCGGCCAGGCCGCCCTCACCATGCCGATCATGGCGCCCCTCAGCGACCTGCTCGGCATCACCCGGCAGACCGCGGTGTATGCCTTCCAGCTCTGCGAATTCATCAACCCGATCCTGCCCACCAGCGCGGTGACCATGGGCATCCTCGGCTCCGCCGGCATTCCCTGGGAACGCTGGGCGCGGTGGGTGCTGCCGTTGATGGTCATCCTCGTGGTGCTGAGTTTCCTGCTCCTGATCCCGCCCGTGGTCTGGCACTGGGGGCCCTACTGAAATGGGGCCATGGGTCAGGCCCTTGGGCGGATCCCCGCCCTATTCCCTATGCGTGGAGGTTCCATGCTCGGTCGCTCGCTGCTCCTGCTGCTGACGCTTCCTCTGTCCGCCCAGACGGGAACCTTGGTGATCGCCGGGGGAGGCAAGCTCCCGGACCGGGTGTTCCAGAAGTTCGTCGAGGCCAGCGGCGGCCGGAACGCGCGCATCGCCATCCTCCCCACCGCTTCGGGCGATCCGCCGGAAAGCGCGTCCGCGATGGTGGACCGAATCAAGGCCCTGGGCGGCCAGCCGGTGGTGCTGGACCCGAGGACGCGTCCCCAGGCGGATGCCATGGCCCTGGAGACTGTGGGCTGCACCGGCTTCTGGTTCACGGGCGGGGACCAGAAGCGGATCCAGGGCATCGTCGCCGGGACATCCCTCCACCGCGCCATAGCCGCGGCCTACCTGAATGGAGCCGCCGTGGGTGGCACCAGCGCCGGAGCCGCCGTCATGACGCGCATCATGCTGGAAGGGCAGGCGGACGTGAGCGAGACCTCACCGGGAACCTACCGGACACTGGAAGGCCTGGGCCTGCTGCCCGGATGCATCGTCGACCAGCACTTCATCCGCAGATCGCGCCACAACCGGCTGCTGAGCCTGCTGATGGAGCACCCGGACCACCTCGGCATCGGCATTGACGAGGAGACCGCCGTGGTCGTCCATGGATCGACCTTCCGGGTGCTGGGACACCGACGCGTCCTGGTGCTCGATCCAGGTGCGATGAAGACGGAGAAAGGCACCTTCAGGGACCTCCGTCTCCACCTTCTCGGTGAAGGACAAGGCCTGGACCTCCGGACCCGGCAGGTCCTCGGCTTCTAGCTGCCCTGTCGTTGCAGCGCCTCCAGGGTCCGCCGCGCCAGGCAGCGGATGTAGGCGGGGTGCGTGCCGGGCACCGGGATCCGGGTCCAGGAACGGACGCCGGAGGCCCTGGCCAGGTGCGCGTATTCAATGTCGAGTTCGTGCAGGGTCTCGATGTGTTCGCTGACGAAGCTGATCGGGACCACGATCACGTCCTGCCCGGACAGCTGCGGGACCACCTCGGCCACGTTCGGCGCCAGCCAGGGAATCGGCCCCACCTTGCTCTGGTAGGCCAGGCGGCAGCCGCCCGGGATCGGGCCGAGGCGGTCCTGGAGGGCCTGGACCGTGGCCTGGATCTCCCGCTCGTAGGGATCGCCCTGATCCACCTGCCTGCGCGGCAGGCTGTGGGCGCTGAACAGCACGGTGGCCCCGGGCCGCTGGCGCAGGGCACCGCGCAGCGCCTCCTCCCAGGCGGCGAGGAAGTCCGGGTCGGTGGCGTAGTGGGCCACTCCCTCGAGCAGTTCCATGCCGAAGGCGGGAGCGGCCCGCTCCAGGTCGCGCAGGCTGGAGCCGGTGGTGGCGCGGCAGTCGTGGGGATACAGGGTGACCGGCAGCAGGCGCCGGATCCCGCGGCTGCGCAGGGCCGTCAGCAGTCCGGCGGCGCGCGGCGAAGCGTAGCGGAACAGCAGCTTCACCGGCTCGGGGCGGCCGGCGGCGCGCAGGGCCCGGCGCAGGGCCGTGGCCTGGGCGGCGGACTCGCGCAGGATCGGGCTGCCGCCGCCGATCTCGGCGTAGCGGCGCTGCACGTCCTTCAGCCGAGCGCCGACGATGGCACGGGCGATGAGCGGCTGCAGCAGCGCCGGTCCGAGCCGGATGATGTCGCGGTCGTTGAACAGTTCCAGCAGGAAGGGCCGGACCCGTTCGGCCCGCAGGGGGCCGCCCATGTTCAGGAGCAGGATCGTGGTGTCGGGCGACGTCATCGGGTCACTTCCGGAACACGAAGAACACCGCGCCCACCAGGCAGCAGGCCGCCCAGAGGTGGTTCAGGTTCAGCCGTTCGCGCATCCAGAACACCGCGAACCCCGCGAACACCACCAGGGTGACGACCTCCTGGATCACCTTGAGCTGCGGGAGCGAGTAGTGGCCGTACCCGAGCCGGTTCGCGGGCACCTGCAGGCAGTATTCGAAGAAGGCGATGCCCCAGGACACCAGGATGGCGATCCACAGCGGGCTGTTCCGGTGCGACCGCAGGTGCCCGTACCAGGCGAAGGTCATGAAAACGTTCGAGAGGACGAGCAGCGTCAGAGGAAACCAGGCACGCTCGGTCATCGCGCGGGACCCCTAGACCGTCCTGCTGAACGTCTTTCCCGCCAGCTGGGCGAGATAGGCGTCGAAGGGCATGGCCAGGTTGCGGACGAACCGGCGGCCGAGTTCGGTGACGAAGATCCCTTCCGCCCTCACCTCGACCGTACCCCAGGGCTCCTCCTCCCGGAGCTGCCGGATGGCCTCCGCGAACAGGGTCGGACCATCCACGCCCCACTTGGCCTGGAGCTCCTCCCAGCGCAGTTCGAAGCGGCCCATGACCTGGTGGATGACCCAGCGCCGCATGCGGTCCTCGCCCTGGGCGGTGTGGCCCTTGTGCACCGCGAAGTGGCCGCTGTCCACGGCCTTCTCCCAGCGCGACAGGATCTTCTCGTTCTGCTGGTAGACGCCGCCCACGTCGGAAATGGCGCTGGGGCCGATGCTCACCATGTCCGGGCCGGCCTGCACGGCGTAGCCCATGAAGTTGCGGATGATGCTGCCGTCCTGCACCGCCTTGGCGAGGTCGTCGTCGGGGTGGGCGAAGTGGTCCATGCCCACCGGCACGTAGCCGGCCGCCTCGAGCTTCTCCGAGGCCAGCAGCAGCAGCTGCAGGCGGAGTTCCGCGCTCGGCAGGGTCTCGGTGGGGATGCTGCGCTGGAACGGCATCATCTTCGGCAGGTAGGCGAACCCGTAGACCGCCAGCCGGTTGGGCGCCAGGGCGATGACCTCGGCCAGGGTCCGGCCGAAGGTGTCCAGGGTCTGGCCGGGCAGCCCGTACACCAGGTCCAGGTTGATGCCGTCGAAGCCGGCCCGCCGGGCCTGGTCCACGGCCGCCAGGGTGTGGTCCCAGGTCTGGCCGCGGGTGATCAGTTCCTGCACGCCTTCATCGAGGTCCTGCACGCCGAAGGAGACGCGGTTGAAGCCGAGCGCCTGCAGGGCCGGCAGTTGGTCCGGGGTGAGGAAGGTCGGGTCGGCCTCCAGGCTCACTTCCGCACCGGGGAGGGTCGGGAAGCGGTCGGTGATCATCCGGAACACGCGCTCCAGCTCCGGGACCTTCAGGTAGGTGGGCGTGCCCCCGCCCCAGTGCAGCTGCAGCAGGTTCCGGCGGTCGGGGAGGTGGGCCGCGAACAGGTCCAGCTCCCGCTCCAGGCTGCGCAGGAAGGGCTCGACCGGATCGTAGTAGGGGCTGATGGTGACGTTGCAGCCGCAGTAGGCGCAGCGGCGCTTGCAGAAGGGCAGGTGCGCGTAGAACGAGAGTGGATCGCGGCTGGCGTTGGCGCGCTGCAGTCCTGCGACCAGCTCCGCCTCCGGGAAATCGTCCCGCCAGGCCGGCGGCATCGGGTAGCCGGTGTAGCGCGGCCCCGGGCGGTCGTAGTGGCGGACGAGATCGGCAAGGGAGTGGCTCATCGCTTCACTTCCTCGATCACCGCGGCGAGCACCTCGGGATCGGTTTCCGGGGTGAGCCCGTGGCCGAGGTTGAACACGTGCGGGGCGCCGCGCATCGCATCGACGATCCGGCGGGCCTTGGCACAGGCGGCGGCCTTCCCGGCCAGCAGCGCGATCGGATCGAGGTTGCCCTGCAGCACCTTGCCGGGGAAGCGGCGGCGGGCCTCGGCCATGGGCACTTGCCAGGGCACGGCAAGGCCTTCGCAGGGCAGCCCCGCCAGGGCGTCGGGCAGGTAGCCGGCGCGCGCGAAGAACAGCCTGGGTGCGCCTTCCACCTGGCGCAGCGTCCGTTCCACCGACGGCAGGGAGAAGGCGGCGTAGTCCTCGGGGTCCAGCTCGCCGGCCCAGGTGTCGAACAGCTGCACGCCCTCGGCGCCGGCGCCGATGTGCAGGTTGAGGAGCCGCGCGGCGGCATCGGCCAGCCTGTCCAGCCAGGCCTGGGCCTTGGCCGGCTCCTGGTGCAGGTAGGCCTTGGCCCTGGACCAGCTCCTGCTCCCCTTCCCTTCCAGCCCGTAGGCCAGCAGGGTCCAGGGCGCCCCGGCGAAGCCGAGCATGGTTACCTGCGCGGGCAGCGCCGCCTTCACCTTGCGGATGGCCGCCTGCACCGGCTCGAAGACGCGCTCGTCCAGGGGCTGGTCGAGGGGCAGCTGGTCCAAGGTCCGGGCCAGGCGCGGCCCGCCTTCGGGAATGGTCACGCCACAGCCGAGGGCGTCCAGGATCACCAGGATGTCGCTGAAGATGATCGCCCCGTCGATGCCCGGGAAGCGCCGGATCGGCTGCAGGGTCACCTCCGCCGCCAGGTCGGAATCGTTGAGCAGTTGCTCGAAGCTGGCCTTGGCCCGGATCGCCCGGTACTCGGGCAGGAACCGCCCGGCCTGGCGCATGAACCACACTGGCGGCCTGGCAAGCGTTTCGCCATTGAGAACACTGAGCAGAGGTTTCATCTAGGGTTCCTTGATTTTTTTATCCACAGATTTCGCCGATTTCGCAGATTACAAACAAATCGCGCCTTAATCTGCGGTATCGGCGAAATCTGCGGACAATTGCATTAAATTTTTTCCACGACCTGCTTGAACTCCGCCAGCGCCGTCGCGTCGTGGGCGGCGGAGATGAATGCGACCTCGTAGCCGCTGGGGGGCAGGTAGATGCCGTGCTCCAGCAGGGTCCGGTGCAGGAGGTTGAACTTGCTGATGCTCTCGCTCTGGACGGCGTCGCTGCGGCGGACGCCGTCCTGGAACAGCGGCCACAGCAGCGAACCCATGCGCGGGCAGCGCAATCCGGAAACCTTCTCGAAGGCGGCGGCCCAGGCCGCGGCGGTCGCATCCAGCTGCTTGTACAGTTCCGGGGTGAGCCGTTCCAGGGTGGCCAGCCCGGCGGCCATGGCCACCGGATTGCCGCTCAGGGTCCCGGCCTGGTACACCGGGCCGTCCGGGGCGACCACGCCCATCACGTCCCTACGGCCGCCGTAGCAGCCCACCGGCATGCCGCCGCCGATGATCTTGCCGTAGGTGACCAGGTCGGGCGTGATGCCGTAGTGCTCGGCCGCTCCGCCAGGGGCGATGCGGAAGCCGCTGATGACCTCGTCGAAGATCAGCAGGGCCCCGTAGGTGCTGCACAGGTCGCGCAGCCGCTGGAGGAATTCGGGTTTCTGGGCCAGCAGTCCGTTGTTGGCGGGGATCGGCTCGATGATGGCGCAGGCCAGCTCCGACCCCTGCTCCACGAAGAACCGCTCCAGCGCCTCGAAGTCGTCCAGGGGCAGCACCGAGGTCAGTTCACCCACCGCCTGAGGGACGCCGGCGCTGCTCGGAGTCCCGAAGGTCACCAGGCCCGAGCCCGCCTTCACCAGCATGGGGTCGGCATGGCCGTGGTAGCAGCCGTCGAACTTCAGCACGCGGTCGCGGCGGGTGAAGCCGCGGGCGGTGCGCAGGGCGCTCATCACCGCCTCGGTGCCGCTGGACACGAAGCGCATCTTCTCGATGAACGGCACCATCGCCTTGATCCGCCGCGCCAGGGCCAGCTCCCGCCGGGAGGGCGCGCCGAAGGTGAGGCCCTCGCGCATCGACGCGTCCACCGCGGCGAGGATGTCCGGGTGGGCGTGGCCGAGGATCAGCGGACCCCAGGACATGCAGAGGTCGATGAAGCTGCGGCCGTCCTCGTCCGTGAAGCGGCAGCCCGAGGCGCTGCGGAAGAACTTCGGGGTTCCGCCGACGGCGCGGAAGGCCCGCACCGGGCTGCTGACGCCGCCCGGGAAGTGGCCGAGGGCCTCCTGGAAGAGGGTGTCGTTGCTGGTCATCGTTCTGCCTTTGCGTGGAGGTGGTCCTGGAGCATCGCGGTCAGCGCCTCGAGGCGCGGCACACAGGTGGCCGTGGGCTCGACGCCCGCCTTGCGGAACCCGAAGACGGTGCGCTCGCCCCAGCCGAAGCGCAGCAGGTCCCGGCTCATGGGCCCGAGCAGTTCCGCCTGCATGGGACTCAGCGCCAGCACCGCCTCCACCGGCGGCAGGGGTGGCAGCGGCTGGGCGGGCTCCTCGTGGTGGGTGATCCAGGGGCGCAGTTTCCAGGGTGTCCCGGCCGCCACCTCTTCCAGGTAGCCGCGAGAGCGCTCCGCTCGGGCCAGCAGGAAGCTGCCGCCCTCGGGGAAATCGCGGCGCAGCAGGTCCCAGATCCCCTCGGCGGTCGGGACGGGCGCGAGCCTCGGGGCGACGGCCGTGTCGCCAAGGGCGTCGAGGGTGCCCTGGCCCTGGACCAGGAACAGCGCCGCGGCGCCGGGCTCCAGCCAGGGACGAGCGGCCCAGGCCGAGCCTGGACTGAGCAGCAGCACGGCCCGGAAGGCATGCAGCGGTTCAGGGGGAGGCGCCCCGTTGGACACGATCCGGGTGAGCGGGTAGTCCACCGGCGTCCAGCCGGCCGCAGCGACGGCCGCGCTGACCGGGTGGGTTGCCGGCCGGGCCAGGGCTAGGCGCACGGGAAACCCAGCTGCTGCAGCACCAGCCCCGCCAGGTCCTCATCCTGGTGGCCTTCGGCGCTGCCCCGGCGGATGCCGCTGCCGTCGGCGAAGGCCGCCTCCAGGTGGAACATCCCGCGGCCCAGGGGGAGGGCCAGGGCGCCCAGAGGCTGCTGGCAGCCGCCGCCGATGCCGCGCAGCACCGACCGCTCCAGCAGCACGCAGCGGGCGGTGACCGGATCGTGGTAGCCCTTCAGGGCCTCCAGGACGAAGTGGGCATCGGCCCGGGTCTCCGCCAGCAGCGCCCCCTGCCCCGGCGCCGGCAGCAGTTCGTGGGGCTCCAGCACCCGGGCGGTCAGGCCCTCGAGGTCCAGGTCCAGCCGGCGCACCCCGGCGGCGGCCAGCACCGTCCCGTGCAGGGGCTCCTCGCGGAGCACGCCTTCGCGGACGCGGTGCACGCGGGTGGGGACGTTGCCCCGGATCCAGGTGAACCGGGCCGCCGGCCACAGGGCGGCCAGCATGCGCTCGCGGCGGACGCTGCTGGTGCCGATCATCGGCCCGTCGGCGAAGGCCGGGGCATCCTGCCGCATCACCAGCAGGTCGCGCGGATCCTCGCGGGTCGGGATGCAGGCCGGAACGATCCCGGCGGGGCGGTCGAGGGCGACGTCCTTGAGGCTGTGGATCAGCAGATCAACCTCGTCGCTGAGCAGCGAGGCCTCCAGTTCCCGGGTGAAGAACCCGCTGCCGCCACGCTCGTCCAACGGCCCGGCCAGCCATTTGTCGCCACTGGTGGTGAACTCGCGCCACTCGATCTCGAAGCCCTGGCTGCGGAGGAAGTCCACCATCGGGCGCGCCTGGCCCAGGGCAAGCTTCGAGGCTCGGGTGCCGACCCGGATCCTGCCCACGCTCATCGTGCTCCTCCCGAACCTGCAAACACCTGTGCCACCGTCGCCGAAGCCCCGCGCCGACAGCAGGGCCTCCCATTGTGCCGGATCCTGAGCTGTTCTGCTGCCGCCCAGGAATGAACCTGCGTCACAACAGGGTCCCGGCCTGGCCGCCGGCCAGCCGCTCCAGGGTGTCGAAATCCCACTCCGGGGTCCTCTGCACCGAGCCTTCGCGAAGGTCCTGCTGGGTCAGCCAGGCATCGTAGACCACCAGGGCGCACATCGCTTCCGCCACCGGCACGATGCGCGGCGCGATGCAGGGATCGTGGCGGCCCTTGGTCGAGATCTCAGCGGCGGTGCCCTCGCGGGTGATGGTCCGCTGGACCTTGGAGATGGAGCTGGTGGGCTTGACCGCGGCGCGGACGACCACCGGAGCGCCGGTGCTGATGCCGCCCAGGGTCCCGCCGGCGTCGTTCTTGTCCGGCCCCTCGGGGGTCAGGGGATCGTTGTTGGCGCTGCCGCGGAGCCGCGATCCGGCGAATCCTGAGCCGAGTTCGACCCCCTTGACCGCGCCGATGCCCATGAGGGCGAAGGCCAGCAGCGCGTCGAGCTTGGCGAAGGCCGGGTCGCCGAGTCCCGCCGGCAAGCCCTCGATCCACACTTCGCACACGCCGCCGACGCTGTCGCCCTCGGCCCGGGCTGCCTCCACCGCCTCCCGCTGGGCCGGGAAGCGGTCCGGGTCGGCCGCGCGAAGGGGATTGCGCTCCACGAAGGCCCAGTCGATCCGTTCGCCGGCGATGCCGGCGATCTCCCGATTGAAGCCGCGAATGCGGACGCCGAGAGCCGCCAGCTGCTGCTTGGCCCAGGCACCGGCGGCCACCCGCGCCAGGGTCTCGCGCCCGCTGGAGCGGCCCCCGCCGCGCGGGTCGCGCAGCCCGTACTTGCGGTCGTAGGTCAGGTCCGCGTGGCCGGGCCGGAACAGGTCCTGGATGGCGCGGTAGTCGCCGCTGCGCTGGTTCTCGTTGAACACCACCAGGGCGATGGGGTGGCCGGTTGTGCGGCCCTCGAAGACTCCGGACAGCACCTGGACGCGGTCGGCCTCCTGGCGCGGGGTCACCAGGTCGGACTGCCCCGGCCGGCGCCGGTCCAGGTCCCGCTGGATCGCCTCCAGGTCGAAGGGCAGGCCCGGCCTGACCCCGTCCAGGACGACGCCCACCGCCGGCCCGTGGCTCTCCCCGAAGCTGAGGATGCGGAAGGCACGGCCGAAGGAGGACGGAGAGTCGAACAGCATCAAGGCAGTCTACCGCGGGGCCTGTGGCAAGCTGGGGGATCGCCTCGAGGACCATGGACCCGACCGCCGCCCCGACCTTCGCGCCCCAGGTGGGGATCCTGGTGCTCGACTACCACCACCCCGAGGAGACCCTGGCCTGCGTGCGCAGCCTGTTGGCCCGGGAGGGGCCGGGCACGCGCGTGCTCTGGCTGGAGAACGATGCCCACGCGGCCGGTGCCGCCGCGGAGGCCGTCCTGGCCGCCAGCGGCCTCGAATGGTCCCGGATCGACCCGGGCCTGGACCCGCTTCCGGGTCCTGGGGTCATCGGATTCATCGCCAACCGTGAAAACCTGGGCTACGCCGGTGGCAACAATGTCGGCCTGCGGTTCCTGCAGCGCCACGGCGTGCCCTTCGCCTGGGTGCTGAACAACGACACCCAGCTGGTGCAGGGCAGCTCCGACGACCTGCGCGCCGCCGCGGAGGCCCGCCCGGAGATCGGCATCTGGGCGGCGCGCATCGCCACCGAGCGCAGCACCTACTACGGCGGCGTGGTGAATCCCCGCACCCAGGGCATCGGCCTGTGCCGGGACCTCGACCAGCTGGAAGGGGATCCTGACGCGTTCGTCAGCGGCTGCTCGCTGTTCTTCAGGACCGGCGTCGCGGCGGAGCTGGGCTTCCTGCCCGAACACTACTTCCTCTACTACGAGGACCCTGCCTTCTCCCTCGAGATGAAGCGGCGCGGCCTGGGGCTGTCCGGCACCGACGCGGTCGTGGTCCAGCACGCCGAATCCCTGTCCACCGGGCGCCGCAGCATGCTGATGGAGTACTACTCCAAGCGCAACCGCTGGCACTTCATGTGCGCCTACTATCCGCACCGGCTCGGGCCGAACCGCTGGCGCCTGCTCTACGACCTGCAGGGCTACGCGTTCCGCCTGCGGGGCCGGCGCGCCTGGGTGGAGTGGATCGCCTACCTGGACTTCCGGCGCGGCGTCACCGGAGCCACCGACCGGCCCTATTCAAGGTTCCAGGTCACATGACGCCGCCCGCCGTGGTGCTGGTCCACTACGGAAGTCCGGAGGTGACCCGGGCCTGCCTGGCCAGCCTCGCCCGGTACGAAAGCACCCCGCACCGCGCGGTGGTCGTCGACCACGGACCGGATCCGGGGCTGCCGGCGGCCCTCGAAGGCTGCCACCCGGACCTGCAGGTGCTGTCCGACCACCGCAATCCCGGCTTCGCCGCCGGCTGCAACCGGGGCGCGGCCGAGGCCTTCAGCCAGGGCGCGGAGGCGGTCTGGTTCCTGAACAACGATGCGCGCCTCGCCGAACCCCTGCTCGGCCTGTTCCAGGTCCAGGCCCAGCGCCACCCGGAGGTCGCCCTCTGGGGGACCCACCAGGTGCACGGCACCCGGCGCCTCGGCTGCGACCGCCAGCCGGAGTGGTTCGCCCGCGGCGGACAGGCCGCGCTGGCCGGCCTGGAGGGCGGCCATCTCCTGGCCCCCCGGGAAAGCCTCTCCGGAGCCTCGGTCTACATCACCCGTGCGGCCTGGGAACGGCTCGGCCCCTGGCCCGAGTCGTACTTCCTGTACTACGAGGATGCTGCGTGGTGCCAGCGTGCGCACGCGGAAGGCCTGCCCATGGTGCTCCTGGACGCGGCCGTGCTGCACGATCCGGGCACCACCACCGGCCGCCGCAGCCCCCTCACCCTTTTCTACGGCACCCGCAACCAGCTTCGTCTCCGCGCTGAGCGCCCCGGCGGCTCCCGCGCCGAACTCCTGCTGGGCGCCCTGTACCTGTTGCAGCGGCGGCTGTTCCGCGGCCAGTTCGGCGCCCTACGCCCGGTCCTCGACGGGTGCCGGGCGGCCTGGCGCGGCGAAACCGGGCGCAACGGCAGGTACTGACGGAGCTCAGCGCCGAGGGTCCAGGGCCGCGAGCCGACCTGCCACGAATGCATTGAAGGACGCACAGGAAAACCGCTCCGAACGGCCCCCTCCGGACCGGCCCGGCGGTGCTTCGACCAGGCTGCGGAGGATCGCCGCCGCGGCGGCCACATCAGGCTCGGCCCACATCCCCAGCCGCTGGTACGCGCCGAAATCCGTCTCGATCGGGACCAGCCGGAAGGGGACCAGGTGGAGCCCGGGCAGGCCCCGGAATTCCGCCGGCGCCGCATAGTCCGTCAGCACCGCCGCCTTGCCGTTGCGCAGGGCTTGCAGGAAGCCCAGCCCCAACCCTTCGCTGCGGTGCAGGGACAGGAAGCAGTCGGCCCGCGCGTAGAGCGCGTCCATGGCCGGCTTCGGCAGGTCGGCATCCAGCACCGTGATGTCGGCACGGTCGGCGGCCAGGCGCAGCATCCGGGCGTGCTTCTCCGGAGCGTGGGCGGCGTGCAAGGATTTCAGCGCCAGGAAGGATCGGCCGGAGTCCTGCGGGAAGGCCTGAAGGTAGGCGGCGAGGGCGGCCTCCGGGTTCTTGCGGTCGTAGGAGCTGTGGTAGTCGAAGACGTTGAGGAAGAGCACGCGCCCTTCCGGCACGGCGAACGGCAGCGGGGCCTCGACCGGACCGGTTTCGACGTTCATCGCGTCGAGCGGGAAGGGGAAGGCGTGGATGGGGCAGCGCAGTTGCGCTGCGAGGTGCCCGCGGCTCCACTCTGAGGCCACCCAGACTTCGTCGAACAGCGCCGACAGGCTGCGCCAGAAGGCGGGCAGCTCCTCGAGCTCCCAGTACCAGAGCCCGACCAGCCGGCGGCGGCCCAGCGGCCGGTTCCGGAACCGCTTGAAGAAGGAGGGGAGGTTCGGAGGATTGGCGTGGACCACCGTCACCGAGTGCCGGAACGCCTCATCCAGCGGCACCCCGGCCTCCTGGGTGTCGCGGTCGAGGGGGATGCTGATGCACGCCAGCGGCAGGTCCGAGCCCTGCAGGGACCGGGCGAGCAGGCGGGCGCTCTCGCCGAGCCCGAGCGAGCCGCGGAAATAGCCGGCCAGGTTGATGCCGGGCGAAGGCGGGGTTCCGCCCTCGGTCCAGGCCGAGAGCATCCGCCGGGCCCGCAGCCGGGCGCTGCGCAGGGCCCACTTGAACGAGGGGTTGTCGCGGACGTCCAGGCGCGGCCTCCTTCGGAACTTTCGGTGCGGCCCGGCCCGCGGGCCGTGCCAGTGCGGAATGTACCACCCCTCCCCGGCCGGACCACTTTGCTCAGGGCGCGGCAGGCCCCCGCAGGGCCTTCAGCATGGCCTCGAGGCTCTGCTCCAGGCTGAGGGCGGGCTGCCAGCCGGTGGCGACCAGCCGGTCCGGGCAGCCCACCAGGACCGGGATGTCGTCGGAGGAGTTGGGGGTGCCCTCGAAGTGGACCTCCCGCCGGGAGCCCAGCAGCCTGAGCACGGCCTCCACCACGTCGCCGATGCTGCGTGCGCGGCCGGTGCAGACATTGAAGGTTCGATGGACGGGCGCCTCCAGGCCCAGGATGGCCAGGTAGGCCTCCGCGACGTCCAGCACATCGATGAAGTCGCGGACGCTGTTCATGCCCATCATCCGCACCGGCGACCCGTCCCCCTGGCCGGCGGCGAGCCGGCGCAGCAGGGACGGGATCACCAGTTCGGGCCGCTGCTGCGGGCCCATGTGGTTGAAGGGCCGGGCGATGCGGATGTCGAGGCGGCTGGCGTAATGGGGTGCCAGCTGTTCCACCAGGTGCTTGCTGAGTCCGTAGCGGCCCTGTGGAACGATCGCGCCATCCTCGCGATGGGGCTCCGAAGACGGCGCGTAGACATGGCAGCTGGAGACCAGCAGCACCCGCGCAGAATCGAGGTGCTCGAGCAGGTTCATGGACATGGCCAGGTTCTGCTGGACCGGCGCGGTGGTGCTGAACAGGCTCGGCACCGAGGCGCCCGCAAGGTGGATCACGCCATGCCAGCGCCGGGGCAGCGCCGCCAGTGAGGCCACGTCGGACAGGTCCGCGTAGACCGGCTTCAGGCCCGCCGGAAGGTCCACCCCCAGCGAGCCTCGCTGCAGGGCCGAAACGTCGTAGCCCCGCGCCAGGAGCAGTCGGGCCATGTGCTGGCCGACAAAGCCCGAGGCGCCGGTCAGCAGGATCGAGCGGCTCACCGGGGGACCCTGGCGAGGTACCAGGCGACGGTGCGCTCGAGCCCTTCGGCGAAGGCAGTTGCGGGACGCCAGCCCAGCTCGGTCTGGATCTTGGTGGCATCGATGGCGTAGCGGCGGTCGTGGCCGGCCCGGTCGGGCACGAAGGTCTTCAGCGCCCGGCTGGATCCCAAGGACCGGCCCAGGGCGCGGTCGACCGTGTCGCACAGGAGGTCCAGCAGGTCCAGGTTGGCCCACTCGTTGTCCCCGCCGATGTTGTAGGTCTCGCCGCGGCGGCCCCGGGCCAGCACCGCCTCGATGCCGGCGCAGTGGTCCTCCACGTACAGCCAGTCGCGCACGTTGCGGCCATCGCCGTAGACCGGGATCGGCTCCTGCCGCAGCATCCGGGTGATGGCCAGGGGGATCAGCTTCTCCGGATGCTGCCTCGGCCCGTAGTTGTTGGAGCAGTTGGTGGTGACCGCATTCAGCCCGTAGGTGTGGACGTAGGCCCGGACCAGGTGGTCGCTGGCCGCCTTGCTGGCGCTGTACGGGCTGTTGGGGGCGTAGGGCGTGTCCTCCCGGAACCTGCCCTGGTCGCCGAGGGAGCCGTAGACCTCGTCGGTGGAGACGTGCAGGAACCGGCAGCCCGGGTCGCCAGCCCAGGCGTCGCGCACCGCCTCGAGCAGGGTGAAGGTGCCGACGACGTTGGTCCGGATGAACTCGGCCGGGCCGGTGATGCTGCGGTCGACATGGCTCTCGGCGGCGAAGTGCACCACCTGCCGGATGCCGTGGCCGTCGATGACCTTTCGCGCGAGGGCGGGATCGGCGATGTCGCCCTGCACGAGCTGCACGCCCTCCAGGCCGGCGATCTGCGCCGGGTCCGCCGCGTAGGTCAGCTTGTCGAGCACCACCACCTGCCCGGCAGGATGCTCGCGCCGCCAGCGATGGACGAAGTTGGAGCCGATGAAACCGGCCCCGCCGGTGACCAGGATCGTGTCCGCCATGTCCGCTCCTAGGGTTCGACGCCGTGGGCGAGCACCTCGGCCAGGGCCTCGCGCCAGTCCGGCATGAGGTCGGAGCCGGCGCGGCGACGCTTGCCGTTGTCCAGCACCGAGTAGGCCGGGCGCGGCGCCGGGCGCTGGAAATCGGCGCTGGTGCAGGGCTGCAGCCGCGGGTCCAGACCGGCCTGGCGGAAGATCTCGGCGGCGAAGCCGTGCCAGCTGGTCTGGCCGGCGCAGGTGGCGTGGTACAGGCCGCGCCAGCCTTCCTCGACCGCGCGGCGGAGCTGGCGGGCCAGGGCCCGGCAGCTGGTCGGGGTGCCGACCTGGTCGTCCACCACCTTCAGGGCCCGGCCCTCCGCGGCCATCCGCAGCATGGTGCGCAGGAAGTTCTGGCCCCAGGCCTCGTACAGCCACGCCGTGCGCAGGATCAGGTGCTCCCGGGCGCGGCCGGCCTCAGCCTCGCCGAGCAGCTTGCTGCGGCCGTAGACCGTGGCCGGGGCGGCCGGGTCCTCCTCCCGGTAGGGACGGGTGCCGCGGCCGTCGAACACGTAGTCGGTGCTCAGGTGCACCAGCAGCGCCCCCTGGGCATCGCAGGCCTCGCCCAGCCAGCCCACCGCGGTGCCGTTGACCAGGTCGGCGCGGCGCGGATCGGCCTCGCAGGCATCCACCGCCGTCCAGGCGCCCGCACTCACCACCACCGCCGGCCGGAAGGCGGCCACCGCCGCCGCCGCCGCGCCCGGGGTGGCCAGGTCGAAATCCTCGAGGTCCACCCGCTTGAGCTCGGCCGAGGGCCAGGCCTGGGCGATGGCCCGGGCCAGCTGCCCCTGGCCCCCGGTGACCAGCACCCTCATCGGTGGACGCTCCGCCGGGCCAGCTCGTCCTTGACGAAGGGGTTCCCCGGGTCGTCCTCGTGGCGGATCTCGTCGATCGGCTCCTGCCTGCCCTGGCCCATGAACAGCCGGTTGGGGGCGTTGAAGACCCAGCCGGGCTCCGGGCTCACGCAGCGGTAGCAGTGGACGACGCCCTTCGGCACCAGCACCGAGCCGGGGTTGTTGCCGCCGAGGAACAGTTCCATCCGGTTGCAGTAGGTGGGGCTGCCCATGCGGTTGTCCCAGAGGGTCACCTTGAAGTCGCCGGGACCGACCCAGCCGAACAGGTCGGCCTGGTCCACGTGCTCGTGAGGACCGCGCAGCACGCCGGGGTTGGTGACCGAGACATAGCACATGGCCGGGCTGAATTCCGCCGCCAGCTCGTCCTGGCGGAACAGCTCCGCCAGCCAGCCGCGCTCGTCGAGGAACTTGCGGAAGGCCTTCACCTGCACGCCGTCGATGCTGCCCTTGACGAATTTCATGGTTCAGCCTCGCCGGAGGGCGGGAAAGGGGTGCTCGATCCCCTGGGCCAGTTCATTGGCCCGCAGCAGGCTGGGGAAGGTGCCGGCATCGGTCCACCAGCCGCCCAGCGTGCCCCACCCCATGGTGCCGCCGCGGATGTAGGCGTTGTTCACGTCGGTGATCTCCAGTTCGCCGCGGCCGCTGGGCCGGAGCGTGCGGATGATGCCGTAGACGTCGCCGTCGTAGAAGTAGATGCCGGTGACGGCGAGGTTCGACTTCGGGGCCTTGGGCTTCTCCTCGATGCCCACCACCCGCTCGCCGGCCACTTCCGCCACGCCGAAGCGCTGCGGGTCCTCCACCTGCTTGAGAAGGATCCGGGCCCCCCGGCCCTGGGCCTCGAAGGCCTGCCGGTGGCCGGCCAGACCGTCCTCGAAGATGTTGTCGCCGAGGATCACGCAGACCGGCGCCCCGCCGGCGAAGTTCTCCGCCAACGAGAGCGCCTGGGCGATCCCGCCGGCCTCGTCCTGGACCTTGTAGGTGAAGCGGCAGCCGAAGTCCTTTCCCGAACCGAGCAGGCCGACCACGTCGCCCATGTGCTCGGTGCCGGTGACGATCAGGATCTCCTCCATCCCCGCCGAGACCAGCTTCCAGGCCGGGTGCCAGATCATCGGCGCAGCGCCCACCGGAAGCAGGTGCTTGTTGGTGACCTTGGTCAGGGGGTAGAGCCTCGAACCGGTCCCGCCGGCCAGGATGACGCCTTTCATCGCTACCTCGTCGTACACGTCTGGGCCGCACCGGCGGACAGGCCCAATCTTCGCACAGTCGTGAAGGCCGGCGGGCCGGCTCGTTACACTGGAGGGCCACGGAGTCCCCATGGCCCCACGCGCGCTCATCACAGGCATCACCGGCCAGGACGGCAGCTACCTGGCGGAGCTGCTGCTGGCCAAGGGCTACCAGGTCCACGGCATCATCCGCCGGGCCTCCACCTTCAACACCGGCCGCATCGACCACCTGTACCTGGATCCGCACCTGCACCCCAACCTGTTCCTCCACCACGGCGACCTTTCGGACGGAGGCGGGCTCCGCGGCATCCTCGAGGAGGCGGCCCCGGACGAGGTCTACAACCTGGGGGCGCAGAGCCACGTTCGGGTGAGCTTCGACCAGCCCGAATTCACCGCCGACGTGGTCGGCCTGGGCACCCTGCGGCTGCTGGAGGCGGTGCGCTCCTGGCAGAAGTCCTCCGGCCGGACGGCCAGGGTCTACCAGGCGGGCAGTTCGGAGATGTTCGGCGCCGCCCCGCCCCGCCAGCACGAGGGCACCCCCTTCCACCCGCGCTCCCCCTACGCCTGCGCCAAGGTCTACGCCCACCACCAGTGCCTGAACTACCGGGAAAGCTACGGCATGTTCATCTGCAACGGGATCCTGTTCAACCACGAGAGCCCCCGCCGCGGCGAGACCTTCGTCACCCGCAAGATCACCCGCGCCGCCGCCCGCATCAAGCTCGGCCTGCAGGACCGGCTGTTCCTCGGCAACCTCGAGGCCCGCCGCGACTGGGGCTTCGCCGGCGACTACGTCGAGGCCATGTGGCGCATGCTCCAGCAGGAGCGGGCCGACGACTACGTGGTCGCCACCGGGGTCTCCATCAGCATCCGCGACTTCCTCGCCCTGGTGTTCGCGCAGCTGGACCTGGACTGGCAGCGGCACGTGGAATTCGACTCACGCTACCTGCGTCCGGCTGAGGTGGACCACCTGGAGGGCGATCCGGGCAAGGCCCGTCGGATCCTCGGCTGGGAGCCTCGAACCGAGGTCAAGGCCCTGGCCGCCATGATGGTCGAGGCGGACCTGCGGCTGGCCGAGCGCGAGAAGGTGCTCGCCGAGGCCGGCCACGGGACCGCCCACCCGGGAGGCTACCGGTGACCGCGGAAACCTTTCCGCTCGCGGGGAAACGGATCTGGATCACCGGGGCGGGCGGGTTCCTCGGCCGGCCCGTGGCCGCGGAGTTCCGCCGCCGCGGCGCGGAGGTGCTGGATCCCGGGTCCACGGAGGTGGACCTGCTGGACCCTTCCGCGGCGGCCGCCTTCCTGCGCCGGCAGCGGCCCGACGGGGTCGTGCACCTGGCCGCCCGGGTCGGCGGCATCGGCGCCAACCGCGAGCACCCCGGCGGGTTCTTCTTCGCCAACCTGGCCATGGGCCTGCACCTCATCGAGGCCTGCCGGGTTGAAGGGGTGGCCAAGCTGGCGGTGGCCGGCACGGTCTGCGCCTACCCCAAGTTCTGCCCGGTGCCCTTCCGCGAGGCCGACCTCTGGAACGGCTACCCGGAGGAGACCAATGCCCCCTACGGCGTGGCCAAGAAGGCCCTGCTCGTGCAGTTGCAGGCCTACCGGCAGGAGTACGGCACTCGCGGCATCTTCCTGATCCCGGTGAACCTCTACGGTCCTGACGACCACCTCGACCTGAAGGCCAACCACGTCATCCCGGCCCTGATCCGCAAGTTCATCGAGGCCCGCCGCGCCGGCAACGGTCCGGTCGAGCTCTGGGGCACCGGCAGCGCCAGCCGCGAGTTCCTGTACGTGGAGGACGCGGCCCGCGCCTTCGCCGACGGCATGGCGCGCTACGACCATGGCGACCCGGTCAACCTCGGCACCGGCGAGGAGGTCCGCATCGGCGACCTGGCCCTACTGATCCAGCGGCTCACCGGCCACTCCGGGGAGCTGCGCTTCAATCCCGCCTACCCGGACGGCCAGCCGCGGCGCCGGCTGGACACCTCCCGGGCCCTGGAGCGCTTCGGCTGGCGCGCCCGGATCGGGCTGGAGGAAGGCCTGCGGCGGACGGTCGCGTGGATGGAGGCGGCGCTGCCATGAGCCTGCCCCGCGGCGCCCACTGGGTCCGGGTCCCGCGCTTCTTCGGCGATGCGGTGATGATCCACGGGGCCTTGGCAAGGCTGCGGGCCGCCGGTGAGCCGCTGGTGGTCTGGGGTCCGGGCTGGGTGGTGGACCTGTTCGACGGCGCCGAGGGGTACGCCGGCGTCTTCGCCGAACCCGCCCGCACGTACAGTTCGATCGACGCGGCCCGGATGCTGCGCGCCCACCGGCCGGCCTCGGTGATCTGCTTTCCCAAGAGCCAGCGCCCGATGCTGGCCGCCCTGCTCGCCCGGGTGCCGTTGCGGCTCGGCTGCGGCGACGGCGTCGGCTGGCTGCTGCTGACCCACCAGGTCCGTTTCTACCGCCAGGACACGCCCTTCGTCGCCCGCTACGCCTCGGTGGTGGCGCGGGCCTTTCCGCAGCACCTCGAGCCGGCCGCCTTCCAGCCTTTCCGGCCGCGGCCGCAGGCCCTGGAGGCCGCCGCGGAGCGGGCCCGGAACCTGGGCGCGGGCGACTACGTGGTGTTCGCCCCTGGGGCCAATTCCGACAGCAAGCGGCTGGCCCTGGGTGCCTTCGCCGGGCTCGGCCGGAGGCTGGCCCGGCGCGGCATCAGAACCGTCGTGCTGGGCGGCGCCGACGACGGCCACCTGGCCCAGGCCATCCAGCAGGCCTGCCCGGACAGCCTCGACCTCACCGGCCGCTTCGGCCTCGCCGAGAGCGCCGCCTGGGTCTGCGGCGCCCGGGCCCTGGTGGGCGTGGACTCGGGGCTCGCCCACCTGGCGGCGGCCTGCGGCGTACCCACCCTCGGCGTCTACGGGCCCACCCGGCCTCGGCATTCCGCGCCCTGGGGTCCCCGCGTCCGCGTGGTGCGCAAGGAGGGGCTCCCCTGCCTGGAATGCATGGCCTGGGTGTGTCCCCTGCCGGATCACCCCTGCATGCACGCCCTCGAGGAGGAGTCCCTCGGGCGGGCGCTGGAGGACCTGCTGGACCGGGCCTGAGGGCGGGCTACCCCAGCGTCCGGCCCTGGGCCGCGTGGGCCAGCGCGGTGAGGCAGTTGCGGACGTGCAGCGGCGAAACCCGGTGGGCCACGGCGTTCCAGGTGTCGAAGCCTTCGGATTCCCCGTCCCGGCTGTCCACCGCCGACCCGCGCAGGGTGACCACCTGCGGCCCCACCGGAGCGATGAGGTGTTCCATGGAACCGCCCATCAGCACCACCATCGGCGCCCCGGTGGCCGCCCCGGTGTGGGCCAGGCCCGTGTCCACCGCGACGTTGCCGTAGGCCTCCGCCTGGATCGTCAGGGCCTCGGGGATGCTGGTCTGGCCGGTGAGGTCCAGGCTGCCGGGGCTGAGGGCGGCGAGTTCCCGCCCGAGCGGGACTTCGTCCGGCCCCCCCAACCAGACCACGGCAAAGCCCTGGTCGCCCAGCAGTCGCGCCAGGCCAGGCCACTTCTCCCGCTCCGGGAACCAGCGCTTGTTCATGCCGCGGGTGCCGAAGGCGAGGGTCACGTAGGGCCGCCCGTCCCAGCCGGCCCGGCGCAGCTTCCCGGCACCACCGGCACCGCCGAGGTTGCCCGGCCCGACCGGCAGCCAGCGCAGGTCGCGGCGCCCGGTGAGCCCCTCCAGCAGCGGCTCGTAGCGCCGCGAGAGGTGGACCGGCAGGTCGCGGTACTTGAAGGGGTGCTGGTAGAGCAGTCCGAGGCCGTTGTCGGCGATCCCCGCCCGCACCGGCACCCGGGCCATCCAGGCGGCCAGCGCCAGGCGCACCGACTGGCTCAGGTTGATCACCGCCGCGGGCCGCTCGCGCCGCCACCGCCGCAGCAGGTTCCAGGGGTCCGGCTTGCCGGCGCCGCCGGACTCGATGAGGCTCTCGGCGATGAAATCCGGGGCGGCCTCGCTGAACAGGGCGGCGCCGATGGCGTGGCCGACGGCGATCCACCGCAGCGGACGGCCTTCCGCCTCGGCGGCCCGCCCCCACTCCTCCCGCAGGGTGCCGAAGAACGGCAGCGCGAACATGACGTCCCCGAGCTGCCGCGGCCAGCGGATCCAGACCTCCGGCTTCGCCCCGCGGGCGAGCGCCTCCCGTAGACTGTCGGTACCGATCCGGGGCAACGATGAACCTCCCACTCCCATCCTTCCAGAAATGCGCCCTGTTCGCCTGCGCCGCCGGTGCCGGGCTGGCCCAGGAGGCCCGCTTCACCGCCGTCGACGCGCTGCGGGCGGAGTGGGCGAGGCAGGCTCCCGAGGTCGCGGAGGTGGCGGCCGAGGACCGGGTCCGGCTGGACCTGGCGCGGCGGCGGATCGGGGCGCCGGGCGCCCCGGCCCTGCTGCCTCCTGAACTGGACCAGCCCAGTGCCGAGGCCTGGGTGGCCAAGGCCCCTTCCGCCCGCAGCCCGGAGGAACGCTACACGGCCCTGTTCTTCCTCAACCGTCTGAAGTCGCCCCTGGCCTTCACCGCCCTGGAAGGCCTGGGGGCCGCGGATGCTGCAGCCTGGCCCCGCCACCTCCACCTCGAGCACGCGGTGGCCACCGCCCGGATCAACGGCAGCCCCGCGGACGCCGCCCTGCGTGACTTCCTCGACGGCCTGGCAGCCGCCGGCCAGCTGGACCCGGTCCGGCTCCAGGCCGCGCAGCTGCGACTGCTGCTGGCGGGCAAGGAGAAGGTCCTTCTCGAGCCGCTGGAAGCGACGCCCTACGCGGTGTTGGCCATGATGGACAGCTGGAACCGGGCGCCCAAGGAGCAGCGCGAGCGGCATCCCCGCCACCTGGAGTTCCTGGCGTCGCCGCTGAAGAACCTGGACGTCCTCGGCCTGCGGGCGACGCCGGCCGCCGACCCCGGCGCCCGCGACCAGCCCTTTGCGGCCGTGCTGCCGTCCTACACCGCCTTCGAGGTGCTGATGGCCCGCTGGCTGGAGGGGTTGCCGGACCCGGCGCCGGCGGAAGCGTGGCCCCTGGTGCGGACCGTCCTCGGCTCGCTGGACGACGTGGCGCCTTCCTGGCGCTGGGCCGCCCTGCAGGCCCTGCCCCGCTTCCAGGGGCCAGGCGCCGTGGCCCTCGGCCGGAAGCTGGCCAAGCACAAGGATCCGCGCGTGCTCTGGCACCTGCTGCCGGGGCTGAGAAGGCTGGATCCCGCCGCCGCCGATGCGCTCCGCGACCGCCTCCTGTTCGGCCGCGAGCCGGTGGCGCGAGGGGTCGCCATCGAGGACCTCGGCCGGCTCCCCTCGCGGCTCAAGGACCTGGTCAAGCGGGTCGCCGAGGATCGCGAGCTCGATGGCCTGCAGGCCCTGATTCCGGCGCTGGAGCGCTGGAAGCTTGCGCCGGAGGCGCGCTCCGCGCTGCTCCGGCCGTTCCTGCAGAACCCGGACTGGAGCAAGCGCCACGAGGCCTGGAAGGCGCTGGTCAAGCTGGACCCGGAGACGGCCTGGCCGGCCACGCCGCCCGCCAGCGCCGAGGACCGCGCGATCCTGGCGGAGGCCGAGCAGCTCCTGGCTGCGGCGGCCCCGGTGCGGGTGCTGCTGACCTTCGCCGGGGGGCGCAAGGTTCAGCTGCGCCTGGACCCGGCCCTCGCCCCCATGAACGTCGCGAACCTCAAGCTGCTGGTCGCCCGCGGCTACCTGAACGGCCGCCTGGTGCCCCGGGTGGTGCCGGACTTCGTGGTCCAGATGGGCAGCCCCTACGACACCATGGACGGCGGCCCGGGGCATTCCGTGCGCTGCGAAGACAGCCTGACCTTCTACAAGGCGGGCAGCGTGGGCATGGCCCTGTCCGGCAAGGACACCGGCGGCAGCCAGTTCTTCATCACCCTGAACGCGACCCCGCACCTGACCGGGCGCTACACCTGGATGGGCGAGGTGGAGGATCCGGACACCGCCCTGCCCCTGCTGGACAACCTGGAACTGGGAGCCCGGATCGAGAAGGCCGAGGTCCTGGGGTCCTCGCCCTCGAAGGCCACCCCGGTCGAGGCGCACGCCAGGAAGCCCAGGACCCGGAAGCGGCGCTGACCCTGCCAGCCGGCACCATGGCTGCTGCTACCCTGGCGGATTCCCCGTGAGGTCGGCATGGCCCTGACACGAGACCAGCTGGTGCGGCGCGCGGCCCAGGAACTCCGCGACGGCTACTACGTGAACCTGGGGATCGGCATCCCCACGCTGGTCGCCGGAGCGATCCCGGCCGGCATGGAGGTGGTGCTGCAGAGCGAGAATGGACTGCTCGGACTGGGCCCCTTCCCCACCCCGGAAGAGGTCGATCCCGACCTGATCAACGCCGGCAAGCAGACCGTCACCGCCGCCCCGGGGGCGAGCTTCTTCAGCAGCGCCGACAGCTTCGCCATGATCCGCGGCGGCCACATCGACCTGTCGATCCTGGGCGCGATGCAGGTGGACGCCCACGGCAACCTCGCCAACTGGATGATCCCCGGGAAGATGGTGAAGGGGATGGGTGGCGCCATGGACCTGGTGGCCAGCGCCAAGCGGGTGGTGGTGGTCATGGAGCACACCGCCAAGGACTGCGGCTTCAAGATCCTGCAGCACTGCACCCTGCCCCTCACCGGCCAGCGCTGCGTGCACCGGATCATCACCGACCTGGCGGTGATCGACGTCCTGCCCGATGAGGATGGCCTCCGTCTGGTGGAACTCGCGCCGGGCGTGAGCGCCGAGGAGGTCCAGGTGCGCACCGAGCCGCGCCTGCGCGTGGACCGTGTCGTGGAGATGGACCTGTAGGAAGGCCTCCCCTCAGGCGGCCTTCGTCGCGTCCGGCGCCGCGAACCGTCCATACAGGACCAGCCCCGCGGTCGACACGGCCCCCAGGGCCATGACCCCCAGGAAGAACCCCAGCGGCAGCGCCGACTGCCCCGCATCCACGGGGCCGCGGATGAAGCGCTGGTACAGGTAGCCGCACCAGGGCCCGGACACCAGGTTGCCGAGAAAGATCGACAGGAAGGCGTAGCCCATGTAGACCGCCACCTGGTCCTTGGGCGCGAGGCTGCCGCAGTACTCGAAGAACCGGGCCGAGCAGGTGACTTCGCCCAGGGACCAGAGGGCGATCCCCAGGGCGACGACCCCGACCGCCGGCGACCAGGCCGGCAGGAGCCAGCTCAGGGTGGCCAGGCCGGCGCCCACGGTCATGGCGCGCAAGGTCGGCCAGCGCCGGGTGAGGTAGCTGACCCCACCCTGCAGCAGCACGATCAGCAGGGCATCCAGGGAGATGAACACTTCGGGATTGAGCCAGTGGCCGAAGGACCGGGTGAAGGGCAGCCAGCGGGCGATGGTCTCCTCGGCGCCCGGCAGTCCGCCGAAGGACTGGAGGTACAGGGGCATGAACCCGTACATGGCGCCGAACAGCATCCCCCAGAAGCCGGCGAACAGCACCAGCAGCACGACGAAGCGTCCGTTGGCGAGGACCATGCCCATGTCCCGGAACACCGCGGTGAGGGTCCTTCCGGCCTTCCGCTCCGCCGCCGGAACTGGCTCCCGGAACAGCAGCAGGGCCTGCAGCAGCATCAGGCCGCAGGCCAGCGCCGAGGCCAGGAACACATAGCGGAAGGAACTGCGGTTGCGGATCTGCGCCGCCAGCACCGGGCCCAGGAGGCCGCCGGCGTTGACCATGGTGTAGTAGAGCCCGAACCCGACCGGCCGGGTCGAGCCCGCCTCGGTGGTCCGGGTGACGGTGCCGGAAATGGTCGGCTTGACGATCGATCCACCCAGGGCGATCAGGCCCAGGGCGGTGCAGATGAGCGGGAACCGGGTGGTCGTCCCGAGCAGTGCGTAGCCCGCCGTCAGCAGGACGAAGGCCAGCAGCAGGGCCGGTCGGTAGCCGTAGCGGTCGGCCAGTGCGCCGGCCAGGATCGGGAACAGGTAGATGGCCGCGGTGAAGACGCTGAAGACCGTGCCCAGCAGCACCGGCTGCAGCCCGAGGTGGTCCTGCAGGTACAGGCTCAGCACCAGCAGCACGCCGTAGTAGGCGAGCCGCTCGAACAGTTCCATCACCACGGCCGAATAGAGCGTTCCGGACAGCTGGCGCAGGAAGTGGAATCGCATGGGCACCCTCCGGGCACCTTCGGGGCCCGTGCCAGGATCACCGATGGCGCGATAACGTGGAAGCATGCTCGATGCGTCGTACCGTCTGCTGAAACCGGCACTGTTCCGGTTCCCTCCCGAACGGGCCCACGGGCTGGCCTTCGCCCTGGGGCGCATCCTGCAGTCCCTCCCCGGCTTCGCCGGCGCGGCCTCGACCCTGCTGGACGTCCCGCCTGCCTCCCTGCAGCGGCGGGTGGCAGGGCTCACCTTTCCCACGCCGCTGGGCCTCGCCGCCGGCCTGGACAAGGGCGCCGAACTGCTGCCGCTGTGGAAGGCCCTGGGTTTCGGCCACGTCGAGATCGGCACGGTCACGCCCCGGCCGCAGCCCGGCAACCCCCGGCCGCGGGTGTTCCGCCTTCCCGCCGAGGAACTGCTCCTCAACCGGATGGGCTTCAACAGCGAAGGCGCGGAGACCGTCGCCGGCCGGCTCCGCGAGCGGCCGGCCGGGCTGGTGGTGGGCGGGAACCTCGGCAAGAACAAGGAGACCCCGGAAGCGGCGGCCCTCGCCGACTACGCCGCGGCCTACCGGTGGATCGCCCCGCAGGTGGACTACATCGCCCTCAACGTCAGCAGCCCGAACACCCCGGGGCTGCGCAACCTGCAGGCGCCGGCGGCCCTGGAGCCGCTGCTGGCCGGCATGCTCGCCTGCCGCAGGGAGCTCGGCCTGGAGGCCCAGCCGCTGTTCCTGAAGCTGGCGCCGGACCTCGCCGGCGAGGACCTCGACGCCATCGTGGAGGTGGCCGCCGCCAGCGGCATCTCCGGGCTCATCGCCACCAACACCACCCTGGACCGAGGGATCGTGGCGCCGGTCCACCGCGACCAGGTCGAGGCCTGGGGCGCCGGCGGATTGTCCGGCCGCCCCCTGGCCGGCAAGGCCCGGGCGGTACGGCTGCGGATCCTGGACCGGCTGCGGGGACGGCTGCCGCTGGTCGCCTGCGGCGGGATCTGCGGTCCGGACGACACCAGGGCCGCCCTGTCCGACGGGGCGGCCCTGGTCCAGGTCTACTCCGCCCTGATCTTCCAGGGTCCAGGGCTGGTGCGGAGGATCAACGCGGCGCTGGCGGGTTGACCTCAGCGCCGGTCGAGGACCTCCTCGGGCGGGTAGCGCACCTTGGGCTTGGCGGCATGGGCGTCCTCCGCGGAGCGGAAACCCGCCGGGCAGGCGCAGACCGTGCGGAAGCCGGACTCCTCGAGGCCGAGGAGGCGATCGTAGGCCACCGGATCGAGACCTTCGAGCGGGCACGTGTCGACGCCCAGCAGCGCCGCGCTGGTCATGAACTGGCCGAGGGCGATGTAGACCTGGCGGGCGGCCCATTGGTCGATCACCGCAGCCCGCGGACCGTTCACCAGGTCGCCCATCATGAAGTCGCGGTAGCCGGCGAGGCTGGCCGGCTCCTGGCCCCGCACCTCCGCCGTGCGCCGCAGGAAGCGGTCGACATCGGCCTCCTCGACGCGCTGCTTGGCGAGGAATACCACCAGGTGGGAACAGTCCTCCACCTGCGACTGGTTCCAGGAGGCCGGCCTGAGCCGTCGCTTGAGTTCAGGGTCGGTGACGACGACGAACTTCCAGGGCTGCAGGCCGTAGGAACTGGGCGTGAGCACCAGGGCCTGCTCCAGGGCCGCCCACAGGTCCGAAGGGATGGTCCGGGCCGGGTCGAACTTCTTGGTGGCGTAGCGCCAGGACAGCGCATCGAGCAGGTCCTGGGGCGGCATCGTGACGGTGGTGGACATGGCGTTCTCCGGGTGGGTTGCGGTTCGGAAGGCGGGCCCGGCGGATTCAGGCGAAGGCCGCGCGGTGCTCGTCGAGGAAGGCGTCGATCGTGCGGGATGCGCGCCCGGTGATGAGCTCGCCGGTGCCGGTCACCGGCTCGGCGAGGCCGCGGCGGACCCCCTGGTGCAGGGTCACCATCCCGTAGGCGTACCAAGGGTCCATCCCCATGCCCTTCAGGGCCTGGAAGGCGGCGGCGTCGGGTACCGGCAGGTAGGAGACCGGGCGCTCCAGCCGCCGGGCCAGGCGCTCGGCGACCTCGGCGTGGCTCAGCGCCTCCGGGCCGGTGAGGTCGTAGACCAGGCCCTCGTGGCCGTCCCGGGTGAGGACGGCGGCGGCGGCCTCGGCGATGTCGCGGGCGTCGATCCAGGCCAGCCGGCCCTCGCCGGCGTTCACGCAGACCGGCTGCCCGGCCTTGATCGCCGGGGCGTAGAAGGCCAGCCAGTTCTGCATGAAGAAGTTCGGCCTGAGGATGGTGAAGGCGAGGCCGGAGTCCTCCAGGTGCCGCTCCGCCCGCGCGTGGGCCCGCATCAAGGGGTTGGTGGAATCGGCGCTGACGCCCACGGCGGAGACTTTGACGACCTGCTTCACCCCGGCGGCCTTGGCGGCCTCGATGGCGGCGATCTCGAGGCGGTCGAAGCCGGGCCCGGCGGAGAGCAGGAACAGGCGCTGCACGTCCTGGAGGGCGGATTCCAGCCGGCCCAGGTCGCCTTCCACGGTCGCCGCGCCCTGGGCGCGAAGCGCCTGCAGGGAGGCGGGGCTGTGGGCCAGGGCCTTGAAGGTCGCGCCCTTGGCCTTCAGGGCCGGGACCAGGTGCTGTCCGATCTTGCCGGTGCTGCCGGTGACCAGGATCATGGGGGTTCCTCCATCTCGAATGTTGCAGTCGAATCGACTGTGACCCAAACTTAGGTTGGCTGCTCTCTTTTTGAAAGTAGGCACCATTTCGGAAGGTAGGTACCCAATGGTTCGCAAAGCGTGCGCGCTCGCTCCCAACGTCCTCAGCGCCCAGTGCCCGACCCGCATGGTCCTGGACCTGATCGCCGACAAGTGGACCACGCTGGTGATCTACCTGCTGGCCCAGGGCACGCGCCGCTACGGCGAGCTGCAGCGGGAGATCGGCGGCATCAGCCAGAAGATGCTCACCCAGACCCTGCGAAAGCTCGAGGAGGATGGCCTGGTGAAGCGGACCGTCTATCCGGAGGTCCCGCCGCGCACCGAGTACGCGCTCACCGAGCTGGGGCTCACCCTCAGGGAGCCCCTGGGCGCCCTCTGCCAGTGGGCGGTGGCCCACATCGGCGAGGTGGAGAAGGCGCGCCTGGCCTCCTCCCGGCGCCGGGCCAAGGGTCCGGGAGCCCTCAGCGCCTGAGCTGCCAGGCCTCCACGTCCTCCGGGGTGTCGAAATCGACCCACCCCTCGGCGAAGGGGATGCGCAGGGCCGCCCCGAGCAGCCCCCGGGCGCCGCGGTCTCCCCGCAGGGCGGCCAGTTCCGGCAGCCTGAAGCCCGGGAACAGGGCCGGAACCCCATGGCCGGACCCATAGTCGCTGGCGAGGGTGGCGGTCGGGTCGGCCTCGTGCCGGCGACGGAATTCCTGCAGCAGATCGACGTTCAGCGCCGGCTGGTCGCAGGCCAGGACCAGGGCGCCCCCCACCGGGCCCGGCAGCGCCGCCACCCCGCGGCGGAGCGAGGAGGCCATGCCTTCCGTCCAGTCCGGATTCTCCACCGTCTGCACCGGCAGGCCCACCAGCGCGGCCCCGACCTCGGCAGCCGCGCAGCCGAGCACGACCACCACCGGAGCGTAGCCGGCGTCCAGACAGAGCCGGGCGGCCCGGCGCACCATCGGCTCCCCCTCCAGCTCCAGCAGCTGCTTGCAGCGGCCCAGGCGGCGCGAGGCGCCGGCCGCGAGCACGATGGCCGCCGGGCTCATCCGTGCAGGGCGGCCTTGCGGTCGCGCAGGTGGCCGGCGCCGCGCCCGTTCAGGACGGCGGCCACTTCCGCCGCCACCGCCAGGGCGATCTCGCCGGGCTCCTGGCCGCCGAGGTCGAGGCCCACCGGCGAATACAGCCGCCGCACCTGGTCCTCCGGGAAATGGACACCCTCGGCCGCCAGGCTTTCCAGCAGCAGGGCCCCGCGCCGCCGGTGTCCGAGCAGGCCGAGGTAGGCGGCCGGCGAAGGCAGCAGCAGCGCCAGGGCTTCGCGGTCCCGCTCCCAGAGATGGGTGAGCATCACCACGGCGCTGCGGCCATCCAGGGCCATCCGGGGGACGGTCTCGCCGGGTCGGCCCACGAGCACCGAGCAGGCCCCGGGAAACCGGGCCGGGTCGGCGAAGGCGCGGCGGTGGTCGGCGATCCCCGCCTGCCAGCCGAGCGTCCGGGCCAGCTCGAAGAGCGGGCGCACATCGTCCCCTGCCCCGAGGATCCAGAGGGCGACGGGCGGCTGCAGGGACTCGACGAGGCCGGTGCAGCCCGCCGGCAGGTCCGTCCCCTCCGCCAGGAGCAGGTGGTCGCCCACCTCGGCGGCGCCCCCAGGCCCGACCTCGAACACCGTGCCCAGCCGGAGGGCGCGGCGATCCCGGAGGGAGCCTTCGATCCACTCGACCCAGGACGGCACGGGACCGGGCAGGATCGGCTCGAGCAGCACCTCGGCCACGCCTTCGCAGCCGGAGCCGGTGCCCCAGATCAGGTCGAGGTCGCCGCGGAGATCGTAGCGGAACAGGCGCGGCCGGCCCCGGGCCAGGACCTCCGCAGCCCGGGCCTGGAGGTCGCCCTCCAGGCAGCCGCCGCTGACGCAGCCGATGCGCGGCCCCCCCGCACCGAGCAGCAGGCGGGCGCCGGGGTGCCGGTAGGCGGACCCGTCCACCCGGACCACCGTGGCGAGCACCAGGGCTTCGCCCGCCGCCTGCCCCTGGCGGATGCCCTGGAGGATGTCCTGCAGTTCCTTCACGTCCGGACCTCGCTGCCGGACCATGCTAGCGCAGCGGACCGGCGGCCCGGTTCAGGGGAAGTGCGCGGCGGTGTAGCCGATCCAGCTGCACACGGGACTGGAACTGTCGAGGAAGTTGAGGGTCTCGTCGGCTCCGAAGCGGCTGCGCCAGGTGGCCGAATCGATCAGCAGCAGCAGGCTGGATGCGGTCGAGGCGCGGACGTTGCCGTTGTAGGGGTCGTCGGCGTGGTCCATGTACAGGTCCTCGCTCATGAAGTACACCAGTTCGTGGTCGCAGGCCCAGATCGGCTGCACCGGGATGTTCGCCACCCGCAGCGCGGCATTCAGGAAGCCGGTGCTGCCGTGGCAGCCGGCGGTGAAGTGCTGGGTGCCGATCGCCGGGTGGTTGCTGTCCACGGTGCCGCCGACGATCCGCGAGATCGGCGAGTAGCCGTTGTACTGCCAGACCGCGAGGTCGGTCCCGATGTTCTCGGCTCCCAGGAAGTGGTACATGTTCTGGCGCATCCAGTCCAGCGTGTTGACCACCGTGGCCAGCCGGGTGGCGCCGAGGATCCTGGCCTGCTTGAGCCAGGGCCAGGTCCAGCGGGGGTCGGCGAAGGTGGTGCGGGGCCGGTTGTGGGTCCGCAGCGTCGGGCGGCCGGCATTGTCGTAGGTCCCCAGGGAGAACCCGTCCCAGTTGACCAGGTACCAGCCCATGGTGGCGCTGTCGAAGATCCACTTGAGGGTGGCGTCCGGGTAGTCGGTGACCGACCACGGCACCTGGTGGGAGGCCTCCAGCATGAGCGAGAAGGCCACATGGGCGATGAAGAGCTTCCACATGTAGGGCCGTTCGACGATCACCAGGGTCGAGGCGGTGGGATCGTGGGCCGAGGGGTGGATGTTCCAGGGCCGGTCGGTGAGGAGCGTCTGACCGGCCGCGCCGTCGACCATGGCCACCTGGGGCGCGCCCGCATTGAACCAGGCGATGGCGTCGATGTAGGCCTGGTCCAGGTCCGCCTTCTGGGTGGCGCTCCAGGCCGCCCAGGCGACCTTGTCGGTCTCCGCGGGCTCCTGGTAGACCCCCATCGGGCCGCTGGCCGCGCGGAACTGCCACTTGATCGCCGCGGCAATGCCGGGGTGGGCGCCCAGCCAGGCGGACAGGTCCTGGAACCGGGTCAGCAGGGCCGCCTCGCTCACGGTGCTGCCGCCATAGCCGTCCTTCACCACGACCTCGAAGACCGCGCCATCGTCCGCCGCGGAGAAGGCGGAGAGCGGGCAGGCCGCCGCGGTGGCGCCGGGGATCGCCGCGCCGTTCCGGGACCACTGGTAGGTCAGGGCGCCGGTGCCGCTGGCGACCACGGACAGGCTCGGAACCGTCCCGTAGGCCAGGATCTGGCTGTGGGGCTGGACCAGGATGGCCGGCCCCGGCGGGTTCACGGTGATCGCCGGGGACACCGAACTGGTGCCGCCGGAGTTGCTGGCGGTGACCGTGTAGTTCGCCGTCGCAGCCGGCGTGGTGGGCGTGCCACTGATGACGCCGGTGCTGGTGCTGAGGCTGAGGCCCGCGGGCAGGACCGGGGCGACCTCCCAGGACAGGACCGCGCCGCCCGAATTCGTCGGGGTGAGGGCGGCGATCGGCGTCCCCACCACGAAGCTGAAGGCCCCGCTGGAGTAGCCGATCGACGGCGGCTGGTCCTTGACCGTCAGGGTCAGCCCGCAGGTGGTGCTTCCGGCCGCATTGCTGGCGGTGACGGTGTAGACCGAGGTGGCCGCCACGGCGGTGGGCGTCCCGGAGAGCACCCCGGTGGCGGGATGGAGCGACAGCCCGGCCGGCAGGGGCGGCGCCACGCCGTAGCTGGACACGGCGCCGCCGCTGCTGGACGGGGCGTTGGCCGCGATCGCGGTGCCGCGGGTGTAGGTGGCGGGGTTGGCGGCATAGCCAAGCCCGGAGGGCGGAGCGAGCCCGACGGTGACCGTGGCGGTGGCGGTCCGGCTGCCGGCGGAGTTGGTGGCGGTGAGGGTGTAGGTGGTCGTCGCCAGCGGAGTGACGTCCAGCGAATTCCCGCCCACCGCCCCGATGCCCTGGTCCAGGGCGCAGCTGACCCCGGTGCCGGTCACGGTCCAGGCCAGGGTGCTGGCCTGGCCGGCGCTGACCGTGCTCGGTGTGGCGGTGAAGCTGGCGATGACCGGCTTCTGGATCACCGTGACGGTCACGGAGGCCGTGGTGGTGCCCACGGCGTTCGACGCGGTGAGCGTGTAGGTGGTCGTCGTCGCAGGATAGGGACCGACCGTGCCGTTCGGCGAGGTGACCGGGCCGCCGCCGTTGTCGATGCTGGCGGTGGTGAAGTAGCTCACGCCGCTCCAGGTCAGCACCGCGGCCTGGCCGATGTTGATGGTCGGGGCGGCGGCGGTGAAACTGCCGATCACCGGCAGGCGCGAGAAGTTCGCGAAGATCGTCAGGTTGGCGGTGACGCCGGTGACGGTCAGCGGGTTCGTGGCGGTGGTCGCGAAGCCTCCGGTCCCCGTCCAGTCGAGGAACCCCCAGCCCGAGCCGGGAACCGCGGTCACGGCGCTGCAGGAGCCGCCGGCGGCCACGACCTGGCTGGTGCTGCCCACCAGCGAGCCGCTGCCCGAGACTACGAAGGTCACGGTGTAGGCCGGCGCGAACTCGGCGGTGATGGTCATGTCCGAGGTCACGTTGGCAACCGTCAGCGGGTTTGCCGTGGAGCCCGGAAAGCCGCCGGTCCCGGTCCAGCCGAGCAGGGCGTAGCCGCCGTTCGGCACGGCGGTGACCGCGGTGCAGGTGCCGCCGTGGGGCACGGTCTGCACCAGGATGCCGGCCAGGGACCCGTGTCCCCCAGCCACGAAGGTGACGGTGTGGCTCACCGCCGTGAACCTGGCGGTGAGGGTCAGGTTCTGGGACACCCCGGCCACCGTGAGCGGGTTCGCCGAGGAGGTCGGGAAGCCCGGGCCGGACCAGTCGGCAAACACGAACCCGGCCGCCGGCACGGCCGTCACGGCGCTGGTGGCGGCGCCGGCCTGCACCCTCTGGCTCAGGGTCCCGGAAAGGCTGCCTCCGCTCCCCGCCAGGAAGTTCACCTGGTAGTCCACCGGCACCGGCAGGGTGGCCGTGACCGCATCCCCGGCCGCATTGGTGACTGTCAGGAGGTAGGTGGTGCTGGCGGCAGGCGTGACCGTGACCGCCGCCCCGCTGGTAACCGCGCCCACGCCGTGGTCGACGCTGGCGAGGCCGCCCGCGAAGGCCGCAGTCAGCTGGGTCGAGCCGCCGGAGACCACGCTGGCCGGGGTGGCCGTGAAGGACGCGATGCTGGCGGGAGGCAGGACGGTGACGGTCGCCGTGGCGGTCACCGGTCCGCCCAGGCCGAGCGCGGTCAGCG
>JAYRFV010000076.1:0-1714 GCA_041908165.1 Holophagales bacterium | reverse complement strand
GGCGGATCGCGCCGCAGTTCGACCTCCGGATGTTTCCGGTCCCTCTCGCGGGGCTGTACCTGGATGCCGACCTCCGTGCCAACCGCTTCGGCTACCGGGTTCAGGTCGGCGAGACCGACCCGGAGCGGGGCTACGGATGGGAACGCCTCGACCTGTCGACGCGGCTGCACGGCCGGCTCGGCCAGTGGGGTCCCTTCCGCACCGACTTCCAGCTCGGAGGGCGGGCGACCCGCTACAGCGGCACGCTGACGTCGGCGGTGTTCCAGCCGGATGGCGAAACCCCGGCGGCGAACACCGTGGAGTCCCTCCTGGAACCCTTCAAGGTGCTCGGCCCCGGTGCGACCCGCCTGCTGGCCAGCGGCCGCCTCCAGTTCTCCGGCCCCCAGGTCGGGCGCGGCTACAGCGGCCTCCACGCCTTCGGCTGGTCGGGGGACCTCAAGCACGTCCTCGAGCCGTTCTGGGCGCTCACCAAGGTCTCCCGGTTCGGCCGGGACGGCCAGCTCCCGCGTTTCGACGACCTGGACTCGAGGCCCGGCGTGGGCGGCAGCGCCACGGGCGAGGAGAGCTTCGAACTGGGCCTCAAGCAGCACGTCATGGGCCGCCCGGGACCGGGGACGGCCTTCTCGGACCTGCTGCGCTGGCGGCTGTCGGCGCGCTACCACGCCACCGCCGTCCTGCTCGGCGACGGCCGGACGCGGCGCGGCTGGGGCAGCCTGGACAGCGACGTCTCGGTGGAACCCAACGACCGCCTGCGGGTGAGCTTCCGCCGCTCCTCGGACCTGTCGCAGGGTGGCGCGGACACCTCCCTGTCCACCGAGTTCCGCTCGCGGGACGGCAGCGGATTCAACCTGGCGGCCTTCTCCTCGGCCATCGACCGTTTCCTCGTCCGGCAGCGGGGAATCCAGGTGGGCGGCCTGCAGCGCTTCTGGGACG
Organism: Holophagales bacterium; assembly: GCA_041908165.1. GTDB lineage: Bacteria > Acidobacteriota > Holophagae > Holophagales > Holophagaceae > JACQZU01. The sequence continues at coordinate 781 of JAYRFV010000076.1, read as the reverse complement.
ACCGCCTGCGCGTCGAGTTCCAGGGCGCCTACGATTTCGACCTGAAGGACTTCTCCAACGCCCAGGCGGCCCTGGCGTACACGACGCCCTGCGTGGCGTGGGTGCTGCGCTACTCCCACGTCTCCCTGACGCAGCTCGGCGCCACCGGGAAGGAGGACCGGGTGGACATCATCCTGACCCTGCGGGGCTTGGGAGACCTGTTCACCTTCCGGCCCTGAGCCGGACTGGGCTACCGGCGCGCCGGCTCGGGCAGGCTCGAGACCTGCACCTTGTTGCGGCCGAGACTCTTGGCCCGGTACAGGGCGCGGTCGACCTGGGCGAACAGCTGGGTCGGCGAGTCGGTTCCCGGCGTCCCCACGCCGAAGCTCATGGTCGGGAAGATGCTCTGGCCGCTCTCGAGGGTCAGCGGATCCTGGTCGATGCGACGCCGGAGCTTCTCGGCCACCTCGGTCCCGGCCTTCAGGCCGGTCTCAGGGAGGATGATCGCGAACTCCTCGCCGCCGATGCGGAAGGCGAGGTCGGAACGCCTGAGGGATCCCCGGATGCGCTGCGCCAGGCCCTGGAGAACCTGGTCCCCGACCAGGTGCCCGAAGCGGTCATTCACCAGCTTGAAGTGGTCGACGTCGGAGAGGATGAGGGCGAAGCTCCGGTGGTGCCGGTCCCACTGGCGGAGGGCGTGATCGAGGTTCTGGTCGAAGGCCCGGCGGTTCAGCAGCCCTGTGAGCGGGTCGGTGAGGACCTCGTTGCGGAGGGAGGCGGCCTCCATCTCGAGCAGCACCCG
>JAYRFV010000075.1:0-13574 GCA_041908165.1 Holophagales bacterium | reverse complement strand
TCGACGGGCAGCATTTCCACCTGCCGCTGCCGGGCCTCCACAACGTCGAGAACGCCCTGGCGGCCCTGGCCGCCTGCCGTGCCCTCGGCGTGCCGCTGGGGGCGCTGGCGGCCCCACTGGCGGCCTTCCAGGGCGTGGCCCGGCGCTTCGAGCGGATCGGCACGGCCCGGGGCGTGCAGGTGGTGGACGATTTCGCCCACAACCCCGCCAAGGTCGAGGCTGCGCTGCGCGCCGCCCAGGGCGGCTCGGAGCGCGTGCTGGCGGTGTTCCAGCCGCACGGCTACGGGCCGCTGCGGTTCCTGCGCGCGGAGTTCGTGGAAGCGTTCACGCGCACGCTGCGCCCACAGGACCGGCTCTGGTTCCTGGACGTGTACTTCGCCGGCGGCAGCGTGGTCCGCGACATCTCCTCCGCCGAAGTGGCCGCCGAGATCGCCGGCGCCCGCCACGCCGCAAACCGCGAGGCGCTGGCCGGCGAGCTCGCCGCCGCGGCGAGGCCGGGCGACCTGGTGCTGGTCATGGGCGCCCGCGATCCCAGCCTCGGCGACCTGGCGCGGGCGATCCTGGCCAGCCTCTAGGTGTAGGGCCAACGTGGAGGCCGGGCTCCTCTTTCGCCCTCGCTAGACTGCAACCTGGCCGCCGCGGAGAGCCCATGCGCCTCACCCACGACACCCCGCTGTTCCCCCTGCAGAAGGGGCGCATCACCCGCCAGGCCCACGTCGACCTGCCCGCCGGGACCTTCGAGGAGGAGTTCGCCCGCCAGGGCTTCTTCGGCCGCACCAGCCACCTCTACCGCACCCACCCGACCACCGCCTGGACCCGCATCGAAGGGCCGCTGCGGCCCCACAGCTACGACCTCAACCGCCTGGAGGGCGGGGTCGCCGGCACGGACTCCAGGCTCGGCAGCCGCGAGCCGGCCTTCGCCCCGGTCTGCCTCCTGCACAATGCCGACGTGGCCCTGCACTGGGTGGCGCCGGCCGCCATGGACTTCTTCTACCGCAACGCCGACGGCGACGACGTCTACTTCATCCACGCCGGCGGCGGCCGCCTGGAGTGCACCTTCGGCGTGCTCGACTACCGGCGCGGCGACTACCTGGTCATTCCCCGCGGCACCACCTACCGGTTCCTGCCCGCGGAGGGGGCGCAGCGCTACCTGCTGATCGAGAGCGCCGGCGAGGTCGGCATTCCCGACCGCAACCAGCTCGGGCCGAACGCCATCTTCGATCCGGCCATGATCGACACCCCGGAGCTGGTGCCCTGCGAGGAGGGCTCTGACCGCGAGCCTGAGGCAGGAGCCGAGGGCCACATGCCGAAGGCAGGCCCGGAGGGCGGGGCCCAGGACGGGCCCCGTGAGTGGGCGGTCCACATCAAGCGCGAGAACGCCATCACCAAGGTCTTCTACCCCTTCAACCCGAACGACGTGGTCGGCTGGAAGGGCGACCTCACCGTGTGGCGGATCAACATCCGGGACATCCGCCCGATCCTCAGCGCCCGCTACCACCTGCCGCCCAGCGCCCACAGCACCTTCATCGCCCGCAACTTCGTCATCTGCACCTTCCTGCCGCGGCCCTTCGAGGAGGAGGAGGGCGCCATGCGGGTGCCCTTCTACCACTCCAACATCGACTACGACGAGGTGCTGTTCTACAGCGACGGCCACTTCTTCAGCCGCGACGGCATCGGCGCCGGGATGATGACCTGGCACCCCCAGGGGATCCACCACGGGCCCCATCCCAAGGCGATCCCGCTCAGCCGCAGCAAGGACCGCACCGACGAGGTGGCGGTGATGGTGGACACCCTGCACCCCCTGCATGCCACCGGGGCGGCGGCCTCCGTGGAGAACCCCGACTACTGGGCCAGCTGGAAGTAGGCCGGGCCGGAATTCGGACCTGGGCCGGATATCTCACATCGACTAGAGTCATGGCATGACTCCTGGAAGGGACGAGGATCGCGCCGCACCGCCGGAGCCCCGGCTGCGCGTGGTGGCCATCGATGACGACCGCGCGATCCTGCGGACCATCGCCCACACCCTCCGGAGCGCGGGCGTGGACTGCGCCACGGCCACCGGCGGGGAGGCGGGACTCGGGCTCATCCGCGAGCTGAAACCCGACCTGGTGCTGCTCGACATCGGCCTGGTGGACGAGGACGGATACGGGGTCTGCCGGGAGATCCGCCGCACCTGGACCGCCGAGGAACTGCCGGTGGTGATGGTCACGGGACTGGAGGACCTCGAGGCGATCCAGTCCGCCTACCGGGCCGGCGCCAACGACTTCCTCACCAAGCCCCTGCACTGGAAGCACCTGCCCTACCGGATCCAGCACGTCCTCGCCGCCGCTCGGGCGATCAAGACCCTGCAGGACCGCACGCAGACCCTGCGCTCGCTGTTCGCCGCCCACCCCGATCCGATCTTCACCGTGGACCCGCGGGGCGAGGTCACCCTGGTCCATTCCGGCATCCACGGCGAGAGCAACGACCTCCGGCCCCCCCTGGGCCTCCTCGAGGACCTCCTGCCACCCGCGCTGGCGGCGCAGGTCCGGGCCCGCTGCGCGGAGGCCCTCGCCGCGCCGGGCACGGTGGTCGGCATGGAGGCCGCGCACGCCTTCGCCGACCAGGAACGGCAGTGGGAGGGCCGCTTCATCGCCACCGCCGGGGACCGGGTGCTGGCCATGATCCGCGACATCACCGAGCGCAAGGCCTTCGAGCAGCAGATCCGCCACCTCGCCTACCACGACGCGCTCACCGGGTTGTGGAACCGCCACGCCCTGGCCGCCACCCTGGAGCGGGTCTTCCAGGACGTGCTGCGCAGCGAAGCGACGCCCTTCCCGCGGACCGCGGCCCTGCTGTACCTGGACCTGGACCACTTCAAGCGGATCAACGACACCCTCGGCCACGCCCTGGGGGACGACCTGCTGAAGGTGGTCGCCGGGCGGATCGCGGAGGTGCTGCGGCCTTCCGACCTGCTCGTGCGGACCGACACCGCCGAGGCCGACCCGGTCGCCCGCATCGGGGGGGACGAGTTCTGCCTGGTGCTCAAGAACCTCACCAGCCCGGTGGATGCCGGCCGGGTCGCCCAGCGCATCCTCGACGTGCTGCGCCAGCCGGTGCTGCTGGAGGGGCACGAGCTGGTGGTCACCCCGAGCATCGGCATCGCCCTGCTGCCCCAGGACGGCCGCGACCCGGACACCTTGATGAAGAACGCCGACCGCGCCATGTACGCGGCCAAGGAGGGCGGCCGCAACCGCTTCCAGTTCTTCGACCCGTCCATGGGCTCGCGCCTTCTGGAGCGCTTCGCCCTCGAGGAGGGCATGCGCCGCGGGCTCGCGCAGGGCGCCTTCCACGTCCATTTCCAGCCGCAGCTGGATGCCCGCAGCGGCACCATCCTCGGCATGGAGGCCCTGCTGCGCTGGGACGACCCGCAGATGGGCTCGATCGCCCCGATCCGCTTCATCCCGGTTGCCGAGGAGACCGGCCTGATCGTCGAGCTGGGCGAGTTCGTCTTCCGCGAGGCGCTGCGCTTCGGCCAGCGCCTCCAGGACGAGGGCTTCCCGCCGATCCGGGTGGCGGTCAACCTGAGCAGCGTGCAGATGCTCGACCCCCAGCTGCTGGAGCGGATCGAGAACTGCATCGCCCTCACCGGCGCCGACCCGCGCCACCTCGAGGTGGAGGTCACGGAGAGCGTCCTGCTGGAGGGCTCGGGGCAGGCGCTGGACACGCTGCAGCGGATGACGGGGCTGGGGATCACCCTCGCCCTCGACGACTTCGGCACCGGGTTCAGCTCGCTCAGCTACCTGCACAAGTACCCCTTCGACATCCTCAAGATCGACCAGGCCTTCGTGCAGTCCCTCGCCGATGCCTCCCAGGGCCGGAGCCTGGCCACCGCGATCATCGCCATGGGCAAGAGCCTGGGCATGGAACTGGTCGCCGAGGGCGTGGAGCACCCGGACCAGGCCAACTTCCTCCTCGCCCGCGGCTGCCACAAGGCCCAGGGATTCCTCTATGGCCATCCCATGAGTCCGGACGACTTCCGGGCCTTCTACTCCGGGACCCTCCGGGCGGGGGGAAGGACGCCGGACTAGGGCCGGCCCAGGATCTCCAGGGCCGACCGCACCAGCACCCGGGCGCCGGTGCGGATGGCCGCCTCCCGCGCCGGGGCGAAGGCCGGGCTGTGCAGCGAGGGCAGCTCGGCGCCGGCCTTCACGCGGGCGGGGTCGGCCATCCCGGTGCGGAACAGCACCGAGGGGATCCGGGCCGCCTTGCCGAATTCGCCGAAATCCTCGGCGACCATGTCCGGGCGGGCCTCCTCCACGTTCTCCGCGCCCAGTTCGCGGGCCAGGGCCGCGGCCAGCCGGCGGGTCAGGGGCGGGTCGTTCCAGGTGGCGTCCTGGCCTTCGCCGATTTCGACCAGCGGCTCCTTCGGGGAGCCGGCGGCCACGGATTCGGCCTGCGCGATCCGGGCGATGCCGGCCAGCATCTGCGCCCGCACGGCGGGGCTGTAGGTGCGCAGGGTCAGCTGCAGCTTGACCTGGTCGGGGATGATGTTGGACTTGGTGCCGCCGTGGATCGAGCCGACCGTCAGCACGGCCGGCTCGAGCGGATCCTTCTCCCGCGAGATCAGGGTCTGCAGGGCCAGCACCGTCCGCGCCGCCAGCACGACCGGGTCCACGCTAAGCTCCGGCCGCGCTCCGTGCGAGCCGCGGCCATACAGGGTCACGTCGCCGGAGTCGACATTCGCCATGGTGTAGCCGGCCACCCAGGACACCCTGCCCGCCGCCAGGTCGGCCCGGCCGTGCACCGCCAGGGCCGCGTCGGGCTTCGGGAAGCGGCTGAACAGCCCGGCGGCGATCATGGCCCGGGCACCCTCCACGGTCTCCTCCGCGGGCTGGCCGACCATCAGCACGGTGCCGCGCCAGCGGTCCTTCAGCGCGGCCAGCAGGCTGGCGGCCCCCATCCAGCCGGCCATGTGCGCATCGTGGCCGCAGGCGTGCATCACCCCGGGGTTGCGGCTGGCGTGGGCCAGGCCGGTGGCCTCGGCCACCGGCAGGGCATCGAGCTCGGTCCGCAGAAGCACCGTGGGGCCGGCCCCGTTGCGCAGCACGCCGACCACGCCGTGCCCGCCGACGCCGGTGGCCACCTCGTAGCCGAGGCGGCGCAGGCCCTCGGCCATCCGGGCGGCGGTCCGGACTTCCCGGCCGGAGAGCTCCGGGTCCCCGTGCAGGCCCAGGTAGAGCGCGTCCAGATCCGCGTAGATGCGGTCCAGCCCGGCGGCGATTCCCGGCTCCTCGACGACGGGCCCCTGGCCCGCCAGGGACAGCGCCGCGACCAGGGCCATCGGCAGCAGGGACATGGGGAGCCTCCGGGACGTGGGTTCCACCATAGCGTCCTCTCCGCCGGATGGCGCACCCCGATGGCTGCCCGCCCGCCCCGGCTTCAGGTTCCGGACGTGCCGTCCTGGAACAGGTAGCGCACCGGCACCGGCCGGCGCAGGTCGGCCCGGGCCTCGCGGATCGGCTTCACCGCGCGCAGGGTCGCGACCATCTCCGCCACGACGTTGCGCTGCGTCCGCACCGCCGCCGCGATCTCCGCCACCGGTGCGGTCCGCAACGGGCCGTCCGGCAGGACCAGTTCCAGCAGGTCGAGATCCCAGTCCCCGCGGTAGCCGTAGTCCGCCCGCCAGTAGTAGGGCTGGCCGAAGTAGCCGAAGGAGTCCGCGAAATAGGGTCGGACGTGGGTCGGGTCCTCCCAGGCATCGTCGCTGGTGCCGTAGGGGACCCGCACCTCGAAGCTCGCGCCGGGCCGGGCGATCCGGTGCAGCTCCTGCATGAGCGGCAGCGGGGCGCGGATGTGCTCGAGCAGGTGCGAGGCGAGAAGGCACTCCACCGAATCGTCGCCGAGGGGGATCCGGCCGGGCACGCAGGCCTCCAGGTCGACCACCAGGTCGACACCGGGCAGCGCCACGCCGTCCAGGTTGGTCCAGCCCGGGAGGATGGTGCGGCCGCAGCCCAGGTGCAGTTTCATGACGCCCTCGCCGTCCCGAAGGGGGATCCTCCCATCATGCCGGGACCGCCTTCGACTAGCATGGTCGCAGCCGTCCAGCTGCGCGGAGCCGCCTTGTCCACCATCTGCCTGAACATGATCGTGAAGGACGAGACGCCGGTCCTGCGCCGCTGCCTGCGCTCGGTCAGGCCCTTCATCGACGCCTGGGTGATCGTCGACACCGGCTCCAGCGACGGCACCCAGGACCTGGTCCGGGAGGAGATGGCGGGGATTCCGGGGGAGCTGCACGAGCGCCCCTGGGTCGATTTCGCCGTCAACCGCAGCGAGGCGATCCGGCTGGCGGGGCGGCGCTGCGACTACCTCTACATGATCGACGCCGACGAGGAGCTGGTCCTGCCGGAAGGCTGGTCGCGGCCGGCCCTGGATGCCGATGCCTACACGCTCGAGTACCGCTTCGGGAACCTCTCCTACGCGCGCATCTCGCTGGTTGCGGCGCGCCTGCCCTGGCGCTACGAGGGGGTCCTGCACGAGTACCTGGAGTGCGGCACCCCGACGGCCGGCCAGCCCCTCGCCGGGCCGATGGTGGTCTGCCGCCCGGAGGGCGCGCGCAGCCGCGACCCCGAGAAGTTCCTGAAGGACGCCCGGGTGCTGGAGGCGGCGCTGGCCAAGGAGCCCGGCCACGCCCGCTACCGCTTCTACCTGGCGCAGAGCTACCGCGACGCCGGCGACCCCGGCCGGGCCCTGGAGCACTACCAGCAGCGGGCCGCGCTCGGCGGCTGGGCCGAGGAGGTCTACATCTCCCGGCTCAACGTCGCCCGTCTCAAGGAGCGCCTGGAGGCCCCCCCCGCGGAGGTCGTCCGGGCCTACCAGGAGGCCCACCTGGCCCGGCCCGGCCGCGCTGAGGCCCTGGTGGACCTGGCCCGCTACCACCGGCTGCGGGAGGAGCATCCCCTGGCCTACCTCTGCGCCCGCGCCGCCAGCGAGCTGGAACCCACCACCGACGTGCTGTTCGTCGAATCCGACGCCCTTGCCTGGCGCGCCCAGGACGAGCGCGCCATCGCCGCCTACTGGACCGGCCGCCACGCGGAGAGCCGCGACCTCTGCACGCGCCTGCTCGACGGAGGACGGCTCCCCGAGACCGAGCGGGGCCGGGTCGAAGCCAACCGGGAGTTCGCGCAGGCGGCGCTGGCCGGGTGAGCCGCGGCCCGGCGCCGCCGAATTGAGGGACAATCGAGGGGCCGCTCCTGGCCGGACTGGATCCTTCATGACCCCTGCACTCCTCGCCGTCCTCGAACCCGTCGCCCGCTGGCTGGAGCGCTCCGGCTGGCTCAAGCTGCAGCGCATGGCCCTGGTGCTGGTCACCTGTGTCGTGCTGCTGTACGCGGTGAAGCTGATCGGCAAGGCGGTCCGCAAGGCGGTGGACGACGGCAACGAGGACGTGACCACCGACGCCGAGCGGCGCGCCGAGACCCTCGCCTCCGTGCTCAACAACGCCGCGCGGGTGCTGGTGATCGGGTTCTTCCTGCTGATGACCCTGCAGGAGTTCGGCGTCAACATCCAGCCCCTGCTGGCCGGCTCGGCGGTGGCCGGGGTGGCCCTCGGCTTCGGCGCCCAGGCGCTGGTGAAGGACGTCATCAGCGGCTTCTTCCTGCTCATGGAGGGCCAGTTCGGCGTGGGCGACATCATCGGCATCGACGACAAGCACGTCGGCACGGTGGAGCGCATGACCCTGCGCATCACCCAGATCCGCGACGCCGAAGGCAAGGCCCACTACCTGCCCAACGGCTCCTTCCAGCGGGTGGTGGTGCTCAGCAAGGACTTCGCCCGCGCCCAGGTGGACGTGGAGGTGGGCTACGGCGAGGACCCCGACCGGATCGTCGAACTGCTGACGACCATCGGTGCGGCCCTCGCGAAGGACCAGCCTGAGGCGGTCCTGGAGCCCACCGATGTGAAGGGGGTGGAGACCTTCGGCAAGGACGGCTTCACCGTCCGGACCCTGACCAAGGTGGCGCCCGGAAGGCAGTGGGACGTGGCACGGGAGCTGCGCAAGCGCATCATCGTCCGGTTCAAGCTCGAAGGCATCGCCAGTCCGATCCCGCAGCGGAAGGTGTTCAGCGCCGTCCTCGAGCCGGACCCGGCGACCGGAACGGACTAGGGCCGGCCCGTGCTGCAGGAGGGGCTGGAGGCCCTGCGGGAGGTCCGCGACAGCCCCTGGCAGCGCGTCGGGACCCCTGCCGCTGCGGCTCTCGGCCTGCTCTTCGGCCTCGTCGCCTGGATCGTGGCGACCACCCGGCCCGCCTGGGTGCCGCTCCTGGACAGCGTGAACCTGGTCTTCCACGAGGCCGGCCATCCGCTGTTCGGGATCCTGCCCGGCGAGGCCGTCGGCATCCTCGGCGGCACCCTCATGCAGCTGGCGGTGCCGGCCCTGGTGGCGGGCAGCTTCGGATGGAAGCGCCAGGCCTCCGGATTCGCCTTCGCCCTCTTCTGGCTCTCCCAGAACCTCCACAACGTCGCCGCCTACATGGCCGACGCCCGGGCCCAGGCGCTGCCGCTGGCCGGGGGCGGCGAGCACGACTGGACCGAGCTGTTCTCGCGGTGGGGCTGCCTTGCCCGCGACACCGACATCGCCCGGGTGGTGGCGGCCCTGGGCTGGCTGGGCATGCTGGGCGCGGCCGCCTGGCTGGGCTGGCGCTGGTGGCAGGGCCGCGGCGGCGGCTAGGGTTCAGCCGCAGGCCAGACGGCGCCCCACGAGCCGCCAGGCCTCGGCGAGGTCGGCCTGTTCCAAGGCCCGCTGGATGGCCCGTTCCAGGCCCTCCGCATCGTCAGGGTCGCCGGGGCGCCGCGGCATCGCCGCAAGGTCGGGGAGCTCCCGGGCGTGGGCCAGCCTCCCCAGGTCGTTGCCGGTGAGGATCGCGCTCCGCCGAAGCACCTCGGGCAGGCCCTCCCAGCCGATCGGCAGGCCGGCGGGCTTGGGCAGCTCGAACAGCGCGGCGCCGCTGGCGCGGGTGTACCAGGCGCCGCCGTTGCGCCCCACCAGGTCCAGGCGCTCGGGGTTCAATCCGCCGTCCAGGAATGCCGCCTCGCGGACGTGGAAGACGAGCACTTCGCCGACCAGCATGAGCCCGGAGCCCGGCCCGCTGCCCAGCTCCACCACCCGGTCGAGGCGGCACTCCATCTGGAAGGGGCTCTCGGCCACCCGTGCCGGCCGAACGGACCGCGCGGGCAGGGGGGTCAGGCCGGACTTGGCGAATTCGTCCACGCCGTCCGGGAATTCGGCGCTGGCCAGGTTCATCTGCTGGACCATGGCGTGGCTCACGGCGGCGATCACGAATTCGCCGGTGGCGGTGGCGTTCCGGTAGGTGTGCTTGACCGTTCCGTCCCGGCCCCGCCGGTTGGGGGCGAAGGCCACCATCGGCGGGTTGCTCCCGAAGGCGTTGAAGAAGCTGAAGGGCGCGAGGTTGCGGATGCCCTCCAGGGAGACCGTGCTGGCCAGGGCGATGGGCCGCGGGCCGATGCCTCCGGTGAGCAGGGCGTTGGCCTGGATCGGGTCCAGGTCGGCGGGGAGGAGGGTCCGGAACGTCATGGCACCAGTCTAGGTCCGCCGGCCGGCCGGCGGCACGCAACGCCCCAACCGTCCTGCATGGAGTAGGCTTCGATCCGGGACCGCAGCCGACGGGGGAGGATCGCCATGACCAGGGTCTGCATCGTCGGTGCTTCGGGGAAGCTCGGGCGGTACATGGTCCAGCACGCCCTGGCGCGGGGCTACGACGTGGTCGGGGTCTGCCGGCCGCGGAGCGTGGGCAAGCTCGACGCCTTCAAGGGGCGGATGACGGTCCTCCCGGGACAGACCGACGACCCCGAGGTCATCCGGACGGCGGTGGCCGGCTGCGCGGGCGTGCTCACGGTGCTGGTGCCCTGGGGCGTGCGGCACTACGCCTCCGGAACCGCCCAGGCCGTGCTCGACCACGCGGAGCCCGGCGCGCGGCTGGTCTTCTCCTGCGGCTGGCACATCACCCGGGACGGTCTGGACGTCTACAGCTGGTCCTTCCGGGCGTTCCTGAAGGGGATCACCTGGCTGATGCGGGGGCTGCGGGTGGCGGAGATCGACGACCAGGTGGAGGCCTGCCGCCGCGTGTTCGCCAGCCCGGCGCGCTGGACGGTGGTCCGCGGCAGCGACCTCGAGGAGGGTGAGAGCCAGGGCCTCCCGCTCTGGAGCCGCCACGTGGGGGACCCGGTCCTGGCCAGCAACCGGACCCGCCGAGTCGATTTCGCCCTGTTCATGGTCGCCGCCCTCGAGGACGACGGCCTGGTCCACGAGGCTCCGGCGATCGTCGGCTGCCGGACGCCCTCGGCACGTGCCGCGGGCGCGGACCGGATGCCTTGATCCGCAGCCCCCTCAGCTCCGGCCGCCCCAGTGGCCGCGGGTGAAATCGGGGATCGCCTGCGGCATGCCCTTCGCCCGCACGCTGGCCACCGAGAGGGGGAAGGGTGCGCTCCAGGCGGCGGCGTCGTAGACATCGAAGTCGGGAGCCAGCCCTTCGCGCATGCACGCGACGAGCCGGAAGCCCATGACGAAGTCCATGCCGCCGTGGCCGCCGGTCTGCCGGGCCTGGTCGCCGAGCCGCCTCCACAGGTCGGGAACGAAACGCTCCCGGTAGGGCTTGAGGTCCTCGCCCTGGATCCACCGGTGGCTGCCGGTGCGCTTCGCCACCTCGTCCAGGTACAGCCGCGCCGGGTAGTCGGCGAAGGCGCCGCGGCTGCCCTGGACCAGGTTGTGGCGGCTGTAGGGCCGGGGCGTCACCACGTCGTGCTGGAGCAGGATGGTCCGGCCCTTGGCCGTGCGCAGCAGGCTGCTGTTCATGTCGCCGCAGAGGTAGCGCTCGCCGCGCCCGGGAAAGCGCGCTGCCTGGTCCTCCTCGAGCGAGGCCTGCAGGCTGCTGAGGCTGACCAGGCTCTCCAGGCGGTCGCCGCGGTGGATGCCCAGGTACCTGCAGACCGGGCCGAGGCCGTGGGTCGGGTAGAGGTTGCCGTTGCGCTTCGTGTGCCAGGCGCGCCGCCAGCGGGCCTCGCTGACGTAGCCGGAGCCGTCGCGCTCGTTCATCACCCCGCGCAGGTCGTGGATGTAGGCCGCCTCGGCGTGGGTGAGGGTGCCCAGCAGCCCCGCCTGCACCATCGCCAGGACCATCAATTCGTTCTCCCCGTAGCAGCAGTTCTCCAGCATCATGCAGTGCCGCCGGGTCCGCTCCGAGGTCTTCACCAGCTCCCAGAGTTCGGACATCTCGACCCCGGCGGGCACCTCGACTCCCACGTGCTTTCCTTCGCGCATTCCGCGCAGGGCCATCGGCGCGTGCCACTCCCAGGGCGTGGCGACGACGACCAGGTCCAGGTCGTCCCGGGCGCAGAGGCCTTCGAAGGCCCTCTCGTCCCGCCCGTAGGCCGCAGGGGCGGCGCGTCCCGCCGCGGCGCACTGGCGCTGGGCCTGCTCCAGGCGAAGGCGGTCGATGTCGCAGACCGCCCGGACCTCGGCGCCGGGGACCGCCAGCAGGTCCCGCAGCAGGCTCTGGCCGCGCGCGCCGGCGCCGATCAGGCCGATCCTCACGGTGGCGTGCGGCTCGAAGGGCACGCCCAGCATGGTGCGCGGCTGCGGGTCCGGCTTCGCGGCCGCGGCCGCGAGCGCCGTGCCGGACAGGGCGACCGCCTGCAGGAACTGCCTCCGGGATGATGGATCCTGGCTCAAGCGGAACCTCCCTGCCGACATGTTCCCATCCTGCCGGAACGGGACGGGCATCCCGGGAGGCAGGATCGGGCCAACCTGGGCCCGTCCAGTCCCCGGCTCGAGGCTGGTGGCGGTAGACTGATCGAGCCTCGCAAGACGAGGCTGGAGAATGCCATGCGGTACCGCGCCCTCGCCGCCACCCTCCTTTCCGCGATGGGCCTCCTGGGGCAGGAGGCGAAGGCCCAGGAGGGCCAGCTCAAGGCGCTCCAGGACCGGCTCGAACGGCTTGAATACCAGCTGGACCAGGTGCGCAAGTCCAACGACGACGTGCTGTGGTTCACCCGCCTGGCCGACCTCGCCGAGGTGGACAAGGTGATCCTCACCGGTCCGCCGAACCCGAAGGGCAAGGAGCGCTACGGCATCAAGAACGAGCGGCATCCGCTGCGCATCTACCAGTACGTGTTCGTGCCGAGGAAGCTCGACCGGGCGAAGAAGCATCCGGCCATCGTGCTGCCCCACGGCGGCCTCCACGGCGACTTCGGCACCTATCACGTGCACCTGGTGCGGGAGATGGTGGAGCGCGGCTATGTGGTGCTGGCGCCGGAATACCGGGGCTCCACCGGCTACGGCCGGGAGATGTACGAAGCGATCGACTACGGTGGCCTCGAGGTCGGCGACATGGTGGCGGGGCGGGACTGGGCGGTGGCCGAACTGCCCTTCATCGATCCGAAGCGGATCGCCATCGCCGGCTGGAGCCACGGCGGCCTGATGGCCCTGCTCGGCGCCTTCGACCATCCGGACAAGTTCGCCTGCGCCTACGCGGGCGTGCCGGTGTCCGACCTGCTGACCCGGCTCGGCTACCACGAGACCAGCTACACCGAGGCATTCGCCGCCAAGTACCACATCGGCAAGGCCCCGGTGGAGGCGGTGGACGAGTACCGCCGGCGCAGCCCGATCTGGAACGTGCAGAAGCTGAAGATCCCGCTGATGGTCACCAGCAGCACCAACGACCGCGACGTCAACGTGGTGGAGGTGGAAGAACTGATCATCCATCTCAAGGCGGCCGGCAAGACCTTCGAGTCGAAGATCTATGTGGACGCGCCCGGAGGCCACGGGTTCGACCGCATCGACACCACCTTCGCACGCAAGGCGCGCAAGGAGATGTACGCCTTCCTGGAGAAGCACCTGAAATAGCGGAAGACCTTCCCGCCGCCTTCAGTCCTTCGCTCCACCCCTCACCACCACGCCGCCCTTCACCACCGCGGCGACCCTGCCGAGCACGGCCAGGTCCTCGAGGGGATTGCCGTCCACGGCGACCAGATCGGCGAGCTTGCCGGGCTCCAGGCTGCCCAGGTCGCGCTCCAGCCCCATCAGTTCCGCTGCGCGCAGGGTGGCGCTCTGCAGGGCCTGCAGGCGGGTCATGCCGTGGCGGGCGTACTGGTCCAGTTCCTTCCACAGCGGCTCGCTCCAGGGGAAGGCGCCGGCATCGCTGCCGCAGGCGATCTTCACGCCCTTCTCGACGGCGCGGCGGAAGGCCCTGAACAGGATCTCCGGCATCTGCCGGTAGACGCCGCCCCGGGCGTCGCTGACATGGACCACGGTGTACATGGTCGGGCACCACCACGCGCCCTGCTTGACCGCGCGGTCCATCAGCCCCTCGTCGAAGCCGTAGCCGTGCTCGATGCTGTCGAAACCGGCGGCCAGGGCGGCGTCGATGCCGTCCCAGCCACTGGCGTGGGCGCTGGTGGGCCGGCCGAGCCGCTTCGCCTCCTGGACAAAGGCTTGCAGTTCCTCGGCGCTGAAGTTGAGCTTGGACCGCAGCCGGCCGTCGCCGGCGACCCAGTAGCCGCGGTCCACGTAGACCTTGATC
>JAYRFV010000074.1:0-33865 GCA_041908165.1 Holophagales bacterium | reverse complement strand
CCCCCCCCCCCCCTCCCGAGCCCTCCCCGGCCCGCGGTTGCTCCCGGCGGGGGGCGGGCCCCGCGGCGGGGCCCCCCGACGCCGGATTCCCGGTGATCGGGATGCTCGGGCTCGCTGGCGGCATGGTGCTGGCCGGGCACCTCGGCCGCAAGCGCCTGAAGGGCGTGCGCCGTCAGTTGAAGGCACAGCGATGAATAGGCGATTCCTCATTGCGTTCTCTCAGCCGTGCGGGTGCCCCCGTTCGGAACAGCCCACTGGGCTGTCCCTCGCGACCCGCAGCCGGCTTCGACAGCGCTAACGAGCACAGGAGAGGCACCCCATGACCGAGCGCAAGCAGAGCCACTGGATCACCGACATCGTCGACCCCGAGACCCGCTCCTGGGAGGAGTTCTACCGGAACCGCTGGGCCCACGAAAAGGTGGTGCGCAGCACCCACGGGGTGAACTGCACCGGCAGCTGCGGCTGGAACATCTACGTGAAGGAAGGCATCGTCACCTGGGAAATGCAGGTGCTCGACTATCCCCTGCTCGACGAGACCGTGCCACCCTACGAGCCGCGTGGATGCCAGCGCGGCATCAGTTTCTCCTGGTACCTGTACAGCCCGCTGCGGGTAAAGTTCCCCTACCTGCGCGGCGCGCTCATGGACCTGTGGGAGGAGGCCAAGGGCAGGCACCAGGACCCGGTGGCCGCCTGGGCCAGCATCCAGGACGATCCGAAGAAGCGCTCCCGCTACCAGCGCGCCCGCGGCAAGGGCGGCTTCCGCCGCGCCTCCTGGGACCTGGTCGGCGAGATCATCGCCGCCGCCAACATCCACACCATCAAGACCCACGGCCCCGACCGCATCGCCGGCTTCAGCCCGATCCCGGCCATGTCCATGCTCAGCTACGCCGCCGGTTCGCGCTTCCTGCAGCTGCTGGGCGGGACCAACCTGAGCTTCTACGACTGGTACTGCGACCTGCCGCCCTCCAGCCCGGAGATGTGGGGCGAGCAGACCGACGTGCAGGAGTCCGCCGACTGGTACAACGCCAAGTTCCTCGCGGTCATGGGCAGCAACCTGAACATGACCCGCACGCCGGACTGCCATTTCGCCGCCGAGGCCCGCCACAACGGCACCAAGATGGTGGTGTTCAGCCCCGACTTCAACCAGGTGGCCAAGTACGCCGACGAATGGATGCCGATCCACCAGGGCCAGGACGGCGCTTTCTGGATGGCGGTGAACCACGTCATCCTCACCGAGTTCCACCACCAGAGGCAGGTGCCGTTCTTCCTCGACTACCAGAGGAAATACAGCGACGCGCCGTTCCTGGTTGAGCTGAACAGCGTAGACGGCGGCTTCCGGCCCGGCCAGCTGCTCCGTGCCGGCCGCCTCGACCGCTACCGGGACGAGGAGCACGGCGAGTGGAAGTTCCTGATGTGGGACGAGACCAGCGGCGCGCCGAAGATGCCCAAGGGCGCCATGGGGCACCGCTGGGGCACCGCGCAGGGCCAGTGGAACCTGCTGCTCCAGGACGGCAAGGACGACAGCCCCATCGCCCCCGCCCTGACCTTCCTTGGCGAGGACTCCGTCCAGGTCCAGTTCGACGATTTCGCCGCGGGAAGGAACTGTTCCCGCGGCGTCCCGGTCCGGCGGGTGAAGCTGGTCGATGGCAGCAGCGCCACCGTGGCCACTGTCTACGACCTGCTGATGGCCCAGTTCGGCGTCGGCCGCGGGCTCGAGGGCGCCTACCCGAAGGACTACGACGACGCCGAGGCGGTCTACACGCCCGCCTGGCAGGAGAAGATCAGCGGCATTTCCCGCGCCAATGTCACCCGCTTCGCCCGCGAGTGGGCCCGCACCGCCGAGCTCACCAAGGGCAAGTGCACGGTCATCATCGGCGCCGGCATCAACCACTGGTACCACAACAACCTGATCTACCGCGCCGCCCAGCACGCCCTGGTCTTCTGCGGCTGCATCGGCACCAATGGCGGCGGCCTCGCCCACTACGTCGGCCAGGAGAAGCTGGCCCCGGTCGCGTCCTGGTCGGCGATCGCCATGGCCCGTGACTGGGTGCCGGTGAACCGCCTGCAGAACGGCCCCAGCTGGCACTATGTCAATTCCGACCAGTGGCGCTACGAAAAGGAGTTCAAGGAATACAACACCGTCCCCGACGGCAGCGAGCTGGTGGAAGGCCACTGCATGAACATGCAGACCCGCGCGGTCCGCAGCGGCTGGCTGCCCTTCTACCCCCAATACAACGAAAGCCCGACCCAGCTGGTGGTCGACGCCCGCAAGGCCGGCGCCAAGGACGAGGCCGCCATCATCGCCCGCACGGTCGACCGGCTGAAGAGGAAGGATCTGCGCTACTCGGTGGAGGATCCCGACGCCCAGGAGAACTGGCCGCGGGTCTGGTTCATCTGGCGCGGCAACGCCATCGGCACCAGCGCCAAGGGCCACGAGTTCTTCCTCAAGCACTACCTCGGCACCCACAGCAATGCCATCGCCGAGGAGGTGGCCGAGGGCACCTGCAAGGACGTGGTCTGGCGCCCTGCCGTGACCGGCAAGATGGACCTGGTGGTGGACCTCAACTTCCGCATGGACACCTCGGCGCTGTACAGCGACATCGTGCTGCCGACCGCCAGCTGGTACGAGAAGACCGACCTCAACTCCACCGATATGCACAGCTTCATCAATCCGCTGTCGGCGGCCATCCCGCCCTGCTGGGAGTCGAAGAGCGACTGGGACATCTTCAAGTTCATGGCCAAGACGCTGAGCGACATGGCCCAGAAGCACCTGCCGAACCCGGTCGAGGACCTGGTCTCCACCCCGCTGGCCCACGACACCCCCGCCGAGATCGCCCAGCCGACGATCAAGGATTGGATGGCGGGCGAGTGCGAGGCCATTCCCGGCAGGACCATGCCGGGCCTGAAGCTGGTCACCCGCGACTACACCCGGATCCACGAAAAGTTCTGCGCCCTCGGCCCCAACGTCCGTGAGCAGGGCCTCGGGGCGCATGGGGTCAAGTTCGGCATCGAGGATGTCTATGACCGGATGCTGGAGACCCATCCCACCGTCACCGTGGACGGTGCCAGGCGCCCCAGCCTGGCCGAGGACATCGAGGCGGCCAACGTGCTGCTGCACCTCGCCCCCGAAACCAACGGCGAACTCGCCTGGAGGGCCTATAAGTACATGGAGGGCCGCACCGGTCTGCCGCTGACCGATCTCGCCGATGCGCACCGCGGCCACAAGGTCACCTTCAAGGACCTGCTCAGCCAGCCGCGCCGCGTCATCAACAGCCCGATCTGGTCGGGGCTGGTGGACGAGAAGCGGCCCTACTCGGCCTTCACCTACAACGTCGAGCGGATGGTGCCCTGGCGCACCCTGACCGGCCGCCAGCACTGCTACCTGGACCACGAGGGCTACCTGGCCTTCGGCGAGCACCTGCCGACCTACAAGCCGACCCCGCCGCACCAGGTCCTCGGCGACCTGCGCTGCTCCAAGCGGGAGGGTCCGACGCTGGCGCTGAACTTCCTGACACCGCATGGGAAATGGCACATCCACTCCACCTACGGCGACACCGAGCGGATGACCACGCTGTCGCGCGGCATGGACCCGCTCTGGATCAGCGAGGAGGACGCCGCTTCCATCGGCCTCAAGGACAACGACTGGGTGGAAGTGCACAACGACAACGGCGTCGTCGTGGTCCGCTGCAACGTCAGCGCCCGCATCCCCAACGGCGCCTGCTTCCAGTACCACGCCACCGAGCGCACCTACGGCGTGCCCAAGTCCCCCCTGCGCGGCATGAAGCGGGCCGGCATGAACAACAGCCTCACCCGCACCCGCCTCAAGCCGAATCTCATGGTGGGTGGCTACGGCCAGTTCACGTACCACTTCAACTACTGGGGACCCACCGGCGTGAACCGCGAAACCACGGTCTACGTCCGCAAGCTCGGCCAGCTGGTCTGGTGAGGGGGTGAGTGTGATCCATCGAAAAGAAAACTCACCACGGAGACACGGAGGGCACAGAGAAAAGCCCCTTCTTGAACTCCGTGTTCTCCGTGTCTCCGTGGTGAATTCCTTTTTTCCTGAATTCCAAGACGGTAGGGGGTTCTGATGGACATCCGCTCCCAAGTGGCGATGGTCTTCCACCTGGACAAGTGCATCGGCTGCCACACCTGCTCGATCGCCTGCAAGAACGTGTGGACGGACCGCAAGGGCGCCGACTACATGTGGTGGAACAACGTCGAGACCAAGCCCGGCACCGGCTACCCCACCAAGTGGGAAGACCAGGACGAGTACAAGGGCGGCTGGGTCCGCAAGGACGGCAAGCTGCAGCTGCGCCTCACCGGCAAGGGCAAGTTCCTGCAGAAGATCTTCTACCAGCCCGACCTGCCGACCATGGACGAGTACTACGAGCCGTGGACCTACCGCTACGAGGACCTGTTCACCGGCCCCGAGCTGGACGACCAGCCCACCGCGATCCCCATCTCCAAGATCACCGGCGAATACATCGACATCGAGTCCGGGCCCAACTGGGACGACGACCTTGGCGGCTCGGCCCTGTACGCGCGCAACGACCCGAACCTCTCCGCCCTTACCGAGGAGCAGCGCCTGCAGCTGCTGTCCATCGAGACCCTGGTGATGTTCTACCTGCCGCGCATCTGCAACCACTGCGCGAATCCGGCCTGCGTCGCCGCCTGCCCCAGCGGCGCCCTCTACAAGCGCGGCGAGGACGGCATCGTGCTGGTCAACCAGAAGGTCTGCCGCGGCTGGCGCTACTGCGTGTCGGCCTGCCCCTACAAAAAGGTGTTCTACAACTGGAACACCGGCAAGTCGGAGAAGTGCCTCCTGTGCTATCCCCGCGTCGAGACCGGCCAGGCGCCGGCCTGCTTCCACTCCTGCGTCGGCCGGATCCGCTACATGGGCGTGCTGCTCTACGACGCCGACAAGATCGAGGCCGCCGGCCTCAAACCCGATGCCGAACTGGTCACGGCCCACCGCGACCTGCTGGCGGACCCCTTCGATCCGGAGGTCATCGCTTCGGCCAAGAGCAACGGCGTGACCGATCAGATCCTCAAATCCGCCCAGAACAGTCCGGTCTACAAGTTCGTCAAGGACTGGGGCCTCGCGCTGGCGCCGCACCCGGAATTCCGCACTTTCCCCAGCCTCTTCTACGTTCCCGCGCTCGGACCTGTGACCTATTCAGTGGAAAACGGCATCGCCTTGAACCCCTCCTCCGTGGACCAGATCTTCGCGCCCCTCGACGAGGCCCGGCTGCCCATGAGCTATCTGGCGAACCTCTTTGGGGCCGGCCAGGAGGCGCCGGTCCGCTACGCCATGAAGAAGATGATGGCGATCCGCACCTGGAAGCGCGCCGCCACCGTGGGCGACGTCGACATGCAGGTCGCATTGGATGGCCTACGGGAAGCCGACTGTACCCCCGAACAGGCCGAGTCCATCTACCGCATGACCAGCCTGTGCAGCTTCGAGGACCGCTTCGTCATCCCCGCCAGCCACCGCGAGCAGGCCGTCGAGGTCCTCACCAACCCGCTCGAGAAGAAGGGCGCCGCGGGCTTCGGCTTCCGCGAGCAGCCCGTGCGGGGGTTCTGATGCGCGTGCCCACCCATCTCATCCCGGGCATCGCGGTGCTGCTGCGCTACCCCGACGACCGCACTGCCGGCGCCGCCGCCGCCCTGGCCGACGCCGCCATGGACACCGGCCATCCCTGCCAGGAGCACCTGGAGGCCTTCGCCCTGGTGGCCCGGACCACCGACCTGAAGGAACTGCAGGAAGCCTACGCGGCCTGCTTCGACCTCAATCCCGACTGCACCCTCGAGATCAGCTACCAGCTGTTCGGCGATTCCTACAAGCGCGGCCAGTTCCTGGCGATGATGCGCTTCCACCTGCGCGAGCAGGGCATCGACCCGGGGTCGAACCTCCCCGACCACCTTCCGGCGCTGCTCGACCTGACCATGAAGCTGGAAACCCAGGACGCGGTGGACCTGGTGGACGACTGCATCCTCCCGGCGCTCGAGAAGATCCTGCCGGTGATGCGGGAAAGCCCCTACCTGCACGTCCTCCAGGCCCTCTTCCTGCTCTTCACCGCCCACCGCCAGCCGGCCGAGGTGAGCCATGCTTGACAAGTTCCTGTTCGTCGGGTTTCCCTACATCGCCTTCTCCCTGGCGCTGGTGGTCGGGATCCTGCGCTTCATCTGGAAGCCCTTCAGCTATTCCAGCCTGAGCAGCCAGTTCCTGGAGAACAAGCAGCTGTTCTGGGGCAGCGGCCTCTGGCACTGGGGGATCCTGTGGGTGCTGCTCGGGCACCTCGGCGCCTTCCTGATGCCCCGGCAGATCCTGGCCTGGAATTCCCAGCCGCTGCGGCTCTACCTGCTGGAAGCTTCGGGGCTGATCATGGCGCTGCTGGCGCTGGTCGGCGTGATCGCCCTGATGGTGCGGCGATCCTCCACGCCGAAGATCAAGGTCGTGACCACCGCCATGGACTGGGTGGTCCTGATTATGCTGCTGCTGCAGGTGACCACCGGCATCGACACGGCGCTCAGGTACCGCTGGGGCAGCTCCTGGTACGCCTCCAACGCGGTGCCCTACCTGTGGAGCCTGCTGACCCTCAATCCCCGCCCCGACTTCATCCAGCCCCTGCCCTGGCTGCCGAAGATCCATATCCTCAGCGGCCTCACCCTGATCCTGGTAATCCCCTTCTCGAGGCTGGTCCACGTCCTGGTGTTCCCCTTCTGGTACTACTGGCGCAAGCCGCAGCTGGTGATCTGGAACCGCAGGGGGCTCCGGTGAGACTGGGAATGGTGGCGCTGACCGGCTCGGTGGCCTTCGGCGCATCCCTGATGATCCTCGCCCTGAGCGTGGACACCCGGCTGCTGGGTGACCACAGCGGCTACAAGCCACTGCAGCCGATCGCCTACTCCCATGCCCTGCACGCCGGCGAACTGAAGCTGGACTGCCTGTTCTGCCACGTCGGCGCCGAGAAGAGCCGGCACGCGGGGATCCCGCCGGCGAGCACCTGCATGAAGTGCCACGAGGCGATCACCACCCGTACGGTGATGGAGAAGAAGGGCAAGGACCTCGTGCCGGTCAAGGTGGCCAGCCCCGAGCTGGACCGCCTCCGCCAGCAGGTCCAGGAGGACCGCCCGGTCGAGTGGGTGCGCATCCACCGCCTGCCCGCCTACGTCCAGTTTCCCCACAGCCGCCACGTGAATTCGGGCGTCGCCTGCCAGGCCTGCCACGGCGAGGTGCAGGGCATGGAGCGGGTCGAGCAGTCGATGGCGCTCTCCATGGGCGAATGCCTGGCCTGCCACCGCAGCGAGAACCAGAAATCGATCCTGGCCGGCCGGGCGGCAGCGGCGCCGACCGACTGCGTCGCCTGCCACCACTGAGGGGGAACCGTATGCGCGTCTGGAAGAGTCTCGGCGAACGGCGCGGACGCGTCGTCAAGAGCCGGGCTGAATTCGACGAGGAACTGCCGGTTGGAGAAAGCGTCCGCCAGATCACCCGGCGGGACTTCTTCCGCTTCTCCGGACTCGGCTTCGCCGCCAGCCTGGCCCTGAGTTGCAAGAGCAAGACCGTGGAGAAGGCGATCCCCTACCTCAACGCCGAAGAAGGCCTGACTCCTGGCGTCGCGGCCTGGTACGCCACCACCTGCGGCGGCTGCGCGGCCGGCTGCGGCGTCCTGGCCCGCAGCCGCGACGGCCGCCCGGTCAAGCTGGAGGGCAACCCGGACCACCCCCTGAACGGGCGCGGGCTGTGCGCCATCGGCCAGGCCCAGACCCGCGGCCTGTACGATTCGACCCGCCTGCGCGGACCGCGCATGGCCGGCCGGGACTGCGACTGGAAGAGCCTCGACGCCGACCTCGCAGCGCGGTTCGCCGCCGCCCGCGGCGGGAAGGTGCGCGTCCTCACCGGCACCCTCCTCAGCCCCACGCTTCGCGCTTCGATCCAGGGTTTCCTCGGGCCGTTCAAGGACGCCGGTCACGTGACCTACGATGCCCTCAGTTGCGCGGCCATCCCGGCGGCCTACGAGCGCACCCACGGGTCCAGGATCCTGCCCCGCTACCGCCTCGAAGAGGCCGACGTCATTGTCGGCATCGAGGCGGACTTCCTCGGCACCTGGATCGACCCGGTCGGATTCACCAAGGCCTACGCCTCCCGCCGCGGCCCCGACAATCCGCGCCCCATGTCCCGTCATTTCCAGGCCGAAAGCGGCCTGTCCCTCACCGGCAGCAACGCCGATGACCGGCTGCGCCTGGCCCCGTCGGAAATCGTCCCGCTGCTCGAGGCGCTCGCCGGCGTGGCGACCGAGGTGCCGCGCAAGGAGATCGGGGAATTCGCCGCCAAGGTACGGCATGCCCTCGAGTCCGCCCCGGCCGGGCTCGTCCTCTGCGGGTCCAACGACCTGTACGCGCAGATCCTTACCGCCCAGATCAACCAGCGGTTCGGCTCCGCGACCGTGGATCTCAGGAATCCCTCCCTGCAGAAGCAGGGCGACGACCAGGCGTTGGCCGCCCTGCTCAAGGACATGCAGGCCGGAGCAGTGGACGCCCTGGTTGTGGTCGGCGCCAACCCGGTGTACGACCTGCCCGCGACCTTCCAGGAGGCCTTCGCGAAGGTGCCCCTCAGGGTGGGGCTGGCGACCTTCCCCGACGAGACCACCGAGGCCTGCACCCATCTGGCCCCTGACCATCACTGGCTCGAGGCCTGGCGCGACGCGGAGCCGGTCGCCGGCACCCTCAGCCTGGCGCAGCCGCTGATGAACCCCCTCTACGGAACCCGCGACGCGCTGGAGAGCTTCCTGGCCTGGGGCGGGCATCCCCAGGCAGCCCTCGAGCACCTCCAGCAGCGCTGGAAGCAGGAAGTCCTTCCCAAAGCCGGGACCACGACCGATTTCCAGGCCTTCTGGAACGCCGTGCTGCAGAAGGGCGCGGTCCAGCTTGGGTCCAGCGCCCCGGCCCCGGCCTTCCGCGAGGATGCCGGCCGGTCCGCCAAGGAGCGCAAGCCGCTCGCGGTTGGCGCCTACGAGCTGCTGCTCTACGCCAAGACCGGCATGGGCGACGGCCGCTTTGCCTTCAACCCCTGGCTGCAGGAGCTTCCCGATCCGGTCACCAAGGCCACCTGGGACAACTACATCTGCGTCTCGCCCGCCACCGCCCGGAAGCTGGGCCTGGAGCTGGGCGACCTGGTCGCGCTGCGCCCTGAGGGCCGGGCCGAGCTGGCCCTGCCGGTGGTGGTCCAGCCCGGCCAGGACGACCGCACCCTGGCCGTGGCCCTGGGCTACGGGCGCCAGGCCGGCGCCCCCAAAAACTGGAAGACCGTCGGCGCCAACGCCTACCCCTGGCGCAGCCTCGTCGGAGGACTCCTGGCGCCGACCACCGCTGGTCTGCAGATCCGCGGCACCGGCAAGCGGGTGGACATGGCCCTCACCCAGGACCACCACAGCCTCGAAGGCCGCGAACTGGTGCGCGCCATGGCCCTGGCGCCGTACCTGAAAGACCCTGCCTCGGCCCGCCCCCACGAACATCCCGGTCCCTCCGTCTACGGCGAGCACGCCCACGGCAAGCACCGCTGGGCCATGGTCATCGACCTCAGCAAGTGCACCGGTTGCGCCGGCTGCGTGGTCGGCTGCCAGGTCGAGAACAACATTCCGGTGGTCGGCCGCGAGGAGGTCGCGAAGAAACGCGAGATGCACTGGCTGCGGATCGACCGCTACTACGAGGGCAGCGAGTCGGATCCCCGCGTCTACCACCAGCCGATGATGTGCCAGCAGTGCGACCAGGCGCCGTGCGAGAACGTCTGTCCGGTGCTGGCCACGGTCCACAGCGAGGAGGGGCTGAACCAGCAGGTCTACAACCGTTGCGTCGGCACCCGCTACTGCGCCAACAACTGTCCGTACAAGGTGAGGCGGTTCAACTGGTGGGAATACCCCTTCGCCGGCGAGACCGAGCGGCTCGCTCTGAACCCGGATGTCACCGTGCGCAGCCGCGGGGTCATGGAGAAGTGCTCGTTCTGCGTGCAGCGCCTGATGGCGGCCAAGATCCAGGCCAAGAACGAGGGCCGCGAGCTCAAGGACGGCGAGGCCCTGCCCGCCTGCATGCAGAGCTGCGCCGCCCAGGCCATCGTGTTCGGCGATCTGCATGCTCCGGACAGCGGCATCAGCCGGGTCATGCGCGATCCCAAGCGGTTCATGGTGCTGGGTGAGCTGGGCATCGGTCCCGCCGTGAGCTACCTGGCAAAGGTCCATAACTCGCCGAGTTCGGAATCTCACGGAGGCCACCATGGCGCCTGACGGCCACGCGATGTCCGCCGCGATCCCGGTGCTGCCCCAGGAGGACGATCCGCACTACGGCCACGTCCTGCCGCTGATCGACGGCAACAAGACCTATGCCCAGGTCACCGAGGAGGTATTCAGCCCCACCGAGCGCAAGCCTCCGCTCAAGTGGTGGCTCGCCATCTCCTGCTCCTTCTCCCTGCTCCTGCTCGGGGTCTGGGCGGTGTCCCAGACCGTCACCCGCGGCATCGGAACCTGGGGCCTCAACCGCACCATCGGCTGGGCCTTCGACATCACCAACTTCGTGTTCTGGGTCGGCATCGGCCACGCCGGCACGCTGATTTCGGCGATCCTGTTCCTGTTCCGCCAGCAGTGGCGGACCAGCATCAACCGCGCCGCCGAGGCCATGACCATCTTCGCCGTGCTGTGCGCCGCGACTTTTCCGATCATCCACATGGGCCGGCCCTGGCTGGGCTTCTGGCCCCTGCCCTACCCGAACACCCGCGGGCCGCTGTGGGTGAACTTCAAGAGCCCGCTGCTGTGGGACGTGTTCGCCATCAGCACCTACTTCACCATCTCGCTGACCTTCTGGTACGTGGGCCTGATCCCCGACCTGGCCACCATGCGCGACCGGGCGAAGACGAAAATCAGGAAGGCGGTCCTGAGCGTCTTCTCGCTCGGCTGGAACGGCTCGAACCGCACCTGGAGCCGCTACGAGACGGTCTACATGCTGCTGGCAGGCCTCAGCACGCCGCTGGTGGTGTCGGTGCACACCATCGTCTCCATGGACTTCGCCACCTCGGTGATCCCCGGCTGGCACGCCACCATCTTCCCGCCCTACTTCGTGGTCGGCGCGGTGTTCAGCGGCTTCGCCATGGTGCTGACCCTGATGATCATCGCCCGCAAGGTGATGGACCTCGAGGACTACATCACCACCCGCCATCTGGAGGCGATGACCAAGGTCATCGTCGCCACCGGCATGATCGTCGGCATGGCCTACGGCACCGAGTTCTTCATCGCCTGGTACAGCGGCAACCCCTACGAGCGCTTCGTCTTCATCAACCGCGCCCTCGGCCCCTACGCCTGGGCCTACTGGATCATGGTCGGCTGCAACGTGCTCAGCCCGCAGTTCTTCTGGTTCAAGAAGATCCGCACCACGCCGTGGATGATCTTCATCCTCACCATCTTCGTCAACATCGGCATGTGGTTCGAGCGCTTCGTCATCATCGTCACCAGCCTTCACCGCGACTACCTGCCCTCAGCCTGGGCCATGTACAAGCCCACGTTCATCGAAGTGGCCACCCTGCTCGGCAGCTTCGGGCTGTTCTTCACCCTGTTCCTGATCTTCACCCGGGTGCTGCCGATGATCGCCGCGAGCGAGGTGAAGGGAGTGCTCAAGCATGGCGACCACTGAGTTTCTCCACATCACCCGGTTCCGCGCCAGCTTCACCGACCCGGAGCGGCTGCTGGCGGCCGTGCAGCGCCTGGTGCGCGACGGTCACAGGGTCCTCGATACCTACACGCCGTTCCCGGTGCACGGGATGGACGAGGCCTTGGGGATCAAGCCCTCGAGGCTGCCGCGGGCCTGCCTGGCCTTCGCCGTCCTCGGGCTGGCCACGGCCCTGGCCCTGCAGGTCTGGACCTCCGCCTTCGACTATCCGCTGCGGGTCGGCGGGAAGCCGCTGGCCGCCCTTCCCGCCTTCATCCCGGTCCTGTTCGAGCTGACCGTCCTGTTCGCGGGGCTGGGGGTCGTCGCCAGCCTGTTCGTCGTGGCCCGGCTGCGGCCCCGGTTCCGCGTCCCCAACCTCCACCCCGGCGCCAATGACAACCGTTTCGTTCTGGCCGCGGAAGTCCAGGCCGGCGTAAGTTTCGAGCAGGTGCGGGCCGAACTGGCCGGACTCGGGGCGATCGAATCCTCCCTCCTGGTCGACGACAAGCTCGAACGGCAGCCCTCCCCCTGGGACCGCGAAGTGGGACCGGCGGCTTTCATCGCAGCGTTCATTCCCGCCGCCGCCGTGCTCGCGCTGCTGCCCCTTCTCAACCGTGACTTCCTGCTGCGCAACCTTGATTGGGACGGGGGCATGGCCGCCCAGGTATCCTACGGCTCCTTCGATCCGCACCCGACCCTTAAACACGGCATGGTCCTGCAATCGCCGCCCACCGGCAGCCTGTCCCGCAAGGGCCTGGCACCGCTGCCCTTCAGCGCCGGCCGGTCCGAGGCCGAGAAGAAGGCCGAAGCGGAGCGCGCTGGCCGCGAGCTCAGGAACCCCTTCGACGCGACCCAGGCCAACTTCTCCCGCGGCAAGCTGGTCTATGAACGCAGCTGCGCCGCCTGCCATGGCAAGGACGGCGATGGCGCCAGCAGCGCCCTGGTCGCCCGCGGCCTCATGGCGCCCACGGTGCTGGTGTCGCCCGTGGTGAAGAACATGGCCGATGGCCAGATCTTCTACGCGACCACCTTCGGCGGACCGAAGGTGATGAAGGGCCTTGCCGACCTCATCAGCCGCGATGACCGCTGGAAGGCCATCCTCTACATCCGCGAGCTGCAGCGGGCCTCTGCCCCCAGGCCGGCGCCCGCGAACGCCCCTGCACCGGCCGTGTCCCCCGGAGCCACGCCATGAATCCGAACGAAGAGACCTTCTACGTTCCGCCCCGGGACCTGAACCGGCCGAAATTCCCGACCCTCGCCGACATCGGCGACCAGTTCCAGAAGATCGCCTGGATCCTGCTCGGATTCGCCCTCCTGTTCTTCGTCATGGGCTTCCTCGCCGATGCCACCCAGGCCTGGGCGAACGTTCTGCTCACCGCCTTCAACCTGACCTGCGTGGGCCTCGGCGGCCTGTTCCTGCTGGCCATCCAGTCCATCACCGGAGCCCGCTGGAGCGATCCCATCCTCAAGGCCCACCGGGCGATGCCGTCGCTGCTGCCGGTCGCCGGGGCGATGATGCTGTTGCTCTGGTTCGGTGCGGCCCAGCTCTATCCCTGGGCCCGGCCCGAAGCCGCGGCCGACCACCTGCTGCACGGACGCCTGGCCTGGCTCAACAAGCCCTTCTTCTTCGGCCGGATCCTGCTGTTCTATGGGCTCTGGATCGGGCTGGGCCGGCGCCTGGTGAACAAGGGCAGGGGCGCCGCCGTGTTCATCCTGGTGTTCGGGCTGAGCTTCGTGGTGGCCAACTTCGACTGGGTCATGTCGCTCGAGCCGATCTGGTCCAGCACCATGTTCGCGGTCTACGGCTTCTCCGGGATGTTCCTGCAGGGCATCGCCATCGTCACCATCAGCGCCATCGTGCTGCGCCACGTCGGCCTGCTGCCGGAAATCTCCAGGGCCCAGAACCACGACCTCGGCAAGCTGCTGTTCGCCTTCAGCTGCTTCTGGGCCTACATCTGGCTCAGCCAGTTCCTGCTGCTCTGG
The DNA here is from genome assembly GCA_041908165.1 of Holophagales bacterium. Lineage (GTDB taxonomy): Bacteria > Acidobacteriota > Holophagae > Holophagales > Holophagaceae > JACQZU01. The sequence continues at coordinate 20,185 of JAYRFV010000074.1, read as the reverse complement.
TACGCCAACATCCCCGAGGAGACGGCGCCGATCCGGCTGATGCTGAACAGCAAGTGGACGCCCCTGTTCTACCTGAACATCATCCTCAACTTCGGCCTGCCCTTCGTCCTGCTGCTGCAGCGCAGGGCCAAGACCAACGAGTTCGTCCTGATCGTCGCCTGCGCCTCGGTCCTGGTGGGCCACTGGCTCGACCTCTACCTCATGGTGCTGCCGCCGGTGCTGAAGGGCGCCATTCCCGCCTTCGGCTTTTCCGAACTCGGCGGGATCCTGCTGCAGTTCTGCCTCGGCCACATGGCCTGCTGGCCGGTTTTCATGAAGCATGCGGATCCACTGCAGGAACTTCCACAGCGGTGAAGCGCCTTTCCGGCGACGGGTAGACTGTTGCCATGCCGCGCCCCCCCACCCTTCCCGGCCCCCGGCCCGACTGGCTGAGGATCAAGGTCCCGGCCGCCGAAGCGACTGCGGAGGTGGAGCGGCTCATGCGCTCCAAAGGGCTGGTCACGGTCTGCGAGGAGGCCCGCTGCCCCAACCAGCACGAGTGCTGGGGCGTGCACCGCACCGCCACCTTCATGCTCCTGGGCGAGGTCTGCACCCGCCATTGCGGGTTCTGCAACGTGGGCAAGGGCCGGCCCGGGGACCTGGACGCCGAGGAACCGCAGCGGGTGGCGGAGGCGGTGGCTGCCCTCGGCCTGGCCTTCGCGGTGGTCACGTCGGTGAACCGCGACGACCTGGCGGATGGCGGCGCGGCCCATTTCGCCGCCACGATCCGCTGGATCCGTTCCCTGGTCCCGGCCTGCGGCATCGAAGTTCTGGTGCCGGACTTCCAGGGCCGCGAGGCCGACCTGCGGACCGTCCTGGAGGCCGGGCCGGACGTCCTCAACCACAACGTGGAGACGGTGCCCCACCTGTACCGCCGGGTCCGTCCCGACGCCGACTACCGGCAGTCCATGGACCTGCTGGCCCGCGCCGCCGCCTGGCGCGACGTGCACGCCCCCGGGTTGCGGACCAAGAGCGGCATCATGCTCGGCCTGGGCGAAACCCCCGAGCAGGTGCTCGCCTTGATGGCGGACTGGCGGGCCGCCGGGGTGGACATCGCCACCCTCGGCCAGTACCTGCCGCCCTCGCCCCTGCACCTGCCGCTGGACCGCTACGTCGCGCCCGCGGAATTCGACGGCTACCGGGAGGCGGGGCTGGCGATGGGCTTCCGCCGCGTCGAGAGCGCCCCGCTGGTGCGGAGCAGCTACCACGCGCGGGAGAGCGCCACCGGAGCTTGAGGCGGCCCGGCTTGATCGACCCGGTCCCGGGCGGCCAGACTGCCAGGATGCGACGGCTGTGCGTGCTGCACCACCGGCACCCGGACTGGGTGCCCGCCCTGCGCGAGGCCGAGCCGCGCCTGGACATCCGCGGCTGGCACCCCCGCGACGCCGGCACGGTGGACGGCAACTGGCTGGCCGGGGCGGAGGGGCTGTTCTGCTGGCGCATCCCGGCGGACTTCCTGGCGCGCATGCCCGCCCTGGCCTGGGTGCAGAACAGCGGCGCCGGGGTCGACCACCTGGTTGCCGACCCGTCGATCCCCGCCGCCGTGCCGATCACCCGGGCCGACGGCCAGTTCGGCTTCTGGATGGCCCGCTACGTGCTGGCCCACCTGCTGCAGGGGGCCCAGTGCCTCGATGCCTGCCGTGCCGCGCAGGCTGAGGGGAACTGGAACCCCCGGCTGATCCCCGAGGATCTCTGGGGCGAGCGCGCCCTGGTGCTGGGCTTCGGCCGCATCGGCAGGCGCATCGGCGAGGCACTGGCAGCCATCGGCATGGCGGTCACCGGCATCGTCCGGACCCCCCGGCCGGATCTGCACTTCCCCCTGGCGACCACGGCCGAGCTTCCGGACCTGCTGGCGGGAGCCCGCCTGCTGGTGCTGGCCGCGCCCAGCACCGCGGCGACGCGCCACCTGGTCGATGCCGGCCTGCTCGCCCGCGGCAGCACCCGGCTGATGCTGGTCAACGTCGGCCGGGGCGACCTGGTGGAGCCTCAGGCCCTGCTCGCGGCCCTGGACCGCGGCACCCTGGGCCAGGCGGTCCTGGACGTCTTCCCGGAGGAGCCGCTGGCGCCGGACTCGCCGCTCTGGCGTCATCCAAGGGTTACGGTGACCCCGCACCACAGCGGTCCCTCGACGCCGCGGGCCATGGTGCCGGACCTGCTTCCGAACCTGCGGCGCTTCGCCGAGGGGTTGCCGATCCAGGATGCCGTCGACCGGCAGCGGGGGTACTGAACATGCGCACCGTGATCCAGCGGGTCGGCCGCGCCCGGGTTCGCGCCGGTGCGCAGGAGGCCGCCATCGGCCCCGGCCTGCTGCTGCTCGTCGGCATCGAGGCGCAGGACACCGCGGCCACGGTCGCATGGTGCGCCGCCAAGATCGCCACCCTGCGGATCTTCCAGGACGCCGAGGACCGGATGAACCTGACCCTGGCGGACACCGGCGGGGAGATCCTGGCGGTGTCCCAGTTCACCTTGGCCGGCAGCGTCCTCAAGGGCCGGCGTCCATCCTTCGACAGCGCCATGGCGCCCGGACCCGCCCGAGAGCTGTTCGACGCCTTCGTCGCCGCGCTGCGCGCCCAGGGCTGCCGGGTGGCCACCGGCTTCTTCCAGGAGCACATGGAGGTCGAGCTGGTCAACGACGGGCCGGTGACCTTCGTCCTGGAGCGCCGCGGCGAGCAGGCCCACTGAGGCCGATGCGCCTCCCGCAACCTGGGCCCTAGCGCCGCGGCCGCCGAAGCGGCACGAAACGGACCGGAATCAAGGCATCCCGGACCAGCCCGGCCGGGGCCTTCCGGAACCGCGCCAGCGTCTGCACCGCCCCGGCCCCGCCTTCCGGCATCAGCAGCACGCCGCCCGACCGCAGCTGCTGCAGCAGCGGCGCAGGCACGGCGGGGGCGGCACAGCTCAGCAGGATCGCGTCGAAGGGGGCCTCCTCCGGCCAGCCGCCGAAGCCATCCCCGCAACGCTGCCGGACGTTGGGCGTTCCCAGCGCCTGCAGGGTCCGCTCCGCGCGGTCGTTGAGCTCCGGCTCCAGTTCGATGCCGAACACCTGCCCGGCGAGCCGCGCCACCACGGCGGCCGCGTACCCGGAGCCTGAGCCGACCTCGAGCACCTTCTCGTGGCCCTTGAGCTGCAGGGCCTCGGCCATCAGGGCGACGATGTAGGGCTGGCTGATGGTCTGGCCGCGGCCGATGGGGAGCGGCGCATCGCCGTAGGCGTGCCGGCGCAGGCCGTCCGCGACGAAGCAGTGGCGCGGGACCGCAGCCATGGCCGCCAGCACCCGCGGGTCCTTGATGCCGCGCGCCTCGATCTGGGTCGCCACCATCCGCTTCCGCTCGGCCGTGGCGCGGGCCTCCTCGGGTGGGTCCTGGCCGAGCAGCAGTGCCGCACCCAGCAGTGCCGCCCTCATTCGCCACTCCGCAAGGGCACGAAGGCCACGGCCAGCAGTTCCTCGCGCAGCGTCCGGCCCTCCCGCCGGCGCTGCAGGACCAGCCGCTGGCTGCCCCAGGCGGTGCCCTCGGGCAGCAGCGCCGCACCCCCCTCGGCGAGCTGGCCCCACAGCCCGGCGGGAAGCTCGGTGGCGGCGCAGCTCAGCACAATCGCGTCGAAGGGGGCCCGCTCGGGCCACCCCGCGGCGCCGTCGCCCGCGCGGATCCGGACGTTGGCATGCCCAAGCGCCTCCAGGGTCCGCCGCGAGGCGGCCGCCAGCGCCGGATCCAGTTCGACACCGCAGACATCCTTCGCCAGCAGCGCCAGCACCGCCGCGAAGTAGCCGCAGCCAGAGCCGACCTCGAGCACCCGCTCGTGGCCCTGCAGCCGCAGGGCCTCGGCCATGAAGGCGACGATGTACGGCTGGCTGAGGGTCTGGCCGGGGCCGAGCGGCAGCGGCCTGTCCCCGTAGGCCTGGTCCTGCAGCCCGGCCGGGAGGAAGCGCTCCCGCGGCACCACCGCCATCGCCGCGAGCACCCGCGGGTTGTGGACCCCGCGGGCCGCGATCTGGTCGCGGACCATGGCCTCGCGCTCGGCCTGAAAGGACGGATGGGGAAGGCTCATGACCTCAAGGTGAGGCGCTTTCCGCGCCGCGCCAGGGCCCGGACGTGGCAAGGTGGATGGCCACACCCTGGAGAGCCCATGCGCCTCGCCCCGCTGCTGATCGCCGCCCCCCTGCTGGCCCAGGCCGCCCCCACCCAGCTGAAGCCCTACCGGGTGAGCCCGGCGGTGACCACCAGCCACGACCTCGGCATCTGCTCGCTCAAGCTCGAGTACGCCCGGCCGGCCGTCAAGGGCCGCACGGTCTGGGGCGGGCTGGTGCCCTTCGGCCAGGTCTGGCGCGCCGGGGCCAACGCGGCGACGGTGGTCACCTTCAGCGATCCGGTTCGGGTCGCCGGCAAGGAGGTCCCGGCCGGATCCTACGCGCTGTTCGCCATTCCGGGGCCCGACCTGTGGACCTGGGTCCTCAACCGCCAGGCCAAGCAGTGGGGCGCCTACTTCCACAAGGAGGCCGAGGACGTCGTCCGCTGGTCGGTGAAGCCCCACAACGCACCGCACCAGGAGTGGCTGGGCTACGACATCCAGCCGGAAGGCGAGCGCGGCTGGCATGTGGAGCTGCGCTGGGAGAAGCTGGCGGTCCCCTTCGACATCGAGGTCGACGCGCGTGGCATCTACTGGCGGCACCTCGAGGAGACCCTGGCCAAGGCCAAGGACAGCGAATGGACGCCCTGGTTCCAGGCGGCGGACTACTGCTTCAAGAACGACCTGCACCCGGACCGGGCGATGGCCTGGATCGAGAAGAGCCTCAAGGCAGGGGAGAGCTTCTGGAACCGGGAGTGCATGGGCCGGATCCTCCACCGCGCCGGCCGCACCGCCGAAGCCCTCCCGCACATGGAGAAGGCCCTCGAACTCGCCCGGGGGAAGGCCCCGAAGGAGTGGAGCGACAACGTGGCGAAGGACATCGCCGCCTGGCGCGCCGGCCTGAAGCCGTGATGGCCGGTGCCGGTGCCGGGCGCTAGGATGGTTCCTTTGGGCCGGAGCATGATCCGACACCTCTCCTTGACCGTCCTGCTGGCCTTCCCCGCCCTCGCCCAAGGTTCCCGGGCGCTGCCCCAGCTCAGCCCGATGGCCTCCGTGTCGCAGACGATCGGCGTCACCGAGGTGAAGGTGGCCTACCACCGTCCGGCGGTCCGCTACCGGAAGATCTGGGGCGAGCTGGTGCCCTACGGGAAGGTCTGGCGCGCCGGCGCCAACGAGGCCACCACGATCCGCTTCTCCGATCCGGTGAAGGTCGAGGGGCGGCCGGTCCCGGCCGGAACCTACGCCCTGTTCATGATCCCCAACGCCGACCGCTGGACGGTCATCTTCAGCCGGCGCTGGCAGCAGTTCGGCGCCTTCGAGTACGACCCGAAGGACGACGTCCTGCGCTTCGATGTGACGCCGAAGTCGGTGGGCAACTTCGACGAGTGGCTGACCTACGAGATCTACCCGGCCAGCGGTTCCACCGCCTACGTGGACATGTACTGGGAGAAGCTGCGGGTCAGCTTCCTGGTCGAGGTGGACGTGCAGGGGATCGTCACCACCCGCCTGCGCAAGGCGCTCGCCCAGGCCAAGCCCGGCGACTGGCGGATCTTCAGCGATGCAGCCGAGTACCTGCTCGACCTGGACAAGGACCTGGCCCAGGCGCTGAAGTGGGTGGACCGCTCCCTCCAGATCCGGGAGGATGCGGTCAACCTCCACGTCAAGGCGCGCCTCCAGCGGGCCCTGGGGCAGACGGCCGAGGCGGCCCAGACCCTCGACAAGGCGATCCGGCGCGCCCAGGCCGACAAGGCCCCGCCGGCGGTGCTGGGCCCCCTCGAGGCGACCCGGAACACCTGGAGCAAGGGCGGATCGACGGCAGGCAACACTACGCGACGCTGAAGCCCGAAGGCACCCCTACTCCCAGGTGCCGGGCTGCCGGGGGCCCATGGCCGCCCAGGCGGCAATGTAGCGATCGGTGACGTTGACCGCCTCGACCCAATCCTCGGGCCGCGCCCAGACCAGCGGGAAGCGGGTGCCCGTGCGGCGGAAGCTGACCGCGTAGATGGCGTGCATGGGGTGGTCCCTCAGCCCCCGGGAAGCCTCCTCGTTGAACCACGCGTGATCCAGCCCCTCGCTGCGCGGTTCGTCGGCCCCCATGAAGCGCCAGCGCCCGTCCCAGACCTCAACCCATTCGTGGGTGCCGCCGTTCCCCCGGCCGCTGGTCCAGGCCGGAGTCCCTGCGACCCGGGCGGGGATGCCCACCGCCCGGCAGGCGGCGACCAGCAGCACCGAAAGGCCGATGCAGGTGGCCCGGCCCCGCCTGACCGTTTCCGATGGAGAGGCGTCGGGTCGGGCCACCTTGGCGGCGTAGTGGGTGTTCAGGCGCTTGAACAGCTTCTCGTTCAAGCGCCTCGCCGCCTCGCCCGGATCCATGCAGTCCCCCACAAGGGCGAGGGCGACCTGGCGCAGGAACCGCCGCGAACGGTCCCGGGGCTCGGTCAGGCTGGCGTAGGGCAGCACGTCGTTCAGGAACAGGTCCTTCGGCACCCGGCCCTGCCAGGGCGCCGCGGCCAGGGCCTCGTAGGCCAGGGCCGCGTTCTCCAGGAGATGGTCAGCCGTGAGCGTGCGGAGGTCGCGGTCGGGCATGTTCTCGACCAGGAACCGCACACCCTCCGCCTGCCCGGCCGGCGCCTCGCGAAGGGCCCGCTCCAGTTCGCCCCGGTTGGTTCCCGCGCGGACCAGGGCTTCGGCGAGGACCGACGCCGGCGGGTCGGGCCGCGGCTGGGCCGGGGCCCAGACGGCCAGCGCGAACACCGCCAGCACCACGGCCAGCGCCCGCCGCCCGCCGCTGGATGATGCATGATTCGGCACGGCCGGCCCCCCTCCCCACGATGTCCGGAACCTCGGCCCGCCGCAATCCGCCGCGGAAGGACCTGAAGGTCCAGCGTCAGGTAGACTCGACGGAGGCGTGGCCCGGAGGGCCGGCAGAGGTCCCCGTGTCGCTGATCCCATCCATGGCCGGCGTGGCCGATCCAGGGCACCCGACGCCCTGGGACTTCCCGCTCTCCCACGCCCAGGCCCGGCTGTGGTTCATCGACCAGGTCACTTCCGATCCCGCCGTCTACCACCTGCATGCGGCCCTGTCCCTGTCCGGCCCGCTGAACGCAGCTGCGCTCCAGGTGGCCTTCCGGCGGGTCCAGGATCGCCACGAGTCCCTTCGGACCCGGTTCGGCTGGGTCGATGGAGAACCCCGCCAGATCGTCTCGGCCGAGCCCCTGGCGGAACTCGCCCACCTGGGGACGGAGGACGGACCGGAGACGGTGGCGACAGCGATGGCGGAGGCCGAGCTGGAGCGTCCCTTCGACCTGGCCACCGGGCCGCTGGTGCGGGCCTCGCTCCTGCGGGTCGGCCCCGAGCGGCACCTGCTTGTCCTGGTCGCCCACCACATCGTGGCCGATGGCCATTCCCTCGCGGTCATCCTGCGCGAGCTGCGGTCACTCTACGGATCGGCCTGCCTGGGCGAAACCCTGGACCTTCCGGACCTGCCCCTGCAGTACGCGGACTTCGGCGAATGGCAGCGGCGGACCCTGCAGGGGCCTCGGCTGGACCGACTGCTGGCCTACTGGACCCGTCGCCTGGACGGGGCGCCGCCGTCCTTGGAGTTGCCGCTGGACCGCTGCCGTCCCGCCGTTCCCAGCCATCGCGGGGTTCGAGCCTCGCTCACCCTCCCGCCGGACCTCGTGGCCGGCCTGAAAGGGCTGGCGCGGCGCCACGGGGCCACCCTGTACATGGTGCTGCTGGCCGGGTTCCAGATCTGCCTGGCCCGCACCGCGCGCACCGAGGACATCGTCGTGGGTTCGCCGGTGTCGGGACGGCTCCGCGCTGAACTGGAGCCGCTGGTCGGACTGTTCGTCAACCTGCTGGTCCTCCGCACGGACCTGGGAGGAGATCCCACCGTCGAGGAGGCCCTGCGACGGGTTCGCGCCACCGTCCTGGGCGCCCTGGAGCACCAGGATCTGCCCTTCGAACGCCTGGTGGAGGCCGTGAACCCGCCTCGCAGCCGGGGCCAGGCGCCCCTCTTCCAGGCCCTTTTCTCCTTCCAGCAGGATCCACCTGGAGGGGAACCCTTCCACGGCCTCGCCGAGGTTCCGCTGCGGCTGGGAGGGCGGCGGGCCATGTTCGACCTGGACCTCACCCTTGCCGACCACGGACAGGGGCTTGCCGCGGACCTGGACGCCAGCTGCGACCTGTTCGAGCCGGACTTCGCCCCTCGGATGCTGGAGCGGTTCGACCGCGTGCTCCGCGGCATGGTCGCCGATCCCGGACGGAGGATCTCCCGGATCCCGCTGCTGTCGGAGGCCGAACGCCGCCGGATTCTGGTGGACTGGAACGCCACCGCCCGGCCGATCCCTGACCGGCCGCTGCAGGCCCTCTTCGAGGCCCAGGCCGCACGGACGCCGGATGCGGTCGCGGTGATCCACCGTGACCGGCGCTTCTCCTATCGCGATCTGAACCGATGCGCCAACCAGGTCGCCCGGGGCCTCATCGAACGGGGCGCCGGTCCCGACGCCGCCGTGGCGGTCCTGATGGAGCGGTCCCCGGCGTTCATCGTCGCGATCCTCGGCATCCTGAAGGCCGGTGCAGCCTACGTGCCCCTCGACCCGGGCCAGCCGGTGGAACCCCTGGCCTTCAGGCTGGAGGATTCAGGGTGTGTCCTCATCCTCACGGAAGGTCGACTGCAGGTCCGCCTTCCGGAAGGCGGGACACCCGCGGTGCGGGTGGACCTGGATGTCCTGGCCGCCAGCGCCGAAGCCCCGGACGATCCCGCGCCGCGGAGCACCTCCACCGACCTCGCCTGCATCCTCTACACCTCCGGCTCCACCGGCCGGCCCAAGGGCGTGGAGGTCCTCCATCGGGGCATCGTCCGGCTGCTGTTCGGGGTGGACTACGTCCAGCTGGGTCCCGGCACCCGGACCCTGCTGGCCTCGCCCCTGGACTTCGATGCCGCGACCTTCGAGCTCTGGGCGCCCCTGCTGCACGGCGGGACCTGCGTGCTGTACCCGGAGGCACGCCTGGCCCCGGACGTTCTCCGGTCCGTGGTGGACCGGCACGCCGTCAACACCCTGTGGCTCACCTCGGCGCTGTTCAACGCCGTGATCCAGGAATCGCCCTCCTGCCTGCGGGGCGTGGCCCAGCTGCTGGTTGGCGGCGAGGCGCTCTCCGTTCCGCACCTCCGCAGGGCCGCGGAGCTGCTGCCGGGCACCCGGATCTGCAACGGCTACGGCCCCACCGAAGCCACCACCTTCTCCTGCTGCCACCCGGTTCCCGACGACCTGCCGGAGGGGCTGCGGTCCATCCCCATCGGCCGGCCCATCGGCAACAGCACCGCCTACATCCTGGACGACCACGGCGAGCCGCTTCCGGTGGGCGTGGCCGGCGAGCTCCTGGTCGGCGGCCTGGGCGTGGCACGGGGCTACCGCAACCGGCCGGACCTGACGGCGGAGGCCTTCATCGCGGATCCCTTCGACACCCGGCCGGGCGGCCGCCTGTACCGCACCGGGGACCTGGCGCGCCACCTGGCCGACGGCCGGATCGAGTTCATGGGCCGGCGCGACCGCCAGGTGAAGCTGCGCGGCATCCGCATCGAGCCCGGGGAGGTCGAGGCAGCCATCGGTTCCTGGCCCGGCCTCGGCCGGTGCGCCGTGGACCTTCGCACGGACGGCCCGGCGGGTCCCCGCCTCGTCGCCTTCCTGGAGGTCCCGAGGCACCAGGCGCCGGACTTCGACACCCACGGCCTGGTCGAGGCGCTCCGACGGAGCCTGCCGCCGTACATGGTCCCGGAGGCCTTCGCGGTGGTCGACCGGCTGCCGATGCGCAATGGCAAGCTGGACCGCCAGCGGCTCGGGTCGATTCCGCTCGGCCAGCCGGGACGGGCCCGGAAGCCTGGTCCAGCCAACCCGACCGAGGCCCTGCTCGTCCAGCTCTGGGAGGACCTGCTCGGCGTGGCTCCGGTGGGCGTCCTGGACGATTTCTTCGACATCGGCGGGCACTCCCTGCTGGCCTTCACCCTGCTGGCCCGCATCGAGCAGGTCTTCGGCCGCAGAATCCCGGTGGGCGCCCTCTACACGCACGCTACGGTCCGAGCCCTCGCGGGCGCGGTGGTCGAGGCGCAGCCCGGGACGGAGGAGACGCCCATCGTCGAGGTCCAGGCCGGCCTCGGCGGCCGTCCGTTCTTCTACCTGCACGGCGACTTCAACGGTGGCGGGTTCTACTGCCGGAACCTGGCCCGCCACCTGGATCCGGGGCAGCCCTTCCTGGCGGTCCACCCCTTCGGCCTGGCCGGGCAGCCGGCGCCGGGCCCCGTGGAGGACATGGCCGCCGAGCACCTGCGCCGGATCCGGGCGATCCAGCCGGTCGGCCCCTACCTGCTCGGCGGCCACTGCAATGGCGCCCTCGAGGCCTACGAGATCGCCCAGCAGCTGCGGACGGCGGGCCAGGAGGTGGCGCTCCTGGTCCTGATCGATCCCCCCGAGCCGTCCCTGGAGCCCAGGCCGCTCCGGCCCCCCCTCGCTTCCGGCCCCGACGGCCGTCCCGTCCACCTCGGGTCGCAGGACCTCAACCGCCGCTTCCAGCAGGTGATGCGGGACTACAAACCCAGGCCCTACGACCGTCCCGTCCGCCTGCTGCGCTCGGGCCCCGCCACACCCGCTCCGCCCGAAGGCGGATGGGCGCGGCTGGTCGCCGACCTCCGGGGTTTCCGGATCGGCCGCAGCCACCTGTCGGCCATCACCCGGGATGCCGCCGGGATCGGCGCCCGGATCCAGCACTGCCTCGACGAGGTCCAGGGGACCGGCCCCGGGGCCCGGCGGGTCAGCCCGTGAAGCTGGTCCTGGCCACCTTCGGCACCACCGGGGACGTGCAGCCCTTCCTGGCCCTGGGCGTCGAGTTGATCCGCCGCGGCCATGCCGTGCTGCTGGCGGCGCCCCCGAACTTCGCCGCGCGGGCGCAGGCGACGGGCCTCGCCTTCTGCCCCCTCGGCGCCCCGGTGGACGATCCGCAGTCGCTGCGCCTGTTCGCCTCGGCCTACGAGATGGAGGGGGCGGTCGACCAGGTGCGGGCGACCCTCGCGGTCCCCCTGCAGCACGCCGAAGCCTCCCTGCCGGCCCTGATGGACGCGGCTCGCGGGGCCGACCTCCTGGTCTCCATCCCCTACCAGCCTGCAGGCCGGATCTGCGCCGAGCGGCTCGGCCTGCCCTACATCTCCGTCCACTTCTCCCCCTTCGGCAGCACCCGCCGCCCGAAGCTCTCCGCGGTGGCGGCGCCGGCCTTCAACGCCCTGCGGGCCGCCCACGGGCTGGGGCCGCTCGCCGAGCCCCTGGGGCAGGACGGGATCTCGCCGACCCTGGCCCTGACCCCGGTCAGTCCGTCGATCTTCCCCCGACCGCCTTCCTGGCCGCCCCGGAACCACGTCACCGGCTTCTGGTTCCTCGACGAATCGTACACGCCGGATCCGGGCCTGCAGGCCTTCGTCGAGGCGGGAGAGCCGCCGGTGGTGATCGGGTTCGGCAGCCTCACCCACCGCGATCCGGCGGCCCTGACCCAGGTGCTCCTGGACGCCGTCGAGCGCGCCGGGGTCCGGGCGGTCATCCAGTCGGGCTGGAGCGGGCTTGCGTTGGAGGACCCTCCGCCGCACGTGCGCTTCGCCTCCTTCATCCCGCACCCCTGGCTCTTCCCTCGCGCCGCCTGCGTCGTTCACGGCGGCGGCGCTGGAACCACCGCCGCCGTTCTGCGCGCCGGCGTGCCCTCGGTGTTCGTCCCGCACTGGCTGGACCAGCACCTCTGGGGCGCCCTCGCCCTGGAGCGGAACCTGGCCAGCGCCTGCCTGCCCCTCAAGGAGCTGGACGCCGCAAACCTGGCCGCGGCGATCCGCGCCGCCGCTGCCGGGCGGATCCGCGAGGCCTGCGTGGACATGGCCCGGCGGGTCCGTGCAGAGGCTGGCGTCGCCGCGGCCGTCGACCTTCTGGAGGCGGTGGGCCCGGCCTGCCGGGGCACCGGCCCCCTCCCTGGCCTCCCCGATCTGGAGCCGCACCGATGATCCCCGAACCTCAGCCCGGACCCGGCCCGGTCTCTCCGTCCTTCGTCCCGGTGCAGGACCGCGTCGCGGCGCAGCCTCCGGAGCGCACCGCCCTGCGCGCGGTGGACGCCGTTCTCGACTACGCGGAGCTGAATGCCCGAGCCAACCAGGTGGCCCATCGCCTGGGGCGGGGCCCGGCGGGGGGTGGCCCGGTCGGCGTCTGTTTCGAGCGGACCTCGGACGCGGTGGTCGCCCTGCTCGGGGTGCTGCGAAGCGGGCGGGCCTTCCTGCCCCTGGATGCCCGGCAGCCGCGCCACCACCTCCAGGAACTGCTCGCCTGCGCCGGTGCGAGCGGACTGGTCTCCCGCGACGATCTGTGGGAGCCCGGAGTCCGACCCGACCTTCCGTTCCTGGCCCTGGACCGGGAGCGTGCGGCCCTGGACCGGGAATCCACCTGCGACCCCTCCCACCCGGTCCTGCCGGAGGACCTGGCCTACTGCCTCTTCACCTCCGGCTCGAGCGGCCGGCCCAAGTGCGTGGAGATCACCCACGCCAGCCTGGCCGCCTACCCGGAGGCCTTCAACACGCGCCTGGACCTCGCGGCTGGGGACCGCTACCTGCACGGCGCGAGCTTCGGGTTCTCGGCCGCCCTCCGGCAGCTGCTGGTCCCCTTCTCGGTGGGCGCCTGCGTGGTCCTGGCCGAGACGAGCCGGATCCGCGACCCGCTCGGCCTGCTTCGCCTGGCCCGGGACCTGGAAGTCACGGTGCTCGACTGGGTGCCCTCCTACCTGCGGATGGCCTGCACGGAACTGGAGCGGCTGGCGCCTGAAGGCCGGGAACGGCTCCTCAACCCCAGCCTCCGCATCCTGCTCAGCTCCGGCGAGCCCCTGTCCTGGGACCTCGTCCAGCGCTGGAGGACATGGGCCGGGCCCCGCAGCCGGGTGGCCAGCTGCTACGGCCAGACCGAGACCGCCGGCCTGGTCGCCTGGTACGAGGTGCCGCCGGGACCGCCGCCTCCGGCCTCCACCTGGGTTCCGCTGGGCACCGCGCTTCCCCAGGCGCAGCTCCACGCGCTGGATGCCGACCTGCGCCCGGCACCGCCCGGCAGCCTCGCCGACCTGTGGGTGGCCGGCCCCTGCCTGGCCCGCGGCTACCGCGGAACCGCCCCCCTGGTCGTGCGGCGCGGAGGCTGGCCGGAGGCCCCGCTGCTCCTCCCGACCGGCGACACGGTGGAGGTGCAGGCGTCGGGCGGGCTCACCTTCGCGGGCCGGTCGGACGACCAGGTCAAGGTGAACGGCATCCGCGTGGACCCGGGGGAGATCGAGGAGGCCCTGCGCAGCCATCCCGGGGTCGAGGACGCGGCGGTGGTGGCGGCGGAGGACGCGGAGGGCGGCCCGCAGCTGCATGGCTTCATCGTTGCCGGTCCAGGGTTCGATGCGGGTTCCCTGCGTCGGCACCTGCGCGCCCGCTTCCCCGGCCACCTCCAGCCGCACCACCTGGTCCACCGCGATTCCCTGCCCCGGACCCTGAGCGGAAAGCCGGACCGGCCGGCGCTGAAGGCCGCCCTCGAACCGGCGGCGCGAATCCAGGCCGGCCCCGAGGTGGAGGACGCCGTCCGGTCCGCCTGGCGCGACGTCCTCGGCCCGGACGCGGGACCGGGGGACTTCTTCGAACTTGGAGGCGACAGCCTGCAGGCCATCCGCATGCTGGGCCGGCTCGCCAGCGCCCTGCAGCTCGACACCCCCCTGATCGCCGCGTTCTTCGGGGACCCGACCCTTGAGGGCCTGACCCGGGTGATCCGGGAAGGCCTCGCCGCGGGAGCATCCGCGCCGCTTACCGGGCGGGCCAGGGTCCCAGCCATCCCCGCCCCACGGCGCGGCTGATGCCCTCGACCCTTCGCCGCCTGCTCCCGCGAGGACCGGCCTCCTGGCCCGCGGAGGCGAGGCCGGGGCTGTACCGGCGTCCCAGCCGCCCTGGGGAGGCCGACGTCTTCGCGCTGTGCCTGCCCGACCATCCCGATCCCTGGATCGAGGCGCTGGGCCCGGAGGCCACGGATGAGCGGCGCGCACGGGCGGCGCGGTTCCGCGCTCCCATGGACGCGCTTCGCTGCCTCGCGGCCGAGGCCCTCCTCTGGTGCGCCGCGGCGGAGCGGCACGGCCTGGGGCCCAGCGCCCTGGCGACGGTCCGGGACGCCCAGGGCAAGCCGAGGTTCCTCCACCAGGCCCACCTTCATTTCAGCCTGAGCCATTCCGGCCCCTGGGTGCTGTGCGTCCTGGACCATCGACCGGTGGGGGTGGACGTCGAGCTGGAGTCGCCCCTTCGGCCCGGGCTGATCGAGGCGGCCCTGAGCGTGAAGGAGCTGCACAAGCTCCAGGCCGCGCCGGAACCGACGCGCGCAGCGGCCTTCTTCCGCACCTGGACCCTCAAGGAAAGCCTGCTCAAGGCCGCCGGGAGCGGGCTCGGCGTCGATCCGCGCAGCATCGAGCTCGGTCCCGACCAGCAGCCCCTTCGCGGCGCACCGCCCGCCCCGGAGGGTTGCGCCTGGGCGCTGCAGCCGCTGGACCTGGTCCCCGGCGCGTGGGCGGCCCTCTGCCGCGCGCGCTGAGGCAGGGTTCAGACGCCCTGCCGGTCCGGCCCCCAGAGCACCTTGTGCAGCTGCAGCTGCACCCTCACCGGCAGCCGGTCCTCGAGGACGCGCTCGGCCAGCCAGGCCGGTTCCAGGGCGCCCCAGACTGGACTGAACAGCACGGTGAACCGCTCCCACAGCCGCCGCTCGGCGCACCAGCCGCGCGCCCAGGCGTAGTCCGCGGCGCTGGCCAGCACCAGCTTGAGCTCGTCCTGGCCCGGGACCATGTGGTCGAGGTTGCCCTCCAGCCATCGGTGTCCTTCGCCGCTGCCCGGGGTCTTGCGGTCCACCAGCTTCACCACCGCCCGCGGGACCGGCGCCAGGTCGTGGCTTCCCGCGGTCTCCAGGGCCACCTCGTAGCCCAGCGCCAGCAGCGCTTCGAGCAGTCCCGGCGTGCCGGGATGGGCCAGGGGTTCGCCGCCGGTAACCTCGACGAAGGCGGCCTCCGGCCCGGCCTGGGGCGGCCCCAGCCGGCGCAGCACCTCGGCCAGCAGGGCCTCCTGCTCCATCGGCCGCCCCGCGAAGAAGGCGTGGGCGCTGTCGCAGTAGGTGCAGCGGAGCGGGCAGCCGGTGAGGCGGATGAACAGGCAGGGGCGGCCGGCACGCGTGCCCTCCCCCTGCAGGCTCCAGAAGATCTCGTTCACCTTGAATCGCATGGTCAGGCCCAGCGGCGGCCGCCGTCCTGGGTGAGCACCTCGCCGGTCAGGAAGGGACTGTCCGCGGCGAAGCGGACCGCCCGGGCCAGGTCGGCCGGGTCTCCGTTGCGGACCAGCAGGCTCTGCCGCGCCAGGGCCGCCGGGTCCATGCCTTCCGCGGGAAGCAGGGTGCCGATGGCGTGGCCCACCACCCGCACCCGCGGGGCGAGCATGCGGGCGAAGGCCGGGACCAGGGCCGCCAGGGCGGACTTGGCGGCGCTGGTCGGCAGCCGCTTCAGGTAGGGCCGGTGGACGCAGGCGTCCAGGACCAGTTGCAGGCAGCCGCCGGGTTCGACCCGCCCCGCCAGGGCCTGCAGGGCCAGCAGCGGGAAGGTCAGGTTCACCGCCCAGGCGCGGGCCAGCCCCTCGGCCTCCCAGGTGCCGAGGGTGGCCTCGGGGAAGGTGCCGGCCATCAGCACCGCACCCTGGAACCAGCGGCCCTCCAGGTCCGATTCCATCCTCGAACCCAGGCCGGGGTCCTCGGCATCCCAGTGCAGGCGGCGGTGCGGCAGCGCCCAGTCCTCGCCTTCCCAGGGGCGGGAAGAGGTCAGCGTCAGGGCATGGTCCGCGGCCAGGTCCTCCGCCAGGGACCGCCCCAGGCGACGCCTTCCCCCCACGATGATCCACTGGGGTTTACACTCGATCACGTTCCCGCTCCGGATCCCACTTGATACATTCCCTCCGACCCATTCGATGGCGCCTCGTCCTGACCAGCCTACTGGGTCTGGCCTTCGCGCTGGGGTCGTTCTACCTGAACCAGTGGGTCTACGCCTTCTCCGACGACGAGTGCTGGTGGAAGCTGGAAGCGGTCCAGGTCGGCAAGATCCAGGTCCAGAAGGTGATCATCAAGGAGGTGCTGCCCGACGGCGTTGCGGAGCAGGCCGGCATCCTCGACGGCGATGAACTGCTGGAGATCCAGGGCAACAAGGTCGCCGCCACCCCCGCGGGCCTGGTGGCCGCCCAGCGGATCATCAACAGCAAGGCCGAGGGCCGCATCGTCGTCTACAAGGTCCGGCGCCAGGGCCAGGACCTCTGGCTGCCCGTCCGGCTGGTGAAGCCCTTCGACCGCGACCAGACCGTCCGCCTGGCGGCCGGGCTGATCTTCTGGGCGATCGGCATGCTGGTGGTCGTCAGCAGCCCGCAGCGCAAGACCAGCCGGCACTTCTACTACCTGGGCCTGCTGTTCCTGCTGATCGGCGCCCAGGGCAGCGGGTTCGTGAACACGCCGCCGGCTCCGGTCCTGGTCGTCACCGCGTTCATGGGCACGCTCACCGCGGCGCTCTTCTCGCCGCTGCTGGTGCACTTCTTCCTCCGCTTCCCCTACCCGGTCCGGCTGCGCCGGAACCGGAAGGCCCTGCTCTGGCTGTACGGGGTCTTCGCGGTGCTCGCCCTGGTCCTCGGCCTGAATGCCCTGGCCGCCCCCTTCCGGGCCGACCTCGCCCGGATCTTCGGCCTTGACCCGAAGGCCCCCCCGCCTGATCTCCTGAACCGCCTGGTCGGCATCGCCGGGTTCACCCTGGGCATCCTCAACCTCGCCGCCGTCGCGGCCGCAACCGTCCTGTTCTGGATCGGGACCTTCCGTTCCACCCCGAGGCTGCGGCGGGCGATGCTGCCGGTGGTCATCCTGACCACCGCGGTCGCGCTGGACCTGCTGGCCGCCCTGGTGATCGCCAATGTCGGCGGGGCGGGCCTGTGGTTCCAGCGGATGCGCTGGATCTTCCTGCTGCCCCTGCCGCTGATGCCGCTGGCCTTCGCCTATGCGATCCTGCGCCACGGGTTCTTCGACGTCCGCCGTGCGCTGGTGCGGTGGATCAGCTACTTCCTGGCCCTGGGCACGGTCATGGCCGTCTACCTGGGCGCCCTCGCCCTGGCCTTCGCCCACTGGCTGCAGAACGTGCCGCCCGGGTGGGCCGGGGCCTTGATCGGGCTGCTCGCCCTTCCGCTGGGCTGGATCCTCCGCGCGATCCTCCTGGCCCTCCGCCGCGGCTTCCGGAGGGACCTGGGCACCGCCCGGGAGATCCTCCAGGGTGCACTGCGCGAGACCCGCAACCGGTTCAGCGAGGAGGCATTGCTGCAGGGCCTGCAGGACGCCCTCAAGGAGGCCTACCAGCCGCAGACCCTGGAGGTGCTCCGCTCCTCGGGGACGGCCATCGACCTGCCGCCCGTGGACGATCCCGAAACCGGCCACCCGCATCCCGCCCGGGAGCTGAAGCTGCCCCCCAACCTGCTCAGGCACGCCCGCGAAAACCGCGAGCTGGTGCTGGGCCTGGGGAGCGAGGAGGCCGACTGGATCCTCGGCCAGGGGCCGGCCCTCCGGGCCCACGTGGACGCCCTCGAGGTGCAGCTGATGGTGCTGATCCTCGTCGGTGAGGACCTCCACGCGGCGATCCTGCTGGGGGGGAAGTACGCGGAGCTGAACTACGGACGGGATGACCGCGAGCTGCTGCGGGAGACCGCCATCGCCACCGGCATCGTCCTCGAGACCGCCGTGCTGCACCGGAAGATCGTGGACCAGGGCCGCCTGGAGCAGGAGCTGCACACCGCCCGGAGGATCCAGGAGAGCCTGGTCACCACCTGTCCGCCGGACATTCCGGGCTTCCAGCTGGCCCTGAGGCTCGAACCCGCCTTCGAGACCGGCGGCGACCTGCTGTGGGTGCGCCGCCGCTCGAACGGCCGCTGGCTGGCGGCCCTGGGTGACGTCAGCGGCAAGGGCATGGCCGCCGCGCTGTACATGAGCCAGGCCATCGCCCTGCTCGAGTTCGCCACCCAGCGCCACGACCACGGGCTGGAGGTGATCCTCGCCCAGATGGACCAGGCCCTCCGGCAGCTGTTCGGGCTCCGGGACTTCCTGACCCTGACCCTGCTGGAATGGGGGCCCGACGGCCAGTTCCGCCTGGCCCGCGCCGGCCACCCTCCGGCCATCCTGGTGCGCGCCGGCCAGAAGGTGGTGGACCTCAGCCCCGGCGGGCGCGGCCTGGGCCTGCGTCCCCAGGGCGCCTGCGACTGGCAGATCCAGGAGGGCCGCCTCGAGCCCAGGGACTGGATCGTGCTGTACAGCGACGGCCTCACCGAGGCCATGAACCGCAAGGGCGAGCTTTACGGCGAGTGCCGGATGAAAACCCTCCTGCAGAGGCTCTGGGGCGCCGGTTCGCCCCGGGCCGCCTGCGAAGCCTTGTACCGTGACGTGGCCGGCTTCGAGGCGCAGAATAGGGATGACCGTTCCTTGTTCATCCTCGCCCGGGACCCCGCATGACCGAACCTTCCCGCCCGGAGACCGTGCCGGCCCCCCGTCCGGTGGCGCTCTTCCCCCGCTGGCTCGGCGCCGCCATCGTCATCCTGCTCTCCCTGCAGCTGGCCCTGGGCTACCTGCAGGGCGCCCTGCTGCACCGCCAGCAGGAGGAGCTGCGCTCGCTGCGGGCGGACATCCAGGACCTGGCGGAGGCCATCGACCAGGGCCAGGGCGCCTTCGACGGCGGCCACGACCCGGGCGACCCCTGGCGCCGCTCCCACGGACGGGGTCGCGCCGGCACCCGGCCTGTGCCCGCACGTTTCGTCCTGGACGGGGACGAGGACGACCGCGCCCGCAAGGAGGTCCAGCAGTCCGCCGACAGCGCCCGGAAGGCGGTCGCCGACGCCCGCAAGGCGGAGAAGCAGCTGTCGATCGCGGAGAACATCCGCAAGGCCGAGGAGCAGCAGCGCATCGAGGCGGCGCAGAACCGGTGGCAGAAGTGGGCCCTGGCCGCCCTCGGGCTGGTGGTGCTCGGGTTCCTGGCGCGGGGCTGGATCCGCAACCGCGGCTGAGGCGCCGTGTCCCTGCACGAGTTCCTTCTGCAGGATCCAGGGTGCACCGACCTGGTCTCCGGGGCGGTACACGCCACGGCCCCCCTGCTGGAGGATCCCGACCCGCGGCCGGTGGGCCGCCTGCTGGACGACTGGGCCTTCGCGCTGGCCGGCCGCATGCCCCTGCCCTGGAACCTGCACCACGCCCTCGACGAGCTGAACGGGTACCTGTTCCGGGAGCTGGACCTGCGCGGCGACCAGCAGACCTATGACGATCCGGCCAACGCCGCCCTGCCGCTGGTGATCCGGCGCCGCCGCGGACTGCCGATCTCGCTCGCGATCCTGTGGATCGGCCTGGCCCGCCGGCTCGGCCTGGACGCGGTGGGGATCGGCCTTCCCGGCCATTTCCTGGCGGGCCTGCGGACCGACATGGGGCTGCTCTGCTTCGATCCCTTCCACCAGGGCCGGGCCCTCGGCGAGGAGGAGGCTGCCCGGCTGGTGGAGGCGGCCACCGGCGGACGGCTGCCTTTCGAACCCCGCATGCTCGCGCCGATCCCGGACCGGGCCGTGCTGGTGCGCCTCGTGCGCAACCTGCACGTGCGATTCCAGCGGCGGGAGGCCTGGACGGAGGTGCTGTGGACCTGCACCCACCTGCTCCTCCTCGAGCCCCGAAACCCGGAGTCCCTGGTGGCCCGGGCGCGCGCCCACCTGCAGCTGGGCGACCGGCTGCAGGCCCTCGCCGACCTCGAGGAGGCGCAGCGGCTCCAGCCCGATCCGTCCCTGGCCGACTGGATGCAGGAAATCCGCCGCGGCTGAACCGCGGGCCTAGCTGTAGCTGCCAAGGAGGTTGTTCACCCGGGCTGAACTGGGAAGCTGTTGTTGCGAAGCAGCAGCTTTCAAGGAGTCAGCCCGGATGAACCTGCACAGTTCAGCAAAGACCAGCCCATTCAGTCGAGGATTATTGGT
>JAYRFV010000073.1:0-1778 GCA_041908165.1 Holophagales bacterium | reverse complement strand
CTGTGGGTGGACGAGGCCACGGGTCGGATCCTGGAGGAGACCAGCGCCCGGGACAACCTGCCCGGAACGGTCAAGTCCGAGCGGCGCACCCTGCGCTACCGGGCCTTCACCGCCGACACTTGGCGACTGGAGGAGGCCCTGACCTTCGAGCGCTGGGTGAACTCCCGCGGCGTGACCCAGGTGCAGCGCCGGATCCGATTCGAATCGGCGATGGTGAACGCCGACGGCTTCGAGGCCCGGCGCGAGGCCGCCCGGGCTTCCGAATCCACCATGCTGAAGCGCGCACCGGACGGGCTGCGCTACTTCACCCGCCAGGGCGACGGCACCCGCAAGCTCGAGGACAAGCCGCGCACGTCCGGCCGCGCGGTGGGCGCCTTCCTGTTCGTGGATCCGAACCTGGAGCCGCCGGTGTTTCCGGCGGGAGGGCTGGTGTATTTCGACTTCAACGCCTTCAACCGCGGCATCCAGCTCAATGCCGTGACGGCGGCGATGTTCAACACGGTGTCCGTCGCGGTGCCCTCGGCGGCGGCGGGGGTGGACCTGGGGGTGCGCTCCACGGCCCTGCTCCTGGCGGGAACCGAGCGTCCGGTCGCGCAGGGCGAACTTCAGGACAAGGACGGGGTCGGCCGGCGTTTCGCCAACCTCGAGATCACCGCGGGCAGGGACCTCGGCCTGGGCTTCCGCGCCGAGCTGGAAGCGCAGGCCCAGTACGACCGCTACGCCCTGGCCCGCGAGGAGAAGTACCGCACCCCGGGCTTCGAGCTGCCGCCCTCTGGCCTGACGCGGGCGCTGCTCGCCGAGGCCAGCTGGCAGTCCCGGGGCTTCCAGCTCCGCGCCTACCACGGCTGGGGCCAGCGGCCCGACGGGACCTACGGCACCGCCCAGGATCCGCAGCGGGTCCCCGAGGGCGGCGCCTTCCGCCGCTGGGGGGGCAGCCTCGGCTACGACCGCCAGCTGGGCTCGGGGGCCTGGCTGCACGGCGAGGGCGGGGTGGCCACCGGCCGCGCCTTCGACCGCTTCAACGCCCTCGACCTGGGCGGGCTCGGCGGCACCGTGCGGATCGCCGGCATCCGCAGCGGCGCCGTGGCGGCCGACCGGCTCGGCTACGCCAAGGCCGGCGTGGTGCTGCCCTCGGGCCCTGGCCTGCGCCTCACCCTGACCCTCGACCACGCCCGGGTCCGCGCCCTGGACGACCGCAAGGACTATCGCTTCACCGGCCTCGGCGTCGCCGGCGACCTGCCCGGCTTCGGGTGGTTCACCACCGTCCGCGTCGACCTCGGCGCCGGCCTCCACAGCGACATCCCCGGCCTCCGCACCGTCAACGGCTGGATCGCCCTGCTCAGGGTCTTCTGAACAGACAGGCGAACCCTACCGCCTGGGCGATCGGAAGCGGAAAAGCAACAGCCCGGCTTTGCCGGGCTGTTGCGTGGGGGTGTGGGGGTGTGCCGCGGTGGCGGACCAGCGAAGCGCGGAACCCCCACGGAGCCAAAGCGAAGGGCCGGCTGAGCCGGCCCTGGAGCGCGGGGGTGTGGGGGTCGCGGGCGAAGCCGGTGACCCCCACAGAGCATCAGGCATAGAAGCCGCGGTACTGCATCGCCTGGGAGACCCGGTCCAGCGCCAGGATGTAGGCGCCGATGCGCGGGTTGGTCTTGTACTTGTCGGTCGTGGAGAACACCGAGTGGAAGGCGTGGGTCATGTACTCCACGAGCTTCTCGTTGACCTCGCGCTCGCGCCAGTAGTACCCGATGCGGTTCTGCACCCACTCGAAGTAGCTGACG
>JAYRFV010000072.1:0-14828 GCA_041908165.1 Holophagales bacterium | reverse complement strand
CTCTGCACCCCCAAACGCTTCCCCGCTGCTCTCAACCACGACAGGGCGTGCCCTCCCCAAATTGAGGACTTCGCCTTGCACTACAAGGGCTTCCACCTATGTCAGAAGTGCCCGAAACGGCACCTAAGCACCGGGAGGACCGCCCATCGCCCCGGATAAATCGGAGTTAAGACTCCTGTTTGAGTCCGCGAGGACCCAGATCATCGTTGTGGAACATTTCTCGGGGAATGGTGTTCCACGACCGCCCTGTGCCGGGGCTTAGACTGGGTTTCATGTCCCTGCTTGAGAAGCACCCCTGCCCCTGCTGTGGGAACCCTACGCTCGATGAGCAACCGCCTGGCACCTTCGCCATCTGCTCTGAGTGCGGCTGGGAGGATGACCCGGTGCAGGCTGTGGACCCTGATGCCAGGGGTGGGGCAAACCGGCAGTCCCTCAGGGAAGTTCGGCACGATCACCAGAGCCGCCATGCTGTCGCCTGCTTCCCGAACCTCGCCCTCCTGATGGGTGCCTACTTCCACCAGGACTGGAATCTGGAGGCTGAGAACGAGATGGGCACGGTCCGCCTCTTCCTCTCCATGGAGTCCGAGTCGGCGGGATTGGGACTAAGGGAAGACCTGCGGCTGCTGGTAGAGGACGCTTGGAAGGAGGAAGAGCTTGCTGGACTCTTCCGTAACCTCGGCGGCTGCCTGATCCCCACCACAGACTGGAGAGGATGGGCGTCCCTGGTCTACTCCATGACGGACAATCACCTCACACGCTAACTACCCTTCCTGGTAAAGCCCGAACCCGTCTCTGGAGCGGACCCCAGTTCGTAGTTCGACTACCCGGTGCCCCTGGCGGATGCAGTCATATCACCGAGGAAAACCCCTCCCGGGGTCCCCAGGTGACGGAAAGCGGAATCTAGGTGGACCACCCCGGTCCTCCTGGCTTCGCTGTCCACGGTCCGGCGAACCCCTACCCCAGCAGAGTTAGAGGTAGAAGGGGCGCTGATCTACGGCAGGCGGTTACTGATAACCGGGTGATAACCCGACCGGTCAGGCGTATCATGTAATCAGCACTTAACTGCGAAGTGCGGTTCTTCGGACAACTCGCGTTCACCACGCCAAATGCCCGTGGTTACTAGCGTTTTTGGTCGGGGCGAGAGGATTCGAACCTCCGACCCTCTGCTCCCAAAGCAGATGCGCTACCAGGCTGCGCCACGCCCCGTTCTTACGACTATAGCAAAGGGGCCGGGAAATCCCGGCCCCTTCGGCGTCGCGGCGGGCGGCTACTTGGAGGCGAGCTTGGCGGCCATGATGTTCCAGCCGTTGCGCTGCAGGTCCATCATCTGGCCGGCGAGGCCGACCAGCAGGGCGGTCTCCATCTCGTCGCCGCCCATCTTGGTGGCGCCCACCGGAGGAACGGCGGCGATGGCGCTGGACTTCTTGTCCTTGGCCCAGGACAGGGCGAGGTCCCAGGCGACCTTGCCGTCCTTGCGGTTGAGCTCGCCGGCGAAGGCGGAGATCTGGCCGTCGCCGCCGTAGCTCAGGCGGACGAAGCCCGGGCCCTCGAAGCCTCGGCTCTGGTTGGCGATGGAGACTGTCTGCAGGCGCTGCTTGCCGTCGTAGGTGAAGTCGAAGCGGGCGCGGACGCCGTTGGCCTCGTTGGCGTAGGTCATGGTCTGGGGCAGCTTGCTGGCCTTGTCGTAGCTCAGTTCCAGGCGGCCGCGGCGCCAGAAGCCGAGGGTGTCGGAGATGCTCTGCTCGCGCTTCTTCGGATCGTAGGCGCCGGTGGGGGCATTGAAGACCACCGTGCCCCGCCCGCCCTCGTCCTTCCCGACGCTGGCCTGGAAGGTATTGGCGTTGACGTAGACGGCGCGGATGTCCAGCAGGGTCTCGCGGAACCAGGACATGAAGGTCAGCGGGGCGTTGACCGGGGGCGGATCGATCCGGGTGGTGTAGGCGTTCCGCTCCTTGCTGTAGAGGAAGCCCTTGTTGCCGATGCGGGTCCAGGTGAGGGTGCCGAAATCGCCGGTCAGGTCGGTCTTGAAGTCGGCGTTGGCGAAGTAGGTGGACTTGACCTTGAGGTTGGCGTTCCCGTTGCGGGTGGCCGCGCCCTTGACCACGCCTTCGGTGGCCGCCTCGATGCGGGTGTTGGCGGCCGCGGCGCTCACGGTGAAGCTCAGGGAGCCCTGCAGGTCCACGGCGTTGACGTTCTTGTAGGCCTCGCCGAACCAGCCGGCATCGACGGCCAGGAGCACGTCCTCGAGGACCTTGCGGGCGCTCTGGGCTTCCGCGGCCTTGGCATCCGGCTTGGCGTCGCTCTTGGCTGCCGGCTTCGCGGCGGGCTTGGCGGGCGGCTTCGCGGCGGTCTGGGCCACAAGGCCCAGGCACAGGGGGAAGGCGAGCAGGTACTGCAGTTTCATCGAACGGCTCCTATCAGGCAGTTGAATGCGCGGCCTTGGCCTTTTGTTCCCTGCGCCGCCGGCCGAAGCAGGCCTTGCAGAGGGCTTCCGCGGGGTCCGAGGGGATGAAGTCCAGGTATTCCTCGGCGCCGCATTCGGCGCAGTGGATCAGGGACAGGATCGCCGTGCCCCGCTTGCGCTTCCCCTGCTGCCGCCGGGCCTCCTGCTCGTAGCAGTCGCGGCACTGGAAGAACTTCTCCTCGGGAGCCAACTCGAAGGTCCGGCCGCAGCGGTCGCAGGTCTTGATCCGCAGCCCGCTGGGCGTTGTGGCCTGCCATTTCTGCACCCGCACGCCGCCGCCCGTCGGGGCGGGAGGAGGGAGCGTGGGCTTGGGGCCGCGTGCGTTCATGGGGCTCGGGAAGATCGTTGCCAAAGGGAAGAGGTTATCACGGCCCGGACCTTCGTCCCAGGACCGGGTCGGAACATGGGCCGGGCCCCGAGTTGCCCTAAGATGGCCTGCATGCAGTCCGCCGCGGAACTCCTGCCCGCCCTCCTGGAGGGGTGGCCGCGGGCGGTGGCCCGGGCGATCAGCTGGATGGAGAACGGCCATCCCCAGGCCCGTCCCCTCATGGCCAGCCTCTGGCCGCACCTGGGCCGGGCCACGGTGGTGGGGATCACCGGATCTCCGGGAGCGGGCAAGTCCACCCTGACCGACCAACTGGCCCGGCGGCTCCTCGCCGAAGGCCGGCGGGTCGGGATCCTCGCGGTGGATCCCTCCAGCCCCTTTTCCGGCGGCGCGCTGCTCGGCGACCGCATCCGCATGGCCGGCTCCAGCCAGGCCGCCGGGGCCTTCATCCGCTCGATGGCCACCCGCGGCGCCCTCGGCGGGCTGGCGCGGGCCACCCAGGACGCCATCGACGTGCTGGACGCGGCGGGCTTCGACTGGATCCTGGTGGAGACCGTCGGCGTCGGCCAGGACGAGGTGGACGTCGTGAGCTGCGTCCACACCTGCTGCGTGGTGCTGGTGCCGGGGATGGGCGACGAGATCCAGGCGATCAAGGCCGGGATCATGGAAGTGGCCGACCTGTTCATCATCAACAAGTCCGACCGCGATGGCGTCGAAGCGCTGGAACGGGAACTCGAGGCCATGAAGTCCCTGTCGGCGGCCCGGCCCTGGGATCCACCGGCCCTGCGCACGGTGGCCGCGCAGGGCGCCGGCCTGGGCGAGGTTCTGGAGGCGGTGCGCCGGCATGGGGCGTGGCTGCGGCAGGCCGGGGGCCTGGCCCGCAAGGCCCGGGAACGGGCCCGGCTCCGGTTCCGGGCCCTGCTGGCCGAGGAGGCGACGCGGATCTGCCTGGCCCGGTTCGGGATGGACCGGTCCGAGGCGCTGGTCGAGGCGATCGCCGCGCACCGGATCGACCCCTATTCGGCCGTGGCAGAGGTCCTCGAGGGACCGGGGCCGACGTAGGAGTTCAAGCCCGGCGCCTTGCTATCGATAAGGGGGGCATGGCCCGGCGGAACCCCAACCTGGAGGATCCGGAAAGCATCGGCATGGTCCTCCAGCGGATCTGCCGGGACGGGGTCCAGGTCCAGCTGCGCTCGGGGCACTGGTTCGGGGAGTTCCACCTGCAGGCGGTGGACCCGATCCACGTGCTGGTCGCCCTGCCCGAGGTGAGCCGGGGCCAGTGGGGGCTGAAGAAGGGCGGCCACGTGAGCGCCACCTTCATCGACCGGGGCAAGTCCTTCGAGGCGCTGCTGCCCCTGGTCTCGACCCTCCGCTTCAAGGGCGAGGAATCCTGCCAGTTCGAGGTGCCGCGGGCCTTGCGGGCGCTGGACCCCCACCGCCTGGCGGATTTCGTGCCCGACCGGCCGGTGCCCTGCCTGTTCACGTCCTGCGACCACGATGTGCTCGAGGGCCGCGCCTATGCCTTCGGCCTGGAGGGGCTGGAGGCGGGCCCGCGAGAGAGCGGGGACCTGGCCCGGACCCTCAAGGTGGGCTACCCGAGCTCGGTGGAGCTGCTCGTCGGCGGCGAGAAGCTGGTGCTGCCTTCCAAGGTGAAGTACCTGGACCGGTCCTCCGGTGGGTTCCTGTTCGACCCGCTCGACCGGGCCGTCGAGGGCGCCTACCAGGCCTGGCTGTTCGAGGCCGAGCGCGAGCAGCAGAAGCGCGACCGTGAATCCTTCAGTCCCGGCGGGCTGGAGGCGCCCAGCGCCCAGGTCGAGCAGGCCCCCAAGCTGGGCGGGCGGCTGCAGGTCTGGACCGACCGGGATCCGATGGTCCTCGTGGTCGCCGAGGGCGATGCCCTGCCGCGCCGGCTGGCGGAATCGCTCGGGCGCAAGTTCGGGTTCGCCAGCCTGGACTATGTCCAGGGGCCCCTCCACCCGCTGATGGGGCCGCTGGGCGGGGGCCTCGTGGAGTGGGGGCGGACCCGGCTGCTGCTGATCCACCAGCGCCTGCGGGTGACCAGCGGCCTGGACCTGACCCGCCAGGTCACCCAGGCCGAGGCCTGCCCGCTGCCGGTGCTGCTGGCCGGCAGCGCGGACGATGCCGAGGTCAAGCGCAACCGGGCGATCGCCGCCGGGGCCGTGGACTTCCTGGTCCTCGAACCCTTCAACGTGGTCAAGGTGATGAAGGCCATCGACGAGACCCTGCGGATGTTCTCCTAGGCCGGGGGCTTCAGGCCAGGCCGGCCGGGGAGTTGCGCGCCGCGCCGATCCTTCACCTCCAGCCTCCAGCCCCCAGCCTACTTGTGGTACGGGCTGCCCTTGAGCAGGGCGAAGGCCCGGTACAGCTGCTCCAGGAACAGGACGCGGGCCAGGTCGTGGGGGAAGGTCATCGGCGACAGGCTGAGCTTGTCCGGGATCTCGGCCTTGAGGGCAGGGTCGAAGCCGTGGCTGGAGCCCAGGGCGAAGGCCAGGCTGTCGCCCCGCTCGAGGCGCGGCTTCAGCCAGGCGGCGAAATCCTCCGAGCGGCCCGGCCTGCCGGCCGCGTCGAGGAGCACCGGGCAGCGCGCCTCCCGCAGCCTGGGCCGGAGGCGCTCGGCCTCCTCGCGCAGCTGCCGGGCCGGGTCCGCCGCCCGGCCTTCGGCCAACTCCACCAGGTCCAGGCGGACCTGCCCCCGGAGCAGGCGCCGGTAGTGCGCCTCCAGGTCCTGGACCCCCGCCAGCCGGGGCCGTCCGAACACCAGGAATGTGACGGGATACATAGGCTTTCCTGTAGCCAGGGCGGCGCGAAGATGGGCACCATCCTCTCATGTAAGGGGAGGCGCTATGGCCAAACTGAGCTGGGCTGCTGGATTCCTTGGCCTTGCCGTGATCGTCGGCTGCGAGAACAAGCCGGTGGAGAAGGTGCCGACCACTCCGCCGCTCGCCCCCGCCGAGGCGCACCAGCTGTTGAAGAACTTCCAGTACATCGCGGTCCGCAAGGACAACAAGCAGCTGGCGCTGATCGCGCCGGTGACGCCGGACGTGGTGTTCGGGTCCGGCTGGTGGTTCCACCAGCACGCCGGGAAGATGGGCATCGCCCTCGACGAGAAGGAGCTGGTGGAGTTCGACCTCGTCGAATTCCTGAACAAGGGCTACATCTCCACCCAGCCCCTGAAGCTGATGCCCAACGATCCGAAGCTGGACAACTTCCCGCCGGCCGACCCGAAGGCCCCGAACTACGACGCCACCTACGACATCAGCAAGGCGCGCAAGGTCTACAACGCGGGCCTGTACCGGCTGATGAAGGGCGTCCCCCCTGAGATGTGGGCGGACATGGTGGTGATGGAGA
The DNA here is from genome assembly GCA_041908165.1 of Holophagales bacterium. Lineage (GTDB taxonomy): Bacteria > Acidobacteriota > Holophagae > Holophagales > Holophagaceae > JACQZU01. Next base: position 8,670 of record JAYRFV010000072.1, on the reverse strand, counting down.
CCAAGCCCGACAAGGACAACACCAAGCTGCGCCAGCTGGTGTTCGGCTACGCGGGCACGCCGGTCATGCAGGTCGCCGCGCTGCAGAAGGACGACGGCAAGTGGGTGGTCACCTACGTGCAGTTCAAGCAGTGGCCTGAGCAGTTGAAGAAGTTGGTGGGCGGCTCCGGCAAGAGCTGACCGGATCGTCGGCGTGCCCTGCGTCACGATTCGCCTGACTCCAGCCTGACCCCGTTCCCCGCAAGCGATAATCAACCCCGCGAGGCCCCCAGGCGCCCGTCCTGAACCTGGGCCCAAGGCGAAGCCTACATCATCACCTCCATTCCTGAGAGGAGCCCTCCCATGGCTGAAAAGGCCTTCAATCCCTTCGAAATGGCGCAGCGCCAGTTCGACAACGTTGCCGACCGCCTCGGGCTCGATGCGGGCACCCGCGACTTCCTCCGCAATCCGATGCGGGAGTACCACTTCCAGCTTCCGATCCACATGGACGACGGCAGCGTGAAGGTGTTCCGCGGCTTCCGCGTCCAGCACAGCGACGCCCGCGGGCCGGCCAAGGGCGGCATCCGCTTCCACCCCCACGAGACCATCGACACGGTGCGCGCCCTCGCCACCTGGATGACCTGGAAGACCGCCGTGGTGGACATCCCCCTGGGCGGCGGCAAGGGCGGCGTGATCTGCGATCCCCGCGAGCTGTCCGACCGCGAGCAGCAGCAGATCTGCCGCGGCTGGATGCGCGCCGTCGCCAAGAACGTCGGCCCGCTGCAGGACGTGCCGGCGCCGGACGTCATGACCCACGGCCAGCACATGCTGTGGATGATGGACGAGTACGAGCACATCATGGGCGGCCAGTACCCGGGCGTGATCACCGGCAAGCCGGTGGGCATGGGCGGCTCGCTGGGCCGCACCGAGGCGACCGGCTACGGCGTGGTCTACACCATCCGCGAGGCCGCCAAGGAGCTGGGCATCGAGCTGAAGGGCGCCACCGCCGCCATCCAGGGCGCCGGCAACGTGGCCCAGTACACCCTCGACCTGCTGCAGCAGCTCGGCACCAAGACCATCGCCATCTCCTGCTGGGACAACAAGGACAAGAAGCCCTACACCTACCGCTGCATGGCCGGCATCGACTTCAAGCTGCTGATGGCCTCCATCGACAAGTTCGGCACCATCGACCCCGCCAAGGCCAAGGCCAACGGCTGGGAGCAGCTGGACGCCGGCGCCTGGATCGAGCAGGACGTCACCATCCTGGTCCCCGCCGCCCAGGAGAACGAGGTCAACGCGGGCAACGCCGAGAAGATCCGGCCGACCGTGAAGATCATCGCCGAGGGTGCCAACGGCCCCACCACCCCCGAGGCCGACGCGATCATCCAGAAGAAGGGCATCTTCATGATCCCCGACTTCCTCTGCAACGCCGGCGGCGTGACCTGCTCCTACTTCGAGCAGGTGCAGTGCAACATGAACTTCTTCTGGTCCCGCGAGGAGGTGCTGCAGCGCCTCGACCAGAAGATGACGGTGGCCTTCAAGGCGGTCTCCGCCCTGGCGCGCGACAAGAAGGTCTACATGCGCGACGCCGCCTACATGATCTCGATCCAGCGGGTCGCCGACGCCTGCCGCATGCGCGGCTGGGTTTGACCACCAGCGGGGGTCCCCGCCTGCGGCTCTGACCCCCGCACCCCCGCGCAAAGGCCCGGCAAAGCCGGGCCTTCGCTTTGCGTGTCCGCCCGTACCTCCGTTTCTTCCGTGCGCGGCTGCCGTACACTTCCCTTGAGATCGAGGAACCCATGCCCCAGCCCATCGGCCTGTCGCGGGAACTGAACTGCCTGAACCGGATCGTCGAGCTGATCCAGGACGAGCCGCCGCAGGAGGCGCTGCTGGAGGGGGTCCTGGACCTGCTGCCGGAGGGCTTCAAGTACCCGGAGGCGCTGGAGGTGGCCATCAGCTTCGGCGGCCGGCGGCTGGAGAGCCCGGGGTTCCGCCCGGGACCCTTCGAGCTGCGCACGCCGATCCTGGTCCGCGGCAAGGTGCAGGGCGAGATCGAGGTGGTCTACCTGGAGAACCGCTCCACCCAGCGGGAGAACCCCTTCCACCTGGACCAGAAGAAGCTGCTGGAGGTCACCGCCCGCAAGCTCGGCCGCTATGCCGAGCAGGGCCCCTACCGGATGTTCGTGGAGTCGTCCCAGGAGAAGCGCCCGGAGTGGCGGGCGGTGCTCGACCTGCTCGGGGAGATCGACACCAGCCTGCACAACCGGCTGCTGCGGCGGCTGATGAACCACATGACCAAGTGCGGCGTGCCCGGCGTCCACAAGATGATCGGCCGGCTGGACCCGGCCCTGTACGAGGAGGAGGAGCTCCCGGCCAACCACGGCTCCAACGTGCCCCTGCCGCGCCGGCACCAGTCGGAGATCGTGAACGTCTACCAGGAGATCGTGCGGGTGGCCTCGATCGCCCTCGAGGAGAACGAGCTCAACGACCTGTTCAAGCAGTGGATGCGCCAGGCCAAGCTGGGCTACCTGGCGATCGCCACCGAGCGCCGCGACGTGCCGCTGGTGGAGATCAGCCAGATCGTCGACCGCTTCTGCCGGGAGACCCGGGAGGAGGAGCCGGCCCTCGCGCCGGCCGACGACATGAACGTCCGGGTGGCCCTGATCCGCCGCTTCCTGACCGACAACCTGAAGTTCATCAGCATCGCCAAGAACCACCTCTCGATCTACGACTTCGGCCGGCTGATGGGCCGGCTCACCGGCCCCTCCCAGGGCAACGGCAAGATGGGCGGCAAGGCCGCCGGCTTGACCCTGGCGGCGAGCATCCTGAAGAAGGTCGGCGCCGGCAACCCGCTGATCGAGGAGATCCGCACCCCGCCGGCCTGGTACATCACCAGCGACGGCATCTACGATTTCCTCCGCAACAACAGCCTGGAGGACATCTGGAGCTGGAAGTTCTCCAGCCTGGAGGAGATCCGCGACAACTTCCCGTACCTGGAGCAGGTCTTCAAGAACAGCTACTTCAGCCTGGAGATGTACCACCAGCTGCAGAACATCCTCGACGACCTCGGCGAAGGGCCGCTGATCGTGCGCTCCTCGAGCCTGCTCGAGGACAGCTACGGCAGCGCCTTCTCCGGCAAGTACCGCAGCCTGTTCCTGGCCAACATCGGCGACCGCAAGGCCAGGCTCGATGCGCTGATGGACGCGGTGGCCGAGGTCTACTCCTCGGTGCACCACCCGGATCCCATCCAGTACCGCGCCGAGCGCGGCCTCCTGGACTTCATGGAGGAGATGGGGATCATCATCATGAAGGTGGTCGGCAAGCGGGTCGGGAAGTACTTCTTCCCCGCCTTCGCCGGGGTCGCCTTCAGCCACAACGAGCTGCGCTGGTCGCCGCGGCTGCGCCGCGAGGACGGCCTGCTGCGGATGGTCACCGGCATGGGCACCCGCGCCGTCGACCGCGTCGGCGACGACTTCCCGGTGCTGATCAGCCCCGGCCAGCCCAAGCTGCGCGTCAACACCATGCCGGAGCAGGTGCTGCACTACGCCCAGAACAACCTCGACGTGATCAACCTGGAGACCGGCAAGTTCGAGTCGCCGGAGATCCGCGCCGTGGTGGCCGAAGCCGGAGACGACTACCCGCTGCTGGAGAAGGTCATGTCGGTTTACGAGCACGGCATGCTGCGCAAGCCGCACAAGGGCATGATCGACATGAAGAACGACACGCTGGTGGTGAACTTCGCCGGGCTGGTGGAGAACACGCCGTTCGTGAAGCAGATGCAGGAGGTCCTCAGGATCCTGCGGGAGGCCATGGGCACGCCGGTGGACCTCGAGTTCGCCCACGACGGTGAGCACCTCTACCTGCTGCAGTGCCGGCCGCAGGTGCAGATGGACGACCTCGGCCAGGTGCACATGCCGGCGCGCATCCCCCACGGCCGCAAGCTGTTCTCGGCGAGCAAGTACGTCACCAACGGCCATGTCGAGGGGATCCGCCACATCGTCTACGTCGATCCCGAGGGCTACCGCAACCTGCCCTCGCGCACCGACCTGCTGGACGTGGCCGAGGCCGTGAGCCGGCTGAACAACACCCTGGCCCGGCGCTCCTTCATCCTGATGGGGCCGGGCCGCTGGGGCAGCCGCGGCGACCTGACCCTGGGCGTCGGCATCACCTATTCGGGCATCAACAACGCCGCCATGCTCATCGAGATCGCCCGCAAGAAGGGCAACTACGTCCCGGACCTGTCCTTCGGCACCCACTTCTTCCAGGATCTGGTCGAGGCCAAGATCCGCTACCTCGCGCTGTATCCCGACGAGGAAGGCAACCTCTTCAACGAGGAGTTCTTCCTGAACTCGCCCAGCTGCCTGCTGGAGCTGTTGCCGGAATTCGCCCGCCTGGAGAAGGTGGTCCGGGTGATCGACCTGGAGCGGGACCATCCCGGCTGCACGGTGTCGGTGGCCATGGACGGCGACAAGGAACGTGCGCTCGGCTACATCCACGAACACAAGTAGCCGCGGCCAGGCGGGTAGAATGGAGGCCGGCCCCGGGACGCTCCCGGGGCTTGCCATGGAAGCCGCCGTGCTCTACCGCGCCCCCCTGCTCTCCGCCCGCAGCCTCGACCAGCTGGCCTTCGAGGCCGATGGCGGGCTGCGGGTGGGCCCGGAGGGACGCATCGAGGCCGCCGGCCCCTTCGAGGCCCTGCGCGCGGCCCGCCCCGAAGCCCAGGTCCAGGACCTGCGTCCGCACTGGATCCTGCCCGGGCTGGTGGACCTGCACGCGCACCTGCCGCAGGTCGAGGCGGTCGCCTGCGACGGCCTGGAGCTGCTGCCCTGGCTGGAGACCCACATCTTCCCGGCGGAAGTCCGTTTCGCCGACCCCGACCATGCCCGCCGGGTGGCCCGGCGCTACCTGCACGACGCCCTGGCGCTGGGAACCACCACCGCGGTGCTGTACGGCACCACCCACGCCGAGGCCACCGACGCGATGTTCCAGGAGGCGGAGCGGGCCGGCATCCGCGCCGTGATCGGCAAGACCATGATGGACCGCCACGCCCCGCCGGCCCTGCTGGAGAGCGCCGAGGCCAGCCTGCGGGAGAGCGAACTGCTGTGCGAGGCCTGGCACGGCCGCGACCACGGGCGGCTGGGCTACGCCTTCACCCCCCGGTTCGCACCGTCGTGCACGCCGGAGCTGCTCTCCGGCGCCGGCGGCCTGGCCGAGAAGCACGGCGCCTTCGTCCAGACCCACCTCAGCGAGAACCTGCAGGAGCTGGCCTGGGTGCAGGACCTGTTCCCGGAGGCCGCCAGCTACACCGACGTCTACCGGCGCGCCGGCCTGCTCGGCCCGCGGACCCTGCTCGGCCACGGCATCCACCTGTCCGCGCAGGAGCGTCGCCTGCTGCGCGACTCCGGTGCCTCGCTGGTGCACTGCCCGAGCTCCAACGCCTTCCTGCAGAGCGGGATCATGCCGCTGCGCAGCTGGCTGGCGGAGGGACTGGGGGTGGGCCTGGGCACCGACGTCGGCGCCGGGCCCAGCCTTTCGATGTTCAAGGAGATGGCCCAGGCCTGCACCGCCAGCAAGCTGCGCCGTGCCGGGCAGCAGGTGCAGGCGGCACGGATCTGGGGCCTGGCGGACTTCGACGAAGCCCAGAAGCTGCGGCTGTGCGAAGCCCTGGACCTGGGGCCCGACCCGACCCTGCCGGCCATCGGCGCCTTCTTCCTCGCCACCCGCGGCGGCGCCGCGGCGCTCGGCTGGTCGGACCGGATCGGCGGCCTGGACGCGGGCATGGATGCGGACTTCCTGGTGGTGGACCCGCGCCGCTGCGACCCCCTGGGCGAGGTTCCGACCGACCCGGCCCTGGCCCTGGCCCGGCTCGTCTACCGCTCCGACGCCCAGATGGTCCGCCAGACCTTCGTCCGGGGACGCCGGTGCCAGCACCGGGAAGGCTGATCCCCCGGCGGTTCTACCTGCGGCCGGTGGAGGACGTCGCCAGGGACCTGCTCGGTTCCCACCTGTGCCGCGACGGCGTGGTCCTGCGGATCACCGAGGTGGAGGCCTACGGCGGGCCCGAGGACAGCGCCAGCCACGGCCGCCACGGCCGCACCCCGCGCAACGCGCCGATGTGGGAGGAGGGCGGCCGGGTCTACATGTACCTCTGCTACGGCCTGCACCGCATGCTCAACATCGTGACCGGCGGCGCCGGTGCCTGTGGGGCGATCCTGGTCCGCGCCTGCGAACCGGTGGCGGGCCTCGACCAGGTCCTCGCCCGGCGAGGCATGGCCCGCGCCGCGCCGCTGCTGCTGGCCGGACCCGGGCGGGTGGCCCAGGCGCTGGGGCTGGAACTGGACTTCTCGGGCCACCCCCTGTACGAGGCCGGCGGCCTGGAACTGCGCGAAGGCCCCCCTCCGCACCGGGTCGCCGCGGGCCCGAGGATCGGCGTCGAATTCGCCGCGCCCGCAGACCGCGCACGTCCATGGCGCTTCGTGGATGCGGACAGTCGCTGGCAGAGCTTGCCGCGGCTGGGCCGAGGACTTGTCGCCCGAGGGCAGGGGGGCCATACTCAACCTCCCGCCGGGCCCGAGGGCTCAGGAACGGTGATTGACAACGCAATAACGCGCAAGCAAGACACCACAGAACACAAGGGGGTGACCGGTTTCGACAGGTCATGATCCAGGTGCTCGGTGCAGGCGGGGGTTGGACGGCTGGCCCCCTCATCAAGCCGCCCAAAACAAACTGCCAACGACAACTACGAATTGGCTCTCGCCGCTTAAGGCAACTTAATCGACGAGCGAGGAACCGCGATCTCCGGGTAGCGGACTCGTTAAACCCTCCAACGGGTGGCTTCGGCCTGCCGAAGGGGGGAACCGGATGGACGCCGCCCTCGCCTTCTAAGCGGCGTCGAGATTGGAAGGCACACGTCCCGTGCGGCTCGTCCGTTCCCCGCCGGGAGGTTCCAAGAGCGGACCAAGCCTGTGGATGAACCGCCACCCGGCGTGTCTTGGACGCGGGTTCGACTCCCGCCACCTCCACCAACAAAAATGGCCCTGCGGGGCCATGTTTGTTGGTGGATCAGGGATGGCGCGCAGGTAGCACCAGGGAGCCACGCACAGCGTGGCGACCGGTCCGCCGGAGGCGGAGGTGCGTGCGCAGCCAGCACGCGCCCGATGGGTGCTTCAGGACTTAAAGGTTGGTGATCGTAGGATCGGGAGAAGTCATGCGCCTGATGGGGCCCTTTTCGATGGGTGGAATTGCCGCTGCGGGCAGGCTGATTCGGGCCCGTCCTGGGCCCTCACCCCTTCGGGGCCGTCGGCTGCGCCGCCGGTCCTAATCGCCAATCCTGGCGATTGGTGCGCCAGGCAAGGACGCGCGAGCGTCCGCGCCGGTCCGGCGCAGCCGGAGGCGCGTGCCCGGCAGCGACACGCCCGGTGGAATGGCCGCTGCGGGAAGGCTGGCGAGGGGAAGCGCGATGACTGAGGCAACCTTCGGTCGAGGTTCGAAGCGGAGGCCCTTCCTCACCGTTTCTTGTATTCCCGCTGCAGTTTGCTGATGCGGCGCCACTTCTCCTCGCGCTCGCGCCAGAGGCGCTGGTCCTGGCGGGCCGCTTCGAAGGCCAACTCCCGTTGCAGGCGAAGGTAGTGGTCGAAACGGTCCGGATCGATCGAACCCTCGGCCAGGGCGGCCTGGACCGCGCACCCCGTTTCGGTCCCGTGGGTGCAGTCGCGGAAACGGCAGGCTTCCGCCCATTCCGTGATGTCGGAGAACGCACGGTCGAGGTCGGAGCCCTCGGTTCCGAGACCGACTTCGCGGAGTCCCGGCGTGTCGATGAGGCAGCCGCCTCCAGGCAGCAGGAACAGTTCCCGCAGGGTCGTGGTGTGCCGTCCACGGTCGTCCGCGCTGCGGACGGCCTGGGTGGGGCGCACCTCGCTTCCCATCAAGGCGTTGAGGAGCGTGGACTTCCCGGCGCCCGAGGAACCGACCATCACGCCGGTGCGCCCTTCGGTCAGGTGGGCCCGGAGGCCGCCCAGGCCCTCGGCGGTCCGCGCGGAAAGGGCCAGCACCGGCACACCCGGGGCGATCCCTTCGATTCGCGCGGCGAACCCCTGCCACTGCGGATTGAGGTCCCGCTTGGTGAGCACCACCAGAGGCTCGGCCCCGCTTCCCCAGGCCAGGGCGAGCAGCCGTTCCAGGCGGGCCGGGTTGAAGTTCCGATCCAGGCCCATGACCAGCAGGACCACCTCGAGGTTGGCGGCAAGGTGCTGGGCGCGGCCGCCGCCCCCGGGTGCCTGGCGCTGAAGCGACGCTCCGCGTGGGAGCAGGCCGAGGATCGAAGCCTTGGATGGACCCGGATTGGACTGGAGGATGATCCAGTCGCCCGTGCAGAGGCTCATTCCCTCCCTCCGCAGGCTTTCCCGCAGGCGTCCCGTAGGCACACCCCAGCATTCCCCGTGGGCGGTGCGGGAAAGGACGAGGCCGCGGCTGGCGGCGACGATGCGCCCCGGCTCGGAGCCGGGAGGCGCGGCAAGGTTGAAGGCCTCCGCGCGGGCGGGCGACCAGCCGTAGGAGGCGAGGACCTCGGGCGAAGGCAGGCCGGCGGCGGCAGAAAAGGGCAGTTGATGCGTCATGGTGGATTCCCTGGATGAATGACCACTCAAGCCCCACGCGGGGGCGCTTCAGAGAGGGGGCAAGGCCGAACCGCTAG
>JAYRFV010000071.1:0-7244 GCA_041908165.1 Holophagales bacterium | reverse complement strand
GGGCACCACCCCGATCGTCAACTTCAAGGTCACCGACGGCAACAACACCCCGCTCAAGGGCCTCGGCTTCGCCGGCCAGAGCAGCACCGACCTGTACAAGACCTACCTGAACATGGCCTTCTCGGTGGCCAAGCTGATGCCGGAGGACAACCTCACCGGCGCCCCCAGCCGCTGGGTCAGCTACATCGTCACCACCACCCCGACCATCGCGGCGCCGACCGTGTGGGTCCCGACCCGTCCCACCACCGACACCGTCGGCACCCTGGTGGACATCGGCGACGGCACCTACCGCTACACCTTCCGCCGCGACATCAGCCAGACCAAGGCCCAGCTGGACGCCTACACCTACACCGGCACCAAGATCAAGGCCGACCTGGATGACGTTACCTACGACCCCAGCAAGACCCACCGCATCAGCCTCTACATCGGCGGCAACGCCTGGGGCACCGGCAGCAACAACGCCACCCGGGCCAGCACTCCCATCCCGGCGGTGCGCATCAAGTACCCCCTGAACCTGACCTACGACTTCGTGCCGGCCACCGGAGCCGCCGCCACCGTGCGCCGCGACCTCACCACCATGGCCGCCTGCATGAGCTGCCACTCGAAGTTCGAGTTCCACGGCGAAGGCCGCCAGGATCCCGCCTACTGCATGATGTGCCACACCGACCAGCGCAAGTTCGACCGCGCCGAGGGCACGCTCGTGAACGGCGTGGTCAGCTCCAACGGCAAGTTCCGCGGCCACGGCGAAGGCGACATGCCCTACTTCATCCACAAGATCCACATGGGCGAGGAGCTGCACTACAAGTACCAGGGTACCGGCACGCCCATCCCGGGCCTCGGCTATGGCGGCGTCGACTACAACGAAGTCACCTACCCCCAGGACCAGCGCAACTGCGTGAAGTGCCACACCGCCACCACCGCCACCCCGCAGGGCGACAACTGGTTCAAGCGTCCCAGCCGCTTCGCCTGCGGCGGCTGCCATGACCAGATCGACTTCCAGACCGGCGCCAACCACGGCGAGGGCGGCGCGCAGCTGAGCGACCTGCACTGCATCGACTGCCACACCGAGACGATCACCAAGACCCTGCACACCCCGATCGTTCCGCCCAACCCGCAGAACATCTACCTGGTTCCGAACGGCGGCAACAACAACACCAACGCCGCCTTCATCGCCGCCTACAACGGCACCGGCACCACGCCCCTGAACATCCCGGTCGGCGCCAAGAAGCCCAGCTGGGAGATCAAGAGCTTCACCCTGAACAGCAGCGGCAAGCCGGTCTTCGTGTTCCGCTTCCTGCTCGACGGCGTCGCCACCCCGTTCAAGACCTACGCCGCCGGCACCCAGACCGAGTTCTGGGACGGCTTCGTCGGCGGCCCGAGCTTCTACGTGGCCTTCACCGTGCCCCAGGACGGCATCGCCTACCCGGCCGACTGGAACGCCACCTTCAGCACCTACTTCAAGAACATCTGGCGCGGGGACGGCAAAGACATGTCCGGCAACAACCTCGCCGCCAACGCCAAGGCCACCCTGGCCGCCGGCACCGGCAGCGACGCCGGTTACTACGTGCTGACCTTCACCGACGCCCTGATCCCCACCAACGCGGGCATGATCGCCGGCGGCATCGGCTACACCTACGGCCTCACCAACACCCAGCCCCTGACCCAGACCACCGGCATGCAGGGCCCGCCCTGGGCGCAGACCATGTACGACTACGTGCCCGCCACCAAGCAGGGCGGCCTGATGGTCCCGGCCCCGAACGTCATCAAGTACGTCACCGGCACCCTGCCCACCGGCTTCCCCACGGATTCCGCGGGCATCGCCCTGGTGACCGGCGCCCGCCGCGCCATCGTCAGCAACGCCAAGTGCAACGACTGCCACGGCGCCCTCGGCGTCTTCACCGCCAGCTCCTACCACGCCGGCCAGCGCAACGATGCGCCCACCTGCGAGTTCTGCCACAACGGCCAGCGCGTCAACAGCGGCTGGGGCGTGAACACCAAGGACTTCGTCCACGCCATCCACGGCGCCAGCAAGCGCATCAACAAGTACAGCTGGGAATCCTCCGCGGGCCTCGCCTACTGGAAGATCACCTACCCGAGCGTGCTGAACAACTGCGAGATCTGCCACATTCCGGGCTCCTACGACTTCGCCAACACCACCAACGCCGGCGAGGTGCCCAACCTGAACTGGACCACCGTCGCCAGCGGCACCACGCCGACCCCGATGAACGTCGTCATCACCGGCGACGAGCCGATCCCCGGCGTCTACTGGAGCCAGGCCTCGAAGGACGCCGCCGCTGCAGCCAATGGCGGCAACCCGAGCGGCTACAACTTCGGCACCAACTTCTCCTACAACGCCAGCACCGGCGCCACCACCCAGGCCTCGGTGACCACCCTGGTCAGCTCCCCCTACGTCGCGGCCTGCTCCAACTGCCACGACTCAGTGATGGCCCTCAACCACATGAAGGCCAACGGCGGCACCTACTACGGCAGCCGCGCCAGCGTCCAGGCCAACCCCGCCGCCCCCGTGGCCGGCGCGCCCCTGATCAACAAGGAACAGTGCTTCCTCTGCCACTCCGCCGGCAAGGTCGCGGACACCCGCAAGGTGCACATGGAATTCAAGTAATTCCAGCGTACAGGAACCGGAGGACCCGGCCGCCCCAGGGCGCCGGGTCCTTCCCGTTCCGGGCGTGGTCCGCGCCCCCTACAATGGATCTGGAGATGCCCATGACCATGAACGTCCCCAAGGCCCTGCTCCTCGCCGCCCTGCTGGGTGCCTTCGCACCGCTGCCCGGACAGGACCCTGCGCCCGCTGCCAAGCCCGCGGATCCGAAGCCCGCCGCCAAGCCCGAGGATCCGAAGCCCGCCGCCAAGCCCGCGGATCCGAAGCCCGCCGCCAAGCCCGCGGATCCGAAGCCCGCCGCCAAGCCCGCGGATCCGAAGTCTGCGGCCAAGCCCGCGGATCCGAAGCCCTCGGCCAAGCCTGCGGCCAAGGCCACCAAGAAGGCGCCCGCCAAGGCCGATCCCGCCGCCAAGGCGGTGCTCGGGATCCCCAACCCGAACGCGCCGCTGGTCCCCAAGTCCGCAACCAAGGTGCCCGTGCCCAGGCGCCAGAAGCCCGAGAAGATCCCCTACGAGAAGCGGATGAACCTCAACGGCGCCAGCCGCGAGGAACTGATGACCCTGCCGGCGGTCGACGCCGCCACCGCGGACCGGATCATCGCCGGCCGGCCCTACAAGATGAGCGCCGAGCTGCTGACCCGGAACATCGTCCCGGGCGCGCACTTCTGGACCATCAAGCCCAAGGTGACGGCGGGGAAGGTCGCCGGGTCCCCGGCGAAAAAGTAGCCTTCAGCGGATCCGCGTGACGAAGGGCTCCAGGCCGCGATCCCGGTAGGTCCGGGCGAGGTCGCGGGCGGCCCGCTCGGCCTCCTCCTGGGTGTCGTGGCGGCCGACCCGGATCCGCTTCAGGCCGGCCTTTCCGGGCGCGTCCTGGAGGGACACCGGGCCGTGCCGGGCCAGTTCGGCCGAGAGCCGGGCGATGTTGGCGGGATCGGACAGGGCCGCCACCTGCACCGTGAAGGGGTCGGCCCGGTCCCAGGCCGGATCCAGGGCCGCAGTCCGGCCCCCGGCGTCCACGCTGCGGATCCGCACCCGGGCCACGCCGGCGCCGAGGAAGCCCAGGGCCTGGGCGGCGCCGCGGCTGGCGTCGAGGATCCGGCCGCGGGCGAAGGGGCCGCGGTCGTTGACCCGGAGCACCGCCCTGCGGCCGTTGCCGAGGTGCTCCACCTCGATGTAGCTGCCCAGGGGCAGGGTGCGGTGGGCGCAGGTCATCCGCTCCGGGTCGAAGATCTCGCCGCTGGCGGTGGGCTTCCCGGCGAACCCGTCGCCGGCGCCGCCATACCAGCTTGCCTCGCCCTCCTCCTCGTGGACCCGGCCCGCCGGGTGGGTGGCCCGGGGTTCGGTCCGCGCCCGCGCGCAGCCCAGCGCCAGCGCGGCGGCCAGCGCGGCGGCCAGCGCGGCGGCCAGCAGACAGCCGTCGGACCAGGGCCCACGCAGGAGGGCCATCGCCTACTCCGGAATCTCGTCGATCCGGAAGGCCCTCGGCCGGTTGCCCTCGGAGCGGAAGGGCGCGGGCAGGGCCGGCACGGCCTTCTCGGCGGCGGCCTTGCTGGGGAAGCGGCCCATGAACACCTGGTAGCAGGTGCGTCCGTCGCGCATGGCCATCGGCCGCAGGAACAGGTCCGGCCGGACGCCCTCGAGGAGCCGCGCGGCCTTCTGCAGGGTCTCGCCCAGGCAGGCGATCTCCAGGCGCAGGGTCCAGTCGGTCCGGTGCAGTGACTTCAGGTGCTGGGCGCCCTGGGCGAGGGCGGTCGGGATGTCGCCGCCCCTGAGCGCGGCGAGGCGGTCCTCCGGGCCGAAGGCCACGGCCTTGGCAGGCCGGGGCGGCTCCTTGGGTGCGGGCTCGGTCTTGGGTGTGGGCTCGGCCTTGGGGGCCGGCGCTTCGACGGCGGGGGGCGGTTCGGGCTTCGGGGTGGGCCCGGCCGCCGCTGCGGTCGGCGGTGCGGCCATGGCTGCGGCCTTGGGGGCCGGGACGGGCTCCGTCCGGGCCGGTGGCGGCGGACTCCGGTGGCTGCGCTTCCAGGCGTAGCCCGCCCCCAGGCCCACGGCCAGGAGCAGGACCGCGCCGAGGAGGTAGGGCAGGCGGGAGGCCGGGCGCGGCTCCGGGAAATCCGGGGCGGGTTCGTCCATCAGGGCCGCGGGCGGCTCCACCTGCAGCGGCGGCTCCGGCAGGTCCTCCCGCAGCTCCGGGGGCTCCGGCAGCTCCATTCGCGGCGTCGGGACCTCGATGTGGCCGGTGACGATGTCCCAGGGCGGGGTCACCGGGTCCTCGGCAGCGTCCTCCTCGAGCGGCGCGAGCTCCCGGGATTCCGCCTCCAGGGCGATCTGGTCCAGGGAGGCGGACAGGTGCTCGAGGTTGGTGGTCGGATGCTCCGCCGCCTTGATGCTGGCGATGAGCGAGGGCCGCGACTCCTGGTCGGGGAGTGGCAGCGGGGGCGCCAGCGGCTCGGGCTCGGTGGCCAGGGCGAGGTCCAGGGCGTTGCGGTCGAGGGGCGGCAGCTCGTGCAGCCGGGCCCAGCCCATCTCCCGCAGGAACAGGGCGAAGGCGCCGACCCGCAGCGGTTCGGCGCCGGACTCGCGGGCCAGTTCCAGCAGGGTGCGGCCGCCGTCCAGGAGCGCCGGCAGCTTGGCCAGGTCCAGGGGCAGGTTGATCTCGAACAGCCGCCGGCCCTCCAGCACCACCACCTGGTTGAGGGGGCCGAGCAGCTCCAGCAGGCCCTCCCGGTCCTTCAGGCCGAGCACGCTGTTCAGCAGCATGCCCGGGGTGTCGAAGGGCAGGCGCACCACGCTGGGCTCGAGCTCCTTCGCCTCGAAGGAGGGCACCTCGTCGGCGCTGCCCAGGCAAGCCAGGACGATGCGCTCCACCTGGGCCCGCGCCACCTCCAGCAGGTCCCGCTGGGTGATGAAGCCCATCTCGATGAGGTTCTTGCCGATCGACAGGCCCGGCTTGAGGTTCTGCATGGCGTAGTCGAGCTGCGCCTGGGTGAGCTTGCCCTTCTCCACCAGGATGTGGGTCAGGCGGTCGGTGGGGTAGGTGCTCTGGGCGAAGACCAGGTCGCCGCTGTCCAGGAACACCGTCCGCCCGGGCTCGCGGCCGAGCCGCCAGACCCCGTTGGCCTTGGCCCGGTGCAGGCGGAACAGGTCCTGGAGGGCGAGCAGGGCCATCAGTCCACCCTCCAGCGCTGCAGCTTGAGCTTGCCGACCCGCACCAGGAGCTGCTGGCCGGCGCACAGGGCGAGCCGCAGGCCGGGGTCGCCGACCTTCTGGCCGTCGAGGCTCACCGCGCCCTGCTGCAGGAGCCGCTCGGCCTCCTTGCGGGAGCCGGCCAGGCCGCGCTCCACCAGGAGCCTGGACAAGGGCACCTCGCCCTCGGTGGCGGGCACGCGCACCTCCGGGGCGTCCTCGGTGCTGCGCTCCGAGAACCGCCGGACCCAGCGTTCGGCGGCTTCCGCGGCGGCGGCGGGGCCGTGGAACTGGGCGACGATCTCCCGGGCCAGGCCCTTCTTGGCGTCCATCGGATGGCCGCCCTTCATCGCCTCGATCTCCGCCGGCAGCCGGTCGGTGAGCAGCAGCCACCAGTCCCACATGGTGGCGTCGCTGACGCTCATGGCCTTGCCGTACTGGGTGTCCGGATCCTCCATGAAGCCGATGTAGTTGCCCAGCGACTTGGACATCTTCTCGACCCCGTCGAGGCCGAGCAGCAGCGGCACCGTCAGCACGACCTGCGGCGGCTGGCCCAGGGCGTCCTGCAGGTCGCGGCCGCGCATGAGGTTGAACAGCTGGTCGTTGCCGCCCAGCTCCACGTCGGCCTGCAGGGCCACGCTGTCGTAGGCCTGGCTGACCGGGTACAGCAGCTCGTGGAAGCTGATCGGCTCCCTGGCCTCCATGCGCTTCTGGAAATCGTTGCGCTCCAGCAGCTGGGCCACCGTGAAGCGGGCTGCCAGGCGGATCCAGTCCTCGCCCTTGAGGCCGCCGAGCCACTCGCTGTTGAAGCGGATCACGGTCCGCTCCGGATCCAGCACCTTGAAGACCTGGGTCTTGTAGGTCTCGGCGTTGGCCAGGACCTCCTCGCGGGTGAGCGGCGGGCGGGTGGCCTTCTTGCCGGTGGGATCGCCGATCATGCCGGTGAAGTCGCCGATCAGGAACGTCACCTCGTGCCCCAGCTGCTGGAACTGCGCCATCTTGCGCAGCAGCACGCCATGGCCGAGGTGGAGGTCGGGCGCGGTCGGATCGAAGCCCGCCTTGATCCGCAGCGGACGTCCCTGGGCGAGGCGGGCCTGCAGCACCTCGGGGCTGTGGCAGGTGACGGTGCCCTTCAGCAGCAGCGCGAGGGCGTCCGGGACGGCGGATGCAGGCATACCAGCATCTTCCCTTAAAGCGCGCCGTTCAGCCAGCGCCGGGGCCGCCTGATGGTCGCGGGCCGGGCGGGAGGCGCCCTCACTCCACCCGGAGGCCCACCAGCCGGCCGTCCTCCCAGCGGCTGCGGACCCGGTGCCCCTTGCCGTTGCGGTGGCCCAGCTCGACGCTGCGGCGGTGGTTGTGGATCTGGATGTTCATCTCCAGGCGCCCGCTGAACACGCTCGGCGGCTCGGCCGGCAGGGGCTCGAGCAGCGGCCTCCAGCCGC
>JAYRFV010000070.1:0-90882 GCA_041908165.1 Holophagales bacterium | reverse complement strand
TGAAGTGCCCCTCGGCGATGTACCGCCGGGCCTCGGCCAGGGTCATCCGGTCCAGGCTGCGCTGGGTGGGCTGCCCGAAGTCCAGGCACACCCGCTCGACCGCCGTGGAGATGACCAGCAACTCGGCGCCGAGCTCGTGGGCGAGCAGGCTGGAGGCCAGGTCCTTGTCGATCACCGCCGGGGCGCCCTGGACCCGGCCCTCGGCGTCCTCCACCACGGCGATGCCGCCGCCGCCACAGGCCACCACCACGATGCCGGCGTCCAGCAGGGCGCGGATGACGCCCAGTTCAAGCACGGCCCTGGGCGCCGGCGAGGCGACCACCCGCCGCCAGCCGCGGCCGGCGTCCTCCACCAGGTCCCAGCCGTCCTGCTCCCGGTGGGCCTGGGCCTGGGCGGCGGTCATGAACGACCCGATCGGCTTGTCCGGCCGCTGGAAGGCCGGATCCCCGGCATCCACGCGCACCTGGGTGACCACCGTCGCCGCCGTGCGAGCCAGGCCGCGCCGGGTGAACTCATTGCGCAGGGCGCACTGCAGGTGGTAGCCGAGGGCCCCCTGGGTGTCGGCGACGCAGGAGTCCAGCGGCACCATGTGCAGTTCCGGCGCCGCCAGCTCCGACCGGCGCAGGATGAAACCCACCTGCGGCCCGTTGCCGTGCGTGACCACCAGCCGCAGGTCCTCCGCCTCCAGCATCCCCGCGATGTGGGCGCAGGTCTGCTGGGCGGCGGCGTACTGGTCGGACACCGTCCGGTGGTCGCTGTCCGAGATGAGGGAGTTGCCCCCGATGGCGATGACGACGGTGCGCGGCACGGAGGGCGCTTCCGCTACAGCCCGACTTCGCGGTTGAAGTCGGCGATCAGCCGCTCGAAGTGCACGATCTCCTCCTCGAACAGCTCGCGCCAGTACTCGGGATCCCACTGGGCGCAGATCTCCTCGTAGCTCTTCCCCTGCTGCTCGACCCAGGTGTAGTACTTCAGGTTGTGGATCGCCTTGCGGTCGCTGAAGGTCAGCTCCTTGAAGTGGTCCACGGCCTGGCGCTCGAGGCTGCCCACCTGGGCGCAGGCGGCGTCCACGGCGGTGAACGCGCCGTGCTCCGCGGCCAGCTCCTGCACCCGCGACCCGTACATCTCGGCGCTGTCGGTGAAGATCGTGGCGATCACGTCGTTCTCGTCCATCTCCCAGGCCTTGGCCGCCTTGATGGCGGCGAGGAGGTTGCAGATGCCGCTGATGCCGAGCAGCGGCATCTGGTCCAGGGTGGCCTGGTCGACGCCGAGCCCGGCCAGGTGGCGGTGGCCCTCCGGCTCGTTGAACAGCCGCAGCAGGCGCATGCAGTCCTCGTCGTCGATGGCGGCGACCGCGTCGGTGTTGCGGACGTTGTGGACCCAGGGCACGTGCTTGTCGCCGATGCCCTCGATGCGGTGGTCGCCGAAGCCGTTCATCAGCAGGGTCGGGCACTGCAGGGCCTCGGTGGCGATCACCTTGGCGCCGGGGAAGCGGGTCTTGAGATAGTCGCCGGCGCCGATGGTGCCGGCGCTGCCGGTGGCGCTCACGTAGGCGGCGAGGCGGGTCCTGGCGCCGGCCATGCCGCGGAACACCTCTTCAAGGGCCGGGCCGGTGACGTGGTAGTGCCAGATCGGGGTTCCGAACTCCTCGAACTGGTTGAAGATCACGTGGATCGGGTCGTTCTTCAGCTCCCAGCACTTGTCGTAGATCTCCTTGACGTTGGATTCGCAGCCCGGGGTGGCGATCACCTCCGACCCGATCTTCGCCAGCCAGGCGAAGCGCTCCTTCGACATGTTCTCGGGCAGCACCGCCACCGGGATGCAGCCCAGGATCACCGAGTCGAAGGCGCCGCCGCGGCAGTAGTTGCCGGTGCTCGGCCAGACCGCCTTGTGCTTCTCGGGATCGAACTCGCCGCTCACCAGCCGCGGCACCAGGCAGGAGAAGGCCGCCCCGACCTTGTGCGCCCCGGTGGGGAAGTGCTTCCCGACCAGGCCGAAGATGCGCGCCCGGACGCCGGTGATCACCGACGGGATCTCGAGGAAGTTGGGCCCGCCGAACAGGCCCGTCTTCGGGTCGTTCTTCCAGGTGATGCGGAACAGGTTGGCCGGGTCCGTCTCCTGGGCGCCGATCTGCCTGAGCCGCGCCTTGACCTTTTCCGGGGCCGTGTCCGGGTTCCGCATCTGCGCGTAGGTGGGGATGATGATGCCGCGCTCGCGGCAGCGCTTGACGGTGCGGGCGACGACTTCCGGGTGGATGGACTTGACGATTCGGGACATGGTCGGCTCCCGGACTCAGAGGCTGAGGGACTTGGCGCGGGCCACAATCGCGTCGAGCTTGGCGGCCGGGTCCTGCAGGCGGGTGAGGAACATCAGCGCGCTGATCACGAAGGGCTTGTAGCTGGCCTCGTGGTAGGTGGGGATGCGGAACTGCTCGAAGACCTCGGCGCTGACCTCGCCGGCCGCGCAGCTGACGTCGGTGATGTCGGCCGGCAGGCAGTGCATGTACAGGGCCTTCTTCCCGGCGGTGAGGTCCATCTTGGCGCGGTCGCACTCCCAGTTCTTGAACTTGGCGTTGTTGGCCAGGCAGGCCTTCTCCAGCTGCTTGAGCCCGTCCTTGTCGGACTTCTGCAGCAGCTCGGTGCGCTGCTGCATGACGCTGTAGGGCGCCCAGGACTTCGGGTAGACGATGTCCGCGCCCTGGAAGGCCTCCTCCATGCTGTTCACGACCTGGAACCTGCCGCCGCTTTCGGCCGCGTTCCTGCGGGCCACGTCCATGACCTCGGGGATCAGGCCGTAGCCTTCCGGGTGGGCCAGGCTGACCTCCATGCCGAAGCGGGTCATCAGGCCGATGATGCCCTGCGGCACGGACAGCGGCTTGCCGTAGCTGGGGGAGTAGGCCCAGGTCATCGCCAGCTTCTTGCCCTTGAGGTTCTCGAGCCCGCCGAAGTGCTTGCGCAGCCAGGCCAGATCGGCCAGCGACTGGGTCGGGTGGTCGACGTCGCACTGCAGGTTGATGATGCTGGGGCGGCGGTGCAGCACGCCCTGCTCGGTGCCGTCGGTGAGGGCGTCGCCGACCTCCTTCATGTAGGTGTGGCCGGCCCCCAGGAACATGTCGTCGCGGATGCCGATCACCTCGGTCAGGAAGCTGATCATGTTGGCGGTCTCGCGCACCGTTTCGCCGTGCGCGACCTGGCTCTTCTGCTCGTCCAGCTCGGACAGGGTGAAGCCCAGGGCGCTGGCGGCGGAGGCGAAGGAGAACCGGGTCCGGGTGGAGTTGTCGCGGAAGATCGAGATCGCCAGGCCGGTGTCGAAGGCGCGGTAGGACTGGCCGGCCTTGTGCAGCTGCTTGAGGGCCTCGGCCAGGGCCAGGATCGCCTTGATCTGGTCGGCGGAGTGGTCCCAGGTCAGCAGGAAGTCCTTGTGGAAGAGGTCGGTCTTGTGGGCCTTGAATGCATCGACCTGTTCGCGGATGGCGGCGTTGGACATGGGGGCTCCTGTGCGTGGACGGTGGAATCAGATCCGGACCCGGTCGAGGCGCGGCTCGATGGCGGCGGGGATCTGGATGCGGGAAAGGGGCGCGTCGATGTCCTTGAGGCCGTGGCCGGTGGCCAGGACCACCACCCGGGCATCGCCCGGAAGCGGATCCGGTCCGGCCTGAAGTTTCGCCAGCCCCGCCGCCGCGGCGGCGCCGGCTGGCTCGGTGAACACGCCGGCGGTGCGCGCCAGCAGCGCCTGCGCGTCGAGGATCTCGGCATCGCTCACGAGGACCGAACGGCCACCGCTCTCGAGCACGGCGCGGCGGGCCCAGTGGGCATTGCTGGGGCAGGACACGGAGATCGAGTCGGCACGGGTGGCCGGATTCGCCGCGTCGGCGTAGACGCCGGTCCGGATGTAGTGGTGGATGGCGTCGGAGGTCTCCGCCTGGACGCACATCAGCCGGGGCATCCGGTCGATCAGCCCGGCCCGCTGCAGGTCGACGAAGGCCTTGTGGACGCCTGCGAGGATCACCCCGTCGCCCACCGAGATGAAGATCGCGTCGGGGACCCGGAAGCCCAGCTGCGCCCAGATCTCCAGGCCGGCGGTCTTCTTGCCCTCGATGGTGAGGGGATGGTAGGCGGTGTTGCGGTTCAGCCCGCCGCGTTCCGCCGTGTAGTCCAGGGACAGCTTGAAGGCGTCATCGTAGCTGCCCTGCACCGGCACCACCTGGGCGCCGTACAGGACCATCTGCAGCAGCTTGGCCCTCGGCGCCTTCTCGGGGACGAAGATGAGCGCCTCCCGATCGGTGGCGGCGCACACCGCCGCCAGGGCGGAGGCGGCATTCCCCGTGGAGGCGGCGACGATGCGCTTCTCGCCGATGCGCAGCGCCTCGGCCACCACCAGGAAGGAGGCCCGATCCTTCAGGCTGCCGCTGGGGTTGAGGCCGTCGTTCTTGATCCACAACCGTTCAAGCCCGAGGGATGCAGCCAGCTTGGCCGCAGGCACCAGCGGCGTGTGTCCCACGGGGCAGGGCGGGTGGAATTCCGGCTCCACCGCGCAGAACAGGTTCCAGTCGGGCCGCGAGCGGTCGAAGGCCGCACCGATGGCGGCGCCGTCGAACACCGCCTCGAGCACCCCGGTGAGCGGGATGCCTGGGCGGTAGCGCGGACCGCAGGCCGGGCAGAGGTAGCGCACCTGGTCGCGCTCGTAGACGGCCTGGCAGTCCGTGCAGCGGTAGGTGAATCGGGGCATTCGGGGTTCCTGGAAGCAGCCCGCGCGAGGAGGGCGTCCCCGCGCGGGCCGTCGGTGCGGCCTAGAAGTGGATTTCCAGCGCGACCATGACGCACGTGGTCTTGGGATTGACCTTGGAGCCGGTGCCCGAAGCCGCTGCTTCCGCCTCGGTGGCGAAGGTGGGGCCGCCGAACTTGTTGTCCCAGTATTCGAACCCGGGTCCGATCTGCCAGGTGCCCTTCTTGGTGCCGAGCAGCGGGCTCACGTCGACCATCCAGTAGGCGCGCATGAGGGACTCGAGCTTGGTGTCGACGCCGCCGCCGTCCTTGCCCTTGGCGCCGGTGAAGGTGGCAAAGCCCTTCACGCTGGTGTTGACGTCGCCGAGCTTGACCGGGATGCCCCAGGCCGCGGCGACCTGGTAGGTCGCGTCGAACACCACATCGGTCCGGCCGCCCTTGGCGACGCTGAATCCGCCAAAGGCGTTGTGGTTCTTCTCCTTGTAGTACAGCAGGCTGACATTGAGGAAGCCCGGCACCTTGAGGTTGAAGGTGGGGCCGGCCATCAGCTTGTAGACCGCCGGGGCGAAGGTGGTGTTCTTGGCGGCGTAGTCGAAGCCGAAGGAGAAGTCCATCCCGCGCACGGGGCCGAAGTCGATCTTCTTCTTGAACACCTTGCCCAGGCTCAGGTTGTGCTTGTAGGAGACGTAGACTTCGTGGGCGCCCTGCTTCTGGAAGTTGGCGTTGGTCCCCGCGTTGTTGGAGGGGTCGGTGGCGCTGGAGGTCAGCATGTCGACGCTGAAGAAGTTGCCGCCGAGGGAATAGCCCGACACATGGGTCAGGTTGAAGATGTTCTTGGCCATGGAATCCGGGTTGGCGGGTTCCTGGAAGGCCGTGCCGTAGCGGTAGCCGAGGTAGGTGTCGCTCCAGTCCGCGGCCTGGGCCGGAAGGGCGAGCAGCGTGCAGACGCCGAGGACGGCGAGGGAAGGATGGCGCATGGAGGTCCTCCTGGAAGGGTGGGGGGTGGAAGGGTGGTTCGGAAGGCTCAGGGCGGCGCGGAAGCAGGGTCCCGGAAACCGGCAGCGCGTGGCGCGCGCGGGTGGTTTCGGTTCGGATTCCGGCAGGGGGCTCATGGGATTCAGGATGCGGAGGTCGATGGGACGACCCGCATGGAAACGAACCTAGTGGGGCGCGCCCTGAATATCAATAATTTTCCCGCGACGATAAAATATTTTTCCGTTCCTATCCCCGGCCCGGGGACCGCCAGAACCCCTGGTGCACGGCGCTGATCTCCGCTTCCAGCTCCGGGAAGGGCCCGAACACCTCCATCGCCTTCTGCCCGCGGGCGTAGATCGAGCGGGCCGGCACGTCCAGCGTGGGGTTCTCCTCGCTGGCCCCGGTCAGGGCGAGAAGCTGGCGCTCCTCCAGCCCGTAGACCAGGCGGCCGATGTGGGCCCAGTACTGGGTGGCGGCGCACATGGCGCAGGGCTCCACGGTGGTGACCAGCGTGCAGTCCCACAGGAACCCGGACGGGTGCTGCGCGAAGGCCGTCCGCGCCAGCACCGCCTCGGCGTGGTCGACCACGCTCAGGTTGCCCTGCTCAAGCAGCACGGTCTCGTGGTCGGGCGCCACCAGCAAGGCGCCGAAGGGGTGCCTGCCGGCCTCGAGGGCCCGCAGGGCGACGGCGTTGGCGCGCCGGAGGAGCTGCAGCATCTGGTCGCGGCTGGGGGAGCTTCGCATCGGCATCGGTTCCGGAGGGACGGGTCATTGAAGCACTTCCGAGGGCACCCGGGCCACCTTCCGGGGAGCGGATAAACAAAAAATACCTCGTTGTAGAAAATTTTTTAGCTTGAACGAAAAAACTGGTAGATTTGGGCACTCCATACCTGCCCAGGAGGCAAGCAATGAACCGAACCCTTTCAGCTCTCACGGCCCTGGGTGTTGCTGCCAGCGGCCTTTTCGCCGCCCCCCCGAAATCCAAGGTGCGGATCGCCCTGATCGTCGAGTCGACGGTCGACGACAAGGGCTGGTGCCAGGCCATGCACGACGCCATCAAGACCGTCCAGAAGAACTACGGCCCGGCCCTGGTGGAGTACAACTACTCCGAGAAGATGAAGCCGGTGGACGCCGGCTCCGCCGCGCGCCAGTACGCCTCCAAGAAGTTCGACATCATCATCTGCCACGGCGCCCAGTACAAGAACCTGGTGCTGGAGATGGCCGCCGAGTACCCGACCACCACCTTCGTGTTCGGGACCAGCGCCGACGTGGGACCGAAGAACGTCTTCACCTACATGCCCGCCAGCGAGCAGACCGGCTACCTGAACGGGATCATCGCCGGCATGGTGACCAAGTCCAACATCGTCGGCCTGGTCGGCCCGGTGGATGGCGGCGACGCCGCCCGCTACGACCGCGGCTTCGTGCTCGGGGCCAAGTCGGTGAACCCCAAGGTCGACGTCAAGGTCGCCCACACCGGCAGCTTCGGGGATTTCGTCAAGGCCGCCGAACTGGCCCACACCCAGGTGAAGGCCGGCGCCGACTTCCTCACCGGGTCCTCCCAGCAGGCCCTGGGCGCCCTGCGCGCCGTGGCCGAATACAAGAACAAGCCGATCTGGTGGGTCGGCCAGGACACCTCCCAGCTCAGCGTCCCGGAGAGCTTCAAGGTGCTCGCCGCCGCCAGCTACAACTACAGCGCCGTCGTGGAAGTGCTGATCGACAAGCGCGAGGCCGGCGTCCGCGGCGGGGAGAACATCTCCCTGACCTTCGCCAACGGCGGCTTCGTCTACAAGTACAACGACAAGGCCCCCGCCGCCACGCTGACGCCCGCGATCCGCAAGGCCGTGGACAAGGCCAAGGCCGACCTCACCGCCGGCAAGCTTCCGATCGCCTGGAAGGAAGTCAAGTTCTAGCCCCCACCGGACACCTTCGGCCCCGGTGAGCCCAGGCCTGCCGGGGCCGAAGTTCTTCCCGGGCCCCTCCTCCGCCAGGAGTGCCGATGAAAGCCGCCGCCGATCCGATCACCGAACTCAGGCTCGAGGGCATCACCAAGCGCTTCCCGGGCATCCTGGCCTGCGACAACGTGTCCATGGAGGTCCGCAGGGGCGAGGTGCTGGCCCTGGTCGGCGAGAACGGGGCCGGCAAGTCGACCCTGATGAACATCCTCGCCGGCCTGTACCAGCCGGACGCCGGATCCATCTTCCTGAACGGCCGGCCGGTCCAATTCCCCACGCCCAACGACGCCTACGCGCGGGGCATCGGCATGGTGCACCAGAACTTCATGCTGGTGCCCAACCTCACGGTCACCGAGAACGTCGCCCTCGGCCTCAAGAAGCTGCACCGCTTCATGAACCTCGACCTGAAGTCGGCGCGCGCGCGGATCCTCGAGGTCGCAGCCCACCACGAGCTGCCGGTGAATCCCGATGCCTACGTGTGGCAGCTGTCGGTGGGCGAGCAGCAGCGCGTGGAGCTGGTCAAGACCTTGTGCTTCGGCGCCCAGCTGCTGATCCTCGACGAGCCCACCTCGGCGCTGACGCCGCAGGAGACCGACGACCTCATCGACCGCCTGAAGCGCATGACCGCCGAGCTGTCCATCATCTTCATCAGCCACAAGCTGAACGAGGTCAAGGAGCTGTCGGACCGGGTGGCGATCCTCCGCCACGGCGCGGTCGTCTTCAACGGCCACACCGCCAACCACAGCACCGCCGAGCTGGCGGCGCTGATGACCGGCCACGAAGTGGTGCTGCCGCACAACGAGGGGGCCGGCGGCGGCGACGGCGGGACGGTGCTGCGCGCCGAGGGCCTGCGGGTGCTCGGCGACCGCGGCAACTTCGCCCTCGATGGCCTCGACCTGGACCTGCGCGCCGGCGAGATCCTCGGCCTCGCCGGGGTGTCCGGCAACGGCCAGCGCGAACTGGCGGAGGCCCTCACCGGCCTGCGCCCGGTGGCAGGCGGGACGGTCACCTTCCACGGCCGGGACATGACCCACCGCAGCCCCGCCGCGATGATCGCCGCGGGCCTCGGCTACATCCCCGAGGACCGCCACCACGAGGGCATCGTGCCCAGCTTCTCGGTGAAGGAGAACCTGGCGCTCAAGGACTTCGCCGGCCCGCGCTTCAGCGCCGCCGGCTTCCTCCGGCTGGGCGAGATCGCCCGCAATGCCGAGTCGCTCCGGGAGCACTACGACATCCGCTGCGCCTCCACCGCCGCCGCCGGCGGCTCGCTGTCGGGCGGCAACATCCAGAAGGTGATCCTGGCGCGGGAGGTGGCCCGGGCGCCCAAGGTGCTGGTGGCGGTCTACCCGACCCGCGGCGTCGACATGGGCGCCGGCCAGTTCATCCACAGCCAGCTGCTGGCCCGCCGCGCCGAGGGCAGCGGCATCCTGCTCGTCTCCGAGGAGCTGGAGGAGATCATGAACCTCGCCGACCGCATCGCGGTGATCTACAAGGGGCGGATCCTCAAGGTCGTGCCCGCCCAGGGGGCGACCCGGGAGCGGCTGGGCCTGCTGATGGCGGGGGTGGTCGATGAATAGGCTCAAGCTCGCCTACAACGCCGGCCTGGTGCTGCTGGCCGCCTTCGCCGCCACGGTGGTGTGCGCGGTCGTGCTGCTCGCCATCGGCGCCAGCCCGCTGGCCACCTACACGACCATCTTTACCGGCCCCTTCCAGGACCTGTTCGGCATCTCCGAGATCCTCGTCCGCGCCGTGCCGCTGATCCTGGTGGCCCTCGGCATCGCCATCTCCTTCCGCAGCGGCATCATCAACATCGGCGCCGAGGGCCAGATCATGGTCGGGATCCTCGCCTCCACCGCCACCGCCCTGGCCTTCCCGCACCTGCCCAAGGCGGTGCTGCTGCCGATGATGCTGCTGGCCGGGGTGGTCGGCGGCGGCCTCTGGGCCGGCATCGCCGGCATCCTCCGCGCCAAGCTCGGCGTCAACGAGATCCTCAGCACGGTGATGCTCAACTACATCGCCGCCCAGTTCTACACCTACCTGCTGCGCGGCCCGATGATCGACCCCGGCGAGCTGGAAACCGGCTCGGGCACGCCGCAGTCGCTGCGCCTGCCCGTTGAAGCGTGGCTCAGCCGGCTGGTGCCGGGCACCCGCCTGCACACCGGCCTGATCCTCGCCCTGGTGCTGGCGGTCGGCGTCTACTTCCTGCTCTGGCGCACCACCTGGGGCTACAGGATGCGCGCTGCCGGCGCCGAGCCGAAGGCGGCCCGCTACGCCGGCATCCACGTGGAGCGCTCGCTGGTCACCGCGATGGTCCTGGCCGGGGGCTTCGCCGGCCTGGCCGGGGCGGTCGAGGTGGCCGGCGTCCACCACCGCGCCATCGAGAACATCTCCTCCGGCTACGGCTTCGCCGGCATCGTGGTGGCCCTGTTCGGGGCCCTGCACCCGGCCGGGATCGTGCCGGCCGCGGCCTTCTTCGGCCTGCTGCTGGTGGGCGCCGACATGACCCAGCGCTCCGCCGGGGTGCCCGCCAACATGATCCTGGTGCTGCAGGGCGTGATCATTCTCGCCATCGTCTCCGCCAAGATGTACCTGAACAACGCCTACGCCATGGACCGGGTGGCCGGATTCTTCGCCCGGCTGCGCGGCCGCGGGACCAAGGGAGGCCCGGCATGAACCTGGGCGACATGCTGTTCAACATCCTGTCCCTCGGCGTGCCGTTCTCGGTGGCGCTGCTGCTGGCCTCCCTCGGCGAGATGTTCAACCAGCGCGCCGGGGTGTTCAACCTCGGCTGCGAAGGGATCATGTGCATGGGCGCCTTCCTGGCCTTCCTGCCGCCGCACGTCCTCAAGGGCGGCGCCTACGCCGCCTACGGCAACCTCTTCGGCTTCGCCCTGGCGATCGCCGCGGGCGTGCTGCTGGGACTGGTGTTCGCGCTGGTCACGGTGACCTTCCGCGCCTCCCAGGGCATCGCCGGCATCGGCCTGCAGATGTTCGGCTGGGGCGTGGCCGGCACCCTGTTCCGCCACTTCATCGGCGGCGTCACCGGGGTCGAGGGGATGGCCGCCTGGCCGGTCCCCGGCCTGTCGAAGATCCCCTTCCTGGGCGGCATCCTGTTCAACCACAACCCGATGGTCTACCTGGCCTTCCTGCTGGTGCCGGCGAGCTGGTACCTGCTCTACCGCACCCCCTGGGGGCTGAAGGTCCGCGCCGTCGGCACCCACCCCCGGGCCGCCGACAGCATGGGCATCCCGGTCAACTGGGTGCGCACCCAGGCGCTGATGCTGGGCGGCGCCATGGCCGGCCTGGGCGGCGCCTACCTGTCCCTGTGCCAGGCCAAGATGTTCGCCGACGACCTGGTGGCCGGGCGCGGCTTCATCGCCGTGGCGCTGGTCTACTTCGGCCGCTGGAACCCCACCGGCATCCTCGGCGGCGCCCTGCTGTTCAGCCTTGCCCAGTCCCTGCAGCTGGCGATCCAGGTCGGCGGCATCAAGTTCCCCTACGAATTCGCGGTGATGCTGCCCTACGTCCTGGTCATCCTGGTGCTGGCCCTGGCCCGCAAGGCCCGCATGCGCGGCCCCACCAGCCTGGGCGTGCCCTACAACCGCGAGATGAGGTACTGACCGGGGGGCCGATGCCCGAGACCGCCATCACCTTCGACGACGTCCTGCTGGTCCCCGCCTACAACCACCACGAGTCGCGGCGGATCGTCGACACCGGCATGACCGACAAGACCGGCAAACTGCGGCTGGAGCTGCCGGTGATGACCGCCAACATGGACACCGTCACCGAGCACGACATGGCCGACTTCATCGGGGCCCGCGGCGGCATCGGCGTGCTGCACCGGTTCTGCTCGGTGGAGGAGAACCTGGCCATGTTCCGCCGCTGCACGCACCGCGCCTTCGTCTCGGTGGGCACCGCCGAGGCCGAGATGGAGCGTGTCGAGGCGCTGCGGGACGCCGGCGCCGAGTACTTCTGCGTCGACGTCGCCCACGGCCACGCCAAGTACGTCGGCAAGATGGTCAAGCGCATGCGCCAGGTGCTGCCCAACGCCTGCATCATGGTCGGCAACGTCTCCACCTACGCCGGCGCCGACTACCTGGCCTCGGTGAAGGCCGACATCGTCAAGGTCGGCATCGGCCCCGGCAGCGTCTGCACCACCCGCATCAAGACCGGCTTCGGCGTGCCCCAGCTCACCGCCATCCAGGAGTGCGCCCGGGCCGACCGCTCGATCGTCGCCGACGGCGGCATCCGCACCCCCGGCGACATCGTCAAGGCGCTGGCCTTCGGCGCCGACTTCGTCATGGTCGGCGGCATGCTGGCGGGCACCCGGCCCACCCCCGGCGAGCCGATCCGCGGCGCCGACGGCCGGCCCACCCACAAGATCTACCGCGGCATGGCCAGCAAGGAGGCCGCCGAGGACCACCTGGGCGGCCTCACCGGCTGGAAGACCGCCGAGGGCGTCAGCACCCGCGTGCCCTACCGCGAGGACGAGGAGGAGATCATCGCCGACATCGTCGGCGGCCTGCGCTCCGGCCTCACCTACGCCGGCGCCAACACCATCCGCGAACTGCAGCGCAAGCTCAACTACGTGCTGATCTCCCCGGCCAGCCGCATCGAGAGCCTGCCGCACAAGACGCTGTAGGGCGCCAGACGGGGCGGGCGCGCGCCGACCTCACCCCGGCAGCACCGCCTCGGCGTGGAGGAGGGCGGCCAGGGTGCCGAGCGGCTGCAGGTCGAGGACGGTGCCTTCGGCCAGGGGCCGCAGGACCGCCGCACCGCGCAGGACGTAGCTGACGGGGTCGAACTCGGCCTCCAGGTCCGGGGTGCGGAAGGTCGCGGCATGCGGGGTCCGCGAAAGCCGCAGGAGCCGGCCGCCCAGCTTGGCCTCGACGACCAGGGCGTCGCCCTCGCGGAACAGGCGGTAGCCGTCCAGGGTCGTTTCCGCGAAGGCTTCCGGGTCGTCCCAGATCCGCGGCTTGTCCTTGTAGGGCGCGCCGCTGGTGGGGCAGAAGGGGGTGCAGTTGCCGCAGTCGTTGCAGGCGTCGCCGAGGTTGAGGATCTGCACCGCCTGGGCGATGCGGAAGGGGCGGCTGGTCTCCACCTGCAGGGCGCCGCCGCGCTGGACCAGCACCGGCACCTGCAGGTCCATGGCCGGGGTGGCGTAGGCGATGTTGGCGCGGTTCGGGCAGACCGTGACGCAGAGGCTGCAGAGGTCGTCGCAGTCCAGGCAGCGGGCCGCCTCGGCGGCGGCGGACTCGGGCGGGAACGACTGCAGCACCTCGTCGAAGCTGCCGCGCTGGGCCAGGGGCAGCACCGGCACGGTCAGCGGCGCGGCGCTGCGGGCCTTGCGGTCCATCAGCTCGGCGGCGCTCTGGGACTTGTCCAGCTCCGGCTCGGGCGGCAGCGTCCGGCCGTGGCGGCGGCCGATCTCGAGGGCGGCGCGGTGGCCGTCGGCGATGGCGTGGATCACCGAGGCCGGCCCGCGGACCACGTCGCCGCCGGCAAAGAAGCCGGGAAGGCTGGTCTCCCCGCAGTCCGAAACCTCCAGGGTGCCGTCGCGCTTGCGCTTGAGGTCCAGCTCCGCCAGGAAGCCCAGCTCCGGCTCCTGGCTGATCGCCGGAATGATTGTGTCGGCGGGCAGGACGATTTCGGGCTCGCCGGAGGGCACCGGCCGCGGCCGACCGGAGGCGTCCCGTTCGCCCAGCTTCATGGGCGTGCAGGCCAGGCCGACCACCTTGCCGGATTCGGTCACCACCCGCGCCGGGGCCAGCAGGTCGCGCAGGCCGATGCCCTCCTCGATGCAGTCGTGGACCTCGGCCGGGTCCGCCGGCATCTCGGCGCGGGTGCGCCGGTAGACCAGGCTGACCCGGCCCTCGGGGGTCAGGCGCACCGCCGAGCGGGCGGCATCCATGGCGGAGTTGCCGCCGCCGATGACCAGCACGTTCCGGCCCAGGGAGTCCTTGGCACGGTCCTGGACGTGGTCGAGGAAGTCGAGGGCGTCGAACACCCCGGCGGCGTCCTCGCCCGGGATCCCGAGCCGCTTGCCGCGGGCGGCGCCCAGGCCGAGGAACACGTAGCGGAAGTTCTGCCGCAGGTCGGCCAGCGAGAGGTCCCTTCCCACGCCGGTGCCGCGGTGGATCTTTACCCCCAGCTGCTCGAGCCGCTGCAGGTCGTTGCCGATGGCCCTGCCGTCCAGGCGATAGGCGGGAATCACCGCGCCGACCATGCCGCCCAGGTGCGGGCGGGATTCGAAGACCTGGGCGTCGAAGCCCAGTCGCGCCAGGTAGTAGGCCGCCGACAGCCCGGCCGCGCCGGCGCCGATGATGGCGACGGCGATGCCGTTGGGCGGCTCCGGCAGCGGCGTCGGTGCCTCGCCGCGCTCGAAGGCGAAGCGCTTGATCTCGCGGATCGCCAGCGGGCCGTCGTAGAAGTTGCGCACGCACTTCTCGGTGCAGGGGTGGTCGCAGACGCTGCCGGTGATGCCCGGCTGCGGGTTGGTGTGGAGGATCGCCTGCAGCGAGGCGCTGGGGTCGCCGTGGGCCACGTGCCAGAGGTAGTCGGGGATGTTCTGGTGGGCCGGACAGGCCTCCTGGCAGGGGGCGGCGATGCAGTCGAAGGCGCCCAGGGCCCGCGGACCCTTGAAGTCGAGGGGCCGCACCCGCGCCCGGTAGCGCGGATCCTGCGCCGCCGCCGCCGCGTGGCGGGGGAGCGTGCCGCCGGCCCGGGCCAGGTAGTCGGACAGGCTGCCGGCGCCGACCCGGTCGAAGGCCGCCGCCAGGTTCACCAGGTACTGCTGCAGCCGGGCGTAGCCGCCGGGCTTGAGCAGGTCGGTGCAGACCGTCACCGGGCCGAGGCCGTCGGCCACCAGGTCGGCGAAGTTCTGGGCGTCGGCGCCGCCGCAGAAGCTCAAGGGGACCTTGCCGCCGAGGGCGCGGTCGAGCTGGCTGGCCAGGGCCAGGGTGAGTGGATGCAGGGCCCGGCCGGAGAGGTACATCATCGTCTCGGCGGGCGGGAACACGCCGCGCTGGTTGACCACTTCCAGGGTGTTGGTGAGCTTGAGGCCGAACTGCTCGGGCCGTCCCTCGGCGAGGGCCGCCAGCCGCCGGATCATGGCCAGGGCGTCGGCGTACCCCGGGTCGTGCGCGAACGCCAAGTCGGGCACCTCGATGTCGAAGCCGAGGGTGCCGTTGAGCAGGCCCCGCAGGCGGTCCGGGCCGAGCAGGGTGGGGTTCAGCTTCACCCAGGTGTGGACCTCCAGCTCGGTCAGCAGGAAGGTGGCGATCCGCTCGATCTCCGCCGGCGGGCAGCCGTGCATGGTGGAAAGGGTGATGTGGTTCGACAGCCGCCGCGGGATCGCCAGGTCGCGCACCGCGGGGTAGACCGTGGCCACCTCGGCGACCGCCGCGTCCAGGGCCGGGCCGGCATCGCGCATCGCGGCGATGAAGGCCTGCACCCGTGGCGACTGGATGCCCTCGAGGTTGTAGCCGACGCTCATGGAGAAGTGGGTGCCTGGATCGGGCAGGCCGAAGCGGTGGGCCAGGGCGTGCAGCAGCACCCAGGCGTTCAGGTACTCCTGGAAGGACTGCTCCAGCTTGAGCTCCTGGCTCCACTCGCAGTTGAAGGTGGCGTCGGCGGCGTCGATGCACGGCCGCGCAACCTCCAGCTCGTCGAGGATCTGGACGGTCTTCAGCTCCATGAAACGCGCCCCGCACAGCCAGCCGGCCACCAGGTTCTGGGCCAGCTGGGTGTGCGGCCCGGCGGCCATGCCCAGCGGCGCGGCCAGGGGACGGCCCTGGAAGTCCGCCGCGAAGCGCGGGTCGGGAACCTGGAAGTTGGCCCGGGGCAGGCCCAGCACGGTGCCGTCGCCCTCCAGGCCCTTGAAGATCCAGCGGGCGAGCCGGGCGAGGGGGATCGGGCGGAACGGCTTGTCCATGGCGGCCTCAGGCCTTCGGCTTCTTGCCCAGAAGGCGCAGGTCCTTCAGCGGCAGGGTGGTGCGGCGGACGCCGTCCAGCTGGCAGAGGGCGTTGGCCACGGCGGCGGCGGTGGGCACCAGGCCGATCTCGCCGACCCCCTTGGCACCGTAGGGGCCGACCGCGTCCGCCACCTCGATGCCGATGATGTCCATGGGCGGCATATCCTTGGCCTTGATCAGGCCGAGGTCGGCCATCTTCAGCGACACCGGCCGGCCGTCCCGGTAGGGGAACTCCTCGGTGACCGCGTAGCCCAGGCCCATGTGCAGGGAGCCCTCGATCTGGCCTTCGTAGAGGGTCGGGTTCATGATCCGGCCGGCGTCGTGGGCGGCGGTGATGCGGGTGATCTTCCCGGTCTCGTCCAGCTCCACCAGCTGCGCGGCGAAGCCGAAGGAGTAGTGGGTGATCATGTCGTAGCCGGGCTTGGGCGGCTTGCCCGGCGGCACCGTCCAGTCGCACACCCAGCTGCCGCGGTACTCGCGGCCCACCAGGTCCTTGAGCGTCAGGCCGGCGGCCAGGTCGCGCTTCAGGTCCTTGCAGGCGGCGATCACCGAGTTGGCCAGCAGCGAGGTGCCGCGGGAGCCGGTGGTCATGCCGGCCTCGGCCTCCTCGTTGGTCTCCACGATCACCTCGATGCAGGCCGGATCGATGCCGGTCTCCTCGACGATCGTCTGCACGCCCATGGTGAAGTTGCCCTGGCCCATCTCGCACCAGCCGTGGTGCAGCTCCACCCGGTCGGCGGCCTTCACCACCACCTTGGCGTGGCTGAAGTCGGCCAGGCCGCAGCCGATGCCGGTGTTCTTCATGCCCGCGGCGAGACCCGCGAATTTCGCCTGCTGGAAGCGCTCCTTCAGGGCTTCCAGGCATTTGCGCACGCCGACCCCGGCGGTGAGGGTCTGGCCGGTGGCGATGGTGCGGCCCTCGGTGAGCGCGTTGTCCCAGCGGAACTGCCAGCGGTCGAAGCCGCCCATCCGGCACAGCTCGTCCAGGCAGGACTCGAAGGCGAAGTTGGACTGGTTCACGCCGAAGCCGCGGAAGGCGCCGCAGGGGGCGTTGTTGGTGACCACCGCGGTGCCGTTCACCTGCACGTGGGGCACGTAGTAGGCGGCCGCGGAGTGGGACACCGCCCGTTCGATCACCGCCAGCCCGACGCTCGAGTAGGCGCCGCTGTCGGAGTGCATGGTCACGACCATGCCGGTCAGGCGGCCGTCGCGGTCGCAGCCCACGGCGTAGTCCATGGTGATCGGGTGGCGCTTGGTGTGCATGCGCAGGGAGTCCTGCCGGGTCAGCCGCACCATCGCCGGCCGGCCGGTCAGCCAGGCCAGCAGCGCGGCGTGGCTCTGGGTGGTGATGTCCTCCTTGCCGCCGAAGCCGCCGCCGTTCTGCACCTGCACGACGTTCACCCGGGCCTTGTCCAGGCCGAGCAGCAGGGCGAGCTGGTGGCGGTCCTCGTAGACCCCCTGGCTGCAGCTGTAGACCTTCACGCCGGGCTGCCCGTCCTTGCTCCAGGGCAGCGCCAGGGTCGCCTCCGGCTCGAGGAAGGCGTGCTCCACCCGCTGGGTGGTGAAGCGGTGGCGGGTGACGAAGGCCGACGCGGCCAGCGCGGCCTCGGCGTCGCCGACCTTGACGCCGGCGCGGTGCAGCACGTTGCCCGGGAACATCGGGTGGACCTGGGGCGACTCCGGCTGCAGCGCCTCGAACAGGTCGGTCACCGGCGCGAGCACCTCGTACTCGACCTTCACCAGGGCCGCGGCGGCGCGGGCGACGGCCTCGCTCTCGGCGGCCACCGTCGCCAGCACGTCGCCGACGAAGCAGGTGGTCTCGCCCTCGGCCACCAGCACCGGCCAGTCCATGGTGATGGAGCCCATCTGCCGCTTGCCGGGAACGTCCGCAGCGGTCAGCACCTTGAGGACGCCCGGCACGGCCAGTGCCGCGCTGACGTCGATCCTCAGGACCTTGGCCCGCGGGTGGTCGGAGAAGCGCAGCGCGCCGTGGATCATCCCCGGCTCTTTCATGTCGGCGACGAACACGCGGTCGCCCAGCACCGCCTCGCGGCCGGTGTACTTGCCGTGGCGGGTGCCGACCCGGCCGGTCCCCTCGGGCATCGCCACCGGCGTGCCGTCGCGCAGCGCCTCGGCGGCGCATTCGATGGAGTCGATCACCTTCTTGTAGCCGGTGCAGCGGCAGATGTTCCCGGACAGCCCGCCGGCGATCTCCTCGCGGGTGGGGTTCGGGTTCCGGTCCAGCATGGCCTTGGCCTTCATGACGATGCCCGGGGTGCAGAAACCGCACTGGACGCCGCCCTTGGCCACGAAGGCGTCGGCGAACACATCGCGCTCACGCGGCGACAGGCCCTCGGCGGTG
Source organism: Holophagales bacterium (assembly GCA_041908165.1). Taxonomy (GTDB): domain Bacteria; phylum Acidobacteriota; class Holophagae; order Holophagales; family Holophagaceae; genus JACQZU01. Next base: position 72,896 of record JAYRFV010000070.1, on the reverse strand, counting down.
GTGACGGCCTTGCCGGCCACGTCCTTGACCTTCATCCGGCAGCTCAGCCGCGCCGCGCCGTCCACCAGCACCGTGCAGCAGCCGCACACGCCCTCGCCGGAGCAGCCGTCCTTCGGGCTGATCAGCCCGGCCACGTCGCGCAGGTAGGCGAGCAGGTTCAGTTCAGGGTCGACCGCTTCGGTCCGGTTCCGGCCATTGAGGGTGAATTCCATGGGGAACCTCCGTTCCGGCCCGTGGGCGCACCCACAGTCCCCCAGTGTGGTCCGCGGGGTCCGGACCTGGGGGTCGATAAATAATTTACCCTGCCGGGTTATTTTTTGCTTGCCCTATTTGGGGGTCACTTCTCGGCGTCGTTGCTGAGGCCCAGGCGGTCGAAGGCCCAGAACAGCAGGCTCAGCACAATCGCCACGGTGGTGCCGAGGGCCATGCCCTTCAACTCGACCGCGCCCAGCTTCACCGCCGCGCCGCTGGCGCCGGCGGTGAGCACCACGCTGGTCAGCACCAGGTTGCGCGGCTTCGAGTAGTCGACCTTCTGCTCCACCAGCATGCGGATGCCGGCGGCGGCGATGATGCCGAACAGCAGCAGGCAGACGCCGCCCATCACCGGCACCGGGATCGCCCGGATGGCGTCGGCGACCTTGCCGAGGAAGCTGACCACGATGGCGATGACCGCGGCCCCGCCGATCACCCACACGCTGTAGACCTTGGTGATGGCCATGACGCCGATGTTCTCGCCGTAGGTGGTGTTGGGGGTGGCCCCGGCCAGGCCGGACAGGATGTTCGACAGGCCGTCGCCCAGCAGGGAGCGGTGCAGCCCCGGATCCTTCACCAGGTCGCGACCGACGATGTTGCCGGTGACCACCAGGTGGCCGACGTGTTCCGCCAGCACCACGAAGGCCGCCGGCAGGATCATCAGGATCGCCTTGGCGTGGAAGGTCGGCGCGTAGAAGGTGGGCACCTGCAGCCACGGTGCGGCCGCGATGCCGGCCAGGTCCACCTTGCCCAGGACCAGGGACAGGACGGTGCCGCCGACCACGCCGAGCAGCACCGGGATGACGCCGAGGAAGCCGCGGAGCAGCACGGAGGCCAGGATGGTGAGGCCCAGGGTCGCGAGCGCGACCGCCGAGGCCGAGGCCACGGTGAAGGGGGCGGAGACCTTGCCGGTGAGCCCGGCCATGTCCGCCGCCACCGGGGCCAGTTCGAGACCGATGATGGCGACGATGGCGCCCATCGCCGCCGGGGGCAGGATCACGTCGATCCAGCGGGTGCCCGCCACCCGCACGACCTGGCTGACCAGGACGAAGAACAGCCCGAAGGCGATGAAGCCGCCCTGAGCGGCGGCGTAGCCGCCGGGGCCGACCAGCGCCAGCACCGCGAAGACCGGGGCGAGGAAGGCGAAGCTGGAGCCGAGGTAGGCCGGGATGCGGCCCTTGCACAGCCACAGGTAGAGCAGGGTGCCGACCCCGTTGAGCAGCAGGCTGGTGGCCGGGTTCACCTTGAACAGGAAGGGCACCAGCACGGTGGCGCCGAACATGGCGAACAGGTGCTGCAGGCTGAGCGGGAGGGTCTGCAGCAGCGGCAGCCGCTCGTCCACTTCGATGGTGCGGCGGGTCATGGAACCTCCTGCATGAAGCCGGCGCCGGGGTGCGTCCCACCCCGGCGCCCGTGGGGTGTCGGAAGGCCTACTTCTTCGGCAGGGTCGAGGCGACGCCGGCCACGTAGTAGTCCATGGCGCCCAGCTCGGCGTCGGTCATGTTTCGGCCCTTGGGCACGCGCTCCTTGCCGTCCTGGCCCACCACCGGCCCGGCGAAGGGGTGCAGCCTGCCGGCGACGATGTCCTTCTCGAGCTTGGCCACCAGGGCCTTCACCGGGGCCGGCGTGGCGGCATTGAGGGGCGCCAGCTTGATCATGCCGTCCTTCATGCCGCCCCAGAGGTTGGTGGCCTTCCAGGTCCCGTCCAGGACCTCCTTGACCGTGCGGGTGTAGAACTCGCCCCAGTGGTGGGTGGTGGCGGTGAGCTGCGAGGTCGGCCCGTACTTGGCCATGTCCGAGTGGTAGCCGAAGGCGTACAGGCTGGGGTTTCCCTTGTGCTTCTCTTCAACCGCCTGCACCACCGCGGTGCTGTCGGTGTGGTGGGTGACCATGTCGGCGCCCTGGGAGAGCAGGGTCAGGGCCGCCTCGCGCTCCTTGCCCGGGTCGAACCAGCTGTTCACCCAGATCACCCGGACCTCGGCCTTGGGATCGACGCTGCGCATGCCCTGGGTGAAGGCGTTGATCCCCTGCAGCACCTCCGGGATCGGGAAGGCGGCGACGTAGCCGGCGATGTGCGACTTGGTCATCTTGCCGGCGAGGACGCCGCAGAGGTAGCGGCCTTCGTAGAACCGGGCGTTGTACACGCCCATGTTCTTGCCGGTCTTGTAGCCGGTGGCGTGGAAGAAGGCCTTCCCGGGGAAGGCCACGGCCACCTTCTCGGTCTGGTTCATGTAGCCGAAGGAGGTGGTGAAGACGATCCGGGCGCCGCCGGCGGCCATCTGCCGGATCACCCGCTCGGCGTCGGCGCCCTCGGGCACGCTCTCGACGAAGCGGGTGGCGACCTTGCCGGCCAGCGCCTTCTCCATCTCCTTGCGGCCCACGTCGTGCTGGAAGGTCCAGCCGGCATCGCCGACCGGGCTCACGTAGACGAAGCCGACCTGGACCGGATCGGCGGCCGGCAGGACCGTGGCGACGAGGCCCAGGCCGAGAAGGGTGAGGGTGGTGCGGCGCTGCATGGGAACTCCTGTGGGAAGGATGGGGCCGCGCGGGGCGGCGGACGGGAATCAGGCGTCGGGCAGGAAGGGCTGGCCGAGGGAGGCGGGCGAGTTCAGGCGGATCGTGCCGCGGTTCCGCGAGATCAGCACCAGCACGAGGATCGTCGCAAGGTAGGGGAAGGAGGACAGGAACTGCGAGGGCAGCTGCACCCGCAGGCCGCTGGCCTGGACGAACATCTGGGTGATCATGGCGCCGCCGAACAGGTAGGCGCCGACGATCACCCGGGCCGGCCTCCAGGTGGCGAACACCACCAGGGCGAGGGAGATCCAGCCGCGGCCGGCGACCATCCCCTCCACCCACAGCGGCGTGTAGAAGACCGAGAGGAAGGCGCCGCCGATGCCGGCCATGGCCCCGCCGAACAGGCAGGCCGCGGTGCGGATCCGCAGCACCTTGTAGCCGATCGCGTGGGCCGCCGCCGGCGCCTCGCCCACCGCGCGCAGCACCAGCCCCCAGCGGGTACGGTACAGGAACCAGGCGACCGCGCCGAGGAGCGCCCAGGACAGGTACACCAGCGCCTGCTGCTCGAACAGGGCGTGGCCCAGCACCGGCAGCCGCGACAGCAGCGGGATCTTGAACGGCGCGACGGCGCTCAAGGTCATCGACTCGTAGGGCTTGCCGATGAAGGCCGACAGGCCGACGCCGAAGATCGACAGGGCCAGCCCGGAAGCCACCTGGTTGGCTTGCAGGGCCAGCGCCGCCACCGCGAACAGGAACGACATCGCCATGCCTGCGCCCATCCCCGCGAGCACGCCCAGCAGCGGGCTGCCGGTGTGGATCGTGGTGGCGAAGGCGGCCACCGCCCCCACCGACATGATGCCCTCGGCGCCGAGGTTGAGGACGCCGGACTTCTCGGTGACCAGTTCGCCGAGGGCGGTCAGCACCAGCGGCGTGCCGGCGACGATGGTCGCGAACAGGATGGCGGAGAGGAGGCCGGTTTCCATGGCTCGCCTACCTCCTGCTCCCCAGCCGCAGCCGGAACTGGATGAACACGTCGGAGGCGAGCAGGAAGAACAGCAGCAGGCCCTGGAAGACCTTGGAGATCGAGTAGGGCAGGCCCAGGTACTGCTGGGCCTGTTCGCCGCCCATGTAGAGCAGCGCCATGAGCAGGCTCGCCAGGAGGATGCCGACCGGCTCCAGGCGGCCGACGAAGGCCACGATCATCGCGGCGAAGCCGTAGCCCGGGGAGATGTGCTCGGTGATCTGGCCGATGGGCCCGGAGACCTCCGAGACGCCGGCCAGCCCGGCGCAGCAGCCGCCGGCCAGCAGGCCCATCCAGACCGTGCGGCGGGCGGAGAAGCCGGCATAGCGGCCGGCGTGCTCGGCCTGGCCGGCCACCTTCATCTGGTAGCCGAGGAAGCTGCGGTTCATGAACACCCAGCCCACCACCAGGGCGGCCAGCGCCAGCAGCAGGGCGGCGTTCAGGCGGGTCCCCTCGACCAGCACCGGCAGGATCGCCTTGGCCTGGAACATCCGCGTCTGCGGGAAGTTGAAGCCGTCCGGGTCCTTCCAGGGGCCGTGCACCAGCCAGGACACCATCAGTTCGGCGATGTAGACCAGCATCAGGCTGGTGAGGATCTCGTTGGCGTTGAAGCGGGTCCGCAGCCAGGCCGGGATCGCCGCCCAGGCCATGCCTCCGGCCGCGCCGGCCAGGAACATCGCGGGCAGCAGCACCAGGGCCGGGGTGCCGGGGAAGTGCAGGGCCAGGCCGCCCCCGGCCAGGGCGCCCACCAGCAGTTGGCCTTCCGCGCCGATGTTCCAGACGTTGCCGCGAAAGCCCACGGACAGCCCCACCGCGCAGAGCATCAGCGGGGTCGCCTTGAGGAACAGCTCGGCGATTCCGTAGCGGTCAGCCATCGGCTGCAGGAAGAACACCTTGAATCCCTGGAGCGGGTCCTTGCCGAGCACCTTGAACAGCACCAGCCCGCAGACCACCATCAGCGCCACCGCCAGCAGCGGCGACAGCAGGCGCATCGTCCGCGAAGGCTCGGGGCGCGGCTCGATCCTAGGCCACATGGTCCGCCTTCCCGCCGTCGGCGCCCGGCCACAGCCCGCTCATCCACACCCCGATCTCCTCCACGCCGGTCTCCGAGGTGGCCTTGGCCGGCGAGAGGCGACCCTTGGCGATCACCACGAGCCGGTCGCAGATCTCGAACAGCTCGTCCAGCTCCTCGGAGATCACCAGCACCGCCGTGCCCGAGGCGCGCAGGTCCAGCAGCTGCCGGCGGATGAAGGAGGCGGCGCCGACATCCACGCCCCAGGTGGGCTGGGCCAGCACCAGCACCTTGGGCTCCTGCATGATCTCCCGGCCGACGATGAACTTCTGCAGGTTGCCGCCGGACAGGGACTTCGCCTCCGCGGCCGGGCCACCGCACTTGACGTCGAAGCGCCTGATGCAGTCCTCGGCGAAGCGCCGCGCCGCGCCGAAGCGGATCAGGCCCAGCGCCAGCATGCCCTTGCGGTAGGCGGTGAGCAGGATGTTCTCCGTGAGCGTCAGCCGCGGCACCGCGCCCCGGCCCAGGCGCTCCTCCGGGACGAAGCACAGCCCGAGCGTGCGCCGCCCGGCGGCGTCGAGCCGGCCGGCGGCGCTGCCGCAGACCTGCACCTGGCGGGGATCGCGCACCGGCTCCTCGCCGGAGATGGCGCGCAGCAGCTCCTGCTGGCCGTTGCCGGACACCCCGGCGATGCCGACGATCTCGCCGCTGCGCACCTCCAGGTGGACGTCGCGGAGGGCCACCCCGAAGGGGTCGTCGGGCACCAGGCTGAGGCCCTGCAGGCGCAGGCGGACCTCGCCGCCGTCGCCGGGCTCGCCGTGCTGGAACACCGGAAGGTCCTCGCCGATCATCATCCGCGCCAGGGTCTTCGAGGTCTCCCGGGCGGGTTCGCAGTGGCCGGTCACCCGCCCCGCCCGCAGCACCGTGGCCTTGTGGCAGAGCGCCTGGATCTCGTCCAGCTTGTGGCTGATGTAGAGGATGCTGCAGCCCTCGGAGGCCAGCTTGCGCAGCGTCTCGAAGAGCTTCTGCACCGCCTGCGGAGTCAACACCGAGGTCGGCTCGTCGAGGATCAGCAGCTTCGGCGACTGCAGCAGGCAGCGGATGATCTCCACCCGCTGGCGCTCGCCCACGGACAGCGCGTGCACCAGACGGCGGGGGTCCACCGGCAGGCCGTACTGCTCGGACACCTCCTCGATGCGCCGCGCCAGCCCCGCCAGGTCGAAGGCGCCGGGCATGGCCAGGGCCACGTTCTGGGCGACGGTGAGCGTCTCGAACAGGGAGAAGTGCTGGAACACCATGCCGATGCCCAGCCCGCGCGCCTGCGCCGGGCTCTGCACCCGCACCGGGCGGCCCTCCCAGAGGACCTCGCCGGCGTCCGGCCGGGTCACCCCGTAGATGATCTTCATCAGCGTCGACTTGCCGGCGCCGTTCTCCCCGACCACCGCGTGGATCTCTCCGGGCTGGACGGTCAGGTCGATGCCATCGTTGGCCACCACCGAGGGGTAGACCTTGCGGATCCCCTGCAGGGAGATCCGCGGGTGCGGGTGGCTTTCAGGGGACATCGGGTTCCACGCCTGGGAATGGGTGGGGCGGCAAGGGCAGGGCAGTTGGAAGGTAACGGGAAGATCCCCTTGGGTGGAATAAAAAAACTACCCGTCCCATAAACTTTTTTTCTGCCACGAATGGACCCCGATCCCGCCGTGCCTAGACTGGGGTCTGATCCGGAGGTCGACCATGCACGATGCCGCCGCCCTCGCCTGCCGGGCGCGGTTCCTGCTGCCGCTGAGCGGCCCTGACCGGTCCCGCCGAATCGCGGACGGCTACGTGCTCGCGGCCGGCGACCGGATCCTGGAAGCGGGTCCCTACACGGAGGATGCCGGGCGGCGGCTTCAACGGGAATGGGGACCCCGCCTGCAGGTGCTGCGCACCCGCCGCGAGATCCCCTCCACCGACGCCATCCCCATGCAGGACATGCTGCTGCTGCCGGCCTTCGTCAAGGCCCATGGCCACGACCACGAGCAGCCGCTGATCGGCGTGGCCCGGGACCAGCCCCTGGCGGACTGGCTCGACCACGCCGTGAATCCCTTCACCGGCTTCCTCAACGCCCGCAAGCGCGAGCTGTCCAACCTGCTGGGCTGCAGCCCGCAGCTGGCGGTGTACCGCATGGCGCGGGTCTGCGACCTTCACTACGGCATCACCGCCTGCATGGTCCACCACTGCAACTGGAACAAGTTCCACCTGGAGGACATCGCCGAGGCCAACGAGGCCGCCGGCACCCGCATGATCGTGGCGGTGGGCGCCCAGGACCGGCACTACGCCGCCGACCTGCTGGACCGGCCCGGCGCGGCGCTGGCCCGGCTGGACCGGGCCCTGGAGATCCAGGCCCGCTGCCGCCGCACCACCTTCACTCCGGGCCCCGACCAGTGCTTCTCCAACAGCCGGCAGTCGCTGCAGCCCCAGAAGGACTGGGCCCGCCGCCACGGCACCCTGCTGCACATCCACAGCGCCGAGGAGCCGCGCACCACCCGGTGGTTCAGCGCCGAAGTGGAACCCGGGCTGACGCCGGTGGAGTACTTCCGGGAGATCGGCCTGCTGGACGCCACCACCGTGCTCGCCCACCAGGTCAACTGCGGTCCCCGCGATGTGGAGATCCTCGCCGCCAGCGGCGCGGCGGTGGTCCACAACCCGCTGGCCAACACCATCCTGGGCTCGGGCATGCCGCCGCTGGTGGAGCTGCTGCGGGCCGGTGTCCCGGTGGCGATCAGCACCGACGGCTCCGGCTCCGCCGACAACCAGAACATCCTCGCCGCCGCCCGCCTAGCGGCCCAGTACCAGAAGGCCCTGCACCAGGACGCCAGCCTTCTGCCCTCGCAGCAGCTGCTGGAGATGATCACCGTCGTGCCGAACCGGATCCTCGGCTTCAACCAGGGCGAGCTGGCGCCGGGGCGCGATGCCGATTGGCTGCTGCTGGATCTGGCCCGGCCCAACCTGGTTCCGACCCGGCTCGACAACCTCACCGAAAACCTGCTCTGGGCTGCCGACGGCTCCGAGGTGGACACCGTGGTGGCCGGCGGGCGGCTGGTGAAGCACGAGGGCGTGGTGCTGCCGTTCCTGGATGGCAGCGATCCGGCCCGGATCATGGCGCAGGTTCAGCGCCTGTCCGAGGCCTTCCAGGCTTACCGGGCCGAAGCCCCGGACCTGCGGGGGACCGGCGCCCACCAGTAGCGGCCCGATTGATGGCGACAAAAATTTTTATTGCAGAAGAAAAAAATTGACCGTCATGCCCCGAAGGTCGAGAATGGATCCGTCGGCCCCTGGCCCCTCGGAGACCCCCATGTCCAACCTGGATTCCCGCATCGCCGAACTTGCCGCAAAGTACCTGCCCCTGGCGGCGGACATGCTCGCCGAGGCGATCCGCATCCCGGCCGACTACGTGGACCTGCCCGTGGAGAAGGGCGGCGATCCCCTGTGTGGACTGTCCAACCACGAGTTCCCCCGGCTCGAGTACCTGCGCAAGAAGATCGTCGAGATCGGCGCGGTGCGGAAGGCCGAGGACGCGTTCTACGACGCCTTCGGCAACCTGGTGTGGTGGGTGGAGGATCCCAACGACGGCATCCCCGCGGCACAGAAGAAGGTCATCTACATCGACGGCCACACCGACACCGTGAAGGCCCTGCGCGGCCAGTGGCGGGAGAAGGTTGGCGGGGTGGACTGCTACGACGGCCTGGTGGACGCGGCCAACATCAACAAGGACTTCCTGCGCACCCAGCTCGGCTACCTGCCGCCGGAGAACGAGTGGGACCAGCTGATCTTCGGCCGCGGCAGCGCCGACCAGCTGGGCGGCGTGGTCTCCGCCGCCATCGCCACCAAGATCCTCATCGAGCTGACCGACCTCGGCGCCCTGAAGGGCTGCATCGTCCGCTCCTACGGCACCGCCTGCGAGGAGGACAACGACGGCGCCGGCCCCATGTACCTGCAGCGCGAGGTCTTCCCCACCGCCGGCGCGGAGCTCATCCCGGACGTGGTGATCCTCACCGACGGCAGCGGCTGCTCCAGGAACGGCGCGCTCGGCATCTACCGCGGCCAGCGCGGGCGCATGCAGATCGAGGTGACCGTGACCGGCAAGTCCTGCCACGGCTCCATGCCTTGGGAGGGCAAGAACCCGCTGGAGTTCGGCGGCGCCATCGTCAAGGAGGCGGCCGAGAAGTACGACAAGCGCATCGGCTTCAAGGACGACGCCTTCCTCGGCCACGGCACCCGCACCGCCTCCTGGGCGAAGCTCGACACCCCCAGCGACTGCGCGGTGCCCGAGCGCTTCACCTTCCGCTTCGACCGCCGCCTCACCATCGGCGAGACTCCCGAGGGCTCATGCGCCGACGTCGAGGCCCTCGACGCGGTGGCGGCCGCCCGCCAGGCCGGCCTCGCGGTGGACGTGTCGATCCCGACCTACACCGACGCCTCCTGGAAGGGCTACGTCCTGAACAACCCGCAGGTCTACCTGGGCTGGCTCACCCCCGAGGAGCACCCGGCGGTGCAGGCTGCGGTCAGCGCCTACCGCAAGGTTATCAGTCCCTACGTGGACGGCGAGATCGGCAGCGGCGGGGTCATCACGAAGGAGCCGCGGGTGGACCGCTGGGTGTTCTCCACCGACGGGGTCGGCTTCCCGGTGCCCAAGGACGCGGTCATCCCCGGCAGCGTGAACAAGAACTGGGTGGTCAATGACGTCTACAAGCACCCGGCGATGATCGGCTTCGGCCCCGGCATCGAGCAGAACACCCACAAGATCGGCGAGTGCCTGGACCGGCGCGAACTGCAGCACTGCGCCGCCTTCCTGGCGCGCTTCCCGAGCGTCTACGCGCAGTCCTAGAATTGGCCATGAACCGGATCCTGATCCAGCACGGCACGCTCCTCACCTTCGGTGATCCCTGCCGCGTGCTGGAGGGGATGGACCTGCTCATCGAAGGGGACCGGATCGCGCGGATCGCCGCCGCGGGCACGACCCCGGGTCCCTTCGACGAGGTCCTGGACGCCCGCGGCAAGGTGGTCCTGCCCGGCCTCATCAACGCCCACACCCACTTCTACAGCGCCTTCGCCCGCGGCCTGACGCTGGCGCCCCCCAGCCGGCACTTCAACGAGGTGCTGCGCAACCTGTGGTGGCGCCTGGACAACGCCCTGGACCTGGACGCCGTCGGCCGCTCGGCCCTGGTGGGCTGCCTGGAAGCCATCCGCCACGGCTGCACCACCCTCATCGACCACCACGCCAGCCCACGGGCGGTCACCGGTTCGCTGGAGGCCATCGCCGCCGCGGTGAAGGCGACCGGCCTGCGGGCCTGCCTCTGCTACGAGGTCTCGGACCGGGACGGCTCCGATGTGCGCGACCGCGGCCTGGAGGAGAACGCCGCCTTCCTGGCCCGCTGCGCCCGCCAACAGGACCCCCAGGTGCGGGCCCTGTTCGGCCTCCACGCCTCCTTCACCCTCGCCGATGCCACCCTCGACCGGGCCGCCGCCCTGGCCGCCGAAACCGGCGCCGGCTTCCACATCCACGTGGCCGAGGCGGAATCCGACCAGCACGACTGCCTGAGCCGCCACGGCGAGCGCATCGTGCCGCGGCTGGTCCGGCACGGCATCCTCGGTCCGCGCAGCATCGCCGCCCACGCCGTGCACGTCTTCCCGCCGGAGCTCGAAGCCCTGGCGCAGTGCGGCTGCACGGTGGTCCACAACCCGCAGAGCAACCTCAACAACGCGGTCGGCATTGCCGACCTGGTGGCGCTCCGCGCCCACGGTGTGCCGGTGGCCCTGGGCACCGACGCCATGACCTTCGCCATGCTGGAGGAGTTGCGCGTGGCCCTCTGGGCCCAGCACCAGCGCCACCACGACGCCGGCGCCGGCTGGCAGGCGGTGGCCACCAGCCTGGTGGCGGAGAACCCGCGGCTGGCCAGCCGGATCTGGGGCTTCCCCCTTGGCACCTTGGAGGAGGGCGCCGCTGCCGATGTGATCCTGGTGGACTACGACCCGCCCACCCCACTGCACGACGGCAACGCCCACGGCCACCTGATGTTCGGCCTCAGCCAGGCCACGGTGGATACGACCCTCTGCCAGGGGCGGGTGCTGATGCGCGGACGCAAGCTTCAGCTCGACTTGGACGAGACCGCCGAGATGGCCGCCGCGCGGACCTCGGCGGCGGCGGTCTGGTCGCGGTTCTGAACCTGGGATAATCCGGCCATGCGCATCCCCCCGATCGCCTGGCGCTGGACCGCCCTGGTCGCCCTCGGCACGGTCATCGGCGCCGGACTCTGGGTGATGGTGATCCAGGTGCTGCTGGTGCTGTTCTCCCCGGTGGGCGCCTGGCAGCTGCCGCGCATCGCCAAGGTCACCGTGGTCCGCCTGGACAAGGATCCGGAGAAGAACTTCACCGACCGGCTGGTGGTGAGGCAGGGCGACCGCGAGCGCGACCTCGAGATGCTCAAGGAGGAGCAGGCCGGCCTGCACCCCGGCGACGAACTGTGGATCCTCGACAACTACTTCTACACCAGCCTGCGCCCGGCGCAGTTCCGGCTCACGCCGCTGCGGCTGGCCCTGGAATACCCGCTGCCGCTGATGCTGCTGGCCGCCTGGGGCTTCATCCGGATCCTGCGCTCGGGCTTCGGCAAGCCCCCGCCGCCGGTGCTCGACCCGGACAAGCCCCGTGTCCGCCTGCAGGACGATTTCCACCGGCGGGCCGAACGCTTCTCCCCGGCACCTCCACCCGAGCCCTGACGGCGGCGCCTACTTCGGCGGGTTCTGCGGCGCGTCCTTGCGGAACCACAGGGCCTGGCCGGCGATGGCCTTGACCCGCGCCTCAAGCTCGCGGAGCTGGCCCTCGGACATCGGCCGGAAGTCGCGGGCGATGGCCACGTCCTCCTCCAGCTGCTTCAGGTTGTCCACCCCCAGGATCACCGTGCTCACCGGGAAGCTGAGCACGTAGCGCATCGCCTCCTTGATGCTGATGGTGCCGGGGCGGTCGGCCTTGACCCGGCCGCGCTGCTGCTCCGGCGGCGGCGGCACGTAGCCCTGCAGCAGCCGGCCGCGGGCGGGGATCTTCATGCCGATGATGCCGACCTCCTTCTCCACCGCCAGGTCGAGCAGCTTGCGGAAGCTCAGGTGGTGCGGGTCGGCGGCATTGAAGGCCATCAGCACCGTGTCGAAGGGGAAGCGCCGCAGCGCCTCCGCCAGCACCTCCGGGTCGGTGTGGCCGCTGATGCCGAAGTATCGGACCAGACCTTCGTCGCGGGCCTTGAGCATGGCCTGCACGGCGCCGTCCTTCGCCAGCGCCCGATGGACGTCGTCCATCGTGTCCAGGGCGTGCAGCTGCCAGAGGTCCACGTGGTCGGTCTGCAGCAGCTTCAGCGAGGTCTCCAGCAGCCGCAGCGAGCCGTCGCGGCTGCGGTCGTGGGTCTTGGTGGCGAGGAAGGCCTCGCTGCGCCGGCGCTTCATCACCTTGCCGACGTACTGTTCGCTCCAGCGCTTCTCGCCGCCGTAGCGGGCGGAGGTGTCCAGGTAGTTCACCCCCAGGTCCAAGGCGCGCTCGAGGATCGGCACCGCCACCGCCTCGTTGTCGGCCTTCTCCAGGGCCGCCTGGCAGCCCAGGCTGAACAGTCCCACCGTGTGGCCGGTGCGGCCGAGGTTGCGGGTGGGCATGGCCTTGGCCGTGCGGGGATTGAATGGAGGCGCTGGCACCGCCTTGGCACCGCCCCCCTCCAGCCGCGCCGCCAGGAGTCCCGCGGCCCCCGCCGCGCCCAGCTTCATCCAGTCCCGGCGTCCGATGTTCATCGTGTGCCTCCGCCATTAGGTGCCATTGTCGCGCCGACCCGTGGCGCGAATGCATGAAATGCAGCTGCCAGTGGCAGAATTGACCTGGAATAAACCCGGTGGGTCAAACAATGCCCGAACAAGAAGCAGAATCAGGGTCCACGGCCGGCCTCCCCTGGAATGAATCCGAAATCCGCGCCACGGTCGAGGCCTATTTCCGCATGCTGCGCCTGGAGCTACTCGGGCAGAAATACAGCAAAACGGCGCATCGAAATGCCCTGATCGGGCTGCTTCCCGGGCGGTCGAGCTCCGCGATCGAACGAAAGCACCAAAACATCAGTGCAATCCTTCTCGAACTTGGCGCCATGCCAATCCAGGGGTACAAACCCCTATCGAATTACCAGTCCCTGTTGTTCGATAAAGTCGCAGCTGCCTTGGGTACAGACCAAGCCCTTGATGATGCCGCATTACGTGCCGTAGAGCGTCCGGCAGAGACGCCACGTCTGGCTGCATTGGAGGCGATTCTGGTACCTCCGCCTCGGATTGCTGAGTCTGGCGTTCGGGAGAATGTCGCTCCTTACCGGACCCGCCACCCCATACGGAGAGACTATATCGAGCGTGAAGCCCGGAATCGAACGCTTGGGCTCGCCGGAGAAGCCCTAGTTATGGAATTCGAAGCGCACCGGCTGCACAAGCTGGGCAAGGGTCGGCTCGCCGATCGCATTGAACAGGTTTCGCAAACCCAAGGCGATGGGTGTGGTTTCGATGTGTTGTCCTTCGATGAGTCGGGTCAAGAACGCTTCATCGAAGTCAAGACGACTGCTTTCACTGCGGAGACACCGTTCTATTTGTCGAAAAACGAAGTCCAGTTTTCATCTGAAAACAACGACAAATATTGGCTTTATCGTGTCTTTCGTTTTCGTGATGCCCCCAAGATGTTCCAGCTGGACGGATCTGTAAAACGGTCCTGCATTTTGGATCCAGTCAATTTCCAAGCGATACCGGCATGATTGTTTTGAACGAACGGGAAAATCAGCCCTGCTTTTCATCCCTTCTATCCCCTTTTTTCCTGCTAAAAAAGGTTGGTTAACAGGAACGGATGGAATAAATGGGAAAAGGCACGCGTTTTTTGGAATCCCGTACTAATTCTAGGTGTCCACCAGCCCCCGCAGCATCTCCTGCAGCAGGTTCTCGGCGACCTTGCGGCGGAACCGGGCGCTGCTGCGGATGTCGTCGATCGGGGCGATGTCGCGCTGCAGGGCCTCCTGGGCCGCGGCCAGGGGCAGGCTGGCGAGGTCCGCGCCGAGCAGCACGGCTTCGGCCTGCTTGGCCCGCAGCGGGAAGGGCGCCACGCTGCCCAGGCCCAGCCGGATCTCGGCGATCCGGCCCTGCTCGGGGCGGACCCAGGCGGCCAGGCTGACCTTGGCGATGGCCTGGGCGCGGCGCGTGCCGACCTTGCGGAAATAGTGGTAGCCGTCCACCAGGGGCCGCGGCACGCGGATCCGGGTGAGCAATTCGTCCGGGCCCAGCAGGCTGGTCTTGTAGCCGGTGTGGAAGTCGGCGTAGGCGACCCATCGCGCGCCGCGGACCGACCGCAGTTCGAGTTCCGCGCCGTAGGCCAGGAGGCTGGGAGGGGTGTCCGCCGCAGGACTGCCGTTCGCCAGGTTGCCGCCGAGGGTGCCGCGGCTCTGGATGGCCAGCGCCCCGGTGGCCTTGGCGCTGCGCACGAGGTTCGGCAGCTCCGCCCGCAGCACCGGGTGCAGCGCGATTTCCCGGTAGGTGGTGAGGGCGCCGAGGGTGACCGCCTCGGGCGCAGCCTCGATGCCGCGCAGCTCGGCCAGCCCCCAGAGGTTCAGGAACCGCGTCACCGGCTGCCGGCCCGCGGCGAAGGGCACCATCAGGTCGGTGGCCCCCGCCAAGGGGCGCCATTCGGGGTGCTCGGCACGGAACAATAATGCCTCCGCCAAATTGGCGGGCGTGGCGACTTCACATGCGGAAGGCTGGCCTCTCATGGTGCATGTCCTTCAAACAATGATAAATAATCAACAATAGTAGCAATTTATCCTGTGCATCTTGTACATCTTGTTAAAAAACTCAAACAGGATGCACAAGATACACAGGATGAATGACAAATAATAAACATAATGTCCTTTTAATTTGTTGTGTTATTCCAGGTCAGCCGTTTGTATTCGATCTTGGCTGTTCCGAAGTTGATCAGTAGTCCTACGCTCAGTCCAGTGGCCTTGAGGTAGTGGATCACTTGGGCCTGATGTTCTGGCAGAAGTGTTTTCACAGCCTTGAGTTCGACCAGAACCGAACCATTCACCAACAGATCTGCCTGGTCGGTTCCGACTTCGGTCCCACGGAAGAGAACCCTAATGGGCTGCTGCCGAGCCACATGGAACCCTCGCTCCTTGAGCACCAACTCCAGGGCACGTTCGTAGACGGCTTCGAGAAAGCCGTTGCCCAGCTCGTTGGACACCTCGAAGGCGGCTCCAAGAATGGCCTCGGTGATCTCTTCGTGGGACATCTGTTCGGCCTTCAGACGGGTTGATGACCTGGGCCCGATTGCACGCCCAGCACCGAATCGATGATCTTGTTGTAGCCGGTGCAGCGGCAGAGGTTGCCGGCGAGGCCCTCGCGCACGGCGGTTTCATCCCCGGCGGCGTGCTGTTCCAGCAGGTGGGTGCCGGCCACCAGCATGCCCGGGGTGCAGAAGCCGCACTGGGCGCCGCCGTGGTGGAGGAAGGCGTCCTGCAGGGGGCTGAGTTCGCCGGCCTCGGCCAGGCCTTCCACCGTGCGCAGGGCCGCGCCCTGGGCCTGGATGGCGGGCACCAGGCAGGCATTGACCAGGGCGCCGTCGAGGATCACCGAGCAGGCGCCGCATTCGCCTTCGCCGCAGCCCTCCTTGGTGCCGGTCAGGCCCAGGTCCTCGCGGAGCACGTCCAGCAGCCGAGCCATGGGATAGACCTCGGCGCTGCGCGGCGCGCCGTTCACCGTCAGGGTCAGGCGGATCTTGTCAGCCACGGGCCACCCCCTCGATCACATCCAGCAGCCGTTCCGGGGTCAGCGGGATCTCCCGCGGCACCACGCCCAGCGCGTCCTGCACGGCGTTCAGGATCGCCGGCGCCGGGCCGTCCATGGGCAGTTCGCCGATGCCCTTGGCTCCGCCCGGGCCGAAGGGGTAGGGCTGCTCCTCGAAGAACACCCGGATCGGCGGCAGGTCGGCGGCCGTCGCCATGATGTAGTTGGTCATCTGGTTGTTGAGCATGTGCCCCTTGGACCAGACCACCTCCTCGCTCACCGCCCAGCCGATCCCCTGGGCCACGCCGCCCTCGATCTGGCCGGCGGCCAGGGTCGGGTTCACAACGCGGCCGATCTCCTGCACCGCGACGAAGTCGGCCAGGGTCGTCTCGTAGGTCAGGGTGTCCACCCGCACGTCGGCGGCGTAGCAGGCCCAGGCGTAGGTGGCATAGGCGTCGCCGCGGTAGGCCTCGTCGTCCCACTGGACGAAGGGCGGCTTCTGGTACCGGCTCTCGGTGCGCAGCCGCCCGTGGCGGGCCCGGAAGGCGCGGATCGCCGCGGCCAGGTCGCCGCCCTGGGTCAGGTCGCCGCTCTCGTGCAGGGTCCGGCGCAGCGCCATGCAGGCGTCCTGCACCAGCTTGCCGACCACCTGGGTGGTGCGCGAGGCCACCGTCGGCCCGCTGTTGGGAACGATGCCGGTGTCCGGCCGCGCCACCTCGACCTGCTCCAGGGCCACCCCCAGGGTCTCGGCGGCGATCTGGGTGAACACGGTGGTGGCGCCCTGGCCGATCTCGGTGGAGGCCACCTGCACCTGCACGCGGCCGTCCTCCAGCCCCTCGACCGCCGCCACCGAGCCGAGGAACACCTCGCCCGCCCCGGTGAAGCCGCCGCCGTGCATGAACACCGCGAAGCCCAGCCCGCGCTTGACCGGATCCGGCGTGGCATTGTGGGCGGCGTGGGCGCCCTTGCGGCCGGCGTGGTCGATCTCGGCCAGGGCGCGGTCCATCAGCGCGGCCAGGTCCACGGTGTCGCGCACGATCTGGCCGGTGGCCATGGCGTCGCCGGTGCGCAGCAGGTTCTTCCGGCGCACCTCCACCGGGTCCAGCCCCAGCCGCAGCGCCGCCTCGGTGACGTGGCGTTCGATGGCAAACAGGCTCTGCGGCGCGCCGAAGCCGCGGAAGGCGCCGTGGGGCGGGTGGTTGG
This sequence comes from Holophagales bacterium, assembly GCA_041908165.1. Taxonomy (GTDB): domain Bacteria; phylum Acidobacteriota; class Holophagae; order Holophagales; family Holophagaceae; genus JACQZU01. Next base: position 56,082 of record JAYRFV010000070.1, on the reverse strand, counting down.
TGGCCAGGGCCTTGGCCAGGATCCGGATGTGGTCGCAGCGGTAGGGCCCGGCGGCATGCAGGGCGCCACGGCTGAGCACCACCGGCGACAGGGTCAGGTAGGCGCCGCCGTCCAACAGGAATTCGATGTCCAGGGCACGGAGGGTCCCGTCCGCAGTCCAGGCGCTCTTCACCCGGGTGCGCGAGGGGTGGCGCTTGGTGGTGCAGGCCATGTCCTCTTCGCGGTCGTAGACGATCTTCACCGGCCGTCCTCCAGCTTTCCAGGACAGCAGCGCGGCGTGGCAGGCGAGCATGGAGGGGAAGTCCTCCTTGCCGCCGAAGCCGCCACCGGTGTCCAGCTGCACCACCCGGATCCGCTCCGGCGCCAGGCCGAACAGCTCGTGCAGGCTGTGGTGCACGTAGTACGGACACTGCAGGGAGCCGCGGGCGAGGATGCCTTCCGGGCTCGCCTCGGCGATCATCGCGTTGGGTTCGATGTAGAGGTGCTCCTGGGCGCCGGTGCGGTAGGTGGCCTCGTGGGTGAGATGGGCGTCCCGCCACTGGCTCTCCGGGTCGCCCTTGGCGATGACCAGCTTCTTGAAGGTGTTGTCCTCGCCCCAGACGATGCGGGTCCGGGCCAGGCTGTCCTCGATGGACAGCACCGCTGGCAGCTCCTCGACGTCCACCTGGACCTTGGTCCGCGCCGCCTCGGCCATCGCCCGGTCCGGGTGCGCCAGCAGCACGACCGCCTCCTCGGCGTGGTTAATGTTGCCGTCCGCCAGGCAGGGCTGGTCCTGGATGATGTGGGCGACCACGTTCCTGCCCGGCACGTCCTTGGCCGTCACGATCACGAACTCGTGCCAGGGGACGTCCTCGGCGAAGCGGATCGCCTTGATCCGCCCGCGGGCGACGCTGCTGCGCACGGTGACGCCGTGCAGCAGGCCCTCGATCTTCAGGTCGTCGGTATAGCGGGTCGCGCCGGTGAGCTTGGCGCGGCCTTCGCTGCGGAGCGCGGAGGTGCCGATGTGGGCGGTGGTGGCCATGCGGACCCCGGGGAAGCGGGACAGTGTACCCCTGCGGCAGGGGCCACCGCAGTGAGGACCGGCACAGTGCCTCAGTCGCGGCGGGGATCCACCACCAGCGCCGCCTTCGGGGTCGGGCAGCCGAACACGCACAGGCCGCAGCCGGTGCAGTCGTCGGCGTTGACCACCGGATGCGCCACGCGGCCGTCCTCGGCGTCCTTCACGTCGATGGCCACGCCCGGGTAGGGGCAGCGGTCGACGCAGGTGCGGCAGGCCTGGGCGGGCTGGTCCTCGCCCCGGTCCCAGGTCAGGCACAGGTCCTCCAGGATCCGCACGGTGCCCATCTTGACCGCTCGGGGGCCCTCCACCACCTCGCCGCTCGCCAGGGTCCGCTTCGGCCACAGCAGGGCACCGTCCGGACAGGCGGGGATGCAGGGCAGGTCGGTGCAGAGGAAGCAGGGCATGCTGCGCGGCTCGACGTAGGGCGTGTTGACCGCCAGCCCGGCGCTGCTCACCGCCTTGCGGAGGCTGTCCTGGGGGCAGGCCTTGATGCACTTGTCGCAGCGGGTGCAGGCCACCAGGAAGGCGAACTCCTCCAGGGCGCCCGGAGGGCGAATCAGCTTCGGCGCGATCCCGGTGACCGCGTCCTCGACCTGCTCTGCCACGAACCCGGCGAACAGCGTCCCCAGGGACTTGAAGAAGTCCCCCCGGTGCTGGGGCTGGTCGAGCTTCCTGGCCATGGGCAGAGGACAGGATTCACCACGAAGGCGCGAAGGTCACGAAGGAAAACACAGCGGCGCCGATCCGCCGGTCAGAAATCCCCGCGCAGTCCCAGCAGGCGCAGGGTCGGGCGCAGGGTGCCCCAGAGGATCGGGTCGTAGCCGAGGGTCAGCCAGGCGCTCTGGCCGTCCTCCGCGGGGGCGAGGTGGGCGAGGGCCTCGGCGCTGACCGCCACGTCCCGGGAGGTGGGCGGGGCGTCGCGCCAGAGCACCCCGGCGGGGGCGGGCCGGGGTGCGAGCCGGGTCCCGGCCGCGGCCTGCAGATGCAGCACCAGCAGGTCGCCGTGGAAGACCGGGACGCGGACTTCGACCAGGGCGCCCCGGGGCGGCTGCGGCAGCACTTCGAAGGCGGCCCGGTAGCCGAGCTTCCCGGTCTCCGGTTCGCGCCCCTCCAGCACCGCCTCGGTCTGCTCCAGCAGCCCCTGCAGGCCGCGCTCGCCCAGGCAGGCGACCCCGCGCAGGTGGGTGCCCGCAACCCCGCCGAGGCCTTCCACCAGGGTCGGCAGGAGGGCCAGGGCCTGGTCCAGGGCCGGCCGGCCGCGGTAGCGCAGCACGGTGGGCGGCCACTCCCCGGCCAGGGGCATCGGCTCGGCCGCGGCGCCGGACTCGTCACGCAGGTCGAGGATCCGGCCCGGGAAGCCCTCGAGCAGGGCCGGATCGTCCGGCGACTCGACCAGGATGACCACGTCCAGGCCCACCAGCAGTTCCGGGGCGGGCGCGAAGACCACCAGGTCGCCCTCCTCCTGCTCGCGGCTGAGCAGGCCGGTGGCCAGCGGCAGCACGGAGGCCTCCACCGCCTCCAGGGCCTGGGTCAACTCGCGGCCCAGCAGGGTCTGCGCACCGATGACGGCGACTTTGAGCATGAATCCCGCCTTTCAGGTGTGGACCACGGTCCGGGTCGAAAAGGCCGGCGGGTGGTCCATGTGCTTCTTGACCGTGCACTGGTTGGCCGCCCGCACCAGCGCCTCGTGGTACTGGGCCGGGAATCCCGCCGGGAGGTGGATTTCCAGCTCGATGCGGCCGACCATCCTGCTGTCTGGATCCGGGACGGTGCGCTGGAGCAGCTCGATGCCATCGGTGGGCAGCCCGCGCTGCACACAGAAGGCCAGCACGTAGTAGCCGGCGCAGGTGGCGAGACTGGCCTGGAAGAGGGCGAACGGTGAGGGGGCGCTGCCGTCGCCACCGTCCTTCGGCGGCTGGTCGGTGACCACGGTGAAGCCGGCGAAGTGCGCCGCCACCTTCATCCCTCCTTGCAGTTCCACGCGCATGTCCATCGGCGTTCTCCTTCGAGCTCGGGTCTCAAACCCTGATCGTCTCGGCCGCTCCGGCCCGGTGCCCGGCCAGCGCAGCGGCCACCTCCCGGTCCAGGAAGCCGCGCACCTGCGCGCCGGCGCGGCCGGTGAAACGGGCGGCGTCGAGCAGTCCGGCCAGCTCCGCTTCGGTCATGCGCCAGGCCGGGTCGGCGGCGAGGAGCTGGAGCATGGGATTGGGCCGGCCCTCCTCCTTGATGGCCTTGCCGGCGGCCAGGGACGCCACCCGGAAGCGCTCGTGCAGGTCCTGGCGGTCGCCGCCGCGCTTGACCGCCTCCATGAGCAGCACCTCGGCGGCCATGAACGGCAGCTCCTGGGCCAGCCGCGCTTCGATCATCTTCGGGTGCACCACCAGGGCGGAGGCCACGTTGCGGTACAGCACCAGGATCGCGTCCACCGCCAGGAGGCCCTGGGAGATGGTCAGGCGCCGGTGGGCGCTGTCGTCCAGGGTCCGCTCCATCCACTGGGTGGCGCTGGTCTGGTAGGTCGACGGCAGCAGGCCGAGGACGAAGCGGGCCAGGCTGTTGATGCGCTCGCTGCGCATCGGGTTGCGCTTGTAGGGCATGGCGCTGGAGCCGATCTGGGCCTTCTCGAAGGGCTCCTCCACCTCCTTGAGGTGCTGCAGCAGGCGCAGGTCGCAGGCGAACTTGCTGGCCGAGGCGGCCAGCCCGCAGAGCACCTGGCCGATGCGGTCCTCGAGCTTGCGGGTGGCGGTCTGGCCGCTGATGGGGATGGCCGGATGGCCCAGCTTCTCGCACACGCGCCGCTCGAGCGCGTCCACTTTGGCGCCGTCGCCGTCGAACAGCTCCAGGAAGCTGGCCTGGGTGCCGGTGGTGCCCTTCACCCCGCGCACCGGGGTGGTCGCCCGCAGGTGGTCGAGGTCCTCCAGGTCCAGCAGCAGGTCCTGGATCCACAGGCAGGCGCGCTTGCCGACGGTGGTGGGCTGGGCCGGCTGGAAGTGGGTGAAGCCGAGGGTCGGCTGGTCCTGCCACTGGCCGGCGAAGGCCGCCAGGGCGGCGATCACGTCGAGCAGGCGGCGGCGCAGCAGTTGCAGGGCCTGGTGGCAGATCAGCAGGTCGCCGTTGTCGGTGACGAAGCAGGAGGTGGCGCCGAGGTGCAGGATCGGCCGCGCCCGCGGCGCCTGCTCGCCCCAGGCGTGGATGGCGGCCATGACGTCGTGGCGCAGCGCCGCTTCGTGGCGGGCGATGGCCGCCAGATCCACCGCATCCTGGGTGGCGCGCAGTTCGGCCAGTTGCGCCTCGGAGATGGGCAGGCCCAGCTCGGCCTCGGCCTCGGCCAGGGCGATCCAGAGCCGCCGCCAGACCCGCATCCGGTACAGGGGCGAGAGCTGCCGCAGCATCGCCTTGCTGGCGTAGCGGCTCGCCAGGGCGTGCTCGAACTGCTCCAGGTCCGGTCCCTCGGGGATGGGCAGGAAGGCCATGCGGTGCTCCTCGCTCCATGGTGGCAGAAGCCCACGGGGGCGGCCGATGTGACGGCGTCCACCCGGCGCTCCGCCCGGCGGCGCTAGGATGGTGCCCAGAGGTGCCCCGATGCCCATGTACGAAGCGTTCCGCAACGGCGACCCGGAGGTGTTCCAGGCGCTGGAGCTGGAGATCCAGCGCCAGCGCCACCACCTGGAGCTGATCGCCTCGGAGAACTACGCCAGCCGCGCGGTGATGCAGGCCATGGGCTCCCATTTCACCAACAAGTACGCCGAGGGCTACCCCGGCAAGCGCTACTACGGCGGCTGCACCAACGTCGACACGGTCGAGGACCTGGCCCGCAGCCGCGGCAGGGAGTTGTTCGGCTGCGAGCACATCAACGTCCAGCCGCACAGCGGCGCCCAGGCCAACATGGCTGTCTACCTGGCGATGCTGAAGCCCGGCGACACGGTGCTGGGCCTCGACCTGGCCCACGGCGGCCACCTGACCCACGGCCACCCGCTGAACAGCTCGGGGATCCTCTACCGCTTCGTCGGCTACCACGTCCGCCGCGAGGACGAGCGCATCGACATGGACGAGGTCCGGCGCCTGGCCCTGGAGCACAAGCCCAAGATGATCGTGGCCGGCGCCTCGGCCTACCCGCGCACCTTCGACTTCCCGGCCTTCCGCGCCATCGCCGACGAGGCCGGCGCCCTGCTGATGGTGGACATGGCCCACATCGCCGGTCTGGTGGCGGCGGGGGTCCACCCCAGCCCGGTGCCGCACGCCGACTTCGTCACCACCACCACCCACAAGACCCTGCGCGGCCCCCGCGGCGGCCTGATCCTGTGCCGGCAGCAGTTCGCCAAGGAGATCGACCGCGCCCTGTTCCCGGGCGTCCAGGGCGGACCGCTCATGCACGTGGTCGCGGCCAAGGCGGTGGCCCTGGGCGAGGCCCTCAAGCCCGAGTTCAAGGCCTACCAGGAACAGGTGGTGAAGAATGCCGGCCTGCTGGCCAGCGGCCTGCTGAAGCGCGGCTGGCGCATCATCTCCGGCGGCACCGACAACCACCTGATGCTGGTGGACGTCTACGACCACGGCATCCTCGGCTCGGAAGCCGAGCGCACCCTCGAGCGCTGCGGCCTGACCGTCAACAAGAACGGCATCCCCTTCGACCCCAACCCGCCGCTCAAGCCCAGCGGCATCCGCGTGGGCACGCCGGCGGTCACCACCCGCGGCCTCAAGGACGACGAGATGGACCACATCGCCGGCTGGATCGACATGGGCCTGCGCCACCGTGCCGACGAGTCCGCCATCGCCCGGATCCGCCAGGAAGTCTTCCACCTCACCGACCAGTACCCGATCCCGGAGTGAACGCCGACGGCCTGTTCGTGTACGGCAGCCTGCGCGAAGGCGGATCCCGCCACGGCTGGCTGCAGCGCACCCACCCGGAGGGCCTGTGCCGCGCCTGGACGCCGGGCCGCCTGTTCCGGCTGCCCAACGGCGACGCCGCCCTGGTGCCCGGCGCGGAGCCCGAATCCCCGCCGCCCGGCCCCGGCTGGGTCATTGGGGAGTTCGTCGGTTACGACGACGAGGAGATGCTTGAATCCGCCCTCGCCGACCTGGATCCCCTGGAAGGCGTCGAGGAGGAACTGTACCTGCGCCGGGCGGTCCCCCTGGTGCTCGACGCCGGGCACCGCTACGTCGCCTGGGCCTACCTCTTCCCCGAGGACCGGCTGCCGCGCCTGCTGCGCGAGGCGGTCGAACTCAGCGACGGCGACTGGGGACCCTATCTGGAAGGGTGAGCCGCCTGGGATGGCTCAGGGCCCCTTGCGCGTGAGCTTGAGCCGGTAGGGGTAGCCGGCGAAGCCCTCCAGCACCAGGACCAGGTGGTAGTCGCTGCCCAGGGTGTTCTTGAACTCGAGCACCTGGGCCACGTTCCGGCCCATCTGGTTCCAGCGCAGGAACTGGGCGGCGAAGGGGTCGCCTTTCGGCGGGTTCCAGAAGCGGAGGAACACCTTGTCCGGGGCCGCGCCGAGCACCCGCGCCTCGATCCGCTCGCCCGGCCGCACCACCGCGCGCAGGTGGCGGATGCCCTTGCTGGCGCTCTCCTTGGTGTCGCGGAGGTAGGTGACGCCGGTGCCGACGCCCGTCCCTCCCCGGACCGGGGCGCGGGGGTCGACCCGTTCCGCGGCGTTCTTGATCGCATCCTCGGGCAGGCTGTTCTCGGACAGTTCCAGGGAGCCCGCCGGGAGGTCCGTGGGTTCGCGGCCGTCGCGGGTGAGCACGATGGCCGGCGGGGCGGGGGGCACCGCGGGTGGATCGGCGGCCACGGCCAGGAGGATGGGCAGCAGCATGGGGACCTCCCGAAGCTACCGGCCCCCGCCCGGGGGCCGGTGGTTCCATTCTGGCGCTGTTCCCGCCCTTCGGGTCGGCTTCTACCAGCCCAGCAGGTAGGCGAACACCAGCGGAGCGACAATGGTGGCGTCGCTCTCGATGATGAACTTGGGGGTGTCCATGGCCAGCTTGCCCCAGGTGATCTTCTCGTTGGGGACGGCGCCGGAGTAGGAGCCGTAGGAGGTGGTGCTGTCGCTGATCTGGCAGAAGTAGCCCCAGAGCGGCGCCTCCCGCTCCAGGTCCTGGTGCAGCATGGGCACCACGCAGATCGGGAAGTCGCCCGCGATCCCGCCGCCGATCTGGAACATGCCCAGGGGGCTCTGCCGGGTGCTGGTCTCGTAGAACTCGGCCAGCCAGGTCATGTACTCGATCCCGGTGCGCACCGTGTGGACGTTCTTCACCTCGCCGCGTATCACGGCGGCGGCGTACATGTTGCCGAGGGTGCTGTCCTCCCAGCCGGGTACGACGATGGGCACGTTCTTTTCGAGGGCCGCCAGCATCCATGAGTGCTTCGGGTCGATCTGGTAGTGCTCCTCGTACTTGCCGCTCTTCAGCACCTGCTGGAAGAACTCGTGCGGGAAGTAGCGCTCGCCTTTGGCGTCCGCCGCGGTCCAGACCTCCAGCATCGCCTTTTCCATGCGGCGCATGGCCTCCATCTCCGGGATGCAGGTGTCGGTCACCCGGTTCATGTGCCGGTCCAGCAGGGCCTTCTCGTCGGCGGGCGTGAGGTCGCGGTAGTGCGGCACCCGTTCATAGAAGTCGTGGGCCACCAGGTTGAAGATGTCCTCCTCGAGGTTGGCGCCGGTGCAGACGATCAGGTGGACCTTGTCCTGGCGGATCATCTCCGCCAGGGACAGCCCCAGTTCGGCGGTGCTCATGGCGCCCGCCAGGGTGACCATCATCCGGCCGCCGCCCTGCAGGTAGTCGTGGTAGCCCTGGGCCGCGTCCACCAGGGCCGCCGCGTTGAAGTGGCGGAAGTGGTGCTGGACGAAGCGGCCGACCGGGCCGAGGGTGAGCGAAGCCATGGGATCTCCCGGGAACCCACCATTTTCCCGGATCGGCCCGGCGGCACCAAGCGCTCCTTCGCCTAAGCTTGGGGCCGGGGGACCGATGGATCCTTGGGTCGAACTGGCGCGTTGCGCGGTGGCCGAGGCGGCCCGCCACGGGCGGCGCCTGGACCGTGTGCCGGAGGGGCTCGGCGCCGGCCTTCCGGCGGCGCCCGGCGCCTGCTTCGTCAGCCTTCACGCGGCCGGCGGGGCGCTGCGCGGCTGCATCGGCACCCTCGAACCGCAGACCGCCTCCCTGCCGCTGGAGATCCTCCGGAACGGCCATGCCTCCGCCCGCGAGGACCGGCGTTTCAGCCCGCTGACCGCCGACGAGTTGGATGGGCTGCAGGTGATGGTCGACGTGCTCGGCCCGCTGGAGCCGGCGGCGGGACCCCAGGACCTCGATCCGGCCCGCTTCGGCGTGGTGGTGGCCGCACCGGACGGCCGCCGGGGCGTGCTGCTGCCGGCCCTGGAAGGCATCGCCCGGGTCGAGCAGCAGCTCGAGATCGCGCGCCGCAAGGCCGGCATCGGCCCCCTGGAGCCGGTGCGGCTGCAGCGGTTCACCGTGGTCCGCCACGGCTGAGGGCAACCGCCGGTTGACAGAGGTGCTGAAGGTCCTCTATTGTTTCTATGAATAGAAACAACATGGACCCCTTCACCAACTTCGCGCGCACCCTGGCCCGGCTCCACGAACCGGACCTGGTGGAGCGTTTCCTGCGGGAGATCCTGACCCCGGCCGAGACCGCCGACCTGGGCTCCCGGTGGGAGCTCCTGAAACGGCTCGAGGCCGGCGAAACCCAGCGGCACATCGCCAGCGAACTGCACCTGAGCCTGTGCAAGATCACCCGCGGTTCGCGGGAACTGAAGAAGCCCGGATCGGCCCTGCGCCAGGTGCTCGCCCGGGTCCGTCCCGCCTGATCCCTTCTCCATGGAGCCCCCCATGTCCCGCTACAACCTCGCCGCCGATGACATCCCGCGCTCCTGGTACAACCTGGCCGCGGACCTGCCGACCCCGCCGCTGCCGCCGCTGGGTCCGGACGGCCAGTCGGTGTCGCCGGACGCCCTCGCCGCTGTCTTCCCCATGAACCTCATCGAGCAGGAGATGAGCCAGGAGCGCTTCATCGCGATTCCCGACGAGGTCCTGGAGATCCTGCTGCGCTACCGGCCCACGCCGCTGCACCGGGCCCGCGCGCTCGAGGCGCACCTGAAGACGCCGGCGCGGATCTACTTCAAGAACGAGAGCGTCAGCCCGGCCGGCAGCCACAAGGTCAATACGGCGGTGGCCCAGGCCTACTACAACAAGGTCGCCGGCATGACCCGGATCACCTCGGAGACCGGCGCCGGCCAGTGGGGCAGCAGCATCGCCTTCGCCTGCGCCCAGTTCGGCCTCGAATGCAAGATCTTCATGGTGCGCGTGAGCTTCGACCAGAAGCCCTTCCGCAAGATGATGATGCGCACCTGGGGCGGGGAGTGCGTCGCCAGCCCCAGCCCGGAGACCGCCGCCGGCCGGGCGATCCTGGCCCAGGACCGGACCTCCCCGGGCAGCCTGGGCATCGCCATCAGCGAGGCGGTGGAGGCCGCCGTCACCGACCCCACCGGCAAGACCCGCTACACCCTCGGCAGCGTGCTCAACCACGTGCTGCTGCACCAGACCATCATCGGCCTGGAGGCCCAGAAGCAGATGGCCGCCGCCGGCGAGGCGAAGATCGACGCGGTCATCGGCTGTGTGGGCGGCGGCAGCAACTTCGCCGGCCTGGCCTTCCCGTTCCTGCGCGACAAGCTGCACGGCGCGCAGACGGAGTTCTTCGCCGTGGAACCGGCCTCCTGCCCGACCCTCACCCGCGGGCCCTACGCCTACGACCACGGCGACGTGGCGCGGATGACCCCGCTGATGCCCATGCACAGCCTCGGCCACACCTTCATGCCGCCCGGCATCCACGCCGGCGGCCTGCGCTACCACGGCATGGCGCCGCTGGTGAGCAAGACCGTGGTCGACGGCCTGGTGACCCCGGTGGCGATCCAGCAGCTGGAGTGCTTCTCCGCCGCCATGGCCTTCGCCCGCACCGAGGGCATCATTCCGGCGCCCGAGTCCAGCCACGCCATCGCCATGGCCATCCGCGCCGCCGTGCAGGCGCGCGAAGAAGGCAAGGAGAGGGTGATCCTCTTCAACCTCAGCGGCCACGGCCTCATGGACCTGAACGGCTACGGCGCCTTCCTGGACGGACAACTGGCCGACCACAGCCTGTCCGAGGAGGATCTCCAGGCCGGGATCGCCTGCCTGGCCGGCCATCCGGTTCCGGGCCGGGCCTAAACGCGCGGGCCGGGCCGCGGTAACCGGGGGATCTTCCTGGAGTCCCCGTGCGTCCTCGTTCCCACTTGGCTCTGGCCGCCCTCTGGGGGCTGCTGGCCGGATCCTCGCTGACCGCCTCCGACACCCTCGCCGCCGCCCGCCTCTACCAGGAGGGCAGCACGGCGGCCCGTGAACACCGGTTCACGGCGGCGGCGGCCGGGTTCCAGGCCGCCGCCGCCGCCCATCCGGCTCTGGCGGCGCAGGGTTACTACAACGCCGCCTGCGCCTTCGCCCGGGCCGGTCGGAACCGCGCCGCACTCGAAGCCCTGGCCCGATCCTCAGCCCGGGGCTACCGCGACCGGGACGGCATGGCCGGCGACCCCGACCTGGCCAGCCTGTCCGGTCAGCCCCGCTGGGCGGCCCTGCTCAAGCAGGTGGAGGCCAACGATCGGCGCTTCAGGCGCAACCACGGCGACCCCGCCCGGGCCCGGCTGGTGACGGCCGACCTCGGCCGGCTTCGCGCCACACTGGGCGAACCCTTTCCCACCCAGGCCCAGGACGCGCGCATGGCCCGGGTGGCCGACCTCTACCTCCACCCCGGGTCACCAGGCCTGGTGGATTTCCTCGCCCTGGGCAAGATCCAGGACCTCGACCGGCTTGCGGGCACCTTCGGCGCCCTTCCGCGGTTCTTCGGCTCCCTGGGCGCCCTGGAGGCCGCCATCGACGCCCAGCGGCCGGCGATCCTGGCGGCCCTCGGGCGGATGAAGGCCCTGTACCCCCCCACCTTCTTTCCCCAGATCAGCTTCGTGGTGGGCCACTTCCGCTCCGGCGGAACCGCCACCGCCAACGGCCTGGTCATCGGCGCCGAGGTGTACTGCCGCGCGCCCGGGGTCGACCTGGGTGAATTCGGCCCCCGCGACCTCGACCTGTTCCGCCCGGTGGAGGAACTCCCTTCGGTGGTCGTCCACGAACTGGTGCACTTCCAGCAGACCGGGGGCGGCACGCCCAGCCTGCTCCGCCAGGCGCTGGTCGAGGGGACGGCCGACTTCATCGCCACGCTGGTCTGTCCCGACCTGCCGGAACCGGCCTATCGGACCTGGGGTGACGCCCACGAGCGGGGAGGTGTGGGCGCGCTTCGTCCAGGCCATGGACGGGACCGACTGCCGGGACTGGATCGCCAACAATGACCGGGCCCGACCGGACTGGCCGGCGGCCCTGGGCTACTACGTCGGGTTCCGGATCGCCCGGGCCTACCACGCCCGGGCCGCCGACAAGCGCGCCGCCCTCGCCGACCTGCTCCGCCTGCGCGATCCCAAGGCGCTGCTGCGGGCCAGCGGCTACGACCCCTCCCGCTGACCGGGGTCAGATCTCCAGCTTGCGCTGGGTTCCGCTTTCGTCGGGACCCGGCTGGGCCGCTTCCGCATCGGTCACCAGCTCCAGGTCGTCCTCCTCGTCGAGGGCCTGGGCGCTGGCGTCGATCTTGGCGATCCCCACCACCTTGTCCTTGTCCTTGTCCTCGGCGAACTTCACCAGCCGGACGCCGAGGGCGTTGCGGCCGGTCTTGCGGACGCTGTCGATGTCGAAGCGGATGACCATGCCCTCCTGGGAGATGAGCAGGCAGCCCTCCCCGGGCTTGACCAGCACCGACCCCACCACCGGCCCGTTGCGCACGCCGGTGCGGATGTTGATGACGCCGGTGCCGCCCCGGCCCTGCAGCCGGTAGTCCTGCAGCAGGCTGCGCTTGCCGTAGCCCTTCTCGGTGACGGTCAGCAGCATGCCATGGGACTCGGTGGCCTCGTCCGGCTCGACCCCCTCCGGCAGGTCCGGCAGGGCATCCACCACTTCCATGTCGACGAGGTGGTCGCCGCTCGCCAGGCGCATGCCGCGGACACCGGTGGCGACCCGGCCGACCGCGCGGATGTCGGCCTCGGGGAAGCGGATCGCCTTGCCCTGGGCGCTCACCAGCAGCACCTGCTGGTCGCCGGTGGAGCGGCGCACGGCGATCAGCCGGTTGCCCTCCTCGATGTTCAGGGCGATCAGGCCGTTGCTGCGGATGTTGGCATAGAGGCTCAGCGAGGTCCGCTTCACCGTGCCGTCGGAGGTGGCGAACACCAGCGACTCGCCCTCCGGGAAGTCGCGGAGGGTCAGCAGGGTGACCACGTTCTCGCCGTCCTTGAGGTTGATCAGGTTGCGGATGTGCTTGCCGCGGGTGGAGGCGGCCGCCTCCGGCAGGTCGTAGACCTTCAGGGCGTACACGTAGCCGCGGTCGGTGAAGGCCATCAGGGTGTCGTGGGCCTTGGTCAGGAACAGCTGCTCGACGAAATCCTCGTCCTTCATCTTCATGCCCAGCTTGCCCTTGCCGCCGCGCTTCTGGCGCCGGTAGGCGAGCAGCTCGGTGCGCTTGATGTAGCCGGTCTTGGACATGGTGACCACCATCGGGTCGTCGGGGACCACGTCCTCCATCCGGATCTCGCCGCTATAGGCGACGATCTCGGTGCGGCGGTCGTTGCCGAACTGGTCGGCGACGGCCTTGAGCTCGTCCTTGATGACCTTCAGCAGCAGCTTCTCGTCGGCCAGGATGGCCTTGAGCTGGACGATGGTCTTCTCCAGCTCGGCGATCTCCTCGAGGATCTTCTCCCGCTCCAGGCCGGTCAGGCGCTGCAGGCGCATGTCGAGGATGGCCTGGGCCTGGGCGGCGGACAGGCACAGGCCCGGGTCCCTCTTCAGGGCGGCGGCGCTGGCGAAGGCGCCGGCCATCAGCCCGGCCTTGGCCTCCTCGGGCGTGCGGGCGGCACGGATCAGCTTGATGACCGCGTCCAGGTGGTCGAGGGCGATCTTCAGGCCCATCAGGATGTGGTGCCGCTCCTCCGCCTTCCGCAGCTGGAACAGGGTGCGGCGGGTGACCACCTCGCGGCGGAAGCCGATGAACTCCTGGAGGATCTCGCGCAGGGTGCAGATCCGCGGCTGGCCGTTGACGATCGTCAGCATGGTGATCGGGAAGCTGTTCTGCAGCTGGGTCTGCTGGTACAGCTGGTTGAGCACGATGTCGCTGGGCTCGTTCTTCTTCAGCTCCACCACCAGCCGCAGCCCCTCGCGGTCGGACTCGTCGCGGAGGTCGGCGATGCCGTCGATCTTCTTGTCCCGCACCAGCTCGGCGATCTTCTCGGTGAGCGAGGCCTTGTTCACCTGGTAGGGCAGCTCGGTGAACACCAGCTGCTCCACCTCGCCCTTGTTCTTCACCCGCACCAGCTCGGTGTGGGCCTTGGCCCGGACCACGCAGCGGCCGCGGCCGGTGCGGTAGGCGTCGACCACGCCCTCGGTGCCGAGCATGAGCCCCCCGCCCGGGAAGTCGGGGCCCTTGACGTGGGTCATCAGCACGTCCAGGCCGATGGACGGGTTGTCGATCAGCGCGACCAGGGCGCCGCAGCACTCCCGCAGGTTGTGCGGCGGGATGCTGGTGGCCATGCCCACGGCGATGCCCTGCGAGCCGTTCACCAGCAGGTTCGGGAACTTGGCCGGCAGGACCAGGGGCTCCTGCTGGCTTTCGTCGTAGTTGGGGCCGAAGTCGACGGTCTCCTGGTCGATGTCGCCCATCATCTCGTTGGCCAGCCGGGACAGGCGGGCCTCGGTGTAGCGCATGGCGGCCGGGCTGTCGCCGTCGATGGAGCCGAAGTTGCCCTGGCCGTCCACCAGGACGTGGCGCATGGAGAAGGGCTGGGCCAGGCGGACCAGGGTGTCGTAGATCGCCGAGTCGCCGTGCGGGTGGTACTTGCCCATCACGTCGCCGACGGTGCGCGCCGACTTCTTGTAGGCCCGGTTCCAGTCGTTGCCCGCCTCCTTCATGGCGAACAGCACCCGCCGGTGCACCGGCTTCAGGCCGTCCCGCACGTCCGGCAGCGCCCGCCCCACGATCACGCTCATGGCGTAATCGAGGTAGCTCTTGCGCATTTCCTTTTCGATCTCGATGGGTTCAACGCGGGTCATGAGCCGTCCGGTGTTCTACGTGGAACATTCACCCCCGCCTCGGGGGCGGGGGTTTAAATCCTGAAACAACTAAACGTCGATGTTTTCAGCAAGCAAAGCATTGGATTCGATGAAGTTCCGCCGCGGCTCGACCGCGTCCCCCATCAGGATCGTGAAGATCTCGTCGGCCTCCACCGCGTCGTCCACCCGGACCCGCAGCAGGGTCCGGCGGTCGGGATCCATGGTGGTCTCCCAGAGCTGCTCGGGGTTCATCTCGCCGAGGCCCTTGTAGCGCTGGATGCCGAGGCCGCGCTTGCCTTCCTCGAGCACCGCCGCCAGCAGGGCCTCCGGCGTGTCGAAGCTCATCTCGCGGCCGAGGGTGGGGGCCTCTTCGTCTTCGGCCTTCGACTCCTTGACGTCCTTGAGCCGACGCAGCCGAAGGGTGCCGCCGGTGAAGGCCACCAGCTCCTCGCGGAGGGCCGACAGCCTGCGGAACTCGCCCCAGCTGGCCACATGGGTGTCGATCCAGAGGGTGATCGGCCGGCTCAGGTGCATGCGCACCAGCTTCAGGCGGTGCACCGCCGGGGTGCTGGCCTCCTCGGTCTCCACCGCCTCCGCGCTGTCGACCTCGGCCTTGCCCAGCCCGGCCGCCTCGACGGCCCGGCCCAGCTCGGCCACCGGCTCGGCGCCGTCGAAGCGCTCGGGGTCCAGCAGGCCGGCGGCAAGCAGGGCGTCCACCAGGGGCCGGGCGTAGGAGCGCCGCTCCAGCTTCTGGTAGAGGTGCTGCACCTCGCCCCACTTCTTCAGCTCCCGCACCAGCTGGGCGCCCTTGTGCTCCTCGCCGTCCGGGAGGGTCAGGCTCCAGCCGTCCAGGGCCTTCTGGAACAGGAACTCCTCGAGGGCGCGCTCGTCCTTGAGGTACTTCTCCGTCTTCCCCTTCTTGACCTTGAACAGGGGCGGCTGGGCGATGTACAGGTGCCCGCGGGCGACGATCTCCGGCATCTGCCGGTAGAAGAAGGTGAGCAGCAGGGTGCGGATGTGCGAGCCGTCCACATCGGCGTCGGTCATCAGCACGACCTTGTGGTAGCGCAGGTTCTCGATCTTGAACTCCTCGGCGCCGATGCCGGTGCCGAGGGCCTGGATCAGGACGCGCAGCTCGTTGTGGCCGAGGATCTTGTCGAACCTGGCCTTCTCGACGTTGAGGACCTTGCCCTTGAGCGGCAGGATCGCCTGGGTCTTGCGCTCCCGGCCCTGCTTGGCGGAGCCGCCGGCGGAATCGCCCTCCACCAGGAAGATCTCGCTGAGGGCCGGGTCCTTCTCCTGGCAGTCGGCCAGCTTGCCGGGCAGGCCGCCGCCGTCCAGGGCGCCCTTGCGGCGGGTCAGCTCCCGCGCGCGACGGGCCGCCTCGCGGGCGCGGGCCGCCTCGATGGCCTTCTCCAGGATCGCCTTGGCCTCGCGCGGGTTCTCCTCGAAGAAGGTGTTCAGGCGCTCGTAGACGATGGCCTGGACGATGCCCTTGACCTCCGAGGAGACCAGCTTGTCCTTGGTCTGGCTGCTGAACTTGGGGTCGGGCACCTTGACGCTGATGACCGCGGTCAGGCCCTCGCGCACGTCCTCGCCGGACAGCGTGACCTTGGCGGACTTGAGCAGGTTGTTCTTGTCCGCGTAACTATTGATAACACGGGTCATGCCGGCACGGAAGCCCTCCAGGTGGGAGCCGCCGTCGCGGTTGCGGATGTTGTTGGTGAAGCAGAACAGGGTCTCCTGGTAGGAGTCGTTCCACTGCAGCGCCAGCTCGACCTCGATCAGCTGCCGGGTGGGGCCATCCTCGCGGGTGTCGTCGATGTGGATCGGCGGCTTGTGCAGCACGGTCTTGTTGCGGTTCAGGTGCTCGACGAAGGCGCCGATGCCGCCGGCGTTCAGGAAGTCGTGGTGCTCCCCGGTGCGCTCGTCGGTGACCCGGATGTGCACGCCCTTGTTGAGGTAGCTCAGCTCGCGAAGGCGCTGGCTGAGGGTCTCGAAGGAGAAGTCGAGGACGTTGTTGAACACCTCGGTGTCGGGCTTGAAGCGCACGCGGGTGCCGCGCTTGGTGGCCGGCCCCTTCACCGCCAGCGGCCGATCGGCCTTGCCGCGGGTGAAGGTCATCGCGTGCTCCTGGCCGTCCTTCCAGATGGTGAGCCAGAGCTTCTCGGACAGGGCGTTGACGCAGGAGACGCCGACGCCGTGGAGGCCGCCGGAGACCTTGTAGGCGTTCTTGCCGTCGGTGGCGGTGTTGTCGAACTTCCCGCCGGCATGGAGCACCGTCATGATCACTTCCGCCGCGGAGCGCTTCTCCTCCTTGTGGATGTCCACCGGGATGCCGCGGCCGTTGTCCTCCACCGAGCAGGAGCCGTCGCCGTGCAGGGTGACCTCCACCCGGGTGCAGTAGCCCGCCAGCGCCTCGTCGATGGCGTTGTCCACCACCTCGTAGACCATGTGGTGGAGGCCGCTGCCGTCGTCGGTGTCGCCGATGTACATCCCGGGCCGCTTGCGCACGGCCTCGAGATCCTTCAGCACGGTGATGTTTTCGGCGGTGTAGGTGGTGTCGGTTTCCTGCCTGGGAACGCTGAGCACTTCGTCTGACATCCAGTCTCGCTTTGTCAATTCGTCAACAATCACCTCCGGTCCGGGAGCGGGTCCCGGGCGGAGGTCAAACGGCCGCGGGGCTTGCGAAGCGCACCGGCATGAGCACGTAGCGGAAGTTCAGGCCCTCGAGGCTGGGCGACAGGAAGATCCCCTGGCCCACCTCGTCCTTGAACTGGTAGAGCACCTCCTCGCCGGGCAGCCGCTCGAGCAGCTCGGTGAGGTAGTCGATGTTGAAGGCCAGCTCGAAGGGCGACTCCTCGCCGGAGAAGCTGAGGGTGCCCTGGTTCACGCCCTCGTCGGGATGCTGGAACACCACCTTCAGGTTCGGGAACTCGAAGAACAGGCGCACGTTCTTGTTGTAGTCGTCCTTCTTCAGGCCGACGATGCGCAGGGTCTTGAGGAAGTCCTCGCGGTCGACCACCACCTTCTTCGGCAGGTCGGCGGGCAGCACCTTCTCGTAGGCGGGGTAGTTGCCGGTGACCAGGCGGGTGGAGATCTTGAGGCCGGGCTGGTCCACGAACAGGGTCGTGGCGTCCCAGCGCAGGGTGACCTCGCCCTCCTCGTGGAGCGCGGCCGGCAGCAGGTCCAGGGCGCGCTTCGGAACGATCAGGCGGACATCCTCCGCCAGGTCGTTGGAGCAGGGCACTTCCACCACCGCCAGCCGGAACCCGTCGGTCGACACCAGGCGCATGAAGGTGCTGGAAAGGTGGAGCAGCACCGCCGACAGCGTGGGCTTGGTGGCGTCGCGGCTCACCGCGAGGGTGCCGAGGTGGATGGCCTTGCGCAGTGCGGAAATGGGCAGGCGGACGCTCGGGAGGTTCGGAGATGGCTTGGGAAGCTCGGGGAAGCCGTCCCCCGGCTGGATGTTGTGCTCGGTGTTGAAGCCCTTGGTGCGGAGCCACATGCGGTTGGTGTTGTCGGGCCACTCCAGGGTCAGGATGCCCTCGGGGTACACGCGCACGGTCTCGACGAACTTCTTGCCGGGCACGACCACGGTCTTCTGCCCCTTGCCTTCGACCGGGACGGTGGCCTCGAAGCCCAGCTCCATGTCCGTGGCCTTCAAGGTGAGCCCGCTGCCGTCCACGTCCATCAGGATGTGCTGCAGGATCGGCAGGGTGACCCGCTTGTCGAGGGCGTGTTTCAGGATGCCAAGGCTGCGATCGAGCCTCTCCTTGGATACCTGGATATTGAAGTTCATGGCTCACCCTTGATGATGCTGATGGACCGGGGGCGCTGAGGATTGGGGCGACAAAGCGTTAGTATACCTTGAAAGGACGGCGCAGGAACCCTGCGGAAACCGCCGCGGATGCGGGTTTTCCGGCGGGTCCCGCGAGCGCCGGAAGGGGGCTTCCGCAGGTTTCGGGAACGGATTTCCGCCGGTTCGCGGAAATCGCAAGGAGGTCCAGCGGGGTCAATTGATGCTGTTCAGCAGGGCGTGCACCGTCTTGTGGAAATCGGGGTCCCGCCGCATCCGCACCTGCACCGAGTCGATGGCGTTCATCACGGTGCTGTGGTGCATGTTGTTGAAGGCCCGCCCGATCTCGGTGAAGGAGGCGGCGGTGAGTTCGCGGACCAGGTACATGGCGACCTGCCGCGGGACCAGGATGGAGGCCTGGCGGCCCTTCTTCTTGGTCAGCTCCGGGAGGGAGAGGCCGTAGGTCTCGGCGGTGGCCCGCAGCACGCGCTCCATGGACACCGGCGCCGAGGCCTCCTGGCCGCTGGTGCCCTGGAAGGCCGACTGGGCCACCTCCAGGCTCACCGGCACCCCGAGGAAGCCGGCCTGGAACACCACCCGGTTGAGCAGGCCCTCCAGGTCGCGGACGCTGCCCTTGGCCTTGTGGGAGATGAAGGTGATCACCTCCTCGGGCACCGCCGGCAGGCCCTTGAAGACGTCGTCCTCCAGCTTCTTCTTGAGGATGGCGATGCGGGTCTCGAAGTCGGGTGGCTGGATGTCCGCGGTCAGGCCCCACTTGCAGCGGGTGATCAGGCGCTCGTGCAGTCCCTCCAGCTTCTGCGGAGGGTTGTCCGAGGTGATCACGATCTGCCGGCCGTTCTGCAGCAGGTACTCGAGGATGTAGAAGATCTCCTCCTGGGTGCGCTCCATGCTGCGCAGGGTCTGCACGTCGTCGAGGAGCAGCACGTCGTTCTGCTGGTACTTGCGGCGGAGCGGCTCGGTGTTGCGGTTCTTGATGGCGCCGGTGAGCTCGTGGAAGAAGCTGTCCACCTTGAGGTAGCAGACGGCCAGGCCGGGGTGCCGGGCCTTCAGCGACTTGCCGATGGCGATCATCAGGTGGGTCTTGCCCAGGCCGGCGCCGCCGTAGATGAACAGCGGGTTCATGTTGAACCCCGCATTGGCCTTGCCGTGGTTGTCCACCACCGCCTTGGCGGCGGCGAAGGCCAGCTGGCTGCCGGGGCCGACCACGAAGCGGTCCAGCGTGTAGCGGTGGAAGAGCTGGGGGAACTGGTCCTGGGTCTCGGCAGGAGGGGCGCTGCGCGGGCTCGAGACCTTGCGCGCCGGCCGCGCCCGGGGTTCGTCCTCGGCCACCGAGAAGCTCAGCCGCAGCTGGGAGAGGTCGGCCTGCACCAGGGCGTCGTTGAACTCCTCGGCCAGCTGCTGCTCGATCCAGATCCGCGCGGAGGCGCTCGGCACCTGGATCCACAGGGTGGCGCCGTCGAAGCTGAGCGGCCGGCAAGGCTCGATCCAGTCGCGGAAGCTGCTCTCCGACAGGCGCTCGGCCAGACCTCCGCGCAGGGTGTCCCAGAGTTGTTGGGGGTCTTGGGTCGGCATCGGGCACCCGGAGGACGAACGCGGTACGGCCGCCGTGCCGGGGCTGGGCCGCGTCCGGCAGGGGAGGACCACTCTAGCACCCGCCGCGGCGGCCGGGACAAGCCCTTCCCGCTTGAGAATTTGCGCCCCCGCTGGTAGCCTCGAAGGTTCGCCCCCCCCGGAGGAGGCGTCCGAGGTGGATCGATGAAGCGCACCTTCCAGCCCAACAAGCGCCGCCGCGCCAAGACGCACGGCTTCCTGACCCGCATGAAGACCAAGAACGGCCGCCTGGTGCTCAAGCGCCGCCGCGACAAGGGCCGCCACGTCCTGGCCCTGTAGCCTTCCGTGCGTTTCAAGGGGGCCTTCCGCGCGGTTCGCCGCGCTGATCACGCGGTTCCCGCCAGGATTCCAAGGCCCCTGGCCGTGCCGGGCGCCCTTGAGGTCCGGGTCTGGCGCAGGGCCGCGGGCGGGGAGTTGCTCCTGCTCGCCACCGCCAGCCGGAAGCAGGGTCCCGCGGCCTCCCGCAACCGGTTCCGCCGGCGCGTCCGCCACGCGTTCCTCCGGCTGCTGGCCGAAGGGGCGGGGCCGGCCGCGCCCGCCGTCGTCTGGATCCGCCCGGCCCGGGACACGCGCGGCCTCGGGCGCATCCCCTTCTCTGTCATCCTCGAGCAGCTGCGGCTCGCCCTGAAGACCCCCGGTGGATCATGAAGAACCGCAACCTGATCATCTTCGCGGCCGCGAGCATGGTGCTCCTGCTGGGCCAGGCCTGGCTGACCACCCGCCTGTCGCCGCCCAAGCCCCAGGGGGCCCCGGCGCCGCAGGCGCCCGCGATGCCCGCACCGCAGGCGCCCGCGCCGACGCCGGCGGCGGCCCCTGCCCCTGCAGCCGCGGTCCAGGGCACCGAGGCCCTCGAGGTCGTCAGCCTGGCCAAGCTCCGGCTGACCGTGCGCCCCTCGGACGGCGCCATCGTCCAGGCCGTGTGGCTGCCGGACGACACCCGCTTCTTCCCTGAGCTGAACGTGGCGGAGGGCCGTGACGCCTTCCCCGGAATCGGCGGCTTCGCCGGCCCCCGCTTCGACACCTTCCGCCAGGAGCGCGAGAGCCACGACGGGCAGGCCACCGCGGTGCTGCGGTTCGGCAATGGCCGCGGCGACCAGCTGACCTACCGGATCCCGGATCGTGGGCACATCCTCGAGGTGCAGCTCGAAAGCCCGCAGGGCGGGAGCCTGGGTCTCATCCGCCGGGTCGGCGAGGCGCGCAAGGTCCAGGATGCGTCGGGCAAGACCGTGGAGCTGGATCCCGTCGCCGGCCTGGGCCGGGTCCTTTCCCTCCAGGAGAAGCGCACCGAGGCCGTGACCTGGACCGAGGTGCTCAAGGACCCCTTCTTCAGCTTCTTCGGCGCCAAGCGCAAGTCCCTGCCGGCCCCTTCCACCCGGATGGGCCTCGATGCCGGCCTCGACCCGAAGTCCAAGGCCCAGCAGACCCACTACTTCGCGGCCCTCTGGGAGGTGGCCCAGCCGGTCCAGCTCGGCGACTGGGGCTACACCGCCGCGCCCGTGCAGGGCCAGGCCCGGGCCCGGCTCTACCTTGGCCCCAAGGAGGAAGGCTCGCTCAAGGCCTTCGCCCCCGCCTTCGCCGAGGTCCTGGACTGGGGGTTCTTCGGCTACGTGGCCAAGGGCCTGTTCATGTTCCTCAAGGCGATCCATGCGGTGTTCCCGAACTGGGGCTGGGCGATCATTCTGTTCACCCTGCTGATCCGCCTCGCGCTCTGGCCCTTCAACACCAAGACCACGATCCAGGCCCTGCGCGCCAAGGACCTGGAACCGCACCAGAAGGCGCTGCAGGCGAAGTACGAGAAGTTCGGCAACGACATGACCAAGAAGGCCGAGATGCAGAAGGAGCTGATGGCCTTCTACAAGAAGAACGGCCACAACCCCCTCGGCGGCTGCCTGCCGATGCTCCTGCAGCTGCCGATCTTTTTCGCCCTTTGGTCCATGTTGAACGCTGTCTATGATTTACGTCACGCCCCCTGGATCTTCTGGATCACCGACCTGTCCACCTACGACCACTTCTACGTGCTGCCGGTCCTGCTGGGCATCTCGATGCTGGTCCAGCAGATCGCCACCCCCGCGATGGGCGACCCGACCCAGCGGAAGATGATGATGTACCTGATGCCGGCCATGATGACCTTCATGTTCTGGACCTTCCCCGCCGGCCTGAACCTGTACTACCTGGTGTTCAACCTGGTGGGCCTGCTGCAGACCTGGTGGGTGAAGCGCACCTACACGCCGCAGCCGGTACAGTTGTAGATCCGAGGAGGCGGCGATGCGCAGGCGCACCCAGCTTGAGGAGCTTCCGGGCCTGGTGGAGCGCTGGACCCAGGCCCTCGGCCTGAAGGTCGGCGCCCGCTACCAGGACTCGGGCGACGCCGAACTCTTCCCCAACCGCATGGTGGTGGAGGGGCCGGACGCCGCGCTGTTCGCGGAGGGCCGCGGGGCCGCGCTGGACGCCCTGCAGTTCCTGCTGCACGAGGCCCAGGGCGAACGCGAGGACGCCCGGCTGGTCTACCTGGACGTCCACGGCCAGCGGCTGTTCCGGATGCGCGAGATCACCTCGATGGCCGACTTCGCCGCCTCCCGGGCCCGGGAGCTGGGTCGCCACACGTTCAAGTCGCTGACCCCGCGGGAACGCCGCTGGGTGCACCTGGTCATCGCCCGCACCCCCGACCTGCGCTCCGAGAGCGAAGGCACCGGCACCCTCAAGAGCCTGACGATCCTGAAGAAGTAGGCCCGTGGCCGAGCCGATCTGCGCTCCGGCAACCCCCCTGCTTCCCGCGGCCGTGGCGGTCGTGCGGGTCTCCGGTCCCGGCCTCGTCGCGCGCCTGGCGCCGCTGCTGCGGCTGCCGCAGCCGCGCCGCGCGGCGCTCCGCCGGCTGGCCTGGGACGGGTTCCAGGAACGGGCCCTGGTGCTCCACTTCCCGGCCCCCGCCAGCTACACCGGCGAGGACCTCGTCGAGTTCCACCTGCACGGCAACCCGCTGCTGGTGCGCCGGTTCCTGGAGCACCTCGGCACCCTCGGGATCCGCCTCGCCGAGCCCGGGGAGTTCACCCGCCGGGCGCTCCTGAACGGCAAGCAGGGACTGCTGGAGGCGGAGGCCCTGCGCGACCTGGTGGCCGCCGGTACCGACACCCAGTTGCGCCAGGCGCAGGCGCGGGCGGGCGCGGTCCCGGCGTGGATCGCCAGGACCCGGGACGGGCTGGCGCCCTGGATCGCCCGGGCCGAAGCCGCCGTGGACTACGGGGAGGAGGAAGGCATCGATATGGACCCGGCGGACCTGGCGGCCGTCCTGCTGGAGCTGGAGGCGGCGTTCCACGTGGAACAACGGCGCTCGGCGGCCGCCCAATGGCTGCGGGACGGGATCCGGGTCGTCCTCGCCGGCCGCCCCAACTCCGGCAAGAGCACCCTGTTCAACGCGCTGGCCGGGGAGGACCGCGCCATCGTCACCGAGCACCCGGGCACCACCCGGGACGTCCTCGAGGTGCGCACCGAGTTCGCGGGGCTGCCGCTGCTGCTGTTCGACACCGCAGGCCTGCGGGAGACCGAGGATCCCGTGGAGCGGCTGGGGGTGGAGCGGGTCGCCGGCGCCCTGGCCACCGCCGACCTGATCCTGCACCTGGTGCCGGCGACCGATCCGGGGCCCGACCCGGTCCTCTCCGCCCGGCTCGCCGCATTCGGGGAACGCGTCCTGGTGGTGCGGACCTTCGCGGACCAGGCTCCCGGGGTCCTGGGCCTGCCCACCTGTGCACCGCAGGGAGACCTGGCGGCCCTGGCGGCGGCCCTGCGGGAACGGTTCCTCGGCCCCCTCAGTCCGGAGGCCTGCCTGGGCGCCCTGGCCACGGCGCGCCAGCGCGAACTGCTGGACGAACTGCTGCAGCAGGTGGGGCTGCTGCGGGCCCTCGGTCCCGGCTCCCCGCCCGAGCTGCTGGCCTCGGGCCTGCAGGGAATGTGGGGCCTCCTGGCCCGGCTGACCGGGGAGGATCGCGCCGAGGCGGCGCTCGACCAGGTCTTCAGCGGGTTCTGCCTGGGCAAGTAGAATGGAGCGGGGGCCCGCCGCATGGAGCCAGGGTACGAGACGGTCATCGGCCTGGAGGTCCACCTCCAGTTGCGGACCCGGACCAAGATGTTCTGCGGTTGCGCCGCCGCCACCGGAGGCGCGCCCAACAGCCGGACCTGCCCGGTCTGCCTCGGCCTGCCCGGCGCCATGCCGGTGCTCAACGCCGAGGCGGTGCGGATGGCGATCGCCCTGGGTCTGGCCCTGGAGGCGCGGATCCAGCCGAGCAGCACCTTCTACCGCAAGCAGTACTTCTACCCGGACCTGCCCAAGGGCTACCAGATCACCCAGGGACCGACGGCCGTGGTGGAGGCGGGGGAGCTCCTGGTGCCCGGGGATCCAGAGGTGCGCGGCGCGGAGGGCGACATCCGCGCCCGGATCCAGCGGGCCCACCTGGAGGAGGATGCCGGCAAGAACCTGCACGAATCCGGCGCCACCCTGGTGGACCTGAACCGGGCCGGAGTGCCCCTGCTGGAGGTGGTCGGCGAGCCCGACCTGCGCAGCCCCCAGGAGGCCTCGGACTACCTCAAGGCCCTGCACCGGCTGGTGACCTTCCTGGGGATCTGCGACGGCAACCTCGAGGAGGGGTCCTTCCGCTGCGATGCCAACATCAGCCTGAGGCGGGCGGGCGAGGCTTTGGGCACCCGGGTCGAGGTCAAGAACCTGAACAGCTTCAATTTCGTGAAGCGCGCCCTGGCCTGGGAAGCCGGGCGCCAGGCCGCCCTGCTCCTGTCCGGCCGGCCGGTGGAGGCCGAGACCCGGGGCTGGGACGCCGACCGGGGAGAGACCCGGCCCCAGCGCAGCAAGGAGGCCGCCCTGGACTACCGGACCTTCCCGGAACCGGACCTTCCGCCGCTGCTCATCGCCGCCGAGGAGATCGAGGCGGTCCGGTCCGGGCTCCCGGAACTCCCCTGGGTCCGGCAGCAGCGCTGGCGCACCGCCTTCGGTCTCAGCGCCTACGAAGCCGGCATGCTCGCCCAGGGAACGGCCTTCGCCGCCTATTTCGAGCGGCTGGCCGCCTGCAGCGGACTCGGCAAGGCCGCGGCGAACTGGATGCTCGGGGAGGTCAGCCGCCTCCTGAACCTGCGGGGCGGATCCATCGAGACGCTCGGGTTGGCTCCCGAGGCCCTGGCCGAACTCCTTCAGCTGGTCGAGGCCGGCGCGGTCAATCTGAACGATGCCAAGGAGGCGGTGCTCCCGGAGCTGTTGGCCGGGGCCGGCCCGGCGAAGGCGGTGGTGGACCGGCTGGGGCTGGGCGTCATGCGGGACGCGGAGGGGATCGAAGCCTTGGTGCGGGAGGCCGTGGCCGCCCACCCGGACGCCTTCGCCCAACTCCAGGCGGGGAAGGACTCCCTGCGCGGGTTCTTCGTCGGCCAGGTCCGCAAGGCCAGCGGCGGGAAGGCCGATCCCGCCATGGTCCAGGCTATCCTGGGTCAACTGTTGGGCGCTCCGCAGAACCAGGCCTGACCAGGAGCTGTTGGATGGATAGACCGGAACCACCCGAACCCACCCAGGAGCCGCTCCCGGGCAGGACCACCGAATTCCCCCCGGCGCCCGGCCGCGACCAGGGCTTCCGCCGGGTGTACCTCGGCCAGGTGGCGGATCCGCTGGTGCCGCCCCACCCCGAGCCCCCCGAGGCCCCGGAGGAGGAACTGGCCCAGGCGGCCCTCGAGGACCCCGGGGCCTCCACCCGCGACATGCTCGACAACCGGCCGACCCTCTGGCGGGTGGTGGCGCTGATCGTCCTGGCCGTGGCGGCCCTGGCGATCGTGTTCGGGCGGAAGTAGGGGAGGTCCACCGCGTGGGAGCAAGCATGCCCGGCCGTTCCTGGGGTCCCAGCACCACCGCCATCCATGGCGGCAAGCGGCACAACCCCACCCGGGCGGTGACCACCCCGATCTTCCAGACCTCGGTGTTCCAGTTGCGTGAGAACGCGGAGGGCGCCGAGTTCTCCGCCGCCATCGAGCCCCCGCAGTTCTACACCCGCTGGGGCAATCCCAACGCGAGCGAAGTCGAGGAGGTGGTGGCCCGGCTCGAGGGCGCCGAACGGGCGTTGCTGACCAGTTCGGGCATGGCCGCCTTCGCCACCGTGTTCGAGGCCTTCCTCCGCAATGGCGACCACGTGGTCGCCCCGAGCGCTATCTACCTGGGCACCGAGCAGCTGCTCCGGCGATGGGAGGAGCGGCGCAAGCTCCGGATCACCTGGATCGCGGACACCCTGGACCTGCAGGAGTGGGAGGCCGCCCTCACCCCGGGGACCGCCCTGGTGCTGCTGGAGACGCCCAGCAATCCGACCCTGGCCATCAGCGACCTCGCTGCGGTCGCCGCCTTGGCCCGGGCGCGGGGCGTGAGGACGGTGGCGGACAACACCTTCGCCAGCCCGATCCTGACCCGGCCCGCGAACCTCGGGGTGGACCTCAGCGTGTCGAGCGCCACGAAGTACCTGGCCGGGCACTCCGACCTGGTGGGCGGGGTGATCGCCGGCGCCGAGGCGGACGTGGTCGCCTGCTGGCACGTGGCGAAGGTGCACGGCCCGACCCTGGACCCGATGGCCGCCTGGCTGCTGCACCGAGGCCTCAAGACCCTGCCCCTGCGGGTGCGTCGCGCTTCGGACAATGCCCAGAGCCTGGCCCAGTGGCTGCTCTGGCAGCCGCAGGTGAGCCGGGTGGACTATCCAGGACTGCCCAGCCATCGCGGGCACGCGGTGGCGCAGCGGCAGATGGGCGGCGGGTTCGGGGCGATGCTCGGCTTCGAGCTGCGCGAGGGGATCGAAGCCGGCCGGCGCTTCTGTGAGGCCCTGGAGGTGATCACCCGGGGCGTCTCCCTGGGCGGCGTGGAGAGCCTGATCCAGCACCCGGCCAGCATGAGCCACCTGCGGACGCCGCCTGAAGTGAAGGTCCGGCTGGGCATTTCCGACGGGCTGCTGCGGCTTTCGGTCGGCATCGAGGACGAACCCGACCTGATCGCGGACCTCGAGCGCGGATTCCAGGCCGCCGCGGGGCGGGCCTGATGCAGCTGGTCATCAACGG
This sequence comes from Holophagales bacterium, assembly GCA_041908165.1. Taxonomy (GTDB): domain Bacteria; phylum Acidobacteriota; class Holophagae; order Holophagales; family Holophagaceae; genus JACQZU01. The sequence goes on along the minus strand of JAYRFV010000070.1, from coordinate 29,344 downwards.
AGCCCGCCGGGAGGTCCCCGACCTCGCCACCCTGGCGGAACTCTCCTCCTGGCTGGGGCTCCCGGACTTCGGGTCGGCCATCGAGCTGAACGGTGCCGTCATCCCGCGGGTCAATCACCCGGGAACCGCGCTGCACGAGGGTGACCAGCTGGAGATCGTCAGGCTGGTCGGCGGGGGATGAGAACGGGCCGCCCGAGGACGGCCCGGCTCCTGGCCCTCGGCTTGGGCTAATTGATGGAAAGGTTGAAGCGGTAGGTGCCGTTGGCGGTGGGCGCGTCCGGGTTCGCCCGCACCCGCACCACGTAGGTGCCGGCGGAGAGGTTGCCCAGGTTCAGGTTGCGGGCCAGGCCGAAGGGGGACTTGTAGCTGGAAGCGAACCAGCCCTGCGGCCCCAGGACGTCGAGTTCGAAGTCCTGGCCATCCAGGGGGGTCATGGTCACGGTCACGGACCGGGAACCCGTCAGGGTGAACCGGTAGTTCAAGGACTGGGTGTAGTTCGGGGTCCAGGGCGCGTAGTCGTAGTACCGGTAGTCGCTGGCGGCGTAGCAGCGGAGGCTGCCGGTCTGGGTGCCGGAGGGCACCAGGACGGCGGTCCAGAGGTCCGTGCTGCCGAAATAGGTGCTGTTGGGTTCGGGGATGCCCTCGGCCGCCAATTGGCTGACGATGGAAGCCCAACTGCTGGCGGCACGGGACTTCAGGCCTGTCAGGTAGGTCGGATAACAGGCGATCGCCGCGCCGTTGAAGTCGCCGGTGCCGTCCGCCAGGGAGGCATTGGAACGGACCGCGGCCCACAGGGTCGCCAGTCCCGTCCCGCCGCCGAGGGCGTTCTGGTGGATGCCCCACAGGCTGATCGCGACCGAACCGCGGGTGAACTCGGTCCGGAGCCCGGCGTCGATCTGGCCGTGCAGGCGGAGGTCGAAGGCCTCCACGGCGAGCGTCCCGGAGCCGTCCCGGTAGCTGTCGAGGAGCAGCGGGTTGCCGGTGGCGGCTGCGGCGAAGAAGTCGCAGAACCCGGAGGCGAAGCTGATCGAGGGTTCGGTGGGCCGGTAGCGGCTGACGTAGGTGTTCTCGTTGTCGAGCCTCAACAGGGACAGGGAACTGGAGGCGTCGGGCTGGTAGCTGTAGTTGGCGAACAGCAGGTGGGCCATGGTCTCGCCCAGGGTGCCGTCGTCCCATTCGTCCTGCTCGGTCCACGCGCCGCCGTTCTGCAGGCCGTAGACCGCGTGGGTGAACACCGCCCGGCCGCTGCTGGTCTTGACGGGCTGGCCGCTGGTGTTGGTCAGCACCACCGGGTAGGTGCGGGTCTGGTCGTTGGGGTTGCTGCTGGTGGTCCAGTAGGTGTGCAGGTTGGGAAGGCGGAGGGTGGGTTCGAGGTCGCGGACCTTGAGGGCGAAACTCACAGCCTGGTCGGCGATGTTGAAGGCTCCGGCGATGCGGTTGCTGGTCAAGGCCTTGACGGAGAGCGTCCCGGAGGCGTTGGCGGTGAAGCTGGTGCTGTCCACGTACCAGTCGCTGGTCTGCTCGAAGGGGGTGGAAGCGTAATAGGAGGCATTGACCACCGAGCCGCGGGCGAAGAAGCCGGCGCCGCTGGTCACCGGGATTTCGTAGGCGGCGAAGATCCGGGCGTAGACGGTGCTCCCGGCCGGGATGTCGGCGTAGCCGGTGCCGTCGGAAGCCAGGTAGCCCTGGGCCAGCAACTCATTGTTCGAGGCGCGGCGCAGTTCGGCGTAGGCGTAGCGGGCCGGCGTCGTCACCAGGCCGCCATACCCGGAGGTGGTCAGCACCTGCTTCTCGTAGCTGGCCTGCAGGTTCACCCGGACCGTGTTCCCGCCCCCGCCGCGACCGTCCTCGGTGCCGGTGCTGATGCAACCCACCAGGAAGGCGAGCGGCAGGGCTGTGAGCAGGGCGCGCCAATTCAGGCTGAACATGGGACCTCCCAGCAGTGAAGACGGGCGGGTCAATGGAAAGGTTGTGCCAGGACCGGCTTTTCCAGGATCTCCCAGCGATGGGATCGGAACATCACCTTGGCACGAACACGCCAGTCCTGCGTCATGGCGAGGTGAATCCTTGCTCCGCCGGCGGGTTCCGCGGACACGAAACGGTGGAACTCGTCCGCTAGGCCTTCGGCGAGGAAGGAGCCCAACAGGGATGGACCGCCCTCCACCAGGAGCCGGCCGATCCCGCGCGCGCCCAGTTCGTGCAACAGGTGTCGCAAACTGCATCCGCCCGGGCCGCTCGGAACCCGGAGATCCTCCACGCCCGGGATCGGCGGGGCCGGCTGGGCCAGGACACGCAGCGGGGGCTGGCCTTCGACCGACTGCCAGAGGCGCAGGCTGCCGGGCAGCTGTCCCCGGCTGTCGAGGGCGATCCGGCGGAACAGGCGGTGCGGGAGGGTCGGTTCGGGCCAGCGGTCGGTGAGTTGCGGATCGTCGATCCCGGCCGTGCCGCGCCCCACCAGGACGGCCTCCGACGCGCGGCGCAGGGCATGGGCCAGGCGCTGCAGTTCGTTCGGGGTGACCTGGGTGGTCTGACCTGCGGGGCCGATCCCGCCGTCCGCGCCGACGGCCAGCTTGAGGCTGACCCAGGGCAGGCCGGTGCGGATCCACTTGAAGAAGGGGGCGTGGAACCGCGCGCACTCCGCACCGAGGACTCCCTCCAGGACCTCGACACCCTGGTCCTGGAGCATCCGGAGCCCGCCCCCGTCCACCCGGGGGTTGGGGTCGCGGACCCCGACCACCACGCGAGAGATGCCCGCCCGCAGCAGGGCGTCCGTGCAGGGGGGGGTGCGGCCGTGGTGGCAGCAGGGCTCGAGCGTCACGTAGGCGGTCGCGCCGGCGGGCGGGACCTCGCGGGACTCGGCCTCCCGCAGGGCCATGATCTCGCCGTGCGGGTCGCCGGCGCGGGTGTGGACGCCGCGGCCGAGGATGTTGCCGTCCTTGACGAGCAGGCAGCCCACCGGCGGGTTGGGGCTGGACAGCCCGACCCCGCCCATGGCCACCCGCAGGGCGGTCGCCATGAACCGGGCGTCTCCCTGCAGATCCGCAGGATCCGGGAAGGGGCCCCCGCAGGCGAGTTCCCAGGCGAGGGCCGGGTCGAGGTCCCGGCTCACAGGTCGAGCAGCCCGGCGGCGAAGGCCTCCGGATCGAAGGGCACCAGGTCGTCGACCCCTTCGCCGACGCCCACGTAGGCGATCGGCAACTGCAGCCGCTCCAGGATCGGCACCACAACCCCGCCCTTGGCGCTGCCGTCCAGCTTGGTGAGGATCAGGTCCGTCACGCCCGCCGTGGCCTTGAAGGCGTCCGCCTGGGCCAGCCCGTTCTGGCCGGTGGTGGCGTCCAGCACCAGGATGACCCGGTGCGGCGCGGCCGGCAGGACCTTCTGCAGGCTGCGCCGGATCTTGTCCAGTTCGCGCATCAGGTGGTCCTTGGTGTGCAGCCGGCCGGCGGTGTCGATCACCACCCAGGGGGTGCCCTTGGCCAGGGCGCTGCGGGCGCCGTCGTAGGCGATGGCCGCCGGATCGCCGCCCATCTGGTTGCGGACCACCGGCACGCCGGCCCGCTGGCCCCAGGCTTCGAGCTGGTCGATGGCGGCGGCGCGGAAGGTGTCGCCGGCCACCACCAGCACGTCCTGGCCGGAGGCCTTGAGGTGGGCGGCGAGCTTGCCCAGGGTGGTGGTCTTGCCGACGCCGTTGACGCCGACCAGCAGGGCGACCTGGGTGCCGTCCGGCTGGAAGGGCCGTGGAGGGTGGGCGCGGAGGATCTTCAGCAACTCGTCCTTGAGGATGGCCCTGGGATCGACCACGTCGGAATGCTTGAGCTCCCGGCGCAGCCGCTCCAGCAGGCGGGCGACGGCGGGGGCCCCGAGGTCTGCCTGCAGCAGCAGGTCCTCCAGTTCCTGCAACTGGTCCTCGCTCAGGCGGCGCAGCCCGAGCAGTTGGCCCATCGGCATCAGCGCGATCTGCTGGGTCCGCTGCAGGCCCTGCTTGAACTTCCCGATCAACCCGCCGAAAAGAGCCACGGCCACCTCACGGGATCCAGTCTATCCCGGCCCCGGGGGAGCCGGTTCCACGTGGAACAGGCAGCCCGGGCCGGCGTCGGCAGCCCGTCCGCGGGTCAACGGCGCTTCGGGGCGGGCTTGTCCGGTTTCTGGGGCTTGCCGCGTTTTTCCGGGCAGACCCAGCCCGACAGGGCGAGCTCGAACACCTCCTCGACGTGCTTGATGGGATGGAAGTGAAGTTTTGCCCGGACTTCGGGTGCAATCTCCTCGAGGTCCTTGACGTTCGCATGGGGGATGATGATGTCGAGGACACCGACCCGCAGCGCCGCGAGGGACTTCTCCTTGAGGCCGCCGATGGCGAGGGCCTCGCCCCGGAGGTCGATCTCGCCGGTCATGGCCACGGTGTTCTTGACCGGGACCCCCTTCAGCACCGACAGCAGCACGGTGGCGATGGCCAGGCCGGCGCTGGGGCCGTCCTTGGGCACCGCGCCCTCCGGGAAGTGGATGTGGATGTCGAACTTCTGGAACACCTCGGCGTCGATGCCGAAGGCCTCGCCGCGGCTGCGGATGTAGCTGAGGGCGGCCTGGGCGCTCTCCTTCATGACATCGCCGAGTTGCCCGGTGAGGGTCAGGGTGCCCTTCCCGGGCATCTTCAGGGCCTCGATGAACAGCACGTCGCCGCCGGAGGCGGTCCAGGCCAGCCCGGTGATCACGCCGACCCGGGGGGCACGGAGCCGCTCGTCCTGGAGGAACTTGACGGGGCCGAGCAACTCCTGGATGTTCTCGGCGGTGAGGGTGAAGCGGGCGGGCAGGCGGTCCTCGGCGACCCGGCGGGCGATCTTCCGGCCGACCGCGCCGATCTCGCGCTCGAGCTGGCGCAGCCCGGCCTCGCGGGTGTAGCCCTGGATCAGGGCGCGCAGGCCCTTCGGGCTGAAGGCCAGCTGCTTCTCGCTGACGCCGTTGTTCTCGAGCTGCCGCGGGATCAGGTGGCGCTTGGCGATGCCCAGCTTCTCCTCGAGGGTGTAGCTGCTGAGGTGGATGATTTCCATGCGGTCGCGGAAGGCCGGGTGGATCGGGTCCAGCTCGTTGGCGTTGGTGATGAACAGCACCTGGCTGAGGTCGAGGGGCACGTTCAGGTAGTGGTCGCGGAAGCTGTTGTTCTGCTCCGGGTCGAGGGCCTCGAGCAGGGCGGCGCTGGGGTCGCCGCGCATGTCCCGGCCGATCTTGTCGACCTCGTCGAGCATGATCAGCGGGTTCATGCTCTTGGCCTGGTGGATGGCCTGGACGATCCGGCCGGGCATGGCGCCCACGTAGGTGCGCCGGTGGCCGCGGATCTCGCTCTCGTCGTGGACGCCGCCCAGGGAGATGCGCGCGAAGGTGCGGCCCAGGGCCTTGGCGACGCTCCGGCCGAGGCTGGTCTTGCCGGTCCCCGGAGGCCCGACCAGGCAGAGGATGGTGCCCTTCTGGCCGGGCTTCAGCTTGCGCACGGCCAGGAACTCCAGCAGGCGCTCCTTGATCTTGTCGAGGCCGAAGTGGTCCTCCTCGAGGATCCGGGCGGCCTGCTCCAGGTCGTGGTTGTCGACGGTGGTGAGGCCCCAGGGGACCTCGGTCATCCATTCCAGGTAGGTCCGGGTCACCGCGGTCTCCGAGGAGTCCGGGTGCATGCGCTCGAGCTTCTTCAGGTTGCGCTCGATCTCGGTCATCACGTCTTCGGGGACGGTGAGCTTGGCCAGCTTCTCGCGGAAGGCCTGGATCTCCTCGGCCAGCTCGTTGCCCTCGCCCAGCTCCTGCTGGATCGCCTTGAGTTGCTGGCGGAGGTAGTACTCCCGCTGGCTCTTGTCCATCTCGCCGCGGGCTTCCATGGTGATCTTCTGCTGGATCTCGAGCAGGTCCAGCTCCCGCATCAGCAGTTCGTTGACCTTGCGCAGCCGGGCCAGCGGGTTGGTGATCTCCAGCACCTCCTGCATCTGCGGCGGCTTGAGGTCGAGGTTGGAGGCGACCAGGTCCGCCAGCCGCCCCGGATTGTCCAGGTTGGAGGCGATCACCAGCACCTCCTGGGGCAGGTTCTTGCCCAGGGCGACGGCCTTCTCCAGGGTCTGCTTGACCGTGCGGATCAGGGCGTCGGTCTCCAGGCCGGCGTCGGCGGGCTCGGACTCGGAGACGGGTTCCACCTTGGCCCGGAAGCATTCCTCGGTTTCGGTGAAGTACTCGACGCGCACCCGCTGCAGGCCCTGCACCAGGGCGCGGATGCGGCCGTCGGGGAGCTTCAGCACGCGCATGATGAGGGCGGCGGTGCCGATCTGGTGAAGGTCCTTGGGGCCGGGGCTGTCCATCTCGACCTGCCGCTGGCTGAGCAGCAGGATCATGCGGTTCTCCACCAGCGCGGCGTCGATGGCCTTGATGGACTTCTCCCGGCTGACGCTCAGGGGCAGGATCACGAAGGGGTAGACCACCACGTCGCGCAGCGGCAGCACCGGGAGCACGTCGGGGATCTTCGGGGACTCCTCGAGGACGGGGGTCTGCGGCAGTTCTTCGGACACAGGAAAACCTCGGGGTCCAGTCTACCTCAGCGCTTCGAGCGGCCCCGTTTCGGCACCCCGGCCTCGACGCCCGGAAAGAGCGGTGTCGGCAGGCCGGGCGGAAGCGTCGCAGGCGCCTGGGGCCGGGGGCGGGCAGGATCCTGGGCGCGGGCCTCCTTGAGCATCAGGCCCTCCAGCGCCCGGACGAAATCCGGCAGGTCCTTGAATTCGCGGTAGACCGAGGCGAAGCGTACGTAGGCGACGTGGTCGAGGGCCTTGAGCTCCTCCATGACCAGCTCGCCCAGCTCCAGGGACCGCACCTCCCGGTCCGGCCACTCCAGCAGCCGGGCCTGGACGTCCTTGACCAGTTCCTCGATGCGGGCCAGGGAGACCGGGCGCTTCTGGCAGGCGAGGTGAAGCCCCTTCATCAGCTTCTGGGCGTCGAAGGGCTCCCGCCTGCCGTCCTTCTTCACCACGACCACCGGCATCTCCTCCACGCGTTCGTAGCTGGTGAAACGGCGGGCGCAGCCAAGGCACTCGCGGCGGCGGCGGATGGCGTCACCCTCCCGGGACTCGCGGGAGTCCACCACCTTGTCCTCGGCGTGGCCGCAGAAGGGGCACCTCATTCCATCACGGTAGTCGGGGGCGGGGGTCCGGCGCCATGCAGCGTTCAGGGCAGGCCCTGGATGCAGGACAGGAGCCCCCGGGTGCGGTCGCGGAACCGGGAGCGCAGGTCGGCGTCCAGGTCACCGGCGCCCTCGAGGAGGGCCTGGATGTCCAGTTCGAGGGCCTTGCTGGCCTGGCCCAGTTCGGCCTGGCCGAGGGTTCCGGCGCCGCCGGCGAGGCGGTGGGCGAGGACGTGGGCGCGCTTCAGCAGCGCGGCGGGCGCCTCGGCGCTGTCCCAGACCGAGGCGAACTCGTCGATCCGCGCGGGCAGGGCCCGGATGAAGTCCTCCTGGATCCGGCGCAGCCGCTCCTCCAGGTGGTCAGCCATGGTGGCGGTCCCAGATGTCCCGGAGTTGCTGCGGCAGCGCCATCGGATCGAAGGGTTTGGCGACCACGTCGATGGCCCCGATGGCCCGGTAGGCGACCACTTCCTGGGGCTGGACCCGGGCGGTCATGAACACCACCGGGATCCGGGCGGTGGCGGAATCGGCGCGCAGGCGGCCCAGGGTCGAGGGGCCGTCCATCCCGGGCATCATCACGTCGAGCAGGACCATGTCCGGCCGGAATTCCGGAATCCGCTCCAGGGCCTCGGCGCCCGAGGCGCAGCATTCCACGGTGAGGCCGCCGAGGGCCGTCAGCGAAAGCTGGGCCACGGTGCGGATGTCGGGCTCGTCTTCGACCAGGAGGATGCGGGACAGCGGCGGCTTCATGGAACGGTTGCGGAAGGGTCTCCCTCCCTTCCATCGGCAGGTTGCCCGGGTAGGACGAGTCCTGGCAGGCGGGCCGGCTCAGGCCTCGACCACCCGCGCCGCCAGCACGACCTTCGCGGAGACCGACTGGGCCACGAAGCAGTGCTTGTGGGCCTTCTCGAAGAGTTCGAGGACCTTCGCTGCGGAAGCGCCCGGACCGACCCGGATCACGGGGTTCAGCCGGATCTCCGTGACGCGCGTGACCTTGCCGACCGTGTCGAGGACCGACTCGGCGTGGTCCTGGTAGTGCTTCACCTCGACCCTCGCCCGGGCGCAGAGGGCGAGGAAGGTGAGCATGTGGCACGTGGACAGGGCCGCCCCGAGCAGGTCCTCCGGGTTCCACCTGGACGGATCGCCCCGGAATTCCGGGGCGCTGCTGACGGGAAGGGGCGGCTTTCCGGGCGCCTGGGCCACCGCGTCGGTGCCGTAGGCCGGGTCCGAGGTGCTGCCCTGCCACTGGATGGAAAAGGGGTAGGTGTGGGCCATGGCGAATGCTCCGGATCCATTGTCGCACTTTTCAGGTTTAATGATGACACCCTGGCGCCCTGGGTTCCTGGACGCGAAATTCCTTCAGATATGCCCGTCGCCCGGATCGAGCCCTCGACCCTGTCCCGGTCCCAGCCGGTCCCGGCGGCGCAGCGCGTGCGGGCCGGGGGCGAAGGCGGCGAAGGGTCCGACCGCCTCGACCTCAGCGCGGAAGGCCGCCGGGCCTTGCAGGAACTGAAGGCGATCGACCAGAAGGTCCACGCCCACGAAAGCGCCCACCGGTCGGCAGGAGCCGGGCTGGTGCGGGGCGGCTCCTTCACCTACCGGAAGGGCCCCGACGGCCAGATGTACGCCGTGGGCGGGGAGGTGGTCATCGACACCAGCCCGGTGCCCGGCAGCCCGAGGGCGACCCTGGCCAAGATGCAGCAGGTGCAGGCGGCCGCCCTGGCCCCGGCGGATCCTTCGCCCCAGGACCGCGCGGTGGCGGCCGCCGCGGCCGCCGCCGCTGCCCAGGCCATGGCCGAACTGGCGCGTGGCGGCCTGGACACGACTGCCTGACCTACCAGCCGACCTGCCGCCCCCGGTTCTGCTGTTCCAGCCAAGCCATGAGCGGCGCGAAGTAGTCTTTCATCGCCCGGGTGCCGAGGTCCTCCCCGGTGGCCTCCTTCAGGACCTTGCGCCAGTCCTCGGTTGCCCCCTTGCTCAGGATCCGCTGGAGGAAGGCCCCCACGTCCTTGTTCCCGGCGTAGTTCGCCTGGCGGGGGTCCTGCTTGAGGATGGTCCGGCAGATGTGGTCGTGGAGCTGGAACTTGAGCACCGTGGCCCAGCCGTAGCTGTGGTAATAGGCGGGGTTGTCGTTGATGTGGGTCTTGGTGGCGGGGTCGCAAAGCAGTTCGCCCCTGGGGCTGGGCGGCTCGACCCCCTGGATGTCCCCAGCCAGCCGCCACCACGCGCTGTTCAACTGGTCGGCCGGGAGGTTCATGGAATAGAAGGCGTGTTCCCATTCCGGCATGGTGCCGCAGGCCCAGAACATGAACGGGATGGCGACCTCCAGCGCGTCGTTGAGCAGCACCCGCATCGGGTCGGCCTGGTAGTCCGACGGCAGGACACCGGCCGACTTCAGGTACGGGACCTGGCGCGTGGCCAGCGAGATGAGCTCGCCGATGCCCTCGTGGAAGCTCGGATTGGCTCCGTCCCGAAGGAGCGGCGGCACCTCCGGGCGGGTGTAGGCGATGAAGTAGTAGCCGTGGCCCAGTTCGTGGTGGGCGGTCTCGAACCACTGGTAGTTGGACTCGACGCTCATCAGGCTGCGGATGTCGGTGCCCAGGTCCAGATGCCAGCAGGAGGCGTGGGCATTCTTCTTCCGCGATTCGCCGGGCTTGACCGGGTACAGGTCGGACCGGGTCCAGAAGCCGGCCGGCAGGGCCGGGAACCCGAGGCCGACGTAGAAGGCCTCGGCGGAGCGGACGATGCGCTCCGGGGACCACCCCTTGAGGTAGGGGTCGAAGTCGACGCCCTCGACGAGGCCGGTCCAGTTCTGGCTCCACCGGTTGTTGATCCAGTGGGCCGGGAGCCGCTTCGGCACCGGCTGTCCGTAGCGCCGGGCCAGCTCGTGCTTCACCCAGGTGTGCAGCTGACGGTAGAGGGGCTCCAGCTCGGCCCGGAACTTCCGGTTGTAGGCCATCATCTCGTCGGCCTCGAGGTCGTAGCGCTTCATCTGCAGGCTGAAGTAGTCCGGGTGGCCGAGCTCGCGGGCGACCTGGTTGCGCAGGTCCCGAAGCTGGAGCAGGCCGGGCTTGAGCGGAACCCCGATCTCCTTGCTCGCCTCCCACCAGGCCTTGCGCACGGCCAGGTCCTGGCTGGTGTTCAGGGTCTGGTCGATCGCATTGGCGGTGACCGGCTTCCCGCCCACCCGGAAGGTGAAGCCGTTCAGGATCGAGGCCTGGCGGGTCTCCGCCTCGATCCGCGCAGCCACCAGGGCCGGGTTGGTCATGGGCCCCTCGGCGCCGTAGGGCATGAGGAGGATCCGATCCAGCTGCCGCACGGTGCGCGCGTCCAGGTGCTGCCTCTGCTTGAGCAGCTCCCGGGCTTCGCCGAGCAGGGCCGGGTTGCCGTTGAAGGCCGCGAAGGCCTTGCCGGCCCATTCCGCGGCGGCGTCGTGGGCGGGGCTGACGTCGGAGCTGGCCAGCCAGGAGGCCTGCTGCTGCACGTAGGTCAGGGCCTGGAAGTTGGCGTTGACCAGGTCCAGGAACCGGTCCGCCCGCTGCTGCAGGGGGTTGGCCGCCTGCGCCAGCAGCGGCAGGCCGAGCACGAGGGGGGCGAGCAGGCGCACGGGGGACTCCAGGAAAGCCCCAGTCTGCACGATCGGCCGCGTGATCCGACGCACCGCCCCGGGCTACCGCCGTCGGGTCACGGCATTCCACTGGGCCTGAAGGTCGGAGTCCTCCCAGACCACGTAGGTGGCGCCCTCCTGGTCGCGCTGGACCCGCAGGCTGGTGGCGGGTTCGAGGGTCAGCCTGAGGCCCACGGCCAGGTCCAGGGACTCGCGCTCGGCCATGGTGCGCTTGAAGCGGCTGAAGTCGGTGGGGTGGAAGCGGGTCCGCAGCAGCCGGTCGTTGAAGAAGTTGAGCACCAGCCGGCCTTCGACCTCGCCCTGGCGGAAGGGCCGCAGCTCCACGCGCTGCATCCGCAGGCCGGTTCCGCGGCCCCGGGGCGGGTTGTACTCGTCCACCGGGTGCCACTGGTCGGTTCCAATGCGCAGCTGCTGCTGCACCTCCTCCATCGAGGCGCCGCTCTCCAGCCCGGGGAAGAGCGGGGTGCCGGCGCTCTCGCTGCCGCGGCAGGCGAGCAGCAGCAGCAGGGCGAGGGGAGCGAGGAGGCGGAGGCGCATGAAAGATCCGGCAGGGCCAGTCTACCCCGCCAGCCCCCAGCCTGGATGCCGGCAGCAGGCGAAGGGTTCCGGGAGGCTCAGAATCCCATCCGGGCCTTGATGCGGGCGGTGGCGCCCCGGCTCGATATCAGGTCGCCGCCCCCGGCCAGGGTCACGAGGAGTCGCCCGCCCCAGTGGGGCTTGACCCCCACGATGGCCTCCGGCCGGACCAGGAGGTGGCGGTGGACCCGCACCATGCCGGCGGCGGGGAACGCAGCCTCCACCTCCGCCAGGGTGGTCCAGAGGGTGCGGAACCGGCCCCCGGCGTGGGCCCAGACCTCCTCGTCCTCCACCTCGAAGTGGGTGGTCCGGCCCAGGTCCAGGAACACGACGCCCTCCCCGGCCTTGACCGCATAGCGCCCGGGCCGGCGGGCGGCGGGGGGCGGCGCAGGGGCGCGGCCGCGCAGGCGCTCCAGGCAGCGGTCGAGGCGGTCGCCGGAGACCGGCTTCAGCAGGTAGTCGAGGGCGGCGCCGTCGTAGGCCTCCAGGGCGTGGTCGGCGTGGGCGGTCACCAGCACGACCGGAATCCGCCCCTGGAGGTCGCGCAGGATGTCCAGTCCGCTCGGTCCGGGCATCCGGATGTCCAGGAACAGAGCGTCCACCAGAGGCTCCTCCTGCAGCCAGGCCTGCAGGGAGGTGCCGCTCCGGAACCGCCCCACGACCCGGCACCCGCGCTCTTCCAGCAGGCGTTCGAGCCGCTCCAGGTTCATCGGCTCGTCCTCGGCGATGGCGACGCGGAGCGCCTGCATCACGCACCCTCGGCCGCGGCCAGGGACAGGGTGGCGCGGGTCCAGGCCCCGTCCTGGCGGAGGGTGAGGCGGTGCCCCGGGCCGAGGATCGCCAGCCGCCGCTCCAGGTTCGAGAGGCCGGTGCCTTCCCGCCAGTGCGGGTCGAGGGGGCAGCCCGTGTTGGCGACCTCCACCGTCAGCCTCCCGCCCGGATCCAGGCCCGCGCGCAGGTCCAGCGACCCGCCGGCCTCGTGCGGGGCGAGGCCGTGCTTGACCGCGTTCTCCAGCAGCGGCTGGACCAGCAGCGGGGGGACCTCCAGCGCGTCCAGGTCCGCCGGCCAGTCCCAGTGGACCTGCAGCCGGTCACCCAGGCGCAGGGCCTCGATCCTGAGCTGGCGTTCGAGCAGGCGACGCTCGTCGCCGAGGCGGCTGCGCTCGCGGCGGCCGAGCTCGGTCAGGCTGCGGTAGAGGTCCGACAGGTCGAGCAGGGCGCGTTCGGTCGCGGCCGGATCCCGCCGGGCGAGTTCACTCAGCCCGCCAAGGGCGTTGTAGAGCACGTGCGGATCGAGCTGTGCCTGCAGGGCCTGGGCCTGGGCCTGGCGCGCGGCGGTCTCGAAGGCGGACTGGCGCTGCCGGGCCTCCCTGCGGTCGGATTCGGCGGCCTCCTTGCTGGCGATGAACCAGCCCACCAGGAAGGCCAGCGGCAGCACCGAGGCCCCCTGCAGCAGCCAGGGCGACATCCCGGCGCGGTCGGCCAGCGTCCGCAGCAGCGGGTGGATCGGGGGCCCCCCGGGGGAGACCCGCTCCCAGGCCCAGGCGGCCCCCACCAGCACCGCGATCCACAGGGCGTTTCCGGCCAGGGCCTGCAGGCAGCCGCGGAGCAGCGAGGGCCTTCCGTGGTCGCGGCCGTCCCACTGCCAGGGCATGGGTCCCAGCAGGTAGATCCCCAGCAGGAGGAGGGTTCCGGTCACGACCAGGCGTGGGTTGGGAGGCGGCAGGGCCTCGCCGAGCAGGAAACGCAGCCCGAAGGCCAGGGCGAGGAAGACGGGGATTGCTCCCCAGCGGCTGGGGCGCAGACGGTCGAAGAAGGCGGTCCAGAGGAACGAGGCGCGCACTCGCAGGTCCAGCACCCGGGGCGGGGCTGGGACGAGTGTAGACCCAGGGCCGCCGGTCCTCCGGGAATTCACCGGGCCAGGACCAGCGCCCGGAGGCCGTCGCCGTGGAGGCGGGCCTCGCGGAGCAGGGACTGGGCCCGGGACTTCTGGTCGGCGGTCAGCACGGGGCCGAGTTCGCGGACGACCCGGTGGACCTCCCGGGCGAACTCGAGCGCCGCGGCGGAGGAGCGGCTGTGCAGCAGGGCCAGCTGCTCCTCCCCGAGGGCCGGATCCAGGCAACCGTCGACCAGCGCCCGCCGGGCTTCCCGCCAGGCGTCCTGGCGCGCCAGCAGCGCAGGCTTGTGGGTTTCGAGGATCCGCTTCGCGGAGGCCCGCTGGGTGTCGTCCAGGCCGAGGCGCTGGGCGAGGATCCCGGCCGGGGCTCCCGGCAGGGTGGCCACCAGGGTCGGCAGGGCGAAGGCGGTGAGGATGAGGGGGTGCATGGCGATCTCCTTGGCGTGGGGTCCATCGGGACCTGCCCAAGGGAACGGCGGAAGCCGGGAAGTCGCTCATCCGCGCCGGTGGATCGCGGTGCGGGGAGGACGGATTGCGTGGACGGGGGGCTGGATCGCGGCCGCTCAGGCCGGCGGGCTCCAGCGCAGCACCGGCTTGCGCGCGGCGGTGGTCTCGTCGAGCCGGCGGACCGGCGTGGTGACCGGAGCCTGGTGCAGCCGGTCCGGAGCCGCCTCGGCCTCCCGGGCGATGTCCAGCATCGCCTCGCAGAAGGCGTCCAGCTCCTCCTTGGATTCGCTCTCGGTGGGCTCGATCATGAGGGCCCCGGGGACGATCAGCGGGAAGTAGATCGTCGGCGGGTGGAAGCCGCGGTCGATGAGGCCCTTGGCGATGTCCAGGGTGTGGATGTCGTGGGCGTTCTGGCGGGCGTCGTTGAACACCACCTCGTGCAGGGTGGGGCTGTCGATCGGCAGGTGGTAGGCCGCCTTGAGCCGGGCCCGGAGGTAGTTGGCGTTGACGATGGCGCGCAGGGTTGCGGCCTTCAGGCCGTCGCCGCCGTGGCTCAGGCAGTAGGCCAGGGCGCGGACCAGCATGCCGTAGTTGCCGAAGAAGGTGTGGACCTTGCCGATGCTCTGCGGGCGCGCCCAGTCCCAGGCGTAGCGGTGCGAGGGCACCTCGCCTTCGCCGGTGCGGGTGGTCTCCCGGACCACCACCGGCACCGGCAGGAAGGGCGCCAGGGCCGCTGTGCAGGCCACCGGGCCGGCCCCGGGACCGCCGCCGCCGTGAGGGGTGCTGAAGGTCTTGTGCAGGTTGAGGTGCATGACGTCGACGCCGAAGTCGCCGGGCCGGGCCACCCCGACCAGCGCGTTCATGTTGGCCCCGTCCATGTACAGCAGGGCGTCCACCGAGTGCAGCAGGTTCGCCACCTCCTGGATCCGGTACTCGAACACCCCCAGGGTGTTGGGGTTGGTGATCATCGCCCCGGCGATGTCGGCGCCCAGTTCCGCGACCAGGGTGGCCAGGCCCTTGCGAACCTTGCCGGCGGCATCGACGACATCCTCGAAGCTGATGGTGCCGTCGGCCAGGGAGGGCAGTTCCACGACCTCGTATCCGGCCATGGCGGCGGTGGCGGGATTGGTGCCGTGGCCGCTGTCGGGGATCAGGATGATTCGGCGCTTGTTGCCCTTGGCGACGTGGTAGGCGCGGATCAGCATCACGCCGGTGAGTTCGCCGGCGGCGCCGGCACTGGGCTGCAGGGTCACGCCGGGGAGCCCGGTGATCTCCTTGAGCCACTCCTGCAGGGTGTAGACCACCTCCAGGTTGCCCTGCACCAGGTCATCGGGGGCCATCGGGTGGCTGTCGGTGAAGCCCGGCAGCGCGGCCAGCTTCTCGTTGACCCGCGGGTTGTGCTTCATGGTGCAGGAGCCGAGCGGGTAGAGCCCGTCGTCGACCCCGTAGTTCCAGTGGGACAGCCGGGTGAAGTGGCGGATCACCTCGACCTCGGTGACCTCGGGCAGGGCCTGGAATCCGGATCGCCGCAGGTGCGGCGGACGGGAGTCCTGGGCCGGGGGGACGTCGAGCCGGGGCAGGTCCATGCCAGTCTTGCCTGCCACGGAACGGTCGAAGATCAGGGATTCGCGCTGGCGGGTGGACATGGTCATCTCCTCAGCCGACCAGGCTCGGGACGCGGGCGGCGACTTCCACCAGGCTCTCGATCATCTGCCGCGTGTGCAGTTCGGTGGCGCACCACAGGAAGCAGCCCTGGTATTCGGGGTACCAGCGGCCCAGGTCCAGGCCCGGCAGCAGGCTCTCCTTCACGCAGGCTTCGCGCAGGGCCGCCGGGTCCCCGGCATAGCGCAGCACGAACTCGTTGAAGAAGGGGTGGTCGAAGACCGGCTGGAAGTCCGGCAGGTCCAGCAGGCGGGCGCGCAGGTACTGGGCCTTGGCGGCGTTCTGCCCGGCCAGGCCGCGCAGGCCGGCGGGGCCGGCCAGTTGCAGGAAGATGTTGGCCCGCAGCGCCACCAGCCCTTGGTTGCTGCAGATGTTGCTGGTCGCCTTGTCGCGGCGGATGTGCTGCTCGCGGGCGGTGAGGGTGAGCACGTAGCCGGTCTTGCCCTCCAGGTCCTTGGTCTGGCCCACCACCCGCCCGGGGATCTCGCGCTTGTGCGCGTCCTTGACCGCGATGAAGCCGAGGAAGGGGCCGCCGAAGCCAGGCTTGTTGCCGAAGGACATGGCTTCGCCGCAGGCGAGGTCGGCGCCGACCTTGCCGGGCGCCTCCAGCCAGCCGAAGGCGAAGGCCTCCTGGGTGACCGAGACCAGCAGCGCCCCCGCGGCGTGCACCGGCCCGGCCAGGGCGGCGAGGTCCTCCACGGCGCCCAGGAAGTTCGGGTAGCCCACCAGCACGGCGGCCACGTCCGGACCGAGCTTGGCGGCGAGGTCGGCGGGGTCGGTGACGCCATCCTTGAGCCCGACCTCGATGAGCTTGAGGTCCCTGTGGGGGGCGAAGTTGGTCTTCAGCACCTCGCGGTAGAGGGGATGCAGGCCGCGGCTGACCAGGACCGTGTTGCGCTTGCGCTGCACCCGGACCGCCATCAGGGCGGCCTCGACGCAGGCGGTGCCGCCGTCGTACAGGCTGGCGTTGGAGACGTCCAGGCCGGTCAGGTCGGCGATGATCGTCTGGTACTCGAAGATGTGCTGCAGGGTGCCCTGGCTGATCTCCGGCTGGTAGGGCGTGTAGGCGGTGAACCACTCCTGGCGCGAGACCAGGGCGTCGACGGCGGCGGGGACGAAGTGGTCGTAGGCGCCGGCGCCGAGGAACTGGGCGCAGAAGCGGGTGTTGCGGTTGGAGAGGCCGAGCAGCTCCCAGGAGACTTCCTGTTCGGAAGCGCCCGCCGGAAGGTCCAGCTCCCGGCCCAGGCGCAGGGCGTCCGGGATGCCCGCCAGCAGCGTGTCGGCCGTGGGCACGCCGATGGCGTCGAGGAGGGCGCGGTCCTCCGAAGGGGCCGTGGGCAGGTAGCGCATGGGTCACCGTTTCCGGGGCGAAGTCCCCCCGGAATTCTAGCCTGCCGGCCGCCCCGCTCCGGCCGGGCGGCGCCAAGATGTGCCCGCAAGCACGCCGGCTAGTCCAGGGCCCGGGCCTGGGCCTCGAACAGCCGGCCGCACCCGTCCAGGCCGAGATCGATCATGGCAAGGGCCTCCGCGCGGGTGTAGCTGCGCCCTTCCCCGGTGGCCTGGAATTCCACCAGTTCCGGAGCGCCGCCGCCGGCGGGCTCCGCCGCCACCAGGTTGCAGTCCACGGCGGCCCGGCTGTCCTCCGGATAATCCAGGTCCAGGACCAGTCCCTGCCGCGACTCCGCGCCGGGCTCGAGGATGCCGATGCTGACCGCCGCGACCCTCCGGACCAGGGCCGCGCCCAGGCCCGCCTTGCGCAGAGCCAGCGCCAGGGCGACCCAGGCGCCGGTGATGGCGGCGCAGCGGGTGCCGCCGTCGGCGTTGAGGACATCGCAATCCAGGGTGACCTGGCGCTCGCCCAGGGTTGCCAGATCCACGGCCTGGCGCAGCGACCGTCCGACCAGGCGCTGGATCTCGACGGTCCGCCCCTGCTGCTTCCCGCGCGCGGCCTCGCGGTCGGTGCGGGTGTGGGTGCTGCGCGGCAGCATGCCGTACTCGGCGGTGACCCAGCCGCGGCCCCCTCCCTTGAGCCAGCCGGGGACTTTTTCTTCCAGGCTGGCGGAACAGACCACGTGGGTGCCGCCCATCCGGATCAGGCAGGAGCCGTCGGCGTGCTGCTGCACGCCGGGCTCCAGGGACAAGGAGCGGAGTTCATCGGTCCGGCGCATCAACAATCCCTTTTATCAATTTTTTCGACACGTCCCTGGTGGCGGCCGCCTTCAAAGGAGGTTTCCAGGAACGTCTTGAGGTAGTATTCAGCTTGAAGCGGATCCGTCAGCCGCTGGCCGAAGGCGATCGCATTCGCGTCGTTGTGTCTCCGGGCCAGCTCGGCGTGCTCAGGGGAAGTCACCAGGGCACAGCGGATCCCGGCATGGCGGTTGGCCGCAATGCTGATTCCGATGCCCGATCCGCAGACCAGGACGAGGCGATCCCATTCCTGAAGCCGTTCCGCCGCCCGGTGCGCGAAATCCGGGTAGTCCACCGAGGCCGTGCCGTCCGTGCCGAAATCCACTGTTTCAAAACCTTGCGCAACGGCCCACCGCCGCAACCGCTCCTTGAGCCCGAATCCCGCATGATCGCTCGCGAACCCGATCCTCATTCCCGCCTCCCCCTTCCAGACTACCTGCTGGCGGAGCGCGGGGAGGCGGCAGCCGGATGCTGAGGCCGGTCCTCCAGTACCGCCCCGAGGACCGGGGCTTCCTGCTCTGCCTCCCGGGGCCGGCCGACGGGGCCGCCTGGCAGCGGGTGCTGCGCAGCCTGCCCGGCAACCTGCAGGGCCGCGAGCGGCTGACCCCGGCCAAGGCGCGCATCTTCCTGCCCGACAGCAGCCTGCTGGAACTGCACTGCGTCCCGCTGCGCTGGCAGCGGGCCCTGCCCTGGCTGGCCTCGCTGCCGCCCAGCGCCGAGGGCAGCCTGGCCTTCTGGGGCTCGGCCCTGCGCCTGCTGCAGTCGCTGGTGATCCGGGGGGCGCTGCTGCCCAGCCTCGACACCGACGGCAACCCCTGGCGGGCGCGCTGGGGCATCAGCCTCACCAGCCCCTCGGACCGCAAGGCCATGGAGCGCCTGGCGGCGGCCATGCCGCCCTCGGTGGTGGCCTTCCCGGAAGGCGACAACTGGCTGTTCACCAAGGGCCTCAACCTGGGCGCCATGGAACCTTTCGAGGTGGACGACGAACTCGCCCTTCCACCCCGTCCGGGCGACGTCCTGCACGCCTTCCTCGAGGATGGCGCCGATTTCGTCATGCGCTTCGTCGCCGGCACCCTGCGGCCCGGCGAGGACCCCCGCCTGGCGGTGATCCACCGGCTGCGCGGCCACAAGCGCGACCGGCTGCCCTGGGATGAGCGGATCCTGGTGGCCCTGAGCCACCCCATGAGCGAATTCCCCACCGTGGGCATCACCGAGCGGACCCTGGGCGAGCAGATGGTGCAGTGGAGCGAAGGTGCCCGCGACCCCTGGGTCCGGCCGAGCTTCACCCTGGAGGCGCCGCCGGTGCCGGGAGAGGAGTCCATCCAGGAGGCCGACCGCCTCAGCGAGGAAGGCTGGCTCATGCGGGTGGGCCTGGAGACCGCCGGGGGCCAGCGGGTGACGGTCGATCGCCTGTGGGAGCCGAGCACCGAACCGGTCGTCCTGCAGGCGCGCAAGGTGCTGCTGCGTGGCCTGGCCCGGGCCGTGCCCTTCTTCCCGCCGATCGAGGGCGTCCTGTCCGGCCAGCGCCCGGAGGACCTCAAGCTGAAGCCCGCCGAGGCCTGGCAGTTCCTCACCCGCGGCGCGGTCCAGCTCAAGGAGGCGGGCTTCCTGGTGGACTACCCGGAGGAGCTGGCCGAGTTCGGTGGCGCCCGGCGGCTGCGCGCGAAGGTGAAGCTGGGCGCCCGGCGGGTCGATGCCGAGGGCGGCGACAGCGGTCAGGTCGGGCTGGAGGGCAGTGTCAGCGCCGACTGGTCGCTGATGCTCGGCGACGACCGCCTGGAGATCGAGGACTTCGCCCAGATGGCCAGCCTGAAGCACCCGCTGGTCGCCTGGAAGGGCAAGTGGGTGGCCCTGGACCCGGAGACCCTCAAGCAGATCACCCAGGTCATCCAGGCCAGCCGCGGCGCCGGCTTCGAGAGCATGACCAAGGGCGAGGCCCTGGCCGCGGCCCTCACCGGCACGGCCCGGATCCCCGGCGTCTCCGAGGCGATCGAGGTGGAGGTGGTGGGCGACTTCGGCCAGGCCCTGGCGGAGCTGAAGCACCTGCCGGACAAGCCGATCAAGCAGCCGGCCAGCTTCCGCGGCCAGCTCCGGCCCTACCAGGTGCGCGGCCTGGCCTGGCTGGACGGGCTCGCCCGCCTGGGCCTGGGCGGCATCCTCGCCGACGACATGGGCCTGGGCAAGACCATCGAGGTCATCGCCCTGCTCCTGCACCGGCAGCAGCAGAGCCCGACCCACGGGCCGACCACCCTGCTGATCTGCCCGACCTCCCTGCTCGGCAACTGGGAGCGCGAGCTGGCGAAGTTCTCGCCGTCCATCCCGTTCTTCGTCCACCACGGCAACAACCGCGATCCCCTGCCAACGGCCTTCCCGCCGCACACGGTGGTGCTCACCACCTATGGCGTGGTCCGCCGCGAGGAGGAGACCTTCGCCGCCCGCACCTGGGGCCTGCTGGTGGTCGACGAGGCGCAGGCGATCAAGAACGCCGGCAGCGCCCAGGCCAAGGCGGTCCGGCGGGTGAAGGCGCACGTCAAGCTGGCGCTCACCGGCACGCCGATCGAGAACCGCCTGCTGGAGTTGTGGTCGATCATGGGCGCCGCCCTCACCGGCTACCTGGGCAGCGAGTCCGGCTTCAAGGAGCGATTCTCCACCCCGATCGAGAAGTACCGCGACGCCGACGCCGCCGCTGAACTGCGCCAGCGGGTCGGCCCCTTCATCCTGCGCCGGCTGAAGACCGACCGCAGCATCATCCAGGACCTGCCCGAGAAGCAGGAGATGAAGGTCTACACGTCGCTGTCGAGGGAGCAGGCCCTGCTCTACCAGGCGCGGGTGGACCAGATGGACCAGGATCTGGACAAGGCCAGCGGCATCGAGCGCCGCGGCCGGATCCTGGCCCTGCTCACCCATCTCAAGCAGATCTGCAACCACCCGAGCCAGTTCCTCCGCCAGCAGGGGCCCTACGCCGGCCGCTCCGGAAAGCTGGACCGGCTCACCGAGATGCTGGAGGAGATCCTGGAGAGCGGCGAGCGGGCGCTGGTCTTCACCCAGTTCAAGGAGATGGGCGACCGGCTGCAGGTGCACCTGCAGGAGAAGCTCGGCTTCGAGCCGCCCTTCCTGCACGGCGGCACCTCGCGCAAGGACCGCGACGAACTGGTGCGCGGCTTCCAGGAGGATCCGGACTTCTCGCCGGTGTTCCTGCTCAGCCTGAAGGCCGGCGGGGTGGGCCTCAACCTCACCGCCGCCACCCACGTCTTCCACTTCGACCGCTGGTGGAACCCGGCGGTGGAGGACCAGGCCACCGACCGCACCTACCGGATCGGCCAGACCCGCAACGTGCAGGTCCACAAGCTGATCACCATCGGCACCCTGGAGGAGAAGATCGACCTGCTGCTGGAAGGCAAGCGCGACCTGGCCGACCGGGTGGTGGGCACCGGCGAGGGCTGGCTCACCGAGCTGGACGACGAGGCCCTGCGCAGGCTGGTGTCCCTGGATGCCGACGCCGAGATCATGGACGCGGAGGAGGCCGCCGCGGGCCTCGACCAGCCGCGCCGTCCCCTGGCTGCGGAACCGGGGGCCCCGGCCCTCCGGCGGCCGGTCGCGGTCCGGTCCCGGAAGGGGGTGATCGGATGATCCACTCCACCGACCGGTTCGGGACCACCTGGTGGGGCCGGCTTTGGATCCACGCCCTGGAGCGGCTGGGCGACGACTACGAGAACCGCCTGCCCCGCGGGAAGAAGTACGCCGAGGAGGGCGCGGTCAGCCACTTCACCGTCCACCCCGGGCAGATCGAGGCGCGCGTCCACGGCCGCAAGACCTACAACGTCACGCTGGGGCTGCCGGCGCTGACGCCGGGCCAGTGGGAGAAGGCGGTCGAGCGGATCGCCCGGGAAAGCCGGTTCGTCGCCTCGCTGCTGGCCGGGGAGATGCCGCAGGGCCTCGACGAGACCTTCCGCGAGGCCGGCGCGAGCCTCTACCCGCGGGTGCCGAAGGAACTGCAGACCCACTGCGACTGTCCGGACTGGGCCAACCCCTGCAAGCACGTGGCGGCGGTCTGCTACATCATGGCCGAGGCGCTCGACCGCGACCCCTGGCTGCTCTTCGACCTCCGCGGCATGACCCGGGAGGAGGTGCTGGCCGCCCTGCAGGCGACCCTGGACGCCGCCACGGTCCCGGTCGAGCCGGCACCGCGCAAGCGCGGCCGGCCGAAGAAGGTGGTCAGCGTCGCCGAACTGCTTTCCCCCCCGGAGGCCCCAGCCGAGCCCTGGCGACGCCTGCCGGAGGAGGCCTACGACGAGCCCGCCGGAGCCCTTCCGGACATCGCCATCCCGCGCCAGATCCCCGCCGACCCGGCCCTCTTCACCCAACTGGGTCCCCTGCCCCACGCCCGCATCGAGGCTTCCCTCTGCCTCGCCTCGCTCATGCACCGCGGCGCCCAGTGGATGCAGCAGCAGATCGAGGAGGGCAGCAGCAGCCTCGAGGACCCGGCCGGCGAGGGCAGCGAGGGCTCGCCCTTCGACACCCCCCAGCAGGCCGCATCGCCCAAGGCCTGGAAGCACCGCCGGAGGCGCTGGAAGAACCACGGATGACCCTCACCCGGGGTCCCCGGCTGCGCCGCTGGCCCCGGACCCTGCACTCCTTCGCGGCAGAGCCGCCCAGTCGTTACCCCCCGGGAGTCCCCATGCTGACCATCGCCACCCCCGCAGCCCCTGCCGCCATCGGCCCCTACAGCCAAGCCAAGGTCACCGGCGGATTCCTGTTCACCGCGGGGCAGATCCCGCTGGACCCGGCCACCATGGAGATGGTCGGCGGCGGGATCGAGGCGCAGACCGAGCGGGTCCTCGACAACCTCGCGGCGGTCCTGGCCGAGGCGGGCACCCGGTGGGACCGGGTGATCAAGACCACGGTCTTCCTGACCGACCTGGGCGATTTCGCCGCCTTCAATGCCGTCTACGAGCGCAGGCTGGGGGAGGCCAAGCCGGCCCGCAGCACCGTGCAGGTGGCGGCGCTGCCGCGGGGCGCGAAGGTCGAGATCGAACTGGTCGCGGAGGTCTGAGCTCGCCCCGGTCACCCGAGGGCGTGGGTGAGGGTCTCCCGGCGGCGGTCCAGGTACCGGGCAGCCGCCGGCAGGACCAGCCGCACATAGGCGAGGGCGGTGAGGACCAGCAGCAGGGCCATCAGCGGCAGCAGGATCCGCGGCGCCAGCCAGGCCGCCAGGAGGAAGGGGCCGCCGTACAGGACCATGGCCGCGCTGCCGAGGGCCATGCTTAGCCAGACCACCAGCGGCGACTGCCGGGCGTTCTTGAGGCTGTCGCGGGGCATGGGGCGGGGCAGCCACGCGCTGGTCCAGTGGCCGCAGGCGACCTGGGTCAGGAACAGGCAGCCCGCCAGGCACAACCCCGCCAGAGTGCCGGTCCAGGTGAGCAGCCCGCCATATCCGAGCAGGCCCATCAGCAGGAGCGCCTGCAGGGCCTGGAAGGCGGCCAGCCCCCAGAACTTGCCGAGCAGCAGGTCGCGGGCCTCCAGGGGCAGCAGCAGCAGGGCCTTGACGCCGCCGCCGTCGAGCCCGAACTGGTTCATCTGGAACTGGATGCCGGTGAGGGCGAGGTAGCCGAAGGCGGCGGGCAGGGCCCAGATCTCGATGCCCCCGGCCTGCGCCAGGGGCCCCTTCAGCAGCACCAGGGTCATCAACGGCACCAGCAGGGAGAACCGCCCGAGGTGGCTGCCGAGGAGGTTCTGCAGGTGAAGGCGGGCAAGTCCGCTGGAGGGGCTTCGGAAGCTCCACAGGCGCTCCGGGCCGGCCCCGGGGTGGCGGACCCGAAGCGCCTCCGGGTCGGCTTCCTGGCGCAGGGTGCGGGCGCCGAGCAGCAGGAGGCCGGCCACCAGGAGCGCCAGCGGGCCCTGGCGGGCCAGGGCGGCGGTCCAGTCGCCGCGGGCCGCCGCGCCCAGACCGGCGGCGGCCTGCGAGGTCGGCAGCCAGGACAGGGCGGCGCCGACCCGCGGGCCGAGGGCGCGCAGCTGCTGGACCCGGGCTTCCACCCGGGGCCCCGAGCCGCGCTGCGGGGCAGCCTTGGTCTTTGGCGGCACCAGGTAGAGGCCGCCCCAGGCCAGCACCGCCAGGAGGACCAGCCCCACCTGGAAGCGCTTCACGGCGCGGGCGGCGAGGCTGCCGATCAGGTGCTGGAGGCTGAGCATGCAGGCCACCGTGCCCAGCCAGACCGGCGGCAGGAGCGGCAGGACCTGCGGCCGCGAAAGCCCGATGCCGAGCAGGAGGAAGCCCGCCATGACGGCCATGGCCAGGCACAACGGATCGCCCAGGCCGGCCACCAGCTCGGCGGCGTACAGGCTGCGCAGGCGCAGCGGGTAGGCGCGGTAGGCTTCCCAGGCCAGGGCGCGGCTGCCGCCGAGGATGCCGCCGACCACGCCGCCGAAGAACACCAGCATCGCCAGGGTCGCGCCCAGGAACGGCGCGAAGAAGCCTGGATCGAGGATGCGCGGCCCGAGCAGGAACAGCCCCAGCAGGGTGGAGCCCACCACCACCGGACCGGCCGCGACCACCAGCAGCACGCCGAGGGCCAGCGCGAGCAGCGCGGCACCGGCCTGGCCCAGCTCGGTCCGGGACCGGTTCCAGGTTGCCCGAAGGTGGGCCTCGAGCACCGCCCGGACCGGGCTCACAGCCACGACAGCTCACCCTTCTGGGCGCCGCCCACCAGGTCAACGAAGAGGTTCTCGAGGCTGTCCGCGCCGCCGGCGGCGCGCAGGTCCTGCACGCGGCCGAAGCCGCGGAGGCGGCCCTCGTCGAGGATGGCGATCAGCGGACAGAGCCGCTCGACGACCTCCATGATGTGGCTGGTGAGGATGATGGTGACGCCGCGTCCCTGCAGGGCGAGGAGGATCTCCTTGATGGTCCGGCTGGTGACCGCGTCGATGCCCTCGAAGGGCTCGTCCAGGAACAGCATCCGGGGCCCGTGGATCAGGGCCGCGCAGAGGGCGAGCTTCTTCTTCATCCCGTAGCTGTAGTCGGCGACCAGGGTGCGCGGGGCGGGGGCCAGGTCGAGCTTGCCGAACAGCTCCTCGCGGCGGGCATCGGCCACCGCGTCCTCCAGCCCGTACATCCGGCCCACGAAGCGCAGGTACTGGGGTCCGGAAAGGTGCTCGAGCAGGGCCATGTCCTCGGGCATGACGCCGATCTGGCGCTTCACGGCGATCGGCTGCTCGGCGAGGTCGAGGCCGAGCACCCGGATCCTGCCGCCGCTGGGCCGCAGCAGCCCGGTGACCATCTTCAGGGTGGTGCTCTTGCCGGCGCCGTTGCGGCCCAGTAGACCCAGGAAGGCGCCGGCCTCGACCCTGAGGTTTAGGTCTTCCACAGCGGTCTTGTCGCCGAATCGCTTGGACAGGTGTTCGAGTTCCAGGGCCGCGGCCATGCCCCAGCCTACCGCTTCAGCCGGAGGCGAGGCTGGCCCGGGGCAGCTGGATGGTGAAGGTGGTGCCCTCGGCCGGCGTGGAATGGAAGTGCACCTGTCCCCCGAGGTGGTTCTCGCCGAGCAGCTTCATGGCGTAGGTTCCCAGGCCGCGCCCCTTGCGCGCCTTCGTGCTGAACGACCGCTGGAAGATCTGGGCCTGGACGGGTTCCGGGATGTGCCCGGGATTCAGCACATCGAAACACGGGCTGCCCGCCTCCACGCGAAAGCGAACCTCGACCCGTCCACCCGGCGGGGTCGCCTCGAGGGCGTTCACCGTCATGTTGAGAAGCACCCGGAACAGCAGGTCGGGGTCGGACTCCAGCACCCGGTCCGGGTCCGGCGGCCGCGCCTCGAGGGTCTTGCCGCCACAGGCCTGGTGGGAGCGGCAGTCCTCCGCCAGTTCCTGGAGCATCTGGCCGACCGGGAAGCGGCTGAAGCGGAGCTGCAGCTGGCCCTGCTCGGCCAACTGGATGATGCGCTGCTGCTGGACCTGGCTGGTGATGCGGGCGGAGAGCCGGACGATGTTCTCGGCGGCCCGCTGCGGGTCCTCCGGGTGCTCCTGCAGCAGTTCGCTCCAGCCCTGCAGGCCCTGGAGCAGGGTGAGGACGTCGTGGAAGAACAGCGACTCCATGGTCTCCTTGCGCTTCTGGGCGCTGATGTCGTGGAGCACCAGGATCGTGCAGGGATGGCCTCCGAGGGGCACGTTGCGGGCGTGGACCTGGTACTCGGCGGCATTCCAGAGCCCGGCCCGGCGCATCGAGAGCAGGCACTCGCCGCTGGTCCCCTCCTCCGGGTGCGCCTGGGCGGCCAGGATGCAGAGGACCGCGCCGCAGCAGCGGCAGGCTCGGGAGGTCCCGCAGCCTTCCGGACCTTGTCGGCGTGGACGCAGCCGACGGCCTCCCCCGGCCGCATGCCGAGGGGGTCGCGGACGCCGTCCGCCTCCAGGGCCTTGAGCAGCGCAGGCGTGGCGGCCAGGATCTGGCGCTGGGGGTTGAGCACCATCACCAGGCCGTCGAGGGACTCCAGCACCACCTGGGTGACCGGGTTGCGAAGGCAGGCCTCGGCCTGGTCCATGAGAACCGATGCCTCCGCCCGGCCCGGCGGGGCGAAGTGGGTCAGCAGGCCTTGCGATGTCCCGTCGTCGAGCATCCCGCCTCCCGTGGCGCGAATACCCCTGTTTCGGCACAGGACGCCCGGGTCATGAGCTTCAGCCAGAAAAAATCGATTCAGCTGGTTTCGAGCCGCGCCAGTTGCCGGTCGTGCCAGGCCGAAAGGGTGGCGAGCGCAAGGCTGGCACCAATCAGGGCACAGGCCATGTCCCACTGCGTGTCCCAGGGGTCGCCCTGGGTACCGAGGAACGCCTCGGCCTTTTCCCCGGTCGCCACCGCCGTCAACCACTCGAGCAGTTCGTAGGCGGCGCTGAGGCCCAGGGCCATGGACAGCAGCACCGCCACCGACCCGGCGCCGCGGCGCAGGACACCGCGGCGGAGCAGCACCTCGCGGAACAGCAGGACCGGGACGAAGCCCTGGAACAGGTGGCCGAGCCGGTCGTAGGGGTTGCGCGCCAGGTGAAGCACGTCCTTCACCCAGTGACCGGCCGGCACCTCCGCGTAGGTCCAGTGGCCGCCCACCAGCAGCACCAGGGCGTGCAGGGCGAGCAGCACATAGAGCAGCGGCGTCAGCGGGAAGCGGCGGTAGGTCCAGGCCAGGATCGGCGCCCCCAGCAGCACCGGGAAGCCCTCCATGAACCAGGTGAAGCGGTCGGCCTTCGGCGCCCAGCCCAGAACCAGGAAGGCCAGCCCGGTGCAGGCGAGCAGGAACAGGGGCAGGCGGGCGCGGGCGGACATGGTCCGATTGTGCCAAGGCCCGGCGCTCCGGTGGAGCGCCGGATACCTGAAGGTCGTGGCCGTGGAGTGGGGTTCAGGCCTTCACTTGAAACCGCTGACGGTCTGGAAGTACCGGGCGAAGGCCGCGATGCCGCCCCCCGCCTGTTCCCAATCGTAATTCTCGTTCGGCGCGTGGTAGCCGTGGCTGGGCAGGCTCAGGCCCAGGAAGTAGACCTCGCAGCCGAGCACGTCCTCCATGGTCTTCACCGCGCCGATGCTGCCGCCCTCACGGGTGAAGGCGCAGCTCTCGCCGAAGGCGAACCGGTAGGCGTCGCGGATGGCGTCGGCGTAGCGGCCGGAGGTGTGGCCCTTGAAGGGGGCGAGGCCGTGTTCCACATGGAACTCCACGTCCGGGAAGCTCGCCTGGACGAAGTCCCGGACCCTCTGGATGGTGCGGTCGCCGTCCATGTCGGGCACCAGCCGGCAGCTCATCTTGACCTCGGCCCTGGGCGGCACCGCGGCCTTCAGGCCCGGTCCGGTGTAGCCGCCGACGATGCCGTGCACTTCCATGGTCGGCCGTCCCCAGACCCGCTGCAGCACCTCCAGCGGCTGCTCGGTGCGCATGCCGAAGATCATGTGGTCCTTCTTGAAGGTCTCGACGGTGAAGCCGCTGTTCGCCCAGCCTTCCAGTTCGGCGGGACCGGGCGGCACCACCTCGTCGTAGAAGCCTGGAACCTTCACCTCCCCGGTCTCGCCGTCCACCAGGGCGGCGACCACCTTCACCAGCTCCATCAGCGGGTTGCGGGCGGCGCCGCCGACCACGCCGCTGTGCAGGTCGTGGTCGGCGGTCTCCAGGGTCAGGCGGAAGCCCTTGAGGCCGCGCAGGCCGGCGGGGGTGCTGGGCTTGCCGCGGGTGATCCAGACCGTGTCGCTGACCACGATGGCGTCGGTGGCGAGCTTGGCCTTGTGGGCGGCGATGCCCTTGGCGAAGTTCGGCGAGCCGATCTCCTCCTCCAGTTCCCACAGGAACTTGATGTTGATCGGCACCCCGGCGGCGCGGGCGGCCAGGGCGCCGAACAGGGCGGTCACCGCCGGACCCTTGTCGTCGGTGCTGCCGCGGCCCTTGTAGGTGTCGCCCTCGACCACGAAGGCGAAGGGGTCGGCCACCCACTCGGGCTCATTGGCCGGCTGCACGTCCATGTGGTTGTAGACGGTGACCGTGGGCAGCCCGGGGTCGTTGCCGAACCGGCCGAGGATCAGGGGGTTGCCCTCGGTTTCGAGGATCTCCGCGGTCCCGCCAAACCGGTGGAACAGTTCGGCGGCGGCCTCGGCGCAGCGGCGGATGTCGCCCTTGCGGCTGGGGTCGGCGGAGATCGACGGGATCTCCACGAGGGTCTTCAGCTCGGCCTCGAAGGCGGAGCGGTGCGCCTCGGCGAAGGCCTTGAGCGCCTCGCGGGTGAGCAGGGATTCGTTCATGGCGGCTCCGGGGTGGAAGAAAAAGGTACCCTATCCAGAAGAGGACACCGTGGCCCAGATCTGCGTCTTCACCGGTTCCAGCCTCGGCCGCGATCCGGTCTTCGAGGCGGAGGCCCGGGCCTTCGGGACGGGGCTGGCCGCCCGCGGCCACGGCTTGGTCTACGGCGGTGGCCGGGCCGGGCTGATGGGCGTCCTCGCCCAGGCGGTGCTGGACGGAGGCGGCGAGGTGACCGGCGTGATCCCGCGTTTCATGGAGGGACGGGAACTGGCCCACGCCTCCCTCAGCCGGCTGGAATGGGTGGACTCCATGCACGCGCGCAAGGCGCGCATGGCGGAGCTCGCCGACGCCTTCGTGGCCCTGCCGGGAGGCTGGGGCACCTTGGACGAGCTGTTCGAGATCCTCACCTGGGCGCAGCTCGGCCTGCACCGGAAGCCGGTGGCGCTGCTCAATGCCGCCGGGTTCTTCGACCCGCTGCTGGCCCACCTGCGGGGAGCGGTGTCCGCCGGTTTCGTGCGCGATCCCCACCACGGGCTCCTGCACGTGGCCGAGGAACCCCTGGCCCTGCTGGCGCACCTTGAGCGCGTCCGGCCCTCGGAGCCCCCCTCCAAGTGGGCCTGAAGCGAAGGGTAGACTAGGGGACGAGGAGCACGGATGGAACGGTTCGGGAGTTCGAGACTGCGCATCGTCTGGGCCTGCGCGGCCCTGCTGCTGGCTGGCCTGGCCCTGGGCGGGATCCACGGCTTCGGCGGGCCCGACGGCACCGAGTTCCGCGCCTTCGGCGGATCCATCCCGCTGGGGGCCATGGGCATCATGGACAACGCCAAGGACGTCTTCCGCGGGGCCCTCACCAGCGCCATCTACGCGGTGGTGCCCCTCACCCTGCTGCTGTCGGCCTTCCAGCCGGCGGTGGAGATGCTGCGCGGCGAGGGCTGGAAGGGCCTGCTGCTGGGTCCGGCCCTGGGCCTGCTGCACGGCCTGTTCTTCTCCCAGGTGCTGATCCTGCCGCTGTGGTGCGTGTCGTTCCGCACCCTCGGTTCCTTCCT
>JAYRFV010000069.1:0-22303 GCA_041908165.1 Holophagales bacterium | reverse complement strand
GTTGCGGTGTGCCGCTCCGAGCTCCTGGTGGGTCTTGAGGATCACGATGTGGCTCTTTTCCGTGAGCTTCACCGGCTGCAGGCCCAGGCAGACCGCCAGGTCGATGATGGTCACCACCTGGCCGCGCAGGTTCAGCAGCCCGCGGATGTGCGGCGCCGCCCGCGGCACCGGGGTGATGTCGAGGGGGCGCAGGATCTCCCGCACCGTGAGCAGATCCATGCCGAGCAGGCGCTCGGCCACCCGGAAGGTCGCGTACTGGGTCATTTCGCCTCCGAGGCCTGGGTCTCCGCCAGCAGCAGCGGATCCGGGTCGAGGAACAGGGTCAGGTGGTCGTTGACCATGGCCGACCCCAGCAAGCCGGTGCCGCGGATCTCGGCGGGCTTCAGTTCGGTGTCCACGTCGACGGCGTCAAGGATGGTGCTGATCAGGATCCCCGCCGCCGGGATGCCGCCGCGGGTGCCGGTGCACTTCGGGATGATCACGTACAGCTCCTCCAGGCCCTTGGGGATCGGCCGCACCTGCATGTGCCGGTCCAGCCGCACCAGCGGCAGGCCCTCGTTGCGGTACTGCATGAACTCCTTGTCGCCGACCTTCTGGATCTGCGCCGCCAGGAGCCGCTCGAGGCGCTGCACCTTCTCCTGCGGCACGGCGAAGTGCTCCTCGTCGGCCGCCTTGAACAGGATCACCGAGCGCCGGCGGGAGGCCTTGAGCATGGCCCGCTCCGCCTCCTCCTCGGCGCGCTTCTTCTCCTGCGCCTGCAGGTCGGTGAAGTGCAGGTGGGCGGCGCTGGCGAGGCCGCCGGCGTCGAGGATCATGATCACCCGGCCGTCGCCCAGGATGGTCGCCCCGCTGAAGCACTTGGTGCCCTGGATGAAGGTCGACAGCGGCTTGACGACGATCTCCTCGATGTCGTACAGCTCGTCGACGATCACCCCGAAGGCGTTGTTGCCCAGCCGCAGGACCACGATGTTGTGGTCGCTGCGCCAGTCGCGGCGGCGGTCCGGGCGCGGGTCCTCGGCCGTCTCCGGCCCGCGCCGGTCGATCACCGCCACCCGCCGGTCCACGATGACCTCGCCGGTGTCCGGCAGGACCACCTCCCGCTCGATGCTCAGCACCTCGGAGAGCCGCACCAGGGGCAGCAGCTTGTCGCGCAGGCGCAGCACGAGGGCGCCCTGCACCTGCTCGATGCGCTGCCGCACTTCGGCCGCCTTCACCCAGACGAACTCGACCACGTTCACCTGGGGGATGGCGAAGCGCTGGGCGCCCACCCCCACCACCATGGAGGGGATGATCGCCAGGGTCAGGGGCAGCCGCAGGCGGACGGTGGTGCCCCGGCCCACCTGGGTCTCCACGTCGACGTGGCCGCCCAGCTTCTCGGTGTTGGTGCGGACCACGTCCATGCCGACGCCTCTCCCGGAGACTTCGGAGACCTGGTCCGCGGTGGAGAATCCGGGCGCGAAGATCAGGTTGACGATCTCGCGCTCGGTCATTTCAGTCAGTTGCGCCTCGCTGACGACGCCCTTCTGCACCGCCTTGGTCCCGACCTTCTTCGGGTCGATGCCGCGGCCGTCGTCGCGGATCTCGATGTTGACCTGGCCGCCCTCGTGGTAGGCCCGCAGCAGGATGTTCCCGGTCGGGCTCTTGCCCGCGGACTGGCGCACCAGCGGCGGTTCCAGGGCGTGGTCGGCGCAGTTGCGGATGATGTGGGTCAGGGGGTCGGCCAGCATCTCGACGATCGACTTGTCCAGCTCGACCTCGGCGCCCTGGATCTGCACCTCGATCTGCTTGCCCAGCTGACGGCTCATGTCGCGGACGATCCGCGGGAACCGGCTGAACACCGTGCCGATGGGCTGCATGCGGGTCTGCATGATGCCTTCCTGCATCTCGGTGGTCACCTGGTTGACGTTCTGCAGGATCGAGCCGAGCCCGTGGATCTCCTTGTGGTGCCCCTCCAGGGCCCTCAGCAGCTGGTTGCGGCTGAGCACCAGCTCGCCGGCCAGGTTCATCAGGGACGTGAGCAGGTCGACCTTGACCCGCAGGGTCTCCTGCCCGGCGTCGCGGGCGGCCTCCTTGCCGGGCCGAGGGGCGCTGGCCTCGGCGGCGGTCTCGACCACCGCCTCGGCCGGCGCCTGCGCCTCCTCGGACGGCTCCGCCGGCCGGGCTTCGGGGACCTCCTTGGCCGCCTGCTTCTTCAGGGCGCCCATGTCCATGGCCTTGAGCTGCGCCACCGGAAGCTTCATCGCCAGCGCCGCCAGGTCCGGCTCGAGCACGGTGGCGAACAGCAGGGTCACGGGGAGGTCGGTGTCGAGGCAGTGGACCAGGTCCGGGATGGCCATGACGTCCACGTAGGCATCCAGCAGCACCCCGACGGTCAGCGCGTTGTTGAGGAAGGCCAGCGGCGTCATGCCCTGGTCCTTGATGTCCTTGTGCAGGAAGGCGGTGGCCTGGTACAGGGTCATGCCGCGGCGCAGGGATGAGCGCACGGCCTCGGCGTCCAGGTTGAACTCGGGCCCCCCCTTCACGCGGCCCTTGACCGTGGCGCCGGGCGAGACGCCCTGGCGCTCGAGCACGGCGGCGAGGGACTCCATCTCCCGGTTGCAGGGCACGGTGTCGCTGGCGTTGATGTCGTCCAGCATGGCCCGCAGGCGGTCGAGGGAGGCCAGGACCACGTCCATGATCTCAGGGTCGACGGCCAGCTTGCTGTCGCGGACCTGCATGAGCACGCTCTCCATGGCGTGGCTCAGGCGCTTGAGGTTCTCGAAGGCGAAGAAGCCGGCGCCGCCCTTGATGCTGTGGATGGCGCGGAACAC
This sequence comes from Holophagales bacterium, assembly GCA_041908165.1. Classification (GTDB taxonomy): domain Bacteria; phylum Acidobacteriota; class Holophagae; order Holophagales; family Holophagaceae; genus JACQZU01. The sequence goes on along the minus strand of JAYRFV010000069.1, from coordinate 19,493 downwards.
CCGGTTGATCACCTCGGCGGGCGCCGAGGAGCCGAGCTGCTCCATGGTCAGGAGGTCGGGCTCGATGGAGGACAGGTGCTCGCGGCTCTCGGTCACGAAGTCGGAGATGATGTTCTCGTCCGCGAAGCTGCTCATGGTTCGCTCCCTGCTGGCTCCCCGTGCGGGGCAACGCGCCGCGGCGCGGCGCTGCGTTCCTGCTGCACGCCCATCTCAGCCCTCCGTGACAGGGAAGAACTTGGTGAGGTTGAACAGCCTGAAGACACGCAGGATGTCCGGGTTGACGCCCTCGATGGAGAAGCCGAGCCCGCGCTGCTGGCAGGTCTTGAACAGCCCGAGCACCAGCGTGATGCCGAGAGAGTCGATCTGGCGCGAGGTGCCGAGGTCCAGCACCACCGCCCCCTCGGCGCCTTCGAGGGCCTTCAGGAGGCTCTCCCGCATGGCCTCCACGGTGCTGGCCACGAGGTCGCCCTTCGGGTTCAGCCGCAGCGCACCTTCCACCGCCTGCGTCTTGATTGATGCGGGTTTGCCAGCCATCTCAGTCCTCCCAACGGAATTCAAGGCTCAGTTCGCCTCCGGCCATGTGCACCTGGCCGGCGCAGTGGCGGAGGAAGGGGATGCCGCGACCGCGCTCGGACAGGGCGTCGGCGGGCGGCTGCAGGGCGTCGAGGTCGAAGCCGAGGCCCTCGTCGGCCACCACCAGGCGCAGCGCCGGGGGGTGCTCCCGCCAGCACGCCCGCAGCCAGATGGACTTCCCGGGGTCGCCGCCATTGCCGTGGTAGTGGGCATTGGTCAGGGCCTCGCGGGCGCCGGTGAGGATGTCGAAGCGCCGCGAGTGGGTGAGCGGGATCGCCCGCGGCGGGTTCGCGAGGAACGACTCCAGGTGGACGATGGCCCGGTCGATGGCCTCGGCGGTCGAATCGATGCGCAGCGAGAGGTCCCCGCCGGCCGGCGCGGGCTGGGTGAAGCCGACCACCAGGATGTCGTCGCTGATCCGGCCTTCCGCCATCGCCTGCCCGGTGGCCACCATCCCGGCCACGGCGTCGGCGATGCCCGAACCGGCCAGTTCCTGCCACCGGCGGGCCGCGAGGTCGTCGAAGGGGCGCCCATCGCCATCCCGGATGTCGAAGATGCCGTCGGACCCGAACAGCAGGCGGTCGCCTTCCTCCAGGTAGAGGACCTTCTCCTCCACCAGGGGAAGGTCGAAGATCCCCAGGGGCGTCCCGTTCAGCTCGATCCGCCGGCAGCCCCTCCCGTGGCTGCCGTGGAGGCCGTGCGGAAGCCCGGCGTTGAGCAGGTGCAGCCTCCCCTCGGCCGGGGTCCAGCGCCCCATCAGCACGCAGACCGGGACCTCGGAGAAGGGCCCCTGCTGGATCCCGCGGTTGAGCCGCTGGGCCAGGCCGGGAAGGTCGTCGCCCCCGGCTTCCAGGCTGGAGAGCAGGCCCAGGAAGGCGGCGACGGCGTAGGAACTGATCACCGAGTGGCCGGCCACGTCCGCGAGCACGAAGAAGATCGAGCCGTCGGCCTGGCGGAAGCAGCGGAAGACGTCGCCGCCGGCGTCGGTGAGCGACTGGTGGACGGAGTACAGCGGCAGGTCCTTCTCGGCCAGGGCCACCAGGGCCTTCTGCGCCATCCGCACCGCCTGGGCGGTCTGCGCCGAGCGCACCCGGGCCCCGCTGCCGGACAGCATCCGGCCGGCGCAGGCCAGCAGCACGGTCGAGTCGAAGGGCTTGGCCAGGAACTCGTTCACCTGGAAGTGGACCGCCGCCTTCATGGCCTCCAGGTCCTCCGAGGAGGACAGCAGCACCACCGGGATCTCCGCGTCGAGCTCGCGGATCCGCTCCACCAGCCGGATGCCGTCCATCCGGGGCATCACCACGTCGGACAGCACCAGGTTGAAGGCGCCGAGCCCCTGCTGCTCGAGGATCTCCCAGGCCTCCTGGCCGTCGCGGGCGGTGGAGACCGAGTAGCCAGCCTTGACCATCCAGCTCCTGAGCATCGAGAGGGTGACCGCGCTGTCTTCGGCGATCAGCACGCGGCCCCCGGGGGTCGCGGCTCCGTCGGCCGCCGGGGCCGCCTGGGGCTGGGCAACCCGGGTCGCGAGCAGGTTCTGGATGGCCCGGCCGAGGTCCTTGAGCGTGAAGGGTTTCGCCAACGCCAGGTCGAAGGGGCTGCGGGCGACGTCCTCGGGCGTCATCACCTGGGTCGCCACGCTGCCGGAGACCAGCAGCACCGGGAGGTCCTTGCGCAGCTTGCGCATCCGCAGGGCCAGCTCCTCCGCGGACAGGGAGGCCACCGAATACTCCATCATCACGAGGTCGAACACCGCGGGATGTTCCCGGAAGGTCTGCAGGGCCTCCATCGGGTCGGACCGGGCCGTGACGCGATAGCCGAGGCCTTCGAGGGCCTCCTTGGTCAGGGCGATCCGCACGCCCTCGAGGTCGACGACGAGGATGTGGCCCTGCCCCTTCAGCAGCTCGTCGGCCCGCTCGGAGGCGGCCGGCTTGGGCTGCGGCGCCGAGGGGAACCAGACTTCGACCGCCGTCCCCTGGCCGGGGGCCGACTCGAAGCGCAGGCAGCCGGCGTGCCGCTGGACGATGCCGTGGACCACCGACAGGCCAAGCCCGGTCCCCTTCGCGGCCTCCTTGGTGGAGAAGAAGGGTTCGCAGGCCCGCTTCAGTGTCGCCTCGTCCATGCCGACGCCGTTGTCCCGGACCACCAGCAGGGCCCCGCGCCCGGTGGGCCGCTCGGTTCCGGCGGCGGGCCAGGCCGCAGGGGCGTCGGATTCCGACAGGGCCACCTCCAGGACGCCGCGCCGCCCTTCCAGGGCGTGCACGGCGTTCATGCAGAGGTTCATCAGCACCTGGTGGACCTGGGTCGGGTCGCCGGCCACCCAGATGGAGGAACCGATGGCGGTGCGCAGGGTGATGTCCTTGGGGAGGGCGTTCTTCAGGAGGTGCAGGCACTCCCGCGCGACCGCCGAGAGGTCGAAGGGCGCGCTGCGCTCGGTGCTCGGCCGGCTGAAGGTGAGGATCTGGCGGTTCAGCTCGCGGGCCCGCGCCGAGGCCTGGAGGATCACGCTGAGCTTGCTGCGCGCGGGGCTGTCCTCGGGCAGCTGCCACTCGATCAGCTCGGCCGCGCTCTGGATGGCCGTGAGGACGTTGTTGAAGTCGTGGGTGATGCCGCCCACCAGGGTGCCGAGGGCGTCCATCTTCTCGACGTGGCGGAGGTGCTCCTCCAGTTCCCGTTCCTGGGTCACGTCCCGGCAGACCAGCAGGAGGTCGCGCCCCTCGCCGTGGGGCGCCTCCACCAGGGAACCCGACAGCGCCAGGGTGACCGGCTTCTCCCCCGGGTTCCGGACCCAGGGGGCCCGCCGCCGGAGAGTCTGCCCGACCGACAGCTCGCCGGTCCGGATGGCGTCCAGGACGTCCTTCGCCGATTCGCTGAAGAACCGCCTCAACCGGCACTGCTCGGGCGGCAGGCCGGGGTCGGGGCAAGTCGGGCAGGGGCAGCCGAGGATGTCATGGAAGGCCCGGTTGCCGAAGATCAGCTCGCCTTCGCTGGCGCACACGCCGACCGCCTCGTCGGAGACCTCCAGCGCCGAGAGCAGCCGCCGGTGGCTCAGTTCCATCGCCCGGCGCGCGGTGATGTCCTCCTTGACCGCCAGGTAGTGGGTGGTCTCCCCGTCCGAGACGATGGGGGAGATGCGCGCCTCCTCCCAGAAGATGCTCCCGTCCTTGCGCCGGTTGGCCAGCTGCCCCGACCAGGTGCGGCCGGCGGTGAGGGCCTCCCACATGCCGAGGTAGACCGTCATGTCCTGCAGCCCGCTCTTCAGGATCCGCGGATTCTGCCCCTTGGCCTCGGCGGCGCTGTAGCCGCTGACCTCCACGAACTTGTCGTTGACGTACTGGATCGTCCCCTCGCGGTCGGTGATGACGATCGAGGCGGGGCTCTGCTCCACCGCGGCGCCGAGCAGCCTCGCCACGTCCTGGGTGGCGGACAGGCGGCCCTCGATCTCCTCGGCCTCGGTGAGGTCCTGCACCAGGGCGAGCACCTGCTCGGGGCTGCCGTCGGGCCGGAAGATGGCGCTGGCGTTGACCCGGACGGTGAGGACCCGGCCGTCCGGGCGGACCACCCGCTTGTCGTAGGGTTGTCCCGATCCGCGCCCCTCGAGCAGCGCTCGGAACAGTGCGCGTTCGGCCTCCCGGTCGCCGGCGGGGGTCAGGTCGACCCAGGTCTTCTGGAGGAGGTCCTCGCGGGCGCAGCCCAGCATCCCGCACAGGCAGTCGTTCGCGGCCACCAGCCGGCCTTCGGGATTGAGCATCACCATGCCCACCAAGGACATGCGGAACATGTGCCGCCACCACCACTCGTTGCGGCGGAAGGCCTCCTCGGCGCGGCGGACCATGCGCAGGTCGCGGGCGGACAGGGCGGAGTAGGTGGTTCCGCCCTGGTGGAAGGCCTGCCCGCTCAGGGCGAGGTCCAGCACCTGGCCGCCCGGCGTGCGTCCCTTCGCTTCCAGCGACCAGGGCAGGGCCGAGCCGGTTCCCGCCTCGCCGAGGTGGGCCCTCAGGCGGGCGGCATCGGCCGGGTCCAGGCGGTCGGCCAGTTCCATCCCGGCCAGTTCGGAACTGGACCCGTACCCGAACAGGTGGGCCCAGGCGGTGTTGCAGTGGACGTGGCGGCCGTCCCGCAGCACCGCGACGGCTTCCGGAAGCCCCTTGACCATGGCCTCGAAGAACCCCATCCCGCGGAGCCGCTCGTCGCGGGCCGGCAGGTTCGCTTCCTGGCGCTGCAGGCGCTCCCTGAGCTGTTCCAGGTCCTGTTCGAGGTCGCGGTTGACTGCCATGGGTTCCAGACACGTGAAAAGGGCGCAACCCTCGGATCCGATGGATCTGGTGGGTTGCGCCTTCGACTTGCAGGCCGGTCGCCTGCCCGACAAGGCGTTCCGCCCCGCAGGCGGAACTCTCGACGGGTGGCTATTCGGACCAGATGACCGAATAGTTTAGTTTTGGCGTTCGGGAAAAATCTGCCGGTTTGCCTCAGTCCCGCAGGGACTGCTCCAGCTTTTCCCGCAACTGCCCAAGTTCCTTGGACTTGAAGCTTCCCTTCGTGTGCTCGAGCACCTGGATGGCCTCCAGGATCACGCTGGTCCGATCCCGCAGCCGGGGACAGGCCTGCACCGTGCAGGTGTCCGGGCCGCTGCCGTCGGATAGGGTCAAATCGAAGAGCGCCTTCATGTCCAGAAGCACCCCGGCGATGTTCCCGAGGGCCAGGCCCAGCACCTCCTTGGCCCGGGCGCGGTCGAATGCGGAGGGGGCGGCCTGCACCAGGGAGCGGATCCGCTCGAGGTCCTCCACCCAGTCCTGCAGCCGGTCGTGGGAACTGCGGACGGCGCGCTGGGCCTGGGAGGAGGTCACGCACCTGCGGACCTGGGCCCTGAGCTCGTCGAAGTCGACCGGCTTGGTCATGTAGGCGGCCACCGGCAGCTTGATCGCCTGCATGGCGGTCGTCACCGACGGGTACCCGGTGATCAGCAGCACCTGCAGGTCCGGGCTGAGTTCCGAGGCCAGTCGGATGAAGTCCAGGTCCTGGTTGCCGGGCATGAGGATGTCGGAAATCAGGAGGTCGTAGGTGTTCTCGCGCAGGAAGTCGGCGGCTTCGAACCCGTCCCGGGCGGTGTCCACCAGGTAGCCCTCGCAGCGCAGGAGATCGGCGGTGGCGAGGAGGAAGACCTCCTCGTCGTCGGCCATCAGCAGTCGTCCTGGGCTCGCGGCGGTCGGGTTCATCGGCTCACGCTACTCCGGGTCATCGGTGGGCTCGGGCCGCGGCTTTAGAATCAGGGGGACGCGCGCCACGAACACGGTGCCGGGCCCGGGGGCCTGGGGCTCGAACCGGATGGAACCCTGGATGGATTCCAGGAGCCTCCGGGTGGTGGACAGCCCCATGCCCAGCCCCCCCTGGACCGCGTTGCGCTTCGTGGTGAACCCGGGTTCCCAGATCCGCTCACGGATGTCCTCGGGGACACCGCGTCCCTGGTCGGCGACCCGGAGTTCCAGCTCCCCTTCGACCCGGGCCGTGGAACATCGCACCAGGCCCTCTTCCGGGCTGGCGTCGAGGGCATTGAGCAGCAGGTTGAAGAGCACCTGCCGGAGCAGGTCGGAGCGCAGCGCCACCCTCAGGCCCGGCTCCCCCGGATCCAGCTGCAGGGTCACCCGGCTGGCCCTGAACCGGGCGGCCATCAGCGAGGCCACCTCCTGCATGACGTCCCCCACGGCGGCGTCCTGGGGCCCGCCGCCCCCGCCGTGGGGCACCTGGTGGAGTTCGTAGAGGCTGCGAACGATCCCGGCGATGCGCTGCACTTCCTGGCGGGCCAGGTCCAGGTAGTTGCGCCGCGGATGGTCCTCGGGGACGGCGGCCTGGATCAGCTGCAGGGCGCTGCTGATGCCCGCCAGAGGACCGTTGATCTCGTGGGCCACGTAGGCGGCCATCTGGCCCTTCGCCAGGATGGCTTCGGTTTCCAGGCTCACCGCCTCGCGCTGCCGGGTCTCGGTGATGTCCTCCACGAGGCCGAGGTGGCCGGAGGGAGCACCATCGGCGGCCCGGATCGGAGAGATGCGCCAGCGTCCCCAGACCCGGGATCCATCCGGACGGAGGAGCAGGCCTTCGCCGGCGATGGGACCGCCGCCCGGAGGATCTCCCGGCGGACGCCCTTCTTCCGCAGGAACCAGGCAGGACAGGAACTCCAGGCCCAGCAGATCCCCCTCCCTCTTCTGCAGGAAGGCCGTCAGGCTTGAATTGGCCAGCCGGATCCGGCGCTCGGCGTCGAGCAGGGCCATGCCGATCGAGGCCTGGTCGAAGATGGCCCGGAACCTCGCCTCGCTGGCGCGCACGGAGGCCTCGGCCCGTTCCAGGTCGGTGACGTCGCGGACCACGGTCAGCACCCGGCCGGCCGGGTCGGAGCCGATCAGCACGCTGCGGACTTCGCACCGGCCCTGGAACCCGTCCTTCCGGCGCAGGTGCAAGCGGACCGGCGAAGCCTCCCGCCGGGCCTGGACCTCGGCGACCAGGGCGCCGCGCGCCTCCGGGTCCACCCACACGCCCAGGTCCAGGGACCGGCGGCCCACGGCCTCCTCCCGGGTCCAGCCGCTGAGGGTTTCAAACCCGGCGTTGCAGTCGAGGATCGTGCCGGTCGCCAGGTCGGACAGGACGATCGCGTCCGGGCTCATGCGGAAGGCATCGGCGAACCGGGCTTCGGACTCGGCGAGGGCCCGGCGGGCCTCGCGCTCCGCGGTCAGGTCCCTCAGGAAGTACAGGAACCGTCCCTGGGACGGGAGATGGGTGACGCTCACCTGCAGCGGGATCCGGCGGCCCTCGGCGCCGCGGTGCCAGGTCTCGTAGCGGGCCATGCCGAGCTTCCGGACCCGCGAGGCCTGGGCCAGGACCGCGCCGGAGTCCTCGGTGGCCTCCAGGTCCCGGGCGCGCCGGCCCAGGACCTGGTCGCGACCAAACCCGGACAGCCGGAGGTAGGCATCGTTCACCCGCAGGACCCGGCCCGCTTCGTCCACCTCGAGGCAGCCGTCGAGGGAGGTCTCGAGGAGCACCCGGTGGGCCTCGGCCTGCGCCTTCAGGGCCGCGTCCAGCCGGCGCTGTTCCGTGAGATCGACGTTGACCCCCAGGGTCCGCCGCGGGTTGCCCGCCGCGTCGAATTCGGTGCGGCAGCTGACCAGGAGGGTCCGGATCTCACCGTCCTCCCGCACCACCCGGTATTCGGCCTGGTAGGGGCGGTGCTCCGCCAGGTGGCGGTTGTACTCCTCCGCCACCCGCACCCGGTCCTCCGGGTGCACGTGCTCCATGAAGACATCGTAGGTGGGCGGCGTGTGGGCCGGATCGCGGCCGAAGATCCGGTAGGTCTCCTCCGACCACTCGATCTGCCCGGTGCGGTGGTCGTGCTCGAAGCTCCCCATGTGGGCCACCTGCTGCGCCTCCCTCAATCGGGCTTCGCTGGTGCGCAGGGAGGCTGCGTTGCGCTCGGCCTGGGCGGAGGCCCGCCGCTGCCGGCGCCGGACCCAGGCCGCTCCCGCCAGCACCGTGGCCCAACCCAGGAGGATCGAGCCCAGCATCCATCGGCGCGACGGATCGGCGAGGACCGCCCCGGCGGTCGGAGCCGGCATCGCGAGGCTGATTCCGCCCATGACCCCGCCCCTCGCGACCTTCGTTCCCGGGTGGCACTCCAGGCAGCCGGGTTCCTGGCGCAGGGCGCCCACGAACCGGAGCACCGTCCGGTCGCCCTCCCGAAGGGTCTCCGAAACCTGATCGCCTCCCTCCGCCAGGCTCGTCAGGGCGCGTTCCTCCCAGGGATCCGGAGCGGCCGACGCCGAACCCGGCGCGACCAGCCTTCCGGTGATCTCGCCGTGGTCCATGGCGTGCCACAGGTAGTTCCGCAGCATCCCCCGAGGCACCACGCCGCCGCGGGGCGACGGATCGACCCGCCGGGCCTCCATCATCGCCATGTGGTAGGCGGCCTGCAGCCGGAAGGCGGTCTCGGCCCGGGCCAGGGCCAGCCGGCCGAGGTGGCGGTACTCGCTGTGCCACCACGCGGCGAGCAGGAGCGTCGCGATCCCGGTCCAGACCGCCCCGAAGGGGAGCAGTTCCCGGAGCAGGGACTTTCGGGGACGGGAGGTTTGGGGACTCATGGAGGGCCGGGGGGACCGGCAATCCCCGGATCGGCACCCGCGGCGCGCCTGTTGATTTCTGGTCAGGCCTGGTCGAGCCGCGGACCGGCGGCGGCCACTTCCGGCGGGACGTCCGGCGCGAACTTCTTGAAATTCTCGATGAACCGCGCGGCCAGGCTGCGGTAGCGCTGGTCGTACTGGGCCCGGTCCGGCCAGCTCTCGGCCGGGTACATGACGCTGTCGGGCACCTCCGGGCAGGTCTTCGGCACCTCGAAGCCGAACACCGGATCGCGGTAGAACTCCACCCCGTCCAGCTGCCCGTTGAGGGCGGCGTTGAGCAGGTTGCGGGTGTGGCGGATGCTGATCCGCTTGCCGACGCCGTAGGGGCCGCCGACCCAGCCGGTGTTCACCAGCCAGCAGGTGGCGCCGTGGCGCAGCATCTTGCGCTTGAGCAGGTCGGCGTAGACCGCCGGGTTGTGGACCATGAAGGGGCCGCCGAAGCAGGCCGAGAAGGTGATCTCCGGCTCCTTGCCCAGGCCGGCCTCGGTGCCCGCCAGCTTGGAGGTGTAGCCGCTGATGAAGTGGTAGAGCGCCTGCTCCGGGCTCAGCCGGGCGATCGGCGGCATCACCCCGCTGGCGTCGCAGGTGAGCAGGATGATGTTCTTCGGGTGCGGCCCCATCTTGCTGTGGATCGCGTTGTCGATGAAGTCGAGGGGGTAGCTGGCGCGGGTGTTCTCGGTGCGGGCGTCGCTGTCCAGGTCGATCTTCCGGGAGGCGGGGTCGTAGACCACGTTCTCCAGGATGGTCCCGAAGCGCCGGGTGCAGGCGTGGATCTGCGGCTCGGCCTGGGGGTTCAGGCCGATCACCTTGGCGTAGCAGCCGTCCTCGAAGTTGAAGATGCCCTGGTCGCTCCAGCCGTGCTCGTCGTCGCCGATGAGGCCGCGGTTGGGATCCGCGGAGAGGGTCGTCTTGCCGGTGCCGGAAAGCCCGAAGAACAATGCCGAATGGCCGTCCTTGCCGACGTTGGCGCTGCAGTGCATGGTCATCACGCCCTGCAGGGGCAGCAGGTAGTTCAGCACGGTGAACACCGACTTCTTGATCTCGCCTGCGTAGGCGGTGTTGCCGATGATGCAGAGCTTCTTCTCGAAGCTGAGGGCGATGAAGGTCGGGTTGGCGGTCTGGTCGATGGAGGGGAAGGCCTGGAAGCCCGGCACCGAGATCACCGTGAACTCGGGCAGGAAGCGCTTGTACTCCTCGGTGGTGGACGGCTTGATGAACATGTTGCGGGCGAAGGCGCTGTGCCAGGCCAGCTCGGTGACGACCCGCACCGGCAGGCGGAACTCGGGATCGGCGCCGCCGTAGCAGTCCTGGACGAACAGGTCGCGGCCCTGCAGGTAGCCCTGCAGCCGGCTGAACAGCGCGTCGAAGGCGTCGGTGCTCATGGGCCGGTTGTAGGGCCCCCACCAGACGTGGCCCTCGCTGCCGGGCTCGCGCACCACCACCTTGTCCGCCGCCGCGCGGCCGGTGTGCTTGCCGGTGTCGGCGATCAGCGGACCCTGGTGGCTGATCTTCGCCTCGCCGCGGAAGATCACTTCCTCGTAGACCGCCTCGGTCGGCAGGTTCCAGTAGACCTTGCGGAGGTTGCTCAGGCCCAGGTTGGCCAGGCCGTAGTCGGCCTTCAGCACGGCCGCCTGGTCCTCGGCCGGGGTCTTCAGGTTCAGCAGATTGTTGGGCATGGCCAACTCCAGCTCAAATTTAAAAAAGAAAAAGATTCACCGCCAAGACGCCAAGGCACCAAGAAGGGAATGACAACCCTCTTTGCATTTCTTGGCGTCTTCTCGGTATCGGCTGCGCCGATACGCGAGACAAAAAGACAATTGGCGTCTTGGCGGTGTTCATTTCTTTTCTTTACATCCAGTCGCGGACGAGCTTGCGGTCGCCGATGTAGATCTCGTTGGCGCTGGTGGGATCCAGGGCCCACTTCATGCGGGCCACGGCCTCCTGCAGTTCCTTGACCGAGCCGGCGAAGGACAGGCGCAGGTGGCCCTCCATGCCGAACTCCCGGCCCGGCACGGTGACGACCAGGGCCTTCTGCAGCAGGAACTTCGACAGCTCCACGCTGCTGCCGGAGTAGGCCCGCATGTCCACCAGGGCGTAGAACGTGCCCTGCGGCTTCTGCAGGCGCACACCGTTGAAGGTCCGCAGTTCCTGGATCAGGACGTCGCGGTTGTTCTGGATGGTGAGGCGCAGGCTCTCCACGATGTTCTGGGTGCCCATCAGCGCGCCCTCGGCGGCGGCCTGCAGGGAGGGCGAGACGCAGCTGGTGGTCTGCGCCTGGACATTCGTCATGATCCGCACCAGTTCCCGCGGCGCGATGGTCCAGCCGACCCGGAAGCCGGTCATGCCGTACAGCTTGGCCACGCCGTTGACGATGATCAGCTTGGTGCTCTCGCTGTCGGCCTTGCTGAAGGCGGTACCCGGCCGGGGTCGGATCCCGTCGAACACCAGCTTGTGGTAGATGTCGTCGAGGATCAGGTAGATGCCTTTGGCTTCGCAGAACTCGACCATCTGCCGGACGAAGTCGTCGCTGTAGACCGCCCCGCTCGGGTTGTTGGGGCTGTTCATGATGATCGCCTTGGTGTTGGAGCCCACCGCGCGGGTCACCTCCTCGAAGCGCGGGTGGAAGCTGCCGTCCTCGGGGGTCACCACCACCGGGATCGCCTGGCACATCTTGATGATCTCGGGATAGCTGACCCAGAACGGCGCCAGCACGATCACCTCGTCCTGCGGGTTGCACAGGGTGAACAGGATGTTGAACAGGCACTGCTTGGCGCCGTCGCTGACGATGACGTTCTCCGGCGCGACCATCCGGTCGTAGGCCTCCTCGGTGTACCGGATGATGGCCTTCTTCAGGCCGGGCAGGCCGTCGGTGGGGGCGTACTTCACCTCGCCGCTGCTGAGCTTCGCCGCGCTCTGCAGGATGGCGTTGATCGGGGCCTTGTTCTTGGGCTCGCCGATGCCCAGGTTGATCACCGGCTCGCCCTTCTCGCGGAGGATGCGGGCCTCCTCGTTGAGGCGGAGCGTCGGCGATTCGGCGATGGCGCGCGCGAGCTGGCTGATGGACATGGAAAGCCTCCCGGCCGGCCCTGAAAAAAAACTTTCGGGCACCGAGCCTCCATCATGGACGCCTTTGTCCGCCAACCCTGTGATGGCAGTCACGGGCGCTTGCTATTCTGGCGGTCCGATGTCCACCCCGATGATGAACCAGATCGCCGCGCTCAAGAAAGAGGCCGGCGACGCGATCCTGCTGACCCGCATGGGCGACTTCTACGAGCTGCTCGGCGAGGACGCGGTGCGGGCCGCGCCGGTGCTGGAGATCGCCCTCACCACCCGGGGCAAGGGCACCGAGTCCGAGGCGCCGATGTGCGGGGTGCCGCACTTCGCCCTCGAGCAGTACCTGCCGAAGCTCCTGGCGGCGGGCTTCTCCGCCGCCATCGCCGAGCCCACAGCCAAGCCGGAGGAGGTCAAGGGCCTGCTGCCCCGGGCCATCAGCCGGATCATCACCCCCGGCACCTGGCTGGACGACGATGCCCGCTGGCTGGCCGCCCTGCACCGGATCGGCGCGAGCTGGGGGCTGGCGCGGCTGCAGCTGGCCTCCGGCCAGCTGCGGGTGATCCCCGGCGAGGGCGAGGAGGCCCTGCTCGCGAACCTGGAACGGCTCGAGCCGCAGGAGCTGGTGCTCGCCGAGGGCGCCGAGTCGCCGCTGCCGGCGCTGCCTGTGGCCCGCCTGCCGCTGTGGCGCTTCGAGGCGACCCGGGCCCGCCAGCAGGTGCTGGCCTTCTTCGGCTGGCAGCACCTGGAGGGCATCGGCCTGGACGAGCACCCCGCCGCCCTGGGCGCCCTGGCCGCCCTGCTCGACCGCATCGAGGCCACCCAGAAGGGCCGGCCGGCCCACCTCCAGGGCGTGGAGCTGGAACTGGGCGCCCGCGGCGCCCTGCTGGACGCCACCAGCGCCCGCCACCTGGAGGTCTTCCAGAACAGCGCCGACGGCGGCCGCAGCGGCAGCCTGGTGCACCTCCTCGACCGCTGCCGGACGCGGATGGGCTCGCGCCTCCTGAAGGCCTGGCTCGACCAGCCCCTGCGCGACCGGCCGGCCTTGGAGCGGCGCTGGTCCCAGGTCGCCTGGCTGGCCGAGGACCGCCGCCGGGAGCCGCTGCAGAAGCTGCTGGCGGGGATCCCGGACCTGGACCGCCTGCTGGGCCGGGTCGCCCTCGGCCTGGCCGCGCCGCCGGAGCTGGCCCAGCTCCGCGACGGCCTGCTCCACGCCGCCCGGCTGCCCGGCCTGATCGCCGCCGACGGATGGTTCGAGACCGCCCGCGACCTGGACCTCTGGCCGGAGGACACGCCCCTGTGCGCGGGCCTGGCCGCCGACCTGCAGCGCAGCCTGGCCGATGCCCCGCCCCTGGACCTGGACAAGGGCGGGACCATCCGCGACGGCGTGGACGCGGAACTGGACGGGGTCCGCCGGCTGGCCCGGGATGCCCGCCAGGTGATGCTGGACCTGGAGGAGGAGGAGCGCCGCCAGAGCGGGATCCAGAGCCTGAAGGTCAAGTACAACCGGGTGTTCGGCTACTACTTCGAGATCACCAGGGCCAACCTCGCCGCCGCGCCCGCCCACTTCGTCCGCAAGCAGACCCTGGCCAACGCCGAGCGCTTCACCACCGAGAAGCTGATGGCCTTCGAGCAGCGCCTGCTGTCGGCGGAGGGCGACCAGCGGGCCCTGGAGGAGAAGCTGTTCCGCGGCCTGCTGGAAGCCGTGCTGGCGGCGCGCGCCGAGCTCACACGGCTGGCCCAGGCCCTGGCCCGCCTGGACCTGCTCTGCGCCTTCGCCGAGCGCGCCCGCCACGGCGGCTGGACCCGGCCGGAACTGGGAGGCGAGCGCGAGCTGCTGCTGGAGGGCGCCCGCCACCCGCTGCTGGAAGCGCGGCTGGGGCGCGAGTGCGTGCCCAACGACCTGCGCCTGGACCCGGCCCAGCCGATGGCCGTGGTGACCGGGCCGAACATGGGCGGGAAGAGCACCTACCTGCGCACCGCCGCGCTGCTGCTGCTGCTGGCCCAGACCGGCAGCTTCGTGCCGGCGGACCGGCTGCGCTTCGGCGTGGTCGACCGGATCTTCACCCGGATCGGCGCCAGCGACGTGCTCGCCAAGGGCCAGAGCACCTTCATGGTGGAGATGACCGAGACCGCCCGCATCCTCAGCCAGGCCACCCCCGCCAGCCTGGTGATCCTCGACGAGATCGGCCGCGGCACCAGCACCCGCGACGGGCTGGCCCTGGCGGAGGCGATCGCCCTGCACCTCCGGGACATGAGCGGCGGAGCGCCGCGCACCCTGTTCGCCACCCACTTCTTCGAGCTGACCAGGCTGGCCGACGATCCGCGCATCCGAAACCTGCACGTGGAGGTGCAGGAGTGGGAGGAGCAGCTGCTGTTCCTGCACCGCATCGCCGAAGGCCCCGCCGACCGCAGCTACGGCATCCAGGTGGCCCGCCTGGCGGGCCTGCCGGCGGGCGTCATCCTGCGGGCCCGGCGGCTGCTGGCGGAGATGACGGAGGCGCCGATCGAGGGCGGCAGGGCCGTCAGCCGCCGTCCGCCGGCTGTGCAGCAGCCGGCCCTGCCCCTGTTCGAACCGGAACCGGATCCCCTGCGCCGCGACCTGGAGGCCATCGACCTGGATTCGATGACGCCGCTGGAGGCGCTCAACTGGATCGCCCGGAAGCGGCGGGAGAACCCCCGCTAGGACGATCCCGGGCCGGCGCACCTGCGCCGCGGAGCGACTGCCGCTATGCTGGGTCCAGCCCCGCATCGAGCCCCGCCACCCGACCTTCCCGTGAGGATCCCCGGCATGCGCATCCGACCCCTGGCCCTGGCCCCCCTCCTTCTGCTGTCGGCCTGCAAGCCCACCGGCAGCGAGCTGAAGATCGGCGTGTCGGCGCCCCTGACCGGCGACATCTCGGCCCTGGGCCAGTCCACCAAGAACGCCATCCTGCTGGCCCAGGACGAGGTCAACGCCGGCGGTGGCCTCAAGGTCGGCGACAAGGTCCTCAAGGTCCGGTGCATCATCGAGGACGACGAGAACAAGCCGGAATCCACCGCGACGGTGTTCCAGAAGCTGATCAACCAGGACCGGGTGCTGGCGATCATCGGATCGCAGTCGAGCAAGTGCTCCAACGCGGGCGCGCCGATCGCGGAATCGGCGAAGGTCCCGCAGATCACGCCCTGGTCCACCAATCCGAACGTCACCAAGGGCCGCAGCTTCGTGTTCCGGGCCTGCTTCATCGACCCCTTCCAGGGCCGGGTGGTGGCGCAGTTCGCCGCCGGCAAGCTCAAGGCGAGGACCGCCGCGGTGGTCTACGACGTGGCCAGCGACTACAACAAGGGCATCGCCGAGGTGTTCCGCGACGAGTTCACCCGCATGGGCGGCCGGATCGTCGGCTACGAGACCTACAACACCAAGGACACCGACTTCTCCGCGCAGCTGACCAAGGTCAAGGGCGCCGGACCCGACGTCCTGTTCCTGCCGAACTACTTCAACGAGGTCCCGCTGCAGGTGCAGCAGGCCCGCAAGCTGGGGCTGACCGCCACGGTGCTCGGCGGCGACGGCTGGGACAACCCCGAGCTGGTCAAGCTCGGTGGCGCGGTGATGGACGGCACCTACTTCTCCAACCACTACTCCCCGGACCTCGACAGCCCCGCGGCCAAGGCCTTCATCGGCGCCTACCAGGCCCGCTTCAAGGCGGTCCCGGACGCCGCCGCCGCGCTCACCTACGACTCCGCCAAGCTGCTGTTCCAGGCCATCGCCGCCGCCGGCAAGGCCGACCCCCGCGCCATCCGCGAGGCCCTGGCCGCCACCAAGGGCTTCCAGGGCGTCACCGGCTCGGTCACCTACACCGGCACCGGCGACCCGGTGAAGGGCGCGGTGGTGATCAAGATCGAGAAGGGCCGCTTCGTGTTCGACAGCGCCGTCAATCCCTGACCGCATACGGCCCGGCCTTGGACACCCTGGTCCAACAGCTCCTCAACGCGGCCCAGCTGGGCGCGGTGTACGCCCTGATCGCCCTGGGCTACAGCATGGTCTACGGCATCATCCGGCTAATCAACTTCGCCCACGGCGACATCTTCATGCTCGGCGGGTTCTTCGGCCTGATCCTGGCGACCCGCTTCGCCGATCTGCCCATCGCGGTGCTGATGCCCCTGGCCATGCTGTTCACCGCCGCGGTCGGCGTGCTGATCGAACGGGTGGCCTACCGCAGGCTGCGCAATGCCCAGCGCATGTCGCTGGTCATCACCGCCCTCGGCGTCGGCATCTTCCTCGAGAACCTCGTGCGGCTGGCGGTGGGCCCGGAAACGCGGCAGATTCCCGCGCGGATGCCGTCCACGCCCGTGCACGGCCTGCAGCAGGCGCTCGGGGTCTACGTCACCTGGGACAAGCTGCTGATCATCCTGGTCTCCCTCGCCCTCATGGCGATCCTCTGGCTGGTGGTCAACCGGACCCTGGTCGGCACGGCGATGCGGGCGGTGGCCGACAACAAGGACGCGGTTCCGCTCATGGGGGTCAATCTCAACCTGATCATCGCCGTGACCTTCGCCATCGGCTCGGCGCTGGCGGCGGCCGGCGGCATCTTCTACGGCCAGGCCTACTCCCTCGACCCCTACATGGGCATCGACCTGGGCTGGAAGGCCTTCATCGCCGCGGTGATCGGCGGGATCGGCTCGATCGAGGGCGCCGTGCTCGGCTCCTTCCTGCTGGCCGGGGTGGAGGTCGCCACCGTCGCCTACCTGTCCTCCAACCTCAAGAACGGGATCGCCTTCGGCCTGCTGATCCTGCTGCTCCTGGTCTGGCCCTGGGGCATCATGGGCCGGCCCAACCTGAAGAAGGTCTGACCCGGATGCGCCCCGCCCATGCACCGACCCCGGCCCGGCTGCGCTTCTGGATGGTCTGCGCCGCCATCCTCGCGCTGGCGGTCCCGCTGCAGCTGCTGACCGACGCCGGCCTGTTCCCGGACCTCCTCAACCCCTACTACCTCCACCTGCTGACCATCATCGGCATGAACATCATCCTGGTGGCCAGCCTCAACCTGCTGAACGGCTACCTGGGCGAGTTCGCCCTCGGCCACGCCGGCTTCATGGCGGTGGGCGCCTACACCGCCGCCCTGCTCGCCACCCGGGTGCTGCCCGAGGGCGCGGCGCTGCCGCCGGTGCTGGGCCCGGCCTTCCTCCTGCTGGCGACCCTGGGCGGGGCGATGGCCGCCTCGGCGCTGGTGGGCTGGCTGGTGGGGCTGCTGACCTTCAAGACCGTGGGCGACTACCTGGCGATCATCACCCTCGGCTTCAACATGATCATCGTCAACGCCATCCAGAACATCGACGCCGTGGGCGGCCCGCGGGGCTTCACCGGCATCCCGAAGAACACCACCTTCCTGTCGGTGGTGGTCTGCACCCTGCTCACCCTGGCGGTGCTGCGCAACCTGATCCAGTCGGGCTACGGCCGCCTGTGGGTGTCCATCCGCGAGAACGCCATCGCCGCGGAGCTGATGGGGGTCGCCGTCAACCGCGCCAAGAACACGGCCTTCACCCTGGCCGCCGCCTTCGCCGGGCTGGCGGGCGGCCTGTGGGCGCAGAACCAGCAGTTCATCACGCCGCGCAGCTTCGACTACATCAAGACCACCGAGATCCTGGTGATGCTCTACCTGGGCGGCATGGCCTCGCTGTCCGGCTCGATCCTCGGGGTGGTGGCCTACACCGTCCTGATGGAGCTCCTGCGCAACCTGCTCAGCACCTTCGCCCCGCAGCTCGCCGAGTGGCGGATGCTGATCAGTCCGCTGATCCTGGTCGGGATCATGCTCACCCGCCAGGTCGGCCTGATGGGGAACCGCGAGTGGTCGTGGCTCCGCCCGAGGCGGGAGGCCTGATGGCCCTGCGCATCAGCCAGCTGGCCAAGACCTTCGGCGGGCTCACCGCGGTCAGCGGTTTCAGCCTGGAGCTCGGGGACCGCGACATCCAGGGGATCATCGGTCCCAACGGCGCCGGCAAGACCACCGCCTTCAACCTGATCACCGGGGTCTACGCGCCGGACCAGGGGCGGATCCAGCTGGGGGACCGCGACCTCACCCGCCTCGCGCCGGACGCCATCGCCCGCGCCGGAATCGCCCGGACCTTCCAGAACATCCGCCTGTTCGCGCAGATGAGCGTGCTCGACAACATCGCCATGGCCCTCCACACCCGCACCGGCTACGGGTTCTGGGACGCCGCCCTGCGGACCCGGACCTTCCGCACGCGGGAGGCGGCGGTGCTCGGGGAGAGCCTGGAGCACCTCGACCGCTTCGGCCTCGCCGACCGCCGCCACGAAGCCGCCGGCAGCCTGCCCTACGGCGAGCAGCGGCGGCTGGAGATCGCCCGGGCCCTGGCCACGGGCCCGCAGGTGCTGCTCCTGGACGAGCCCGCCGCCGGCATGAACCCCCGCGAGGTGGAGGACCTGATCCGGCTGGTGCGCCAGGTCCACCAGGACTTCCCGCTGGCGATCCTGCTCATCGAGCACCAGCTGCCGGTGGTGATGGCGCTGTGCCGCCTCGTCCAGGTCCTGGATTTCGGCCAGACCATCGCCGCCGGAACCCCGCAGGAGGTCACCCGCAATCCGAAGGTGGTGGAGGCCTACCTGGGCGAGGAGGCCTCCGCATGAGCCTGCTCAAGGTCGAGGGCCTTTCGGTCTCCTACGGCGCCATCAAGGCCCTGCACGGCATCGACCTTTCCATCGAGGAGGGGGAGATCGTCTCCCTCCTCGGCGCCAACGGCGCCGGCAAGTCGACCACCCTGCGGGCGGTGTCGCGGATGCTGCCGATCCAGCAGGGCGACATCCACTACCGCGGCGCCAGCGTGAAGCAGCTCCCCGCCCACCGCTTGGTGGCCCTGGGCATCGCCCACGTCCCGGAGGGCCGCGGCATCTTCCCCAACCTGACGGTGCAGGAGAACCTGGCCCTTGCCGCCTGGACCCAGCGGGACAGGGCGCGCCAGGCCCGGTCCCGCGGGCAGGTGTTCGCCCTGTTCCCGCGGCTGTCGGACCGCCTCCCGCAGCTGGCGGGCACCCTCTCGGGGGGCGAGCAGCAGATGCTGGCGGTGGGCCGGGCGCTGATGACCGATTGCCGGCTCATGCTCCTGGACGAGCCCTCCATGGGACTGTCGCCCCTGCTGGTCAAGGATGTCTTCCGCGCCCTCCAGGAGATCAACGCCCGCGGCGTGACCCTGCTTCTGGTGGAGCAGAACGCCCACATGGCCCTGAAGATCGCCCACCGCGGCTACGTCCTGGAGAACGGCCGGATGGTGCTGGAGGGCCCGGCCGCCCAGCTGGCCTCGGATCCCCGGGTGCGGGAGGCCTACCTCGGGGAGCAGGAGGACCCGGACCCCGCGCAGGGAAAGCCGTGACCGCCCCTTCACGCCGCCGGGTGCTGCTCGCCTATGCGGCGGCCCTGGCCGTGGATGGCCTGCAGATCGGCCTCGGCGCCGCCACCGGCGGCCTCAGCATGCTGGTGGACAAGGGGCTGGACCTGGTGGCCGCGGTCCTGTTGTGGGCGCTGCTCGGGTGGCACTGGGCGCTGCTGCCCAGCTTCCTGGTGGAGCTGGTGCCGGTGGTCGAGCTGGCGCCCACCTGGACCGCGGCCGTGTGGTTCATCACCCGCGGCGGCCGGCCGCCGGGCGGCCGTCGCGGAGGTTAGCCGGCGCCCCCGCGGGGGCGCCGCGGCGGGGGGGCCCCCCCACGCGGCACCCGGG
>JAYRFV010000068.1:0-1628 GCA_041908165.1 Holophagales bacterium | reverse complement strand
TTCGGGATCAGCCAGAAGTTGAGGCCGACATTGACCGCCGCGCCTCCCAGGGTCCGCTGGAGGGCCAGCCGGGTCTGGTTCTCGATCACGAACCAGGGCGCCTGGGCCACGCCGAGGAACACGAACACCGTGGTCCAGATCTGCACCGCAAGGACCGGGCCGGCCGGGGCGAAGGCCGGACCGAACAGCCAGCCCACGATCGGGCGGGCGAGCAGGGCGACCGGGATCACGAGGACCAGGGCGAGCCCCAGCGTGGCCCGGAGGAACAGCTGGGTCCGGTGCCGGTAGACGCTCTCGTCCTCGGCCTTCGCCGCCACAAGGCTGGGCATGACCGAGGTCATCGCCGCCATGGGAATGAAATACCAGACTTCGGAAAGGCGCGTGGCCGCCGTGTAGTAGCCCACCGCCTCGGCGCCGGATAGGCGCGCGAGCATGACTTGGTCGATGCGCATGTAGACCATGACGGCCACGCCGGACAAAAGGAGGGGCCAGGCTGCGCGCATCAGGTCCCGGGCGACGGCAAGGTCAACCTCCCACTGGCGCAGGCGCCCACCTCGCGCCCGGTAGAACAGCCAGAGGGCCAGCGCTCCACCGAGGGTCTCGAGCAGCTGGGCCCAGGCGAAGGCAACCAGCGGCGCCCGCAAAAGGATCAGCGCGACCTTGATGCCGGCCACGCCGAGGAAGACCGTGTTCTTGGCCAGGACCGTGAATTTCGACTGGACCTGGGACTGGAACCAGAGATCGATCACGTCGAGGGCCTGGAACACCGCCCCGGCTCCGAGGATGGCCGCAAGCAGGAGCACCGGACCATCCTGGGAGGAGGCCAGGACCGCGGTCAGGCAGACGGCGGCCATGGCCAGGATCGCTCCGCCCAGGCGCAGGGCGAGCGCTGTTCCCAGGAGGCTGGACCTGTGTTCCGGCCGCCGGACCAGTTCCCTGACCAGGACCTGGTCCAGCCCCAGGGTGCTGATCCCGATGAAAAGGGCCGCCACCGCCTGCACAAAGGCCAGGAGCCCGTATCGGCCGGGCCCGAGGTAGCGGGCGACCCAGACGCCCACCACCATGCCCAGTCCCAGCCGGACCAGGCGATCACCGGTGAGCCAGCCTGCGTTCGCCAGGATCTTCTGGAGCCCTGGCATCCGCGCAAGCCGTTCGAGGAATGAACCCGGGTTCCAGCCGGTCCAGCCGTGGGGCATGGATTCAGGTCCCGCTTCGGATGAAGGGCCGGGCCTCCGCGCCGCGGTGGCCGCCCTGTCCAGTCCGTTCTGCGGGGTTTGCCATCCACGTCCTCGGGGAGGGTTCCGGTGCCATGCTACCAGCGATGGGATCCGTGGCTCCGGGGCCGGTTGTCAGGTGGGGCCTGCCGGTGCCACAATCGCCGGGCCTCGGCTGGGCTGCACGATCGCCTTGCCCTTTTCCCGGACCGCCCTTGCGGTTCCTGCGATGAACCTCCCCTCCGAACTTTTGCGCCCCCCGAATCCGGACCTCCATGCGGAACTCCTGGAGGGCTGCGGCAGGGCCGCCTCCCAGGGACCCGCGGCGGTGACCGCCTTCCTGCGGGCCTTCCTGGACCGGCCGGGGCTGCCCCCCGCGGTCCGGGCCGCGGCGTTTGAGCGGCTGGCGGAGGC
>JAYRFV010000067.1:0-14750 GCA_041908165.1 Holophagales bacterium | reverse complement strand
GTACACCTCCATGTCGCTGCCCTACCACATCGGCAACGGCTGGTTCGGCGGCATGCTGCCCCTCATCGCGACGGCCATCGTGGCCTTGAAGGGCAACATCTACTACGGCCTCTGGTACCCGATCATCGTGGCGCTGATCACGGTGGTGGTCGGCGGACTCTTCCTCAAGGAGACCAAGGACCGGGACATCAGCACGTACGAGCATTGATCCTGTCCGGGGGTTCTGCGCTTGCGCGCACACCCCCGGACCCCCACGGAAAAGCCCGGCTGTGCCGGGCTTTTCCTTTTCAGTCGAGGAAGGGCTCCCTTCGGGAAGTCCTAGGCGAGGTCTTGGATGAAGCGGCGGATCAGGGCCTGGAAGGAATCCGCGGCGGCCGCGCCGGCATCCAGGACCTCCTGGTGGGACAGGGCCTGCGGCAGGATGCCGGCGGCCATGTTGCACAGGCAGGAGATCCCGGCGACCCGCAGGCCCTCCTGGCGGGCCACGATGACCTCGGGCACCGTGCTCATGCCGACCGCGTCGGCGCCCATGGCCCGGAAGGCGCGGATCTCGGCAGGGGTCTCGTAGCTGGGGCCGGTGACGGCCAGGTAGGCGCCTTCCTGCAGGGTCATCCCCACCGCGGCGGCGGCGGCGTGAAGCTGTTTCCGCAGGTCCGGGTCGTAGGCTCGGCTCATGTCCGGGAACCGCGGGCCGGGTTCGTGGTTGGGGCCGATGAGCGGGTTGGTCCCCATGAAGTTCACGTGGTCGGAGATCACCATGAGCTGGCCGACGGCGAAGGACGGGTTGATGGCGCCGGCGGCGTTGGTGTGCACCACCGTCTTGACCCCCAGCCGGCCGTAGAGCCGCATGGGGGCAGTGACGAGGGCCATCGGATGGCCTTCGTAGAAGTGGAAGCGGCCGGCCTGGAGCAGCACCTTCCTGCCCTCCAGCTCGCAGAAGACCAGCCTGCCGCCGTGGCCGGCGACGGTCTGGGCCGGGAAGCCGGGGAGATCGGTGAAGGGCACCGCGGTGCCCCGCCGGGCCTCCTCGCAGGTGGCCATGGCGCCCAGGCCGGATCCCAGGACGATGGCCAGGTCCGGGACGAAGGGCGAGCGCTGGCGCAGGGCTTCCAGGGCGGGCTCGAGCTGCATGGGAACCTCAGGAGGCGGGAACGAGGTGCACGGTGGCCTGGATGTCGGGGGCGACCTGGCCGGGGCTGACCACCCGGATCCGGCACACGTGGAAGATCGGGGTGGTGGCATTGCCGGGGAGGGTGAGGCGCACGGGTGCTTCGCCCCCGCTGAAGGAGAAGGTCCTGGCGACCGACGGGAAGAAGGCCTCGACGGTGACCCCGGCGGGCAGCACGGCCGGCTGGGTGACGATCCGGAAGTCGTAGGCCACGTCCTTGTCCATGTAGAAGCGGGTGTAGGCGACTTCCAGTTCGGAGGCGTTGGGGTAGGCGCCCCGGACCTGGACGGCCTTGGCCATGCTCAGCGGGATCGTAGCCAGCGGCGTCGTGGCGGTGGTGGGGTCGGTGCCCCAGTCCGAGAGGTAGGTGGCGTGGGCGCCGGTGGTGGGGCGCGGCCAGGTCAGCCCGAAGGGCGCGACCATCGGGGTGAGCACGGCGTCGGTGAAGATCGCCTGCAGGTTGACCGCCTCGCCGGTGGCGATGGCCTCCTGGAGGCGCTTCACCTGCCCGTAGATGCTGAAGGTGTCCACCACCTTGGTGCTGTCGGCGGCGTCCTTGGGCAGGATCGACGAGAACAGCCGGGTGATGGCGCTGGTGTTGATGTTGGCCCAGGTCGCCGAGGTCCCGGGACGGGCGATGCTGTTGGCGGCGAGGGTGATCTCCCAGCTGAGCGCGGCG
Organism: Holophagales bacterium; assembly: GCA_041908165.1. GTDB lineage: Bacteria > Acidobacteriota > Holophagae > Holophagales > Holophagaceae > JACQZU01. Next base: position 12,903 of record JAYRFV010000067.1, on the reverse strand, counting down.
ATGGCCGGCCCGGAGTAGGGGCCCTTCTGGTCGTCCGTCAGCGAGCTGATGTCGCGGATGTCCAGCACGGTCGCGCCCGCCCCGGCGGTGTCGGCCAGGAAGGGGCTGCGCAGGAGGTTGGCTGCCATACCAAGGGCGAAGCCCTCGGCGAGGGCGAGGTCGGGGGCGAGGTGCGTGAGGTTCTGGCCCACCGGCATGAGCGAGTTCGACCAGATGTAGGACTGGGTGTTGCGGCCCAGCAGGGTCCAGAGCACGGCCTCGTCCCAGGCGTCGTCATCGGCCGCCCCGCCCTTGATCGAGCCGAACCAGTGCCGGGAGGTGGTGGTGGGGTCGTAGGCCTGCGGGAACAGCGTCCGGTCGTACTCGATGTAGCTGCCGCGGGGCTCGGAGAGGCCGGGGAGGTAGTGGAGGTCGAGGGTGTCGCCGCTGTTGCCGGGCAGGACGCGGCCGTAGGTGGCCTGGAACGTGTAGAGGGAATCCAGGATCCCGAGGACCCGGCTGCCCGTGCCCTGGGTTTCCCGGACCGCGGAGGTCAGCAGGGTGGGCGTGGAGACGCCCAGCCACCACCGGTCCTGGACGCCGACGGTGAAGTCCACGGTGGCGTTGGCGCTGGCCTTGGTGCCAGGCACCGGGTTGGTGTCGGAGGAGGAGCCGTCCAGCCCCTTCCGCAGCATGTACATCGGGCGGTCGGCCTGGTTCACCGAGCTGTTCATGGCGCCGGCGATGAGGCGGATGCTGGTGGGCGTCCGGCTGAGCACCTCGACGAAGACCGGCGTGTCCTTGGCGACGATCGCGGAGTACTTGCCGTTGGTGTCGGTATAGGCGTCGCCGGCGGCCTGCTTCCAGACCGTGGTCTTGGTCCCGTCCGGGCGGGTCTCCTCCACGGAACTGTAGAACCGGACCATCACGTTCCGGGCGGGCAGGCTGGTGAACTTGGCAGGGTCGGTCTCGAGGCCCGTGGGGCGGCCGTTGGTGTCCTTGGCGAGGGGGATGCGGGTGTAGGTGATGGTGCCGCTGACGGTGAGGGTGGTCTCGGTGGTCCCGGAACTGTCCGATCCGCCACTGCAGCCGACCGCCAGGGTGGCCAGAAGCAGCGCCAGGCCACTGAAGGCCGCCCGCCGGAAGGATGCTGCAAACCGCATGCTCACCTCTTGAGCCCAAAGCTCCAAGCCTATCACGCGATGCGGGACAGGGCTTCCCCGCATCGCGCGGAGGGCCGGGCCTTCCCTGGATGCGCCGGGAGCGCGGAAGGTTCAGCGGCGGGACGGGGCCACGGCCGCGGCGTTCTGGGCCATCAGCTCGCCCGAGACCTCCTCCTGGTCGTTGAGGAAGGGCAGCGGATTGGCGCGTTCGCCGCGCAGGCGAAGTTCGAAGTGCAGGTGGGGGCCGGTGGCGTTGCCGGTCCGGCCGACCTCGGCGATCTTCTGGCCGCGCCGGACGACATCGCCCGCTTCCACGAAGTTCGCCTTGTGGTGGGCGTACAGGGTGCTGACGCCGTTGCCGTGGTCGACCACCACGTAGTTGCCGTACTGGCGGTGACGGCCGACCGCCACCACTTCGCCGTCCAGCGCGGAGAAGACCGCCGTGCCCACCGGCGCGGTCAGGTCCACGCCCTTGTGGCTGCTGCGGTAGCGGACCCGCTTGCGCTTGGCGTTCTGCTTCACCTTGACCACCCGGGTCCGCATGCGCGGCCCCCAGCTGGAACTGATGGTTCGGGTCTCCACCGGCCACAGCAGGTCGAGGTGGTCGGGGTCGGCGGGCTCGTAGGGAAGAGCGGGAGCCGGCTCGTTCTCGGCCGCGGGGACCACGGCCTGCATCTGGCTGGCGAGCTGGGCCGCGTCCTGGTTGCGCACGTCCATCAGGGCCGCGGTGGGGACCGCCTCGGGCGGGGTGGACCGGGTGGTGGCGGGGAGGACGCGCTCGAGGTGGAGGAGCACCGAGGGCCCAAGGCCAGGCGTGTGCGGCAGGGCGGGCGGCGGGACGCTCAGGGGCTCGCGGTGCACGACTTCGGTCTCGACCCTGGGGGCGGGCCGCGCGGCGGCGACCTTTTTCGGTGTCAGGGGTTCCTTGGGTGCCCGGGCGGTCCGGATCGTCTGCCCGATCGAAAGGCGGGCCAGTTTCACGCCCGGATTGATGGCCTGCAGCTCGGCGACGCTGAGGCCGTGGAGCTTGGCGATCCGCGCGGCCGTGTCGCCCTGCTTCACCCGGTAGCCCGCGCCCACGGTGCCGGCCGCCATCGGAGCACCTGAGGCCAGGATCAACAGGAGGGCGCTGAGCAGGGTGGATCGCATGGGGCTCCGTGAAAGGTCGAACACGATGCTGGGATCGCTAAGGCCTCCGACGGGCAGAGCCCGGGGTGCGGGGTAAGGCAGTCGCCAGGATAAGCAGGGGAGGGCGGGATTGGCAAACGGAAATTGATTCTAATTATTTTTTCCAAGGGGCGCCGGGGCAGTCCTGGGTGACGGTTCCCCGGCGGCCGCCTTCCTTGAGCAAAAGCCGGACCGGACCGAGGTCCATGTCCTGGCCTGCCGCCTTCAGCATGTCATAAAGCACCAATAATCCATTGGTTACGCCAGAAATGGCCTCCATTTCGACGCCGGTCCGGCCTTCGCAGGCCACCTCCACCCGGAGCCAGGCTCGGCGCCCGCCGGGATCCCAGTGGTGCGCGACCTCGATGGCCTCGATGAGCAGGGGGTGGGCGAGGGGAATCAGGTCGGCGCAGCGCTTGACCCCGTTGACGGCACCGATCCGGGCCAGGGACCAGGGATCCCCCTTGGGCAGGGCGGCCCCTTCCAGGGCCAGGGCGCAGGCTTCCCCCAGGCGCAGGCAGCCGACGGCCACCGCGCGCCGGCGGGTCGGATTCTTGGCCGAGACGTCCACCATCCTCGGCCGGCCGTCGGGGTCCAGGTGCGTGAGTTCGCTCATGGCCGGCTCCAGGCGAGCAGGATGTCCCGCAGGGCGTCCACGTCCGCGGCGCAGGCCCGCGGCCCGCAGGCAGCCAGGGCCCCGGTGTCGTAGAAGCCGTGCCCGATGCCCACCGCAGGGACACCGGCGGCCCGGGCCATCTCCAGGTCGAAGGGGGTGTCGCCGACCATGATCAGGTCCTCCGGGGCCTCCCCGGTGGCCTGAAGGATGCGCTGCAGGCTCTCGGGATGGGGCTTGGCCTGGGTGACGTCGTCCGGGGTCATGATCGGATCGAAGCGGCCCTCCCAGCCCAGGCCGGCGAGCTGCCTGCGCAGGGGCAGCGAGCGCTTGGAGGTGGCGATGGACTGCGGGTGGCCAAGGGCGGACAGCTCCGCCACCAGGTCGCGCATGCCCGGGAAGGGCTGCAGGAGGTGCTCGTTCCCCAGCCAGTCGAAGCTGCGGTAGACCTTGAGCACCTCCCCGGGGTCCAGCCCGACCGGCTCGAAGGTGTTCTGCAGCCCCTGCTCCACCGGCAGGCCGACATTGCGGAGCCAGGCTTCCTGGATATCGGCCCGGCCGGCCAGGCCCAGGAGGCCCAGGGCATGGTCCATGCCGGCCTCGATGAGCGGACGGCTGTCCACCAGGGTCCCGTCGAAATCCCAGACGATCCGTTGCAAGCCGACCTCCGGGCTCCATCATCGCAGCCCCGGCGGGCTCAGGGGGCGGCCAGCGCCTCCACCCGGCCCAGCAGGGCCTCCAGGTCGGACTCCGTGGTCAGCGGATTGATCAGGGTGGTCCGCAGCCAGGTCCGGCCAAGCAGGCTGGTCTTCACCAGGTAGAAGCTTCCTTCCCGGATGACGATCTCCCGGACCCGCGACTGGAAGCCGTCCGGATCCTCCAGGCGGTCCGGCGCGAAGCGGAAGCAGACGATGTTGCCCTCCGGGCGCACCGCCAGCTGCCAGCCCGGCCGGGCCTCCAGGGCGTCGGCGAAGCGCAGGGCGAGGTCGTGCATGCGCTCGACGAAGGCGGCGAAGAAGTCGGTGCCGAGGACCTCCAAGGCGAGGTAGAGCTTGAGCCCGAGCATCCGCTTGGTGCACTCGAGGGTCCGGTGGGCGGTGTTGTACCACTCCAGCCGGGCCGACCGGTCGAAGAGGTAGGAAGCCTCCTGGCTGAAGGTCTCGTAGGAGCGCTGCCCGTCGCGGAACAGCACCAGGGTGGCCAGGGCCGGCACCATCATCATCTTGTGGGCATCCACCACCAGGCTGTCGGCCCGGCCGATGCCGCGAAGGGCCGGCCGCAGGCGGTCGGAGACCAGGTGGGCGCCGCTGTGGGCGCCGTCCACGTGCAGCCAGACGCCGCGGTCGGCGCAGGCCTCGGCGATCGGCTCCAGGGGGTCGATGGCGCCGGTGGCGGTGGAGCCGGCGCTGGCCACCACCGCGATCACCGTGCGCCCCTCCCGCCGCAGGCGGTCGAGGGATGCGGCCAGGGCCTCCGGCCGCATGCGGAAACGTTCGTCAACCTCCACCGCGACCACGCTCCGGCCGCCCAGGCCGAGCACCTGGGCCGAGCGGCGAACCGAGTAGTGGGCCTGGCTGGAGGTCACCACGCAGAGCTCGCCGGGGGTGCGGTAGCCCTCCTCCCACACGTCGTTGGGAGCCGCAGCCTGGCGGGCGGCGAGCAGGGCGGTGAGGTTGCCAGCGCTGCCGCCGTGGGTCCAGACGCCGTCGGCCGCCGCGGGGTCGAACCCGGCGAGGCCGGCGAACCAGCGCGCCAGGGCCCGTTCCATGGCGGTGTTCACCGGGCCCATCTCGTAGACCGCCGAGCCGTTGTTGAGCAGGTCGGAGACCGCCCCGAGGAGGGCCGTGAGCGGCAGGGGTACCGAGCACTGGTGGCCCACGTAGCGGGGGTGGTGCAGGTGGTGGGATTCCTCGAGAACCCGACCGAGAAGGCCGTCCAGGTCGGCGCTGCCGGTGCGGGTGAATCCGCCGGGCCAGGCTGCCAGGGCGGCCTCCGGATCCTTCCAGGGCAGCACCTGCCCCGCGCCGGCCTGCGCGCCGCGCAGGTGATCGGCCAGAAGGTCGATGATCCGGTGGCCCTGGGACCTGAAACGCTCGGGATCGTAGGCATCGGAGAAGCAATCGGGCTGGTTCATGGGTTCCTCGGTCGGCGCTCAGGATCCACCCAGCGCGAGGCGGGCGCGCCGATGGAGGTGGCGGAGCAGGATTCCGCTCCGCTCCCGCAGCCCCCGCCAGGGGCATTGCGGATCGGCGCCGAGGGGATCGTCCTCCAGGTTGACCGGGAAGGCGCGGCAGCCGCCGCAGACCCAGCGGTAGTCGCAGCGGCCGCAGGCTCCCTTCAACCGGTCGCGGTCGCGCAGGCTGGCGAGCAGGGGGTGGCCGTCCCAGAGCGCCTGCAGGGAGCCTTCGCCGAGCCTGCCGAGGGCCACGCCCATCCGCCGGCAGGGCATGAGGGTGCCGTCGCTCTCCACGGTCAGCGTGCCCCAGCCGGCGGCGCAGCCGGCCAGCACCGGCGATCGCTTCGCGTGCCAGGGGGCCGCCAGCAGCGGGCGCACGGTGGGGTCGCGCAGGGCCACCGGGATCGGCAGGCGGGCCTGCAGCCGCCGCAGCCGCCGCAGCACCCGGCCCCAGGCCGGGGCGCTGAGCAGGCCGCCCAGCTGGGCGCCCCGGCCCAGGGGCACCAGCCGGCTCACGTAGAGGCGGTCGGCCTCCTGGGCGGCGAGGTCGGCCAGGGCGTCCAGGTCGGCGAGGTTGCCTTCATGCAGGGTCATCGCCAGGGTGACCTGGACACCGGCGGACCGCAGGGTGCGGATGCCGGTCAGGGCACGGAGGAAGCTGCCGGCGCCACGGATCCGATCGTGGCGGTCCTGCAGGCCCTCGATGCTGACCTGCACCCCGAGCACCCGGGCGCGGGCCAAGGCGGTGGCCTGCTCGCTGGCCACCCAGGTGCCGTTGCTCAGCACCCGGCAGCCCACGCCGTGCTCCCCGGCCACCGTCACCAGGTCGGCCAGGTCGGGGCAGAGGAAGGGTTCGCCGCCGGCGAGGTGCAACCGTCCGCCCTCCGGGCGCCCCGCCAGGAAATCCAGGAGGAGGCCGAGGGTCGTCCGGCGCTGCGCTGGGGTCGAGGCCGCGGCGCGGCCCTCGGCCGGGTGGTAGCAGTGGCTGCAGGCGAGGTTGCAGCGGGGGTCGAGGTGCCACTGGACGACGAAGGGCTCGGCCCGGAGCGGGGTGCGGGTCACCAGGCGGCCACTTCGGCAAGCGCCGCGGCCAGGGCGGCGTCCACCGTGCGGAGGGCCGGCTCCACCTCGGCCCAGCTGGCCTGCGGCCGCCGCCGCAGCGCGAAGGCGGCCTGCAGGGAGCCCTCCTCCAGGCGCCAGCGGCGCTCGGCCAGCACCAGGGAATCCTCGGTTCCGCCCCCCAGGTCCTTGGCCAGCCGGGCCACGTCCCGCAGCTGGGGCAGGAACCGGCGCAGGGCCTCCAGCACCGGTCCCGGGTCCGGGCGGGCGGAGAGCTCGGCCCGGCGGAGCTTGAGGGCCACGTTGCGCAGGACCCGCTCGGCCTCCATGCCGAGCTCGGCCCGGGCGGGTCCCTGACCGGACAGCAGGTCCTCGCCGGCGAGGACCGTGTAGTCGCGGCGCATGCCGTGCAGCTTGATGGGAAAGCCGTGCCCCAGGGCGCCCAGCTCGGCCTCGGTGAGGACCAGGGGGGCGCAGCGCCAGGAAACCCGCGCGAGCTGGAGCGGACCCGCCAGGGCGCCGAGGGCGGCGCCGTCCAGGCCCGCGAAGACCAGCAGGAGGTTGACGTCGGAATGGACCGGGTCGAAACCGTCACGGGCGGCGCTGCCGTAGAGGGCGGCCATGCGCAGGCCCAGGGGCGCGAAGTCCTCCGCCAGGCGCGCGGCGCGGACGCGGGGATCGAGCATGTCAGCCTCCACAGCCACCTCCACAGCCGCCGCCGCAGCCACCCCCGCAGCCGCCGCCGCAGCCGGTGCTGGACCCGTCCGCGCCGGTCCCTCCGTGGGGCCGAAGCTGGCGGCGGAACCCCGCGTAGGCGGTGCCGCCGAGGCTGCCGAGGCCGGCGGCGGCCAGGGCCAGGGCCAGGGGGTAGGTGGCGGATGCGGTGGTACCGGTCGCCCGGGCGGCGGAAAGGGCCGGGTCCGTTTCCTGCTTGATTCCGGAAAGGAAGGACCGGCCCGCGGGGGTGGAGAAGGGAACCTTCAGCGCGCCCCACAGGACCAGCGAAAGGACGCAGCCGAGGAAGAGCAGGAACAGGATGTTGCCGCGGCCCACGGCCAGGGCACCGGCGAAGCGGGCGGCGGCCATCCCCAGGAACAGCAGGGTGGCGCCGGCGCGAAAGCCCCGGAGCACCTGCTCGGCGAAGGAGGAAGGCACGAGTCCGGCCTGCCTGAGATGCTGCAGGGTGGTTTCACTGTCCCGGTCGATGCGTCCGGCCAGGCCCTTCAGCAGGCCGCCGAAATCATGCACGGGGACCGCCTCCAGGACCAGCGCCTCGAAGGCGTGCAGTCCCTTCACCGCCGGTTTCGGCTCGACGGGCCGAAGCCTGGGGCCCTCGGAGGTCACCAGGCCCATGGTGTGCAGCCGGAACACCGCGGTCTCCAGCACCGCCGCGGCCCGGCCGCGCAGGTAGGCCACCGCATAGAGGTCCAAGGGGGCCAGGGCCTTCAGGGTCGAGCCCGGCAGCAGGCTCCGCCGCAGCAGCCAGCCGAGCACCAGCAGCGCCCCGGCCAGGGCCGCCAGGACGGCGAGGAATTCCGGTCCCGTCAACCACGGCAGGAACGGATTCGGCGGGGGGACGGCTCGTGGAGGGCGCATGGGAACCCGCCGCCCATCATAGGCCGCCCGGGGCGGACCCGCCGCGAGCTTTGCCGTGCGTCACAGGCTCAGCCGCCGGTCGCCGCCTCGCCCGGTTCGCGCTCGCGGCCGAACACGCCCTCCCACTTGGCGATGACCACGCTGGCCAGGCCGTTGCCGATGACGTTGATCGTGGTGCGGGCCATGTCCATGATCTCGTCCACCGCCAGCAGCATGGCGATGCCGGCCTCGCCGGGCAGGTTGAAGGAGCCGCACGTGGCGGCGATGATCACCAGCGTGGCGCGGGGCACGCCGGCGACGCCCTTGCTGGTGATCATGAAGGTGAAGACGATCAGCAGCTGCTGGGCCAGGCTCAGCGCCGGGAAGGCGGTCGGGTTGGCCGCGTGGGCCGCCTGGGAGATGGTCAGGGTGGCCAGCACCAGGTACAGGGTCGAGCCGTCGAGGTTGAAGCTGTAGCCGGTGGGGATGACGAAGCTCGCCACCCGGCGCGGCACGCCGAAGCGGACCACTTCCTCGAGGAGCTTCGGCAGCGCGGCCTCGCTGGAGGCGGTGGAGAAGGCGGTCAGGGCCGGCTCGCGGATCGCCTTGATGAAGCTCCAGATGCGGATGCCCACCAGCAGCGCCACCGGGACGAACACCAGCACGAACAGGCAGATCAGCGCGAAGTAGAGGCTGGCCACCAGCAGGCTGTACTGCTTGACCAGGTGCACCACCGCCGGCCAGCCCTGGATGAACACGCCGTCGATCTTCTGCCCGGCGGCCATGTGGCTGACGTTGTAGGCCATGGCGCCGAACACGCCGAGCGGGGTGAGGGCCATCACCATGTCGGTGTACTTGAACATCGCCTGCGCCACGCCCTCGAAGAAGACGAACACCGGCTTGCCCTTCTCGCCGGTGTGGGTGAGGGCGATGCCGAACAGGGTGGCGAAGATGACGACCGGCAGGATGTCGGCCTTCGCGGCGTGCTCGACCAGGTTGCTGGGGAACAGGTGCAGCAGGATGTCCCAGACCCCCTGTGGCTTGGCCGCCGCCACCGCGGTGTGGGCGGAGAGGTCCATGGGCAGCCGGGCGCCGGGCTGCACCCAGTTGCCGATGGCGAGCCCGATGAACAGCGCCAGGGTCGTGACGATCTCGAAGTAGAGCAGGGCCTTCCCGCCCATCCGGCCGATCGCCTTGATGTCGCCGGTCTGGGCGATGCCGACCACGATGGTGCTGAACAGCAGCGGCACGATCAGCCCCTTGATCAGGGCGATGAAGGCCTTGGAGAGGAAGCGGAACAGGTTGTAGGCCTGGGGGAACCGGTCCTGCGGCAGGAAGCCGCCGAGGACCACTCCCAGGGCGAGGCCGACGAAGATCCAGAAGGTCGAGGAGCGGTACCAGGGGCGCCGGGCGGAGGGGGTCATGGCGGTCAGTGTCCCACGACCTTCCGCTGTCCGGCGGCCGGGAGCGCGGCGGAGCGCGGCAGGCCGGCCCAGGTCGTGGAGAGCTTGACCGTGAGCGTCCGGCCGATGGTCAAGGGCCCGCCCAGGTCCTCCCGGAGGTCGTAGACGAACCAGCGCCGCTCGCCGCCGGGGGCCTCCAGGACCGCGATGGCGAGGTCGTCGGTGCGCCGCATCAGCAGGCCCTGGCCCCACCGGCGCCGCGCGATGCGGATCGGGGCCGGGCCCGCGCGCAGCGCGCCCGCCTGCACGGACCGCCAGCCATCCCTCGGCTGCCAGGCCGGGTCCCAGGTCCGGACCGTCCCGGTCCAGAGGGCGATCCGGGTGTCCGCGGGGAGGTCGGGGGCCGCCAGCTCGATCTGCAACCGTGCGGTGCCTTCCCGTGCGGGGGTTTCCCACCAGGCCAGGAAGCCCACCGCCGCGACCAGCAGCAGGACCCACAGCACGTAGTACCACCGCCGCCGGTGGTGGAGGGTGCGCGGGTCCTGGGTCGTGTCCATGGAGGGTCCCCTGTCCGCCATGCTCACACGGCGGCGCGATCCCGCGAAGGGGGGCCGGCCGCTCCGCCGCGTGGGATGATGGAGGTTCCCTTGCGAGGAGCCCGGCATGGCCAGTTTCGACCTCATCGTCATCGGTTCCGGACCCGGCGGCTACATCGCCGCGATCCGTGCCGCCCAGCTCGGTCTCAGCACCGCCCTGGTCGAGAAGGACCCGGTGCTGGGTGGGACCTGCCTGCACCGCGGTTGCATCCCGGCCAAGACCTGGCTGGAGACCGCCCACCGCTTCGAGCAGATGCAGCAGGCCGCGGACTACGGCATCCAGGGGGTGGACGGCAAGGCCCTGAAGGCCGACCTGGCGACCATCGTCAAGCGCAAGGGACGGATCGTCCTCAAGAACGCCAAGGGCATCGAGTTCCTGATGAAGAAGAACAAGGTGACCGTGCTGAAGGGCTTCGGCACCTTGGTGGGGGGCGGCCGGGTGCAGGTGCAGGGCGAGGCCGGGACCGAGGTCCACGACGCCAAGCGGATCATCCTGGCCACCGGTTCGGTGCCCAAGGAACTGCCGGGCCTGGAGACCGACGGGAAACGGGTCCTCAACAGCGACCACATCCTCGACCTGCAGGAGCTTCCGGGCCACCTGCTGATCCTCGGGGGCGGCGCCATCGGCGTCGAGTTCGCCAGCACCTTCGTCCGCCTGGGGGCCAAGGTCACCCTGGTGGAGATGATGGACACCCTGCTGCCGGTGGAGGACACCGCCATCGGCGAGGAACTGGCGAAGATCCTGGCCAAGCAGTACAGGATGGACGTCCGCACCGCCACCAAGGTCGCCCGCCTCGAGCGCTTCGAGGACAAGGTCCTCTGCCATCTCGAGGGCGCCAAGCCGGGCGCCGTCGAAGCCACCCACCTGCTGGTGGCGGTGGGCCGCAGCCCGGTCACCGGCGGCATCGGCCTGGAAGCGACCCGGGCGGTGGTGGACCGCGGCTGCGTGGCCGTGGACGGCTTCATGCGCACCGCCGAACCGGGCCTGTACGCCATCGGCGACATCGTGCGGACGCCCTGGCTGGCCCACGTGGCCAGCGACGAGGGCATCGTCGCGGCCGAGCACGCGGCGCAGAGCCTGGGGGTGGAGGTCCATCCGCATCCCATCGACTACGACCGGGTGCCCGGCTGCACCTACTGCGATCCGGAGGTCGGCAGCGTCGGCCTCACCGAGCGCGCCGCCCGGGAGAAGGGGCTGGACGTGCAGGTCGGCACGTTCCCGTTCATGCCCATGGCCAAGGCGAACATCGTCGGCGAGCCGCACGGCTTCATCAAGATCGTCGCCGAGAAGCAGTACGGGGAGATCCTGGGCATCCACATCATCGGCCCCAAGGCCACCGAACTGGTGGCCAGCAGCGTCGCCCTGCTGGCCGGGGAGATGACGGTGGAGGCCCTGGTCAACACCATGTACCCCCACCCGACCCTCAACGAGGTCTTCCCGGAGGCCGCGCGGGCGGTGCTGGGCCGGGCCCTGAACCTCTAGGGACCGGCCTCAGCAGCGGGCGCAGAAGTGCGGCGGGGCGGGCAGCCGCGCCAGCTGCCGCAGGGCGGAGCCCCAGGCCCCGGGCCCGCCGTCGAAGGCCTGCACCTGGACGTCCAGGCCCGCGAGGGCGTGCAGCGCGGTGGGATCGCCGTCCACCGGCAGGAACGGCACCGGCTGGCCGGAGGTCGAGCGCAGCGCGGCGCGCAGCGCCTCGACCAGCGGCGTCGCCACGGGCAGTTCCAGGGGCGGGTACAGGATTTCGGCCCCGGGTGGCTCCTCCACCCCCGGCCACCAGCGGGCGGTCCACCCATCCGGCCCGGGCTCCCATCGGGGTTCCACGAAGACCTCCTGCAGCCGCGCCGGGGTCCAGGCCGGATCCTGGGCCCGGAGCTGACCCTGCTCCAGGGGCGACAGCCGCGCCGGCCGCAGCGGCAGGGGGGCGCCGGCCCGGACCCGGCCCGGCAGCCGCTTCGCCAGCATCGGCGGACCTCCGCCCCAGGGAGGGGCGGCCTGCAGGGCGCAGAGCAGCGATCCGATCCTTCGCCGGTGCATCTGCAGGGCCGCCCCGAGCCCGGGGCCGGGATCGAGCACGGCGAGGAGGTTGAGCTCCAGGCCGCCCGACTGCAGGGTTCCGGCGATCTCCAGCACCGGCTCCAGCACGCCCGGATCGGCCCCGAGCACGAGGACCAGGGGCGCGCCGTGGCGCGCCAGGCGCTCGGCGATCACCAGCGGGGGTGCTCCCGCCGCCTGCAGCAGGGTGCCGCCCAGGCGACCGGCCCGTTGCAGTGCGTTGGGATCCACGCGGCGCGACCTCGGCGAAGGGGGAGCGGCCCGGGCCCGGCTAGAGCCCCAGGGCCCCTTCCAGGATCCCTGAGAATGCCTCGTCCAGGTCGTAGGGCTTGACCATGAGGCTGGTCACCCCCGCCCGGCGGGCGGCCAGGACGGTGGAGGCCGAAACCTCCTCCAGGGCCAGGACGATGGGGGGCAGGTCCTCGTGGACCCGGTGCAGGGCCTCCACCAGGTCGATCCCCTGCAACTCCGCCACCCCGTCCTCGATCACCAGCAGGCTCGGCTGGGCCTCCTCCAGCAGGTCGAGCAGATCGCGGAGGGTCTGGGCTGAGACCACCTTGCCGTAGCCTTCCTCGGTGAGGTGGTCCACCGCCAGCACCCGGTGGGGATTGCCCGGGGTCGCCACCACCGCCACGGTCCGCGAGCGCTTCTTCAGCCGCAGCAGGGCGGGGTTGCGGGCGGGCGCGCCCGGGTCTGCCCCGGGGGGCTCGGAGGCCACAGTCTCCGCTCGCACGGGTTCGGCCGGGGCCCGCACCGGTTCGGGTTCGGCGGGGGGAGGCTGGGGCGCCGGCTCGATGGCCTTCTCCCGCACCGGATCCGTCCGGACCGGATCCGTCCGCACCGGCTCCGTCCGGACCGGCTCCGGTTCGGCGTTCCGGCGGGCCTTGGGCGGTAGCGAGGCGGGCACCGCGGCCACCCGGCTGGCGATCAAGGCGCGCAAGGCTCCCTGGGCTTCGGAGGGGAAGCTGGCCCAGGCCACCCCCAAGTAGAGGGCGGCGCTGGAGCCTTCCAGGTAGACGGCGCGGCCGCTGCACTCCCAGGCGCCGGGAAGGCGCGGCAGCTTGCTGAGGCGGAGCACGCCGAATTCGTGACCGGGGTTGACCAGGGAGGTGTGCAGGG
>JAYRFV010000066.1:0-14437 GCA_041908165.1 Holophagales bacterium | reverse complement strand
GGGTGGTGGTTTTTGCTGCATCCGTTGCACAACCGCAACGGGACGGTGCGCGCCGGGCCGCCCATGCCGTACCCTGGACGAACGGGTGGGTGAATGGTCTGGAAACAGGATCTGGCCAAGCTGAAACAGCAGCTGAAGCAGGACGAGGGGGAGGCCCCGCCGGCCCGGACCCCGGCTCCGCGACGGCCGGAGAAGCCCGCCGAGGCCCGGCCCCTGGCCGAGGAGGACGCCCTTTTCCTTCAGTCCATGGGACGCCGGCCGGAGGCCCCGCCGGCCCCGTCCGGGCGTGCTCCCGCTGCGGCGGCGGCGCCCGCACCCGTGCCGGCCCCGCCGACCGAGCCCGCCGCCGGTTTCGCCGAGGCCATGGGCGGGCTGAAGGGGCTCAAGCCCCTCGCCGGTGCGGCCCTGCCGCCGCCATTGCCGGCCGCGCCATTGCCGGCCGCGCCGCCGCCGGCCGCGGAGCCCCCGCCCCGCCGCGAGATCGCCGCCCTGGACACCCACCTCATTTCGCAGCTGCTGGCGGCCTCGGAGGAGACCCGGCCCCTGGACGCCCCGCCCCCGCCACCCGAAGCCCTGAAGCCGAAGGGCCCCGTGCTGATCCAGCTGGCCGCGGGCATGGCCATCGAGGTGGACGGCCTGCTGGACCTGCGCAACCACACCCTGTCGGACGCCCGGGAGCGGCTGCGCGAGCGGATCGAGGACGCCCTGTGCCTCGGCTGGCGCTCGCTGCACATCATCCTCGGCCCCTCCGAGGCCCTCAAGCAGGGCTTCCTCGCCTTCCTCACGACGCCGGCGGCCAAGGCCGTGCAGCGCTATGCCCAGGCCCCCGTACCCATGGGCGGGAACCACGCCTGGGTCCTCTACCTGGGAAGCGCGCAGCCCTAGCTGCCGCCCGAACCGCGGAGACGCCATGAGTCTGCTGGCCGTTGGCAGCATCGCCTACGACGACCTGGAAACCCCCTTCGGCCGCCGGGAGAACATCCTCGGCGGCTCGGCCACCTACTTCTCGCTGAGCGCCTCCCGCTTCTCGCCGGTGCGGGTGGTGGCGGTGGTGGGGGAGGACTTCGGCCCCGCCCAGGAGGCGGTGTTCCAGGGCCGGCCGATCGACCTCGCCGGGCTGGCCCGGCGCCCGGGCCGGTGCTTCCGCTGGAAGGGGGCCTACGGCTTCGACCTGAATGAGGCCCGGACCCTCGAGACGCACCTGAACGTCTTCGCCCACTTCCAGCCGGACCTGCCCCCGGCCTACCGGGAGAGCCCCCACCTGTTCCTGGGCAACATCGATCCCACCCTGCAGTTGGAGGTCCTGAAGCAGATGGACCGGCCGCCGAAGTGGGTGGCCCTGGACACCATGAACTTCTGGATCCGGGGCTCCCGCAAGGCCCTGGAGGAGGTCCTTCACCACGTGGACATCCTGCTGGTCAACGAATCCGAGGTCCGCGAGCTGACCCAGGAGCACAACCTGCTGAAGGCCTACCGCCGGGTCCAGGCCGCCGGGCCGCAGATCCTGGTGGTCAAGCGCGGGGAGTACGGGGTGTGCCTGCTCACCCCCGAGGGGGTCTTCGCCGCCCCGGCGGTGCCGCTGGAGGACGTGTTCGACCCGACCGGGGCCGGCGACACCTTTGCCGGCGGATTCCTGGGCTACCTGGCCGCTCAGGGCCGGACCGATGTGCCAGCGTTGAAAAAAGCAGCGCTGGCCGGTTCCGTCATGGCGAGCTTCACGGTCGAGCAGTTCGGCACTGAGCGTCTGGAAACGATCACAGAGCAGGACATTCGTCACCGTTTGAAAGGTTTTTCCGACATGATCCGGGTGGAGGATCTATAATCCTGTCAACCACGCCTAAGGGGGAAAAGATGTCCAAGCGGAATTGCCTGCGCGCGAGTGCGGTGCTGGCCTGCTTTGCCCTGGGCCTCGCCGGGCAGGATGCGAAGCCCGCGGCGGAAGCAAGGACCTCGGAAACCGTCAAGGTCGCCAGCCACTCGTCGCGCTGGAACTACCCCAAGGAAGTTGCCGTTCCCGCCGGGAAGCAGCTCCACCTGGTGCAGAAGGGCGACACCCTCTGGGACCTCGGCCGGAAGTACCTCGGCAACCCCTTCTCCTGGCCGCAGATCTGGGAGCTCAACAACTGGATCAAGGACCCCCACTGGATCTACCCCGGCGACCCGCTGATCGTCGACGGCAGCCGGACCGCCATCGCCCAGGCGGCCCCCGAGGCGCCGAAGGGTTCGGTCCCCCCCACGCCCCCCGCCTCCGGCGCGGCCGCCCAGGCCGAACCCGCGGCGGCGGCGCAGGCCCCGCCCGCCGACGGCCTCCCCGACCTGGCCGAGCCCGAAGTGGCCACCCTGGCCCCGGACCGGGCCCGCAACCGCGCACCCCTGCGGGTGATGCGCGAGGAACTGGCCTACTCCTTCCAGGACTACATCCAGATGCCCTTCCTAGCGCCCCAGGGCCTGGCCGGCTACCTGAAGGAGAACCGCGGGCTGAGGATCGTCGGCGCGAAGAACGAGGAGCGCCTGCTGCTCGGCGACGGCGAGCAGATCTACGTGAACGGCGGCGCCGACCGCGGCCTCCGGGTCGGCGACCGGTTCCTGATCGTGAAGGCGGTGAAGCGGAAGTTCTACCACCCCGAGGACACCCACCTGCGCAAGCCGCTGGGCGACATCCTGCAGCAGGTCGGCGTGGTCCGGCTGGTGACGGTGCACGGCAAGGGTTCCGTGGGCCTGATCGAGAAGTCGATGGACCCGGTGCTGATCGGCCAGCACCTGGTGCCCTTCGTCGAGCCCTCCAACGTCCCCCTGAAGCTCCGCAACGACATCCAGGACCCGGTCCAGGTCAAGGACCTGGCCAAGGTGATCTTCACCCGGGACGACCACCGGAACACCGCCCAGGGCGAAATGGTCATCGTCGACAAGGGCGCCGCCGACGGCCTCAAGGTGGGCGACGTCCTGCTGGGCCTCCGGAACCGCAATTTCTTCGTCACCGACGCCCGGCGCACCGCCGACCGGGCCCAGGAGCGGACCAGCCACTACCTCGGCCAGTGCGTGGTGACCTACACCACCGCCAACAGCGCCACCGCCCGGATCATCCGCTCCAACGACCCCTTCCGCATCGGCGACGTCCTGACCCGGTAGCCGATCAGGCCCGGACGACCTCCACCAGCACCCGCTCGCCGCGGGTCGGCAGCCGGTAGGCATGGGGCCGGCAGGTCCGCCCCTGCAGCGGCAGTTCCTCCGCCCAGGCCGGTCCCTTCAAGGCCAGGAACGGGGCCTGGGGATCCCCGTGGCGATCCCACCAGCCGAGCAGCAGGGCCAGGGGGCCGACGGCCTTGGCCGTGCCCAGGTTTGCCCCGACGGGAGGGAGGTCCTCGATCCGGCCGGGAAGGGTCTCCAGGTTCCCGAGGCCCAGTTCCAGGGCCGCCTGCCGCACGAAGGCGAGCTTCTTGGAGGCCTTGTCCAGGGCCAGCACGTGGAGGTCCGGCCGCGCCGCGGCGAGAACCAGGGCCGGAATCCCCATGCCGGTGCCGAAGTCGACGATCCGCGACCCCGGGGGCAGGGGCTGGATCCAGGGCAGGAGGACCGCGCTGTCCAGCAGCAGTTCCTCCCGGCGCTCCCCGGCCGGCACCGCCGTGAGGCTGTGGCGGCGGTTCCAGTGGTCCAGCAAGTCTAGGAATCCCAGACAGAAAGAATCAAGTTCGGGGGGTAGGACGGGAACCGGGGACACTCTGTAAGCCTACTCGAATTGACCTTTCAGGGGTGGAAGGAATTCTTCAACAAGCAACCGGCCGGTTATTCTCTTCCTCCAGTTGACAAACATCCGGTTTTAATGCAACTTAGGTTAAGGCTTATCCATCGTGGAGTCGGAAATGAATGCCGCGGACCTGCCGTTTAAAATTGATTGGTCGTCCCGCAGCAAGTTGCGCGGCCCTGGGGAACAATCCGTCGGTGAAATGCTGCGCAAGCTGCGCGACCAGCTTGTTCCGAAAGCCGAGGGCATTTCCATCTCCTACGTCGATGATCGGACCATGCGGAAACTGAATCGCGAGCACCGCGGAATAAACATGACCACCGATGTGCTCAGCTTCCCTGCGAAACCAGGGAAAGGTGAATTCCAACACCTGGGGGACCTGGTGGTGAGCCTGCCGGTCGCCGAGAAGATGGCGAAGAAGCTCGGCGTCAGCCGCCGGCGCGAGGTGCAGACGCTGCTGATCCATGGCTTCCTCCACCTGTGCGGCTACGACCACGAGACCGACCAGGGCGAGATGATGGAAATGCAGGCCCGTCTTGAGAAGGACGTGCTCGGCGAGGCCCCGCTGGCGATGACGCTGAAGCGCGGACGGAAGGCCGGCAGCAAGGTGAAGGTGCTCAAGGACGGCCGCCGGGTGGTCGTGACCGGGCGCGCGGCGGTCGCACTGGCGCGCAGCGCAAAGACAGGAAAAACGAAACAGCCGAAGGAGAAGCCGGAGAAGGTGGCGAAGGAAGCCAGGCGCGGGCCGGGCCGGCCCCGCAAGAATGCCCCGGCGCCGGCGCCGAAGCGGCCGCCCCGACGGAAGGCGATGCGACCACGCGGCGGTGTCATCGCCTGATATTCCGTGGGGGTTCCGCGCTTCGCTTCGCTGCGCTGCGCGCACACCGCGGTGGCGGACCACCCCACCCCCGCGCTGCGGGGCCGGCTCAGCCGGCCCCCGGCTTTGTCTACGTGGGGGTTCCGCCGGGGGCGCAACCGCAGGCGGGGACCCTCGGCGGCGAGACCTGACGTGGAAAAGAGCCCCCGTGGGCGGTAAGATCGCTCTTTGGCCCGCGGGTGGGCCGGGAGAGCCTGCGTGATTCATCTGGGGATGAGTCTTGTCCTAGCCGTGGCGGTGGCGCTGCTGGCCCGCCTGCTCAGGATCCCGTTCTGGCTCGGCATCCCCTTCGGCCTCCTGGCGGGCACGGCGCTGTTCATCTGGCTGGGTCGCAAGGTGCAGACCGAGCTGGAGGCGGTCTTCACCCGCGCCGGGGAACTGCTGAAGAAGCAGCAGTTCGACAAGGGCATCGAGGTGATGAAGCAGGCCTACGCCTACTCCCGCCGGCAGTTCCTGGTGAAGGGGACGGTGGACGGCCAGATCGGCATGGTCCAGTACCTGCGCAAGAAGAACGAGGAGGCCGAGCCGCTGCTTCGCTCCGCCTCGCCCCAGCACTACATCGCCAAGGCCATGCTGGGCATCCTCGAGTGGAAGCGGGGCGAGAACGCCCAGGCGCGGCGGACCTTCGAGACCGCCCTGAAGGCCGGCAAGAAGGAGAGCCTTCTCTACGCGGTCTACGCCTACGTGCTGGTGGAGATGAAGGACCGCGCCCAGGCCGTCGAGGTGCTCAACCGGGGCCTGAAGGTCTGCAAGGACGACGAGCGCCTGCTCACCAACCGGAACCTGCTGCAGAACAACAAGGCGATGAAGATGAAGCTCTACGGCGAGCAGTGGTACCAGTTCATGCTCGAGCGCCCGGTCATCCGCCAGGAGCCGCCCCCCTTCGCCAAGGTCTCCAAGCGCGCCCTGCGCGGCTGAACCAACGCCCCACCCAACCGCACCACGGAGTTCCCATGTCCGGCCACAGCAAATGGTCCACCATCAAGCACAAGAAGGGCGCCCTGGACGCCAAGCGCGGCAAGACCTTCACCAAGATCCTCAAGGAGATCACCGTGGCCGCCCGGCTCGGCGGCGGCGACGTCGGCAGCAACCCGCGCCTGCGCCTCGCGGTGGACCAGGCCAAGGGCGTCAACATGCCCAAGGACAACTGGGAGCGCGCGATCAAGAAGGGCACCGGCGAGCTGGAAGGGGTGACCTACGAGGAGATCGTCTACGAGGGCCGCGCCCCCGGCGGCGTGGCGGTGATCGTCGAGGCGCTCACCGACAACAAGAACCGCACCACCCCCGAGGTCCGCAGCTACTTCGCCAAGTTCGGCGGCGAGCTGGGCTCCCAGGGCAGTTCCGCCTACCTGTTCAGCAAGCAGGGGCAGATCGTGGTCGAGCCCGAGGCCAGCGAGGACAAGGTCATGGAGGTCGCCCTCGAGGCCGGGGCCGAGGACGTGGCCATGGACGGCGGCGCCTGGGTGATCAAGACCACCCCCGAGGGCTTCGAGGCGGTGAAGAACGCCGTCGAGGGCGCCCAGCTCCCGGTCATCGAGGCCAAGGTCATCATGGCCCCCAGCACCACGGTGCCGGTGGAGGGCAACCGCCTGGCCAGCTTCCTCAAGCTCATCGACCTGCTCGAGGACAACGACGACGTCCAGAACGTCTGGCACAACGCCGACTACGACGATCCGGATGAGTGAAGGCTGGAGGGTCCAGGTTGACCATCTGCGGCCCCGATCGGGGCCGCGTTTTTTCCGCCAGCCTTGGGCCTCCAGCCTTCATCGCTCCGAGAAGCGCTGGAACCGGAAGGTGACCCGGCGCTGCAGGGCGCGACCCTCGGGGGTCAGCGAATCGCCGTCGGGCTGGCTGTCGCCGTGGGCCTCCGCCGCCAGCGTGCGGGCCTCCACGCCCAGGCCCACCAGGGTGCGCACGCAGGCCTGGGCCCGCAGCCCGCTGAGTTCGAGGGCGTCGGTGACGCCGCGCGCCCGTTCGTCCGGGGCGGCGTGGCCCTCGCAGACCAGCTGGAAGCCCGGATACTGCACGGCCAGCTGCGACAGGCGCTGGAGCAACAGGTCATTGCCTGCGGTCAGGCGGGCCGCGCCTTCGTCAAACAGCACGGCCGGGCGGAAGCTGACCAGCCGCAGGCGGGTGCCGGTCTCCGGGCCGTCGGTGGCCTTGCGTTCGTTCAGCAGCCGCTCCAGGTCCGCCGCCCGGCTCGGGTCCAGGCCGCGGTTGCCGGGCAGGATGCCCTCGTTGCCGCCCTCCTGGGGCCCGGCCAGGTCCTGGGCGGTGGCCACGCCCAGCTCCCTGCGCAGGGACCGCAGGATCGCCTTGAACCTCTCCTGGTCGGTGGCGGTGAAGCTGTAGGCCAGGGCGAAGAAGGCCATCAGCTGCACCATCAGGTCGGCGAAGGTGATCAGCCAGAGGCTCTCCAGGTCGGCGCGCCGGCGGTTGCCGCGCAGGGCGAACCTAGACATGGGCTTCCATCTGCCGGCGGATCTTCAGCCGCGGCGCCAGGTGCGCGTTCAGCATCTCCTCCAGCGAGGTGGGGTTCATCTCGGCGGCGATGCCCAGCAGGCCTTCCACCTGCAGCTGCTTGATGTGCAGCTCCTCCTTGGAGCGCACCTCCAGCTTGCCGGAGATCGGCAGGGCGAACAGGTAGGCCACCACCGCGCCGTACAGGGTCGATAGCAGGGAAAGGGCCATGGCGCCGGCGATGCCCTTGGGGTCCTGCAGGTTGGCGAACAGCTGCACCATGCCGATCAGCGTGCCGACCATGCCGAAGGAGGGCGCGGCCCCGCCGACGAAGCGGAAGATCTCCTGGCCCATCGAGTGGCGGTCCTGGGTGGCGTGCAGCTCCTGCAGCAGCACGTCGCGGATGTGCTCCCGGGGCATGCGGTCGATGACCATCTGCAGGCCCTTGGCGAGGAAGTCGTCGTCCGGCAGGTGCTGCTCCAGGCTCTTCCAGTTCTCCCGCCGCGCCCGCTGGCTGAGTCCCACGAGTTGCATCACCGCCTCGCGGGAGGTCTGGCTGCGGGTGAAGAAGGCGTGGGAGGCGATCCGCACCGCCGACAGCACGTGGCTGAGCGGGAAGCGGATGAAGGTGGAGGCGATGATCCCGCCGAACACCACGATCATGCTGGCCGGGTGGAGGAAGATCCTGGGATTCGGCCCCAGGCCGATGGCCACCCCCAGCAGGGCCAGCCCGAGCAGGATGCCCAGCCACGTTCCTCGATCCATGGACGACCTCGGTTGATCTATCGGCAGGAACCCCGGGACAGGGAAATTCCGGACCAGAAAACCAGGAAAAAGATGCCGATCAAAGCTTCCGCAGTCTCCAGGCGTTCAGCACCACCGCCACCGAACTGAGCCCCATGGCGGCCCCCGCCAGCATCGGCCCGCCGAAGCGGTCGAGGGCGTTGGCCGCCGCCAGGGGGACCAGCAGCAGGTTGTAGCCGAAGGCCCAGGCCAGGTTCTGCCGCACCACCCGGCGCGTGCGCAGGGCCAGCCGGCGGGCGTCGAGGAGCGGGTCCAGTCCCTCCCGCAGCAGGTTCAGGCGGGCCGCGGCGCGGATCGCGTCGAGCCCGGGCAGGCTGATCCCGGCGTCGGCCTGGGCCAGGGCGGGCGCGTCGTTGACGCCGTCGCCGACGAAGGCCACCACCGCCCCGCCCCGCTGCCAGCCCTGGACCCAGGCCAGCTTGTCGGCCGGCGAGCAGCCGCCCTCCGCGCCCTCCAGGCCCAGTTCCCGGCCCAGGGACTCGGCGGCCTCCGGCCGGTCGCCGCTGAGCAGGTGCAGGGCCAGCCCCTGGGCGCGCAGGGCCGCCACCACCCGCGGCGCCTCCGGTCGCAGGGCGTCCGCCAGGCGCAAGCAGCCCAGCAGCCGGTCACCCTCGGCCAGGCCGACCCGGGTCCCCTCGCCGGCCCCCAGGTCCAGGCCCAGGTAGGCGGCGCTGCCGAGCCGCACGGACCGGCCCTCGACCCGGCCGGCGACGCCGCCGCCGGGATGGGCGCTGAAGTCCTCGACCGGCAGCAGCGGCAGGTCGCCGGCGGCGGCCCGGATGCCGCGCGCCAGCGGGTGCGCCGAGCCCTGCTCCAGGGCCGCCGCCAGCCTCAGCACCTGGTCGGGGTCGAGGCCGGGGGCGGGGTCCACCGCAGTGACCCTGGGCTGGCCCTGGGTGAGGGTGCCGGTCTTGTCCAGCGCCAGCAGCGTCACCTCCGCCAGCCTCGCCATCGCGCCGGCGTCGCGCACCAGCAGGCCGCTGCGGGCGGCGGTGCCGAGGGCGGCCGCCATCGCCACCGGGGTCGCCAGGCCCAGGGCGCAGGGGCAGGCGATCACCAGCACCGTGGCCGCCGGACGCCAGGCCAGTCCGAGCTGGCCGGTGGCGATCCACCAGCCGGCCAGGGTGGCCACCGCCAGGCCGAGGATCGCCGGCACGAACACCGCGGACACCCGGTCGGCCAGGGCCTGGGCCGGGGCCCGCGAGGCCTGGGCGGCTTCCACCTGGGCGGCCAGCTGCGCCAGCCAGGTGGCGCCGCCGGCCGCCTCCACCCGCAGGTCCAGGCTGCCGCCGTGGACGATCGCCCCCGCCCGCACCCGCTCCCCCGGTCCGCGCGGCACCGGCAGCGGCTCGCCGGTGAGCAGGCTCTCCTCCAGGTCGGCCCGGCCGGCTTCGATGGCGCCGTCCACCGGCACCGCCTGGCCCTGGCGCACCCGCACCCGGTCGCCCGGCGCCAGGTCGGCGACCGCCACCTCGATGACGCCGCCGTCGGCCTCGAGCCGCAAGGCGGTGGCGGGCGCCAGTCGCAGCAGGGCCTCCACGCTGCCGGTGGCGCGGTGCTTGGCGCGCACCTCGAGCAGCTTGCCCACCAGCAGGAAGGCCACCAGCCCGGCGGCGGTCTCGAAGGGTGAATGCGGCGCTCCGGCCAGGCCCTCGGCCACGCCGAAGGACCAGGAGACCAGCGCGCCGGCGGCCACCAGGGTGTCCATGGAAACCTCCCGCTGCCGCGCCTGGGCCGCCGCCCGGCGCAGGAACGGCCAGCCCGCGCCGAAGGCGGCGCCGGCGCTGAGCAGGGCCTGCAGCGTCCAGGGCAGGTGCAGGTGCAGCCCGGGCACCATCGCCGCCATCAGCGGCAGGGTCAGCACCCAGGCCACCGCGACCCGGACCAGGGCCTCCCGGCCTTCCCGCACCGGGTCCAGGGCCTCGCCCTGGGGCCGCAGGCGGAAGCCGCGCGCCTCCAGGGCGGCGGCCAGCGCTGCCGGGTCGATGCCGGTGCCCTCGACCGTCGCCCGCTCGGTGGCCAGGTTCACCTTTGCCGCGCGCACGCCGGGCACGCCGGCCAGCGCCTTCTCCGCGCGCCGCACGCAGGCGGCGCAGGTCATGCCCTCGATCCGGTACACCTGGCTGGCCACGGCCGGTCCCTTCAGCGGTACTTCAGCAGTTCCATCAACTCGTCCACCAGCCGCGGCGCGTCGCCGCGCGCCTGGGCGGTGGCCACGTGGTTCTCCAGGTGGCTGCGCAGCACCACCCCGCCGACCTTCTGCAGCGCGCCCTCCACCGCCTTGAGCTGCTTCAGCACGTCCACGCAGTAGACCCGCTCGTCCTCGAGCATCCGCAGCACGCCCTCGACGTGGCCCTTCACCGACAGCAGCCGGCGGCGGGCATCCTCGCGCACCGGCGGATCGAGCCGCAGCCCGTGGCAGCAGGCGGTCGCCTCAGCGGGGCTCACGCCGGTACTTCCAGGGCCGTGTAGCCCTCCGCCTCCACGGCGGCGACCAGGCTGGCGACCGGCGCCTGGCCCACCACCTCGGCGCGGCCCGCCGCCAGGTCCACCGTCACCGCCTCCACGCCGGCCACCTCGGCGAGCGCCTTCTGCACGTGCATGCGGCAGTGGCCGCAGGTCATTCCGGTGATCTTCAGGACGGTCATGGCGGGCCCCCTCATCCCACCCCAGGTGGGGTGGGTAAATTCACCATAATCTCCGGCCCCCCTTTGTCAAGGCCTTGGCCGTCCCGGCCGGGAGGGCGTCAGAATGGTCCGGGAGCCTTCGGGTGCGGCAGACGGACATTCTCATCGTGGGCGGCGGGATCGCCGGGCTGGGCTTGGCGGCCAGCCTCGCCGGCCGCCGGCCCGGCCGGGTGCTGCTGGTGGACCGGGAGGCCCAGCCGGGCTTCTATGCCAGCGGCCATAATGCCGCCATCGCGCGCCAGTTGACCGGGCGGGCCGAGCACACCGCCCTCACCGTCGAGGGCACCGCCCGCCTGCGCGAGGCCGGGCTGCTGCTGCAGCCGGGGGGCCTGCTGCTGGAGGCCGAGCTGGGGGGGCTGGACGCCCTCGCCGCCGAGGCCGTCGACCACGCGGTTCCGGCCGAACGCGGCGCCGGCTGCCCGCTGTCCGGCCTGCGCGCGGCCGGGCACCTGCGCCTCCCGGCCGATGCGGTCATGGACGCCGACCTGCTGCTCGCCCGCTGCGCCGAGCGGGCCCGCACCGCCGGCGCCGAGCTGGCCTACGGCCTGGAGGTGCTCGCGGTGCACCCGGGCGCCGGAGGCTTCGAAGTCGAGACCTCCGCCGGGACCCTCCGCGCCGGCGTCCTGGTGAACGCCGCCGGGGCCTGGGCCGGGCGGATCGGGGCGATGGCCGGCGGGGTCGCCACCGGCCTGGTCCCGCTGCGCCGGCACCTGCTCTGGAGCAACGCCCCGCATCCCTCCGGCCAGCCCTGGGCCTGGTGGGCGGACCGCCCCCTGTACGTGCGGCCGGAGAGCGGCGGGCTGCTGCTGTGCCCCTGCGACGAGCGGGCGGTCGAGCCGCCGCCCCTGCACCAGCAGCCCGGCACCGACCCCGAAGCGCTGGATGCGCTCGATGCATCGCTGCGGGAACTGGCGCCGGGGCTGGCGGACCGGCCGATCGCCCGGACCTGGTGCGGGCTGCGCAGCTTCGCCGCCGACCGCCGCTTCGTCCTCGGCTGGGACCCGCTGAACCCGCGCCTGTTCTGGGTGGCGGGCCTGGGCGGCCACGGCATGACCAGCGGCCTGGCGGTGGCCGAACGGGCGGCGCGGCTGTTCCTGGAGGGCGGCGAGGGACCGCTGTCGCCTTCCCGGTTCCTCGCTGCGGGCGCGGCCCGGTGAAGGTCGCGATCCTGTCCGTCCTGCTGCTGGTGCTGCTGGCCTGCGGCGGCGGTGGTGGTGGACCCGCTCCGGCACCCACGGGAACCCTGACGGTGCTGCCCGCGACCGCCCTGCTCAACCCGGGTGACACCCAGGGCTTCCGCGCGGTGGACGGCGCCGGCGCTGGGGTGGCCCCCGCCTGGAGCCTGGCGGACGGCGCCTCCGGCGCGCTCACCGCCGACGGCCACTTCACCGCCCCGGCCGCCCCGGGGACCTACCGGATCCGGGCCACGGGCGGCGGTGGCGCCGGCGAGGCGACGGTCACGGTGACCTCAGCGCCCCTGCAGACGTCGAGCCGGCTGGGCATCTGGCTGTGGCGGCTGGAACGCACCGGCGTGGCCGCCAGCCACGCCGACCTGGCGGCCAGGCTGCGCGCCATGGGGGTGCGCCGCATCTTCCTCAAGGTCGCCGACGGCTCCCTCGAGAACTCCGCGCGCATCGGCCTGCCCGTGGACGATCCGGCGGTGGCCCCCGCCTACCGCGCCCAGGGCCTGGAGGTGTGGGCCTGGAGCTACAACTATCCGGGCAGCGCCGCCTACCACCGCGACCAGGCGGGCGCCCTGCTCAACGCCGCGCGCAACGGCTACGACGGCTACGTCCTCGACCTCGAATCGGAGTTCGAGGCCGCCCCGCCCAGCCAGGTCACCGATTTCGCCGCGGCCTTCGCCGAGGCCCGCGCCGAGGCTGTGCGCCAGGGCCTGATCCCCTCGGCGGCGGCGCTGCCCCTGTTCTGTACGACCTTCGGCAACGTCGGCTCGGACCTGCCGTCCGCCCAGCGCCACTCCAAGGGCGGACACTTCACCCAGGCCCAGTTGCAGGCCCTGGACGCGCGGGTGGACGGCTGGATGCCCCAGACCTACCTGGAGGCCTGGAACCAGGTGAAGGCGCCAGCCCAGTCCATCGCCGAGGGCAACCGCGTCTACCGCGCCTGCGGGCTGGTCAAGCCGATCTGGCACATCACCCAGACCGAGGAGGGCGAGGCCGGGGCCGGCGACATCGAGGCCTTCTTCGCCGAGGCCCGCAAGGCCGGCGCCGCGGAGGGCCTGAACACCTCGCTCTGGTCGATCCCCACCGCCGGCCAGACCGGCCCGCTCGGCCAGCGGGTCGACACGCAGATCTGGGACACCCAGCGGCGCATCGACTGGCGCCTGTTCGGCCCGAAGTAGGTCAGCGGGCGGCGGTTCCGCGCAGCTCCCTGGCCAGGTGCGGCCCGCCCATGACCCGCTCCAGCGCCTGCAGGATGGCGCGGGCGTCCACCGCCACCGCGCGCTTGGTGTCGGCGTCGTAGACGTAGTACCCGCCCTGCCCCTCGAACACGCTGTCGAAGTTGATGCCGACGAACTCGCCGGCGCGGTTGACCACCGGGCTGCCGGAGCTGCCGCCCACGGTGTCGCAGGCGTAGATGAAGTTGTAGGGCACCTGCAGGTCCACCTGCGCCATCCGGTCGACCCAGCGCTGCGGCAGCGTCCAGACCCCGTTCTCGGCGGCGGCGGCGTTGCCGCCCCAGCCGGCATGCCGGTCGTAGAGCCCGAGGAAGGTGGTGAAGGGCTGGGCCAGGGTGCCGCTGCCGGTGGCGTAGGTGGCCACCGGCCCCCAGCCGAGGCGCAGGGTGCCGGTGCCGTCCGGGTACTGGCTGCGTCCCAGCAGCTTGAAGCGGGCCTGGGCGATCCGCCCGCCGTGCTCGCTGGTGACGCTCAGGACCTCGTCCTCCCACTGCCGGCGCTGGGCGCGCTGGAAGGGGTCCAGGATCCGCGCAAGGGCCAGCATCGGATCGGTGCTGGCGGCCAGGGCCGCGGCCCCGCCATCCAGCAGCCGCCTGCGCTCGGCGGGATCGTGCAGCCGGGTGCCGGCCGCCGCCGCGCGGGCCGCCTCCTCGGGGGTCCGCCCGGCCAGGGCGGCCTTGATGTAGGGGTGCTCCGGGCCCAGCTCCAGCAGCGCCTCCTGCAGGGCCCAGGCGAGCCGGACCTGGTCCACCGGGACCACCACCGGCCGCGCGTTGAGCAGGCGGTCGCGGGTGGCCTTCACGGTGCCGTCGGCGAACTCCGAGAGGCGCTGGCCGGAGGGCTTCGCAGCCTCCACCGGCGCGCGCAGCAGGTTCAAGGCATGGCCGAGCAGGAGGCACCCCCGGACGTCGAGGCAGGTGTACGCCTTGAGCAGCCGGCGCTGCTGCTCGACCGCCTGGGCGACCCGATCCCAGCTGGAACCCGCCTGGGCCTCCAGGGTCGCGTCCCTGGCCACCTGGGCACGCAGCGCGGCCTCGGCCTTGGCCACGCGGACCAGGTTCTCGGGCTTGGACAGGCCCAGCAGCTGGCCGGTGGCGCGCTTGGCGTAGTTGCCGTTGCCGTAGAGGGCGTCGGCAGCCAGCCGGGCGGCCTCCGGGGAGGTCCGGGCGTAGGCCTCCAGCGCCTGGCGCTGCCGCCCCAGCCAGGCCAGCTGGAAAGGCAGGCCGGTGTCGCGGGCGTACATCATCTGCGCGTGGGTCTGCTGGCGGAAGGTGTTGCCGGGGTTGCCGGCGATGAAGGTGAGGTCGCCGGCCCTCAGCGGGGTCGAGGCAAAGGGAAGGAAGGCCTCGGGTCGGTAGGGCCGGCCGTGCTCGTAGACCCGGAACAGGGTGAAGTCCAGGTTCCAGCGCGGGTAGGTGTAGTTGTCCGGATCGCCGCCGAAGTTGGCG
>JAYRFV010000065.1:0-134973 GCA_041908165.1 Holophagales bacterium | reverse complement strand
GAAGATCTCGTGGTCGGGGACCAGGTTGTCGAGGGTGAGCAGGAGCCCGGCCACGATGATGGCGATGCCGAACACCAGCTTCGGCGTGAAGGTGTGCGGTCGGATCCGTTCGGCCAGTGAAGGCTGGGCCTGGGGCGGGGCTTCTGACGGTGTCCGGGGATCGCGTTCGTCGTTCATGGCAGGGTTCCGGGTTGATCTTCGCAGGTCTCGGGGGAGGGGCGGGGCGCCGGGAGCAGGGCCTTCAGGGTCATCAGGAGGCCCCACCAGACCACGGCGATGGGCCACCAGCGGTGGATGAGGTCGTCCCGTTCATAGCCGGCAGCCAGGAGGAACAGCGCCACCAGGATGAGTGCATGCGGCCCGCCGCGGAGTGCGCCGCGCTCGATCATGCGGGCCCCGGCCAGCGCCACCAGGAACAGCGGCCAGAGCCTCCAGTCCAGCTCCACCGGCAGCCGCCCCAGGTTGTTCAGGAGCAGCACGGCGCCGCCTGCCGCGAGGCAGAGGCCCAGGAACACCCGGCCTGCCATGCGCCGTCCCGGGGGGATCGGTCGAGCCGCCTTCTTCATGATCGTCCTCCTTCTCTGCGTGACTCGCCGGCCGCAGCGGATCCGGCCGTGGCGACCAGCAGCCCGAGAATGCCGAGGGCCGCTTGCAGCCATCCCTCCAGCAGTCCTTCCAGGCCCGGCATCGCCAACCTCCTGGAACCAAGCTACGGTGGAGCCGCCCGGCAGGTGAGGCGGCAATCGGCGAGCGTACCCCAGCCACCGGCGAACGGCGCTTCAGGGCGGGTCCCACAGGATCTCGCCGCCGCGGCTGCGCTCCCGCCAGGAAGCCGCGATCGGTCCGGCGAGCTCAGGAGGGCAGGCGAAGCGCACCTCGACCCCGGCCTCCGCGTGGTCCTGGCCGAGGAACTCGGCCTCGGGGAAGGCACCCAGCAGCGCGAAAGGCAGGTGGGCGATCCCGGGCGCAACCTGCATCCGGCCGTGGCGGAGGATCCGCAGGGTCTCCAGGGAGCCGTCCGCCTCGGCCTGGGCGATGGCGCCCTGGAGGCACGCGGTATAGGCCCGCACCAGCCCGCCGGTTCCGAGCTTGGTGCCCCCGAACCACCGGATGCACACCGCCAGGCAGTCGGTGAGGTCCGCCCCCTCCAGCACCCGGAGCATGGGCCGGCCGGCGGTACCGGAGGGCTCGCCGTCGTCGTCGGCGCCCCAGGCCGCCGGCGGACTCCCCTGGCGCCAGGCCGAGCAGTGGTGGTTGGCATCGTGGTCCCGACGCCGCAGGGCCGCGAGGATCCGGTCCCGGCTTCCGGCGTCCGCGGCGGGGTGCAGTTCCGCCAGGAAGATCGATGCCTTCTCGCGGATCCGGTGGACGCTGGCGGCGGTCGGTCGGCGCAAGCCGGGCTCCTGGTCGCGGGCCGGGCCCGCACAGGTTCCAGGATGGCAGAGGGTGGGCCTCGGTAGACTGGAGGGGCTCCGGAGCGTGCTTGGATCCCACCCCCACCCAATTCGGCTCCTACCGCCTGATCGAGCGCCTCGGCGAAGGCGGCATGGGCGTGGTGTGGCGGGCCATGGACCTGCGCCTGGAGCGGGAGGTCGCCCTCAAGGTGATGAAGGGAGGCGCCGAGGGAACCCGCAAGTCGCTCGTCCAGGAGGCCAAGACCGCCTGCCAGCTGAACCACCCCAACATCGCCGTCATCTTCGACGCCGGGGAGGTGGACGGCTCGCCCTACATCGCCATGGAACTCGTGAAGGGCCAGAGCCTGCGCGACTACGCGGGGCGCGCCATGCCCGAGGAGGACCTCCGGGAGATCCTGGCCCAGGCCGCCGGCGCCCTGCAGCAGGCGCACGCCAAGGGGATCGTCCACCGGGACATCAAGCCGGAGAACCTCCTCATCACCCCGGACGGGATCCTGAAGATCCTCGATTTCGGCGTGGCCAAGCGGACGCTCCCCCAGGCGCAGGACACCACCAGTTCGGGATTCACGGTCACCGAGGAGACCGGGCTCGGCATCTCCGTCGGCACGCCGGCCTACATGAGCCCCGAGCAGGCCTACGGCCTCGGACTGGGGCCTGCCACCGACCAGTTCAGCCTGGGCACGGTGGTCTACGAGATCGCCTCCGGCCGCCACCCGTTCCGCCGCGACACCATGCTGGACACCCTCCACGCGGTCGCCAAGGAGACGCCGCCGGACCTGCGCCTCCAGCGGCCCGACCTGTCCCCGGCGCTGGTCAGGATCATCAGCCGGATGATGGAGAAGCGGCCCGAGCAGCGCTTCAGGTCGATGCAGGCCCTGCTGGACGGGCTCAAGGGGGACGCCCTCCTGGCCTCCACGGGACGGGTTCGCACCCTGCCTCCGCCCTCGCGGCTCGGATCCCTGCCTCGTCGGTGGCTGCTGGCGGGGGCCGGCATCGCGGTGGCGGCCGGGCTCGCCTGGACCGGCTGGAGGACGGTCGCTGGCGGAGCGTCCAGGCCGGACCTCGGGCGGGGCAAGCGGGTCGTGGCGATCCTTCCTGTGGAGATGCTCGGCGTTCCGCCGGAGCAGCAGTGGGTCGGCGCCAGCCTGCAGGACGCCATGGCGACCAGCCTCCTGCGCCGGCGCGACCTTCTCATCCTCGACCGGATGCGCACCACCGCTGCGATGTCGAAGGTCGGGAACGCCCAGGGCCGGCTCGACGCCGTGGTCAAGGACCTGGGGGCGGACCTGCTGCTGCTCGGCACCCTGCGCGCGTCCGAGGGCCAGTACAAGCTCTCCCTCCGCGTGGTCCAGGGACGCTCAGGGGAGATGCTCAACCAGCTCGGGGTTGCCGGCAGCGGGCAGGACACCCTGGCCCTCGAGGAGGAGCTCGGCCGGCGACTGCCGCCGCTGCTCGGCGAGATCCAGGGCACGTCCTCTGGACCCGTCTCGAAGGCCCGCCACGTGCGCACGCGGGAACGCTACACCAAGGGCGTCGAGTTGATGGAACTCGGCAAGCTCTCGGACACCTCGCAGGCCATCAAGCTGTTCGAGGAGGCCCTCGCCGACGAGCCCGGCTATGCGCCGGCGCGAGCCGGGCTGAGCTGGGCCCTGCTCGACCTCAGTTCGCGCGGCACCCACCTCGGGCTGCCCGAGGCCAAGTCGCTGACGGACCAGGCCGTGGCCGAGGCCCGGAAGGCCGTCGCCGGCGACCCCGAACTGGGGAGCGCCCATCGGGTCCTCGGGCAGGCCCTGGTCCGTCTGGGCGACTTCCCGGGCGCGCGGGTGGCTGCCGAGAAGGCCGTGGCGCTCGATCCCGGAGACTATCGCGCGCTGGTGGTGCTGGCCGACAGCTACGCCTACTCGGACGAGCCGGACGGCCACAGGACCGGCAAGGCCCACTACCAGCGGGCTCTCGAACTGTTCCCCAACGACTGGTGGGGGAACTACAGGCTGGCGGTCCTCCTGCAGAACGACGGCGAGCTCCAGGAGGCCGTCCGCTGCGCCGACCGGGCGCGTTCGCTCCAGCCCAGCGCCGAATACGCCCACCTGACCGCCGGCGTCTGCCTGACCTGGCTCGGCGACTACGCGCAGGCGACCCGGCGGATCGAGGACGGGTTGCGCCAGGCCCCCGCCTCGGGGCTCCTGCGGGCGACCCTCGCGGTGCTCCAGTACACCACCGGGGACGGCCAGGGCTTTCGCGCCAGCCTGGCCGGCCTCAAGGAGCGCTGGCCGGAGGAGCACGCCGTGAGCCTCCTGCTGAAGGGGATGGAACAGGACCTCGGCGGCAGCCGTGCCCTCATGCGGAAGACATTCCTCGACTTCGCGGCCTGGAGCGCCCGCCGGAGCATGGAGAGCCTGAGCACCGGCGAGCGCCGGACATCCTCCGTGAACTGCTACCAGATGGCGCGGATCCTGGCCCTCAAGGGGGATCCCGAGGCCGCCCGGACCCTGCTCGCGGAAGCCGAGCGGCTGCACGCAGGGAAGCGCGAGGTTGCACGGCACGACGCCGTCCTGAAACGGCTCTAGCCAGCCGGGGGGGCTGCCCGTCAGTGGGCGAGGTGCCTGGGAGCCGTACCCACCCGCTCCTTGAGCGCGCCGCGGCGCTGGTCGATGATCGCCGAGGCGATCTGGCGCACGCGCAGGCCCAGCCAGCGCGCGGTCGGGCTGCCCGGACGGAAGTCGGCGGGGCCGAAGTGGTCGATGCGGCCGTCCCGGCGCAAGCGCTCGACCTGCTCCAGGCTGGCCTCCGAGGCCTCGTCGTAGACCGCGTAGGCGGTGCCGCCGTTCTGCCGGATTACCGAGAAGGCAGGCACATCGGAAGGGCCGTCCGCGACGTAGATCATGTGCCTGAAGGGCACCCTCCGATCGTCCCCGCGCATGGTGGCATTCACGTCGATCCCGGCATCCCGGTTCGATCCCTTGTTGATCTCGAAGATGGCCCGGGTCTTTGACGTGTTGTCGTAGGCCACCGCGATCTGCGAAATCCCGTTGACCTGGAACAGGCCGTCGGGGGCCGCCACGGACACCTCGGGGCAGGCTGCGGCATCGTAGCCCGGCGGCGGGGGGGATTCGATGAATTCGCTCGCCCAGATGCCCTCGACGTGCGGCCGGATCGCGCTCCCTTCGATCATCTCCCGCAGGCCCGTGCTGACGATGTAGTGCTCGAGCTTCAGCTCGAACCGGCCCGCATCGGGCACCTTCAGGGCCTCCTCGCGGAGCGCCTCCAGGCACCCGGGGAGGCCGTGGTGGAAGGCGATCCGCGCCCCCAGTTCCCGCAGCCGGGCATTGGTCAGGCCCGCCATCCGTCCGTGATGGACGTAGGTCAGCAGGTGGTTGAGGTAGCAGGTGTCGGGGTGGACGTTGACACCCGCCTTCCGGAAGAAGGCCGGGAGGGCGTTCACCTCGCGCCAGAAGGCGCTGCCGTCGACGCCGAACTCGGCGAAGATCGGATCCTGCATGTAGCCCGGGATCAGGGTCTTGTCGAAGTCCCAGATGATCGCGATGACGTTCTGCGGATGGAGGGGCGCGGACATGGCCCCATTATGGCCAGCCCGGGCCGGGTGCAGGGCCTAATGTCCATGCCGCCGGGCACCGATAGGCGCTGCAGGGAGCGCACATGGCCTTCATCGCCGCCGAGGAACGCTACCGGCTCGGGTACCCGGAACTCGACGCCCAGCACGCAGGCCTGTTCGAACTTGTGAACCGGCTCCACGACGGGGTCGTCTCCGGGGTGGGCCGCCCGGCCCTGGGCGAACAGTTGGCCTGCCTGCGGAAGGAGACCATGCTCCATTTCCTCCAGGAGGAGACCCTGATGCGGCGGACCGGCTATCCGGGGCTGGACGCCCACAAGCGCCTGCACGACGACCTGGCGCGGCAGCTGTCCGATCTCGAGGCGAAACACCGCGGCGGTACCCTGGTCATGTCCCAGTCGGTGATGAACTTCCTCAAGGACTGGCTGGTCCACCACATCCTCAACGAGGACCGCCGCCTGGCCGAGCACCTCCGCGAGGCCGGGGCCTGAGGGCCTGCATCGGCCCCACGAATCCGGTGCGCCAAACGGGAACCGGCAGGTTGGGCCACAATGGGCAGCGATGACGCGCCGCTCCTACCTTGATGCCAACGCCACCGTCCCACCCAGCCCGCGGGTATCGGCCGCGGTGCAGCGGGCCATGGTGGAGGCCTGGGGGAATCCCACCAGCACGCACCGCGAGGGCCAGCACGCCCGGCACCGGCTGGAGGAGGCCCGCCGGAGCCTGGCGGAAGGGCTCGGGGTGCGGCCGGCGGACCTGGTCTTCTGCGCCAGCGCCACGGAGGCCCTGCACCTCCTGCTGCGCGGGTTTCAGCCGGCGCTGGGCCGGCTGCCGGCCGCGGTGTTCCCCGGCGAGCACAGCGCCTGCCTGAATCCGCTCCGCGACTGGAGCGACCTGCACACGCTCCCTGACCTCCCCGAGTCCTGCGCGCTGGTGGTCCAGATGGCCGCGAACAACGAGACCGGAATCCTCTATTCCATGCCGCGGGCATCCAGCGCCGTGCGGGTGAAGGACTGCGCCCAGGCCTGGGGCAAGGTTCCCGTGGACCTCTCGGACTGCGACGCCGCGGCCTTCTCGGGCCACAAGATCGGCGGCCCCCGGGGTGCGGCGGTGCTCTGGATGCGCCCGGGCCTTCCCTGGACGGCGGTGATGGAAGGCGCCCAGGAACGGCGGCGACGGGGCGGAACCGAGGACGTGCCCGCCATCCTGGGCCTGGCGGTGGCGGCCGAGGAACTGCCGGAGCGCCTGGCGGGGAACGCCCGGCTTGCGCCCCTGCGGGACGCCTTCGAGGCCGAGGTCCTGGGCTGGGACCTGGATATCTCCGTGGTCGGCCGGGGGCACCCCAGGCTGCCCAATACCAGCTGCCTCCTGCTGCACGGCAGGCTCGGCGAGGATGTGCACATGGCCCTCGACCTGGAGGGTTTTTCCGTCAGCACCGGCAGCGCCTGCCACAGCGGGGCCACCCGGCCCAGCCATGCGATCACGGCCCTCGGCTACTCCGAGGCCGAGGCCCGGGGCGCCCTCCGCATCAGCCTGCTGCCGGGCACGCCGGAGCAGGACCTCGAGGCCCTGGCCGCGGCCCTGCGCCGGATCCTGGCGGGCTAGGCGCCCATCGGTCGGGATGGCTCCGGCGGTCCGTCACCGCCGGGTAGGCGCTCCAGGTGGGCGCGGAGTTCCTCGAGGGTGAACGGCTTCGCCAGCAGCGCCACCGCCGGCGTGGCCTCCACCAGGTCGAGCACGGCCTGGCTGGGGCGGCCGGTGGCGAGCAGCACCGGCAGGGCCGGGTGCCGGGCCCTCAGCAGGGGCAGGGTGCTGTGCCCACCCAGCCCGGGCATGTTGACGTCGAGGATGACGGCATGGAAGCCCGGGTCGTCCAGCAGCCGTTCAAGGGCCGCCTCGCCGCTGGCCACGGTGACCTGGCGGTGACCGAGACCGGCGAGCAGGGTGGCCATGCTGGCCTGCACCAGTTCGTCGTCGTCCACCACCAGCACCCGCAGGGAGCGGGCCGTGGCGCCGCTGCCGCCGGTGGCGCAGCCCTCGAAGGGGGCCGGGGCGCTGCCCGGGAAGGACAGCAGGATCCGGGTGCCCTCGCCCGGGGTGCTCTGGATGTCCATCCGGCCGCGGTGGGCCTTCACCACCCCATAGACGATGGACAGGCCGAGCCCGGTTCCCTTGCCCTGCGGCTTGGTGGTGAAGAAGGGATCGACGGCCCGCGCCAGGACCTCCGGGGCCATCCCGGTCCCGGTGTCCTCCACGACCAGTTCGACCAGCGCGGGTTCCTGGTTGCGGGTGCGGAGGGTGAGCGAGCCACCCTCCGGCATGGCGTCTACAGCGTTCACGCAGAGGTTCATGAGCGCATGGCTGAGGGCGGAGGGGTCCCCCTGGACCGGCCGCAGGTCCGCCTCGAGGTCGAGCTGCAGGCGCACCCGCTGCAGGGTGGTGTGGGCCAGCAGATCGGCCTGTTCCCTGATCAGGCCATTGAGGTCGAGCACCTTCACTTCAGCCAGTCCATGCCGGGCGAAACCCAGCAGACCCTGGACCAGGGTGCGGCCGCGCAGGCAGGCCTTGTTGATGGTCTCCATGGAATGGCGGAGCGGCGTGCCCGGGGGCGCCTGCTGTTCATGCAGGCTGGCCAGGGCCATGATCGCCCCGAGCACATTGTTCATGTCGTGCGCCACCCCGCCGGCCAGGCTGCCGAGGCTTTCCATCTTCTGGGTCCGCTGCAGCTGCGCCTCGAGGGCGCGGTGTTCCGCTTCGGCCTGCTTGTGTTCGGTGATGTCCTGGATGGTGCCCAGGTTCTTCACCAGCCGGCCCTCCGCGTCGCGCAGGATGACGCCCTGGGCGTGGAGCCAGCGCACGCTGCCGTCCGGGTGCACCACCCGGTATTCCATCGGCCCGGATTCGTGCCCGGCCAGGTTCGTTTCCATGTTCCGGACGAAGGCGTCGCGATCTTCCGGGTGCACCTTCGGCAGCACGGCTGCGGGGCTCCGGTCGTAGGCGGCAGGGTCCATGCCGAACAGGCGGAACATCTCCACGGACCAGTCGACCTTGTTGGCGACGAGGTCCCACTCCCAGCTGCCGATCCTGGAAAGCCGCTGGGCAGTGGCCAGGCCTTCCTCGCTCTTCCGCAGGTTCTCCTCGAGCCGCTTGCGCTCGGTGATGTCCGTGAAGGAGACGAGCACCCGGCTGAGGTCCTGTTCGCTGCCCGGCACGACGGCCAGGCTGAGGTCGAAGGTGACCGGTTTGCCCAGGCAGTTGGCGCAGGGGATCTCGCCCCGGAACCGGGTCGCCCCTCCGTCGAGGGCGAGCACCTCTTCGCGGAAGGTCTCGAGGGAGGCCGGGATGAAGTACGCCTGCAGGTTGCGGACGACCTGGTCCTTGTCCCGGGCCTTGAGGCTGGCCACGCTGGCCTGGTTGATGTCCAGGATCCGGACCTCGCCGGCCAGGCGGGCGACCTCTTCCGGATGGGCGGTGAGGTAGGTCCGGAGGTCCTCCACCCCCTGGCCGCGGAGGGCGTCGAGGCTCGCGCGCACGACGGAGAAATCCTCCTCCCACATGCCGACGGGGGATTCCTCGAACATGGTGCGGAAGCGCGTCTCGTTCTGGACCAGGGCCTGCTGGGCCTCGACCTGCTCGGTCATGTCCTGGTCGGTGCCGAAGGTTCGGACGGCGCGGCCGTCGGCATCGCGTTCGGACTGGCCGTGGGTCCGGAGGTGCCTGATCCGGCCGTCGGGAAGGACGATCCTGTAGTCCGAGGTGAAGGTGGTGCTGGAGGACCGCAGGTGACCTTCGAAGATGCCGGCCACCCGGGCCCGGTCCTCCGGGTGGATGCGCTCCTGGAAAGCCGCCCAGTCCGGCGGGGCCTTCCTCGGATCCAGCCCGTGGATGCGGTAGAGCTCCTCCGACCACAGGACCTGCCCGCTGCCATGGTCCTGCTCCCAGTGGCCGATGCGGGCCAGGCGCTGGGCCTCCTTCAGGTGCGCTTCGCTGGCCTGGAGGGCCCGTTCGGTGCGGACCCGTTCGCTGATGTCGATGGTGTAGCCGGCAAGCAGCCGGCGGCCCTCGGCCGGCAGAGGGAACTTGATCGTGGTGTAGGTGCGCCCGCCCAGGAATTCGTCCTTCCGCAGCACCTCGCCGCTGGTCACCACCGCCCAGTCGTCGGCGGCGATCTGCGCGGCGAATTCCGGCGGGAACAGTTCCGCCATGGTCTTGCCGGCCATCTGCGAGCCGGGGATGCCGACCATGTCGACGAAGTTCTCGCTGGCCAGCAGGACCCGGCTCTCCGTCGGGCCGACTTCCTTGATGTAGGCGTAGACCGGGGAGTTGCGCATGAAGAGGGTGAGCTGCTCCTGGGTGCGGCGCAGGGCCTCCTCGGCGCGCCGCCGTTCGCGGATGTCCCGCACCTGCGCCAGGGAATGGTAGGCGCCGTCGATGCGGATGACCGAGGTGGTGATCTCGACGGGGTCGTAGGTGCCGTCCTTCCGCCGGTGCTCCCGCTCGAACCGCTGGGGCGGTCCGCCGATCATCCGCGCGAAGTTCTCCCGGTAGAAGTCCGGGTCCAGCCCCGGATCCAGTTCGAACAGGGTCATGCCCAGCAGCTCCTCCCGGGAGTAGCCGCTGCGCTGGCAGGTGGTCTCGTTGACCTCGATGAACCGGCCGTCCTGGTCGATCACCTCGAAGCCGTCCCCTGCCTGGTCGACCACCGTGTGCCAACGGGCCTCGCTGTCGTGGAGCGCGGCTTCGATCCGCTTGCGCTCGGTGACGTCCAGGCAGATCCCCGACATGCGCTCGGGCCGGCCGGCGGGGTCGTACACCGTGGAGCCCAGGGCCTGGATCCAGCGCAGGCTTCCGTCCGGCAGCACCACCCGGTATTCGCTGTCCAGGGGCGTGCGGGCGGCCAGGGCCGCTTCGATCCGCGCTCCGGCCGCCAGGACGTCCTCCGGATGGATCGCCGTCCTCCAGGCCGCGAAGGAGGCTTCGCCCCTGCCGGGGTCCAATCCGAAGAGCGCGTACAGTTCAGGAGACCAGGTGATGCGGCCGGTCTGCACTTCCCAGTCCCACATTCCCGCGCCGGCCGAGCGCTGGGCCATGGTGAGCCGGCTGTGGGCCTGTCGCAGCGCCTCCAGGGCCTCCCGCTCGGTGGTGATGTTCTCGTGGGTGACCACGGCGCCGCCCTGGCCGGACCGGAGCGGCAGCACCGTCATCCGGAACCAGCGAAGCTCTCCGGGACTGTTGCAGGGGTATTCGGTCTGGAAAGTGGCGCGGAGGCCGCCCAGCACTTCGCGGAGCCCTGCACAGATGGCGTCGAGACTGGAATCCGATTGCGGGGCGCTGCGGCAGATGGCTTCGAGGTAGTTGACCTGTTCCACCGTGCCGACGGTCTCGACGATGCCGTTCTCGTGGGCGAACCGCCGCCACGGCTCATTGACCGCGATGATGCGGCCCTCCGCGTCCAGCACCGCCACGTGGGCGTCGAGGGAGTCCAGCACCTGCCGCTGCAGTTCCCGGACCGCCAGGATCTCCGCCAGATCGCGCTTGCGCGCGGTGATGTTCTCGAAGGTGGTGACGAATTCCTCGGGCCCAGGGCTGAAGACGCTCACCGAGTACCAACTGTCCAGCAGGGGGACGAAGGTCTCGAAACGCTCCGGCACGCCGACCCGGGCGACCCGCCCGTAGGTCTCGAACAGTTCGGGCGAACTGTCGCGCAGGCCGGGGATGAGTTCGCTCACCCAGCGGCCGGTGGCATGGTGGAGGCCGGTGAGTTCCTCGAAGGCCGGGTTCACCGAGAGGTAGACCCAATCCACCGGCTGGTCGCCGTCGTAGCGCATCCGGCAGTGGGAATACCCCTCGGCCATCCGCTCGAACAGGATCCGGAAGCGCTCCTCGCTGACCCGCAGGAGGTCCTCCGAACGGCGGCGGTCGGTGAGGTCGTGGAGGGTGACCAGGACCTGGAAGGGGGTCGCCTCCCGGTCCCGGAATTCCGGCATCGCGTTGACTTCCACCCAGACCCGCGCTCCGGTGGCCGGGTTGAGGATGCCCGCGACCGTTCCGGTGACCGGCTTCCCGGTCCGCAAGGCCGCCATGGAAGGGTGCTGGTCCCCGGGCCAGGGTGAACCGTCCTCGTGGACCACGTCCCAGGCCGGGCTCAGGGAGGTGCGGCCGAGGAAGGCCTCGCGGGTCAACCCGAACAGTTCCAGGGCTGCCGGGTTCACGTCCAGGAGGGTGCCGTCGGCGCGTTGCAGGAAGGCGCCCTGGCGCATGCTGTCGAACTGGTGGCGGTATTTGGCCTCGCTGGCCCGGAGCGCGGCTTCGGCCCGCTTCCGCTCGGCCAGGTCCCAGGCCAGTTCCGCCAGCCGCTGGACGATGGCGACGTCGCCGGCGCCGTAGTCGAAGGGCTTGTTGCCGACCCCGAGCAGGGCGACGATCCGCCCCCCGCGCAGCACCGGAACGACCAGTTCCCGGAGCACCTCCGCGTGGCCTTCCGGGAGCCCCTTCCGGTGCGGAAGGCTGGGGTAGTCGTTGTGGATCACCGGCATCCGGCGATGGAAGGCTTCCACCCAGACGCCGGCCTGGGCGATCGGATAGTGCAGTCCGGTGCCCTCGGCCTTGCAGAACTCGCGCGAGGTCCGGGTGCTCCAGGCTTGAAGGGTCAGCGCATCCTGGTCGGGGTCGACGAAGTGGTAGAAGCCGATGCGGCTGGCGGTGAGCCGCTCTGTTTCATCCAGGGTGGCGCGCAGCACGTCCTCGAGGGTGGCGTCGACCGCCCGTTCGACCAGCCGATCCCGGGCCGCGAGGATGGCGTTGGTGACATGGGTTTCGGTGATGTCCTGGAAGCTGACCAGCACCCCCCCTCCGGCCAGGGGTTCGGCGGCGACTTCCAGCCAGAGGGTCTCGCCATTGGCCTGCACCCAACCCAGGGGGGTCGCCGGGACCGGTGCTCCGGTCGCGAGGGCCCGTGATGCGGGCGTTCCTGCGGCGGACAGGATGCTCCCGTCGGCGGACAGCATCTGCGGGCGGGGGTCGTGCAGGTTGCCGCCGAGCAGGGTCTCCCGCGGCAGCCCCAGGATCCGGGAGGCGGCATCATTGGCCTCGATCCAGCGACCGGATCCATCTGAGAGCAGCACCCCCAGGGGGAGCCGGTCCAGCAGCGGCGACCATGGCCCCTCGACCGGCCGGTCGGGCCTTTGGGGCGGCGTGGCTGGAATGGGGGGCGTCATGGGAGCGGATTCAGCTACTGTCTACCATCGGCCAGAGGACCTTCCACTCAATAATTGACGGCCGGTCGTCCGGTTTCCCCTTGGGTGCCGGCCCGGGCTCAGGGAAGCACTGCAATCGGCTTTCCATCCGGCGGCAGCGCCCAGGAGACCTTGAGCCAGGCTGCGATGGTGGGCGCGAGGTCCCAGAGCGGGATTTCCCCCAGATTGCCCCGGCCGGCGCCGAGCACCAGCAGCAAGGTCTTCATTTCGGGATCCGAGCCCAGGTAGCCGTGGGCGCCGGCGCGGCCGGCCCGCTCGGCCTCCTGGCCTTCCGGACTGCGGCTCTGCGCCAGCCAGGTGCCCATAGGGGCGAGCGCCACCACGTGGCCGACCCTCGGGTTGTCGAGCAGCCGCATCTCCACCGGAAGTTCCTCGCGGGACCAGGCCTTCAATCCCGCCCGGCGGATCCGCCGGACCACTTCCGCCACGGGCTCGCGGTCCTTCAGGTAGATGTAGGCGCTGCCGCCATGGGCCACCACCGTGACCGGAAGCGGATCCAGGAGGTCGTGGAGATTGACCTGCTTCTGCATTGCCGCCATGCCGTGGTCGGCGGTCAGCACCACGCGGATTCCGGGCCATTTCTCCCGGAGCCGTTCCAGCCAGGGGCCCAGGAGGGCATCGGTGGCCGCCAGCTTGGCCTTCACGTGGGAGCCCACCGGGCTGCCGGTGTGGCCTTCGCTGTCGATGCCCGACAGGTAGGCCATCACCAGCTTCGCCCCGTCGGCCAAGGCGCGGTCGGTGAAGGCGAGGGCGTCCTGGTCGTCGACGTCGGGCACGAAGGGCTCCAGACGCCAGGGTGTGACGCCTTCCCAGGGGCCATTGCCCCCCACCCAGTGGTAGACCGCCGTGCGCAGGCCGGCGCGGGTGGTCGCCACCCACAGCGGTTCGCGCAGGAACTGGTCGGCAGTGCCGGTGTAGCTGACGTGGCCGCGCCGGGGGTCGATGTAGGCGTTGGCGACGATGCCGTGGTGGCCGGGCCAGCAGCCGGTGGCGAGGCTGGCGTGGCCGTTGAAGGTGGTGGAAGGGAAGGGCGGGATGCCGACGCCCCGCCAGCCCTGCTCGCCGAGTTTCCAGACGCGGGGCATCAGGGTGGGCGTGAAATGACCGGCGGACAGACCGTCGAAGCTCAGCAGGACCACCGGACCGGGCTCCGCGGCCAGGGCCGCGAGAGACAGCAGGAGGGCGAGCAGGAGGCGCATCCCAGGAGTGTGCCAGAAGGTTAGGCTGGAAGAATGGAAGCGACCCCCGCTTGGCCCTATCCCGTCGTCCGGCTTCGGCCCGGCAAGGAGAACCTGCTCTCCAAGCGGCATCCCTGGGTTTTTTCCGGGGCGTTGGCGGACCTGCCGGAAGCGTGCCTGGTGCGGGTCGCCGATGCCTCCGGGAACGTCTTCGCGGTGGCCACGGCCAGCCCGGGGCAGACCCTGGCCGCGCGCATCTTCGCCTTCGAGGACCGGCCCCTGGACGCGGCCTTTTTCCGCGGCCGATTCCAACGGGCGCTGGGGCTCCGGCAGCTGCTGGGCCTGGATGGCGACGAGTCCGGCAGCCGCTGGGTGTTCGGCGAGGCCGACGGACTGCCGGGGCTGGTGGTGGACCGCTACGGGCCGGCGCTGGTGGTGCAGGTCGGCACCGCGGGGCTGGAGGCGCTGCGCGAGGCGTGGTGGCCCGAACTGGAACGGCTCGGCCGAGGCCAAGGAGCGGCAGCCTTCGTCGAGCGCAGCCAGGCCGGGCGGAAGGAGGAGGGCCTGCCGATCGTGAACCGGATCCTCAAGGGCTCGCTGGGGGGGCCGGTGACGATCCGGGAGGGCCGGGCCCAGCTTCGGGTCGATCTGCTCAAAGGCCAGAAGACCGGCTTCTTCCTGGACCAGCGGGAGCACCGCGGGACGCTGGGCAGGGTCGCCCAGGGCTGCCGGGTCCTGAACGCCTTCGGCTACACCGGGGCTTTCAGCGTGCACGCCGGGCTGGGGGGTGCCCGGGAGGTCGCCACCCTGGACATCTCCGCCGCCGCCCTCGACCACGCGGAGGCGGACTGGGCCGCCAACGGCCTGGACCCGGCCGCCCACCTGCGGCTGGAGGGAGACGCCTTCGACCTGCTGCGGGAGGTTCCCCCAGCGTCCTACGACCGGGTGGTGGTCGACCCGCCGGCCTTCGCCAAGCAGCGCAAGGACGTGGAACCTGCCTTCAAGGCCTACAAGGACTTGTTCCGTCTGGGCGCGCGTGCCACCGCCGAGGGCGGCCTGCTGTGGTGCTTCTCCTGCAGCCAGCACCTCGACCGGGGGCGCTTCCAGGAGGCGGTCTGGACCGCCCTCCTGGAGGCCGGCCGCGAGGCCCAGGTGCTGGCCCACCTCGGGCAGCCGCCGGACCATCCCTACGCACTGAACCACCCGGAGGGCTTCTACCTCAAGGGTCTCTGGCTCCGGGTCCTGTGACGGCGCTCAGCGCACGGGCTGGGGCGTCGGGATGGGCGGGAACGCCTTGTCGTCGAAGGGTTCGCCGTCGATCACGAGGATGTCGACCCCCATGCCCTTGCCCCCCGGCGCCAGGTCCGTGCCCAGGCAGGCCATGTAGTACCGGTCCAGCTTGGTGTTGAACTTCTGCGTGAGGGTGCCCCGGCGGTCCTTGACGTCCTCGATCGGCTGGTTGACGAAGGCCCGGTAGAAGAAGGGATGCCCCCAGGGCGTCTCGGGCGTCTTCTCGAGGTATTCAGGAACCAGTTCCCGGAGGGAGACCGGGTATTCGCCCTTCTTGGTCCGGTAGCGGCTCAGGGCGTCGAGGGTCCGCTTCATGACCACCCGCACCTCCCGCTGCCGTTCGGAGATGTCACGGGCGATCATGGTCTCGATGCTGAGCAGGTCCTTGCGGGCCTGCTGGGCGGACGGGCTGTCGGGGAAGCGCTGGACCAGCTGCTCCATGAGCGACTTGGCCTCGACCATCTTGCCCTGCTGGTTGAGGCGGAAGGCCTCCTCGTAGATCTGCTTGGGCAGCCGCGGATCCTCGGTCGAGCAGCCCAGGAGGAGGGCCAGGACCAGAGGGGCAGCCGGGGAGGGTCGGAGCATCGGGGAAAAAGATACCACCGCAGGCGGAGCGCGGTGTAGGGCCCACCGGGGCTGTGCGATCCTGGATCCATGGAGGACGGCATGCAGGATCGACCCTGGCTCGTGGGCATCGTGGGCGGCTCGGGAAGCGGCAAGACCTCCATCGCCCACGAACTCCGCAGGCGGATCCGGCGCGCGGGGGCCGACGTCCTCATGCTCGACATGGACGCCTACTACGCGCCCCTCGAGCGGGTGAAGGCGCGGTTCGGGGAGGCCCCCATCAACTGGGACCACCCCAACGCCTTCGACCTGGAACTGATGGCCCTGCACCTGGGCGCCCTCCGGCGCGGCGAAAGCATCCGCAAGCCGGTCTACGACTTCACCTGCAGCGACCGGACGGGGTGGTCGGAACCGGTGGCCCCGAGCCAGGTGGTGATGCTCGAGGGGCTCCTGCTCTTCGCGCTTCCCGAACTGCGCGAGCAGCTCGACCTCAAGGTGTTCGTGGACACCGACGCCGACGTCCGCATCCTGCGCCGGATCCAGCGCGACATGAAGGAGCGCGGCCGCAGCCTGGACAGCGTGGTCGACCAGTACCTGGAGTCGGTCCGCCCGATGCACCTGGAATTCGTCGAGCCGAGCAAGCGCTGGGCCGACCTCATCGTCCCCACCGGCGTGGAGAACAAGCGCGCCCTGGAGATGCTCACCCACCACGTCCTCGGCCGGCTCAAGCGGGAGCCGGTCCATTGAGCGGGCTGGCCGCCGCCCGGCCGCCCCTCGTCCTCCGGAGCTGCGATGTTCGCTGATGGCCCCAACCTGAGTCCCGAGCGGTTCCGGGACCTGCCGGAGGAGGTCCAGATCCTGGACGTGCGGCAGCCTGCCGAGCACCGCGCCGCTGCCCTCCCGAGGTCCATCCTGATCCCCCTGGACCAGCTCCCGGCGCGGCTCTTCGAGCTGGACCGGGCACGGCCGGTGGCCGTCTACTGCCACCACGGGTCGCGCAGCTTCATGGCGCTGCGCTTCCTGCAGCAGGCCGGGTTCGCCCAGGTGGCCCACCTCGCGGGGGGCATCGCCGCCTACAGCCGGATCGATCCTTCGATCCCGACCTACTGACCGCCAGCATGCGGCTGCTCGCGACCCACTCACCCGGCTTCGATCCCGGCCGCGCCTGGATCCAGGGCGAGGTGACCACCCGTTCGGAAGGTCCGGTGTTCCGGCAGACGCTTTCGCGGCGGCGTTCCCCCCACACGGACCACGAGCACGCCTTTGTCCGGCTGGAGGGGCCGGACTGGGTCAACGTGGTGGCCTTCACGCCCGTCGGCGAGCTGCTGGTCGTGGAACAGTTCCGCCACGGCATCGAGGCGGCCACCCTCGAGATCCCCGGCGGCTGCTGCGATCCCGGGGAGGCGCCGCTGGACAGCGCCCGGCGGGAACTGCGGGAGGAGACCGGACACGAAGCGGACCGATGGATCGAGCTCGGCCACTGCAGCCCCAACCCGGCCACCCAGAACAACCGCTGCCA
The DNA here is from genome assembly GCA_041908165.1 of Holophagales bacterium. GTDB lineage: Bacteria > Acidobacteriota > Holophagae > Holophagales > Holophagaceae > JACQZU01. The sequence goes on along the minus strand of JAYRFV010000065.1, from coordinate 118,180 downwards.
CAGCTTCCTGGCGCTGGGCTGCCGGCCCCGAGGACCGTTGCGGCTGGACCATGCCGAGGAGCTGCGTCTCTGGACCTGCGCGTGGGACGAGTGGGAGGCCCTGCTGCGCACCGGGGGGGTGTCCCACACCCTGGTGCTCACCGCCTTCCTGCGGCTGTTCCTCTGGGAGGGCTGGGAGGACCTGAAGCGGAGCTGGGCCCTCCCGGGGTAGTCTGGTCGGGAGACGAGGAGGCGGCATGGCCACGGAATGTTCCTTCGATGTGGTGTCCAAGGTCGACATGGCCGAGGTCAAGAACGCCGTCGAGCAGGCCATGAAGGAGATCGGCCAGCGCTACGACTTCAAGGGGTCGGTATCCAGGATCGAGCTGAAGGACCAGGCGCAGCTGGTGCTGACCAGCGACGACGAGGTCAAGCTCAAGGCCGTCATCGACGTGCTCCAGTCCAAGCTGCACAAGCGGGGGGTGAGCATCCGCTCGATGGAGTACGGAAAGGTGGAGCCCGCCAGCAAGGGCTCGGTGCGCCAGGAGGTCAAGATCCTGCAGGGCATCCCCCAGGAGAAGGCGAAATCCCTGGTGGCCTCCCTCAAGACCAGCAAGATCAAGGCCCAGGGGGCGATCCAGGGCGACCAGCTGCGGGTCAGCGGCAAGAACAAGGACGACCTCCAGGAGGCCATGGCCCTGTTCCGGAAGGAGCAGGACCGGCTCGGCATCGATCTGCAGTTCACCAACTACCGGGGCTGAGGGGGTGGGGCGCAAGGCTCCGGCGCCCGCGGTTTCCTTCGTGTTCCCCGCACCTTCATGGTGGAATTGACCTTCCATGACCCGTGTCGACCTCGCCCGCTTCTTCCTCCCTATCGCGCCGAAGATGGAGGCCGTCGAGCAGGAGCTTCAGCGCATCATCCACAGCGAGGTGGCGGTGGCGCGGAAGCTCGCCGAGCACGTGCGCGGCGGGCAGGGGAAGCGGCTCCGCCCGGCCCTGGTGCTGCTCGCCTCGCGGTTCGCAGGATCCGGCGGGGAGGCGGCGGACGTCCGGTTCGCGGCGGTGTTCGAGCTGATCCACACCGCCACCCTGGTGCACGACGACGTCATCGACCACGCCCAGCTGCGGCGCGGGATGCCGACCCTCAACCGCCTCTGGGGCAACACGCTCACGGTGCTGTTCGGGGACCTCCTCTACATCCGCGCCATGGCTAGCGCCATCGAGGGCCGCCAGTGGCGGATGATGGAGATCCTGGCCGAGGTCACCAGCCGGATGATCGAGGGGGAATTGATCCAGAACGACGTCCTCTACAAGATGGACACCTCGCGCGAGGACTACTTCGACATCCAGGAGCGGAAGACCGCCCTGCTGTTCGGGGGCTGCACGGAGACCGGGGGCGTCCTCGCCGGCTGGCCCGGGCCCGACTGCGCCCGGCTCCGCGAGTACGGCCTCAACGTGGGCCGGGCCTTCCAGCTGGTGGACGACCTGCTGGACTACACGGCCACCAGCGCCCAGCTCGGCAAGCCCGCCTTCAGCGACCTTCGGGAGGGCAAGCTGACGCTGCCCATGCTGACCCTCCTGGAGCGTGCCCCTGAGGATGTCCGCCCGCTCATCCGGAAGATCTGGGACCGGGGCGAGGAGGTGCCCATCCCCGAGGCCGAGGAGCAGGCCCTGAAGGACCTGCTGGCCCGCCACGACGCCCTGGCCGAGACCCGAGACCTGGCCGCCCGCGCCAGCAGGGCTGCCTCCGGCCTGCTCTCGGGACTCCACGGCGATCCGGTCACGAAGGAGACGCTCCTCGACATTCCCGAAGTGCTCCTGGCCCGCACCACCTGAGCCGCTGAAGGCGACCCGGGCGCGCAGTCCGGGACCCCGGCCGCATCAGAAGGCGGTCTCGCCCTGCCCGCGGGGATCGAAGGTGATGCTGGCCCGCTTCACCGCCTGCATGAAGCTCTCCTTGTCCGGGCACTTCATGTAGCACTCCATCGCCTCGACCTGGTCCGTCAGGATCAGCTCGACGAGGGCGTCGTTCATGAGCCGCTGGCCGTAGGCCCGTCCGGTCTGCATGGCGCTGGGGATCTGGAAGTTCTTGCCCTCCCGGATGAGGTTGGCGATGGCGGGGGTGATGAAGAGGCTCTCGATGGCCGCGATCCTGCCGCCCCGCTTCCGCTTGAGCAGGGTCTGGCTGATCACGGCCTTGAGGCAGTCGGCGAGCATGACGCGGATCTGCTGCTGGCGGTCGCTCGGGAACTGGTCGACGATGCGGTCGATGGTGCCGATGGCGCTGCTGGTGTGGAGGGTGCCGAACACCAGGTGCCCGGTGATGGCCGTCTCGAGGGCGATGGCGATCGTCTCCAGGTCGCGCATCTCGCCCACCAGCACGATGTCCGGGTCCTCGCGGAGGGCGGCGCGGAGGGCCTTCTTGAAGCTCTCGGTGTGGGTGCCGACCTCGCGCTGGTTGACCAGGCAGCGCTTGCGGGGGTGGACGAATTCGATCGGATCCTCGATGGTGAGGATGTGCTCCTCGCGCTGCTGGTTGGCGAGGTCGAGGATGGCCGCGAGGGTGGTGGACTTGCCGCTGCCGGTGGGTCCGGTCACGAGCACGAGGCCCTTGGAGAGCAGGGCCAGGCGCCGGACCGGGTCGGCCAGCCCGAGCCGGTCCGGGTCCGGAATCTCGCTCGGGATCTGCCGGCAGACGAATCCGGGCCCCACCCGGTCGAGGAAGAAGTTGACCCTGAACCTGCAGTTGCCCGCCTCGAAGGCGTGGGCGAAATCCGCGTCATGGGTGGCTTCGTAGGTCCGCCAGGCGGCCTCGGTGGCGAAGCTGCGCATGAGGTCCAGCATCTGGTTCGGGCCCAGCATGTCGAATTCCTCGAGTTCCACCAGGTCGCCGTCGATCCGGGCGATGGGAACCTCGTAGGAGCTGCAGTGCAGGTCCGACCCGCGGTGCCGGAGGAGGGCCGCGAACAGGCGGTCGGCCAGCGGCAGCCCGTCGGTGTCGATCCTCGGCGGGAGGGGCGGTTCGGATGGCCTGGCCGGAGGCTCCGGGGCCGGGGCGGGCGGAACCGGAACAGGCAAGGGGGGCGCAGGCGGGGCTGGCGCGGGCGGGGGGATCTCGGCGAGGCCGGCGGCCGGCCCGGGCAGGCCGCCGGGAAGGGCGGGGATGGGCTCTCCGGGCTCGGCCAGCAGGTGGACCCCCGCGGCATCGCGGCTGAGGGTCACGAAATAGGCCAGGCCGCCACTGCCGTATCCGAACCGGATCTCCCCCGCCCGCAGGAACTCCTCCCGGGATTCGTCGGGGAGGATCTCCATGGCCAGGATCTCCACCATCTGCGGAGGGGTCGGGTCGGGCAGGAGCGGGTGGTGGGCGCCGCTGGCCAGCTCCAGCGCGGGCTGCTGCCCGGGCTCGAGGTGCAGTGCCCGTGCGCCCTTCGCATGGATGGTTGCCAGCAGCTTGTCCACGCGGGCCATGGGAGCTCCAGGGGCGGTGGCTCCATCCTGGATGGAAGCCGGGGCAGGGTCAAACCCGCAGGGCCCGGAACAGGGAAGGCCTCCCGCAGGAGGCCTTCCGTGGGTCGTGCGAGCCTACTGCCGGGTCCTGGACTCGAGCAGGGCCTCCAGGCGCTGCAGGCGCTCCTCGAGCTGCTGGATCCGCGCCTTCTGCTGCTCGATGACGCCGTGCTGCTTCTGGGCCTCGTTCAGCAGCAGCGGCGCCAGGAACTGGTAGTAGACCGACAGGGGCTGGCCATCCGAGTCGCGTGCCACCAGGTCCGGCAGGACTTCCTGGACCTCCTCCGCGATCAGGCCGAACTGCCGGGCCGGCGGGGCCGCCCCGATCTTGGTGCGGTAGGTGAAGGACACGGGCCGCAGGCGCATCAGGGCGTCGCTCGCGTCGCCAAGGTCGGCGATGTTGTCCTTGAACCGGCGGCTGGAGAGCAGCACGCCGAGCTTGTCGGCGCTGTTGACGAACACCGGCAGTCCGCCCGTGGACGCGTGGGCGAGGGCGGCCTGGAAGGTCGCGTCATCCTTGGTCGCCCAGATCCCCGGGATGGTCACCAGGCCATCCGGACCGGGGCTGACGGTCCCGGCTGCTCCCGTCGCGCCGGTGGCCCCGGTGGCACCGGTCGCCCCGGTGGGACCGGTCGCTCCGGTCGGTCCGGTCGCACCCGTGGCTCCCGTGGAGCCCGTGTTGCCGGTGGACCCGGTGGCTCCGGTGGGGCCGATCGGGCCCTGGCTCCCGGTGGCGCCCGTGGGGCCCGCCGCTCCGGTGACGCCGATCGGGCCGGTGGGTCCGGTGGGGCCGATGGGGCCCTGGCTCCCGGTGGCACCCGTGGGGCCGGTCGCTCCGGTGACGCCAATCGGGCCGGTGGGGCCAGTGGGGCCCACGGGGCCCTGGACTCCGGTGGGACCGGTGGCGCCGATGCCGATGGGGCCGGTGGGCCCGGTCGGGCCCACCGGGCCGACCGGGCCCGGGGCGCCGGTCGCGCCGGTCGCACCCATGGCTCCGACCGTCACGAGGTAGACGAACTCGCCCCTGGAGCCGTCGGTGATGACCACCAGGTAGGTGCCGGGCGCCAGCCCCGGAGGAAGGGTGAACCGCACCGTCCCGAGGGACGCGTCGAAGGTGAAGTCGACGATGGTGTCGTTGACCTTCACGCGGGTGGGCCCGGATAGCGAGAAGTTCGGGACGAACTTGATGGTGATCACGTTGCCTGGTGCGCCGACGAGGGCGTGCTGGATGCCCTTCAGGTTCACCTGCGCCAGGGCCGGAAGGGCCAGGGACGCCGCCAGCGCGGAAAGGGTGATCGGCCGCAGTTGCCGTGACATGAAACCTCCGAAGCTGAGTCTTAGTCCCAGCATAACGAAGCCTGGGCTCCCGTATACGGGAATCTTCGATTGTTCATCCAAAGGCGCCGGACCGCCGGACCGGGGGGCATAATGTCCCTGCCGAGGCCCGCGTCGTCAAAGCTGACGATCCCCGGGGGGAACCCCTGCCGGGAGCCCGGTCCTCCACGCTAGACTGGCCGCACAGGCCGCATTCCATCCACCTGCCCACCACTCCGGAGCCCGCATGAACATCCACGAATACCAGGCCAAGGAACTCCTCCGGCAGTACAAGGTCGCCACTCCGGACGGCCGGGTCGCCCAGGACGCCGAGGACGCCCGCCAGATCGCCAAGCACTACGGCGGCCAGGTGGTGGTCAAGGCGCAGATCCACGCCGGCGGCCGCGGCAAGGGCGGCGGCGTGAAGTTCGCCAAGGACCCCGACCAGGCCGCAGAGCTCTACAAGGCCATGCTGGGCATGAACCTGGTCACCAAGCAGACCGGCGCCGAGGGGCGGAAGGTCCACACGGTGTACCTGTCCAGCGCCATCGACATCGAGCGCGAACTCTACCTGTCCTTCCTGGTGGACCGGGTCAGCAGCCGGATCACGATCCTGGCCTCCACCGAAGGCGGCGTCGAGATCGAGGAGGTGGCGGCGAAGACCCCGGAGAAGATCGTCAAGGTGGCGGTCGATCCGGCCACCGGCATGTCAGGGTTCCATGCCCGCCAGGTGGCCTTCGCCCTCGGCCTCGAAGGCGACACCTTCAAGAAGGCGGTGGTGTTCCTGCAGAACCTCTACCGCCTGTTCGTGGAGAAGGACTGCTCGATGGTCGAGATCAATCCGCTGGTGATCACCAAGCAGGGGGAGATCACCGCCCTCGACGCCAAGATCGGCTTCGACGACAACGCCCTGTTCCGCCACCCGGAGATCCTCGCCTACCGCGACCGCAACGAGGAGGCGGAGGAGGAGATCGAGGCCAGCAAGTTCAACCTGAACTTCATCAAGCTGGACGGCAGCATCGGCTGCATGGTGAACGGCGCCGGCCTGGCCATGGCCACGATGGACATCATCAAGTACCACGGCGGCTCCCCCGCCAACTTCCTGGACGTGGGCGGCGGCGCCACCGAGGAGGCGGTCAAGAACGCCTTCCGGATCATCCTCCAGGACAGTTCGGTGAAGGCCGTGATGGTGAACATCTTCGGCGGGATCATGCGCTGCGACGTGGTCGCCGCCGGAATCGTCAACGCCGCCAAGGAGATCGGCATCCAGGTCCCGGTGGTGGTCCGGCTCGAGGGCACCAACGTCGAGGAGGGCAAGAAGATCCTCGCCGACAGCGGACTGAACCTGGCGGTGGCCTCCAGCCTCAAGGACGCCGCGCAGAAGGCCGTGGATTCGATCCGGTAGAAACGATTCACCACCAAGACACGAAGACACCAAGAAAAGAGGAATTCAAAATGTCAGTTCTGCTGGGTCATCACACCAAACTGCTCGTGCAGGGCATCACCGGGCGCGAGGGCCTGTTCCACGCGAAGGGCTGCCGCGACTACGGCACCCACGTGGTCGGCGGCGTCACGCCCGGCAAGGGCGGCACCGAGGTCGAGGGCTTCAAGGTCTGGAACACCGTGCGGGATGCGGTCAAGGACAGCGGAGCCAACGCCACCATGATCTTCGTGCCGCCGGCGGCTTCTGCGGACGCGATCCTCGAGGCCCTCGAGGCGGGCATCGAGCTGATCGTGTGCATCACCGAGGGCATCCCGGTGATGGACATGCTGAAGGTGAAGCGGGTCCTGGGCGACTATCCGAACAGCCGGCTGGTGGGCCCCAACTGCCCCGGCGTCATCAGCCCGGGCAAGGCCAAGATCGGCATCATGCCCGGCCGCATCCACCTCGCCGGCAACGTCGGCGTGGTCAGCCGCTCCGGCACGCTCACCTACGAGGCGGTGGGCCAGCTCACCAGCCTGGGCATCGGCCAGAGCACCTGCATCGGCATCGGCGGCGATCCGGTCAACGGCACCAACTTCATCGACTGCCTGCGCCTCTTCAAGGACGACCCCGACACCCATGCGGTGATCATGATCGGCGAGATCGGCGGCAGCGCCGAGGAGGAGGCCGCCGCCTGGATCAAGGCCAACATGCCCGAGAAGCCGTTGGTGGCCTTCATCGCCGGCCAGACCGCCCCTCCGGGGCGGCGCATGGGCCACGCCGGCGCCATCATCAGCGGCGGCAAGGGCACCGCGGCGGACAAGATGGCCGCCCTGGAAGCCGCCGGCATCACCGTGGTCAAGAGTCCCGCCGACATGGGCGAGGCCCTGGCCAAGCGGATCGGCAAGGCGTAGGAAAAGAATTTCCCTAACGCAAAGGCGCAGAGGCGCAAAGAAACAAATCAATCCAGGTTGTTTTCTTTGCGCCTCTGCGCCGTTGCGGTGGAAATGCTTCTTATCCCTTCCTGACGTCCACCCGGTTGTCGTAGAACGTGCTGCCGCCGCCGCGGTCGGTCAGGCGCTGGCTGGTGAGGGCATTGACGGTGGCGCCACCCTTCGAGAACTCCGACCAGGCCACGCCCTCCACGACCACGACGCCGGGAGGGATCCGGTCGGAGACTTCCGCACGCAGGCGGACCGTGCCGCGGTCGTTGAACACCGTGACCGGGTCGTCTCCCCGGATGCCGCGCCGGCCTGCGTCCTCCGGGGAGAGCCGGAGGGTGGCGGCGACCCGCCGGGCCGGCAGGTCGTCGCGCTCGTGGAAGGTGCTGTTGAGGCCGTACAGGGAGGGTGCGGTCACCAGGGCGAGGGGATGCGGGTCGGCCTCCGCGTGGCAGGGAAGCGGCCGCGGCAGGGGCTCGGGTTCCGCGGGATTGAGGATCTCGACCCTGCCGCTGGGCGTCCCGAAGGGGGGCGGCAGCCCCGGCACCCGCAACTGCACGGCGCGTCCCTCGGCGAGGCCGGCGGCATCGATGCCCTCGCGCCAGGGATTGGGGCCGGCGAGCAGCCGGTCGATCATCTCGTCTTCCGAGCAGTGGAACGGGTCTTCGTCGAACCCCATGTGCTCCGCCAGGGCCTGGAAGGTGCGCCAGTTCGAGCGGCTCTCGCCCACCGGCGCGATCACCGCGCGGCAGCGCTGGGTGGCGTAGTGTCCGTAGGCGCGGTACAGGTCGGGGTGCTCCAGGGAGGAGGTCGCCGGCAGGACGACGTCGGCGTAGCGGGCGGTGTCGGTGAGGAAGCGCTCGTGGACGACGGTGAACAGGTCCTCGCGGAGCAGTCCGCCGCGGACCGCGTTCTGGTCCGGGGCGACCGCGGCCGGATTGGATGCGTAGACGTAGAGGGACTTCACCGGCGGGTCCAGGGCGGGATCCAGGGCCGCTCCGAGGCGGTTCATGTTGATCGACCGGGTCGGGCGCGGCTGCAGGTCCTCGCGGGTGATCCGCTGCATGGCGAAGGCGCCGCCCGTGGAGGTCCCGAGGAAGGCGCCGCCGGCCGGCTTCAGGTAGGCGCCCACCAGGGCCGGCAGGCACAGCAGGAGCCGCACGGTCATGGCGCCGTTGCCGTAGCGGGTGGGGCCTCCGCCCAGCTGGATCTGGGGATCGGCAGCGGCGCCGTAGGCCTGGGCGAATTCCCGCAGCAGGTCCTCGGGGATGCCGGTGCGCGCGGCGACCACCGCAGGCGGGAAGGCGGGCAGGACCTCGCGTGCCAGCGCCTCGAAGCCCTGGACGTGGCGGGCCAGGAAGTCCCGGTCCAGGCGGCCCTGGGCTGCCAGCAGGTGCATCAGGCCGGCGGCGAGGATGCCGTCGGTGCCGGGCCGGATCAGCACCACCCGGTCGGCCTGGTCGGCGGTGGCGGTTCGGTAGGTCTCCACCACCCAGAGCCGGGCGCCGCGGCGGCGGGCCTCGCGGACCCGCTGGAATCCATGCAGGTTGGTCGCCAGGGCATTCAGCCCCCAGAGCACCACCAGGTCCGCGCCCAGCACCGCGTCCGGATCCGGGGCCGGGGTGCTGCCGAGGACCGCGGCGAAGCCGGCGGACTTCGCCGGCGTGCAGATGCTGCGCTCTAGCCGCGAGGCGCCCATCCGGTGGAAGAGGGGGTGGCCTGCGTGGCGCTGCAGGATCCCCATGGTGCCGGCGTAGGAATAGGGCAGCACGGACTCGGCGCCCCAGACCCGGATGATCTCCTTCCAGCGGCCGGTGATTTCCGCCAGGGCCTCCTCCCAGCCGATCGGGGCGAAGCGCCCTTCGCCCTTGGCGCCGATCCGGCGCAACGGCGTGCCGAGGCGGCGCTCGGAATGGACGCTGCGTTCGTAGTGGGCCATTTTCGGACAGAGGGTGCCGCGGCTGAAGGGATGCTCCGGGTCGCCCCGGACGCCGACCGCCCGTCCATCCGCAACCTCGACCAGCAGGCCGCAGGCATCGGGGCAGTCGAAGGGGCAGGTGGAGCGATGCGGCCGATCCACGCGGTCCCTCATCCGGCCGCCGCGGCGGCCAGGGCGGCCGCCCGGAGGTTCCCATTGAGGGCCGCAGCCCGGTTCAGGGCGCGTTGGGCCTCGGCCCGCCGGCGGAGCAGGAGCAGCACCCGGCCCTCCAGGTAGGGGTAGCGGCCATCCCAGGCTTGGCGCGACCCGGCGCTCCGCACCTGGGTGAGCGCCTGGAGCCGGGCCGCTTCGCCGCCGGCGCGGGCGAAGGCCCAGAGGGCCTGGGCACCTGCCCACAGGGCCTCCGGACCGTCGCCGGGTCCCGGGCGGGCGGCCGAGGCGGCGCGCTGGAGGTCCTCGGCCGTTCCCCGGATCCGGGCCCGGAGCGACCAGCCGTGGACCCGCCGCCAGCGGGCCGTTGCGGATTGCGGATTGACGGAAAGCGCCCGGTCCAGGTGCTCGAGGGCGGTCTCAAGGTCCGTGCCCAGGGGCTGGCCGAGGGCGATGGAGGCCTCGGCGCGCACCAGCAGGGCCTCCGCCATCCCTTCGTGGGACTGGTGGGAGTTCGGGTTGAGGCGCAGCGCCTCCTGGAAGGCGGCGAGGGAGGCGTCGAGGGCCTTCCGGGAATCCTGGCCCTGCCAGGCGCGGAAGGTGGCGAGGTCCAGCAGGACCGAGCCGCGGCTGGAGGCGTGGCCCACCCACGGACGCACCGCGGCGGCCTTGGCAAGGCACTCCGAGGCCCGCTCCAGCTCGGCCGAGGGATCCAGGCCGTGGGCCAGCTGCCACCGGCCCCTCAGCGCATGGCAGTTGCCGAGGTTGTTCCACAGCAGGTCGGCGTGCCGGGGCTGGGCGAGGGCGCCTTCGAGGCTCGCGATCGCCCTGTCCAGGTTCGGCCCTGGATCGATCCCGCGGCCCATCTCCCAGTCCGCCTGGTTGCGGAGGATCGACGCCAGGTTGTTGATCATGGCGACGTCGGAGGGGCGGGCCTTCAAGCCGGCCTCGCAGGCCTCCGCCGCCACCTGCAGCTCGGGTCGCGGATCCTCCCCCGCGGCGGCCCGGGTGAGCGCCCAGCGGCGGTGGATGGCGGCCTTGAATCCGAGCACCCGGGCGTTGGCCGGGTCGACCCCGAGGGCCTCGGCGATGCCTTCCAGGGCGTAGTCGCGGTCGGCCGCGGTGGCGCTGTTGCGGTCGACGCGGATGGCCATCCGCAGGAAGCGGCGCTGGGCCTCGGATTCGTAGGGCCGGGGCGCGCTCCGGGCGATGTCCTTGGCGCGCGCCAGGCTGTCGCCGGCGCGCTGCAGCGCCTGTTCCGCACCGGCGTGGTCGCCCTGGGCCAGCCGCAGGCTGGCCTGGGTCTTGTGGGCGTCGGCTTCGAGCAGCAGCGCCTCCCAGGACCACGGGAAGCGGCTGTGGGCCTCCCGCGCCAGCCGGATGGCATCCTCGGTGCGGTCCTCGACCAGGGCCAGCACGCCTTCGGCCAGTTCCGGCGCCTCGAGCCCACCGGCGCGCGCGGTGCGCAGCAGGTCCGCCGCGGGCTCGAGCAGGGTCGGCGCCAGCTCCCGCCGCTTCTCCTCGCGAGCCCGGCCGCGCAGGCCTTCCATCTCCTCCCCGTAGATCCGGGCGAGGGTGAGGCCGAGGGCGCGGGCCACCTCCGGGTCCCGGGGCGCGCGGCGCCGGGCCTCCTGCAGTTCGGTCCGGGCCTCCTCCAGGCGGTCGAGCGCCAGCAGTCCCTGGCCGAGGGACAGCCGGCCGGGGGCCTGGGCCCAGTCGCCCTGGGTGCGGAGTTCCAGGCGAATCGAGGCGAGGAGGTCCTCCATGCGGGTCCGGTCCGGCCGGATGTCGTGCATGGGGAGGGCGTAGGCCAGGGCGAGCCGCCCGTGCAGGCGCTCGGTCTCCCGAGCCAGGCGCTGGGCGTACTGGGCCTGCAGGCGCGCCCTCAGCACGAGGCGCGCGCCCCAGGCGGCCAGGACCCCGATGGTGGCCAGGGAGACGGCCACGACCGCGGCCAGCACGCGGTTCTTGCGGATCCGCTTGAGGGTGCGGTAGCCGAGCCCGGCGCCGCGGGCCTTGATCGGGTCCCCGTCCAGGTAGTGCTGCAGGTCCTCGGCGAGGGCGCGGGCGGAATCGTAGCGGCGGCCGGGGTCCTTCTCGAGGCACTTCAGGACGATGGTGACGAGGTCGGCCGGGAGGTTCGGGACCCGTTTCCGCGGATCCGGGGGCTCCTGCTCGACGATCCGCCGCGCCAGGTCCGCCAGGGAACCGCCGAACGGGAAGGGTGGCGCCCCGCAGAGGCACTCGTACATGGTCGCCCCGAGCGAGTAGACATCGGCGCGGCGGTCGAGGTCCTCGCTGCGGCCCTGGACCTGCTCCGGGCTGGCGTAGACCGGCGTGCCGACGATGACTCCGCTGACCGTCTCGCCGTCCGCGGCGAGCTCCCGCGCCAGGCCGAAGTCCATGAGGTAGGGGTGCCAGCCCAGGCGGTCCGTGCGTTCCAGCATGATGTTCGACAGCTTGATGTCGCGGTGGAGGATGCCCAGCCGGTGGCAGGCGTGCAGCGCTTCAGCGACGTCGCGGGCCACCGCCGCGACCTGTTCCAGGTTGAGCTGGGGAAGGGCGGTGCGGAGGGTCGGCCCCTCGACGAACTGCATGGCGAGAAAGGCCTGCCCGTGGCTCTGGCCCACCGAGTAGACGCGGCACACGTTCGGGTGGTCGAGCTGGGCCTGGGAGCGCGCCTCGTGAAGGAAACGCTGGACCGCGGCGGGGTCGTCGCGCTTCAGGAACTTCAGCGCCACGACCCGGCGCAGCTGCTGGTCCCAGGCCTTGAACACCCGTCCCATTCCGCCGTCGCCCAGGTAGGCGAGGGGCAGGTAGCGGTCCCCGCGGGGCAGCGGAAAATCGGCGAGCATCAGCGTCGAATCGGGCTCGGGAGGCGCGAGGTAGGCCACCCGGTCGAGGCTCGGGTTCTCGGCGCAGTCCCGTTCCGTTCCGGCGGCCGTGGCCAGCCGCGCGGGGTCGAGCCGGCCCCGGGCGACCAGGTCGTCGAAGATCCCGGCGAGGCGCTCCTCGCTCAGGGTCTCGTCGGCGTGGCCGCCGGTGGGCACCACCTCCTCCTCGAGCAGCAGCCCCAGGTCCAGCGCCCGGCGAAGGAGGCGGACCCGGCGGGAGATGTCGGCTGAAGGGGGCATGGCCTTCCCGATGGTAGCCGAGCGGTGGGACGGGACCGCGGGTCCGGGTGGGAGTATGCTGACCCGGCCCATGTCCACCCTGGCCTTGACCTTGCACGAACCCACCGCGCGGCGCGTCCGCGCAGTCTGGGACGCGCTCGAGGAGCGCGCCGGCCTGCGGGGCATCCGCAAGGTCCCCTTTCCGCACGTCACGCTGTTCGGCTGCGAAGGCATCGCCCACGCCGACCTGGAGCCGATGGTGGAGGAGGTCACCCTGGCCACCCCGCCGCTGCAGCTTCGCACCGTGGGGTTCGGGCTGTTCCTGCGACCCGAGCCGGTCTGCTACGCCCCCATCATCCGCTGCCCCCAGCTGGCCGAGCTCCACCTGCGCCTGTGGAACCGGGCGGGGACCCTGGGCGGAAGGCTCTTCGGCCTGTACGCCCCGAACCGCTGGGTGCCCCACCTGTCCCTGGCCCAGGGCGACCTGTCGCGGGATCGCCTGGCCATGGTGGTGGAGTTCCTGGTGGACCAGGACCTGGAACTGGAATTCGAGGTCCGCAACCTGACTATCTTCGATTGGGTCGGACCGCGCTACGAGCCCAGGGAGCGGTTCCCGCTGCTCGGCCAGGCCGAGGCGGAGGTTGCCGATGGCCGGGCTGGACGCTGAACGGCCGCCTGCAGGCCAACGGCGCCGGGCCGGGACACTATGATGGAAGGCCGAGGGTCGGCCCCCGATCCCTTCCGTCCAGAGGTTGCATGCTCGTCACCCGCGAAATGGTCCTGCAGCAGGACATCGGCCTCAACGGCACCCTGTTCGGTGGCGACATGATGGCGCGCATGGACAAGGCCAGCGGGATCTTTGCCGGGCTGGTGAGCCGGAACGGGCGGTTCGTCACGCTCAAGGTGTCCGAACTGATCTTCCACAGCCCGGTCCGGGCGGGCGAGATGATCGAGTTCGACGGCCGGCTCGGCCGGCGGGGCCGGACCAGCCTGACGGTGCAGCTCGACGTTTCCGCCTTCAACCCGGAGACCGGTGCCCGGCGGGAGGTCACCAGCGGGGCCTTCGTGATGGTCGCCGTGGACGATGCCGGCTCCCCGGTGCCGATCGACTGGAAGCCCGGCGCCCCCGGGGAGGACGCATGAACCTTCCGCTGCACCCCGCCCACCTGGACCACCGCCGGCTCTGGCAGGACTTCGACTACTGCTACCCGGTGGTCAGCCGCCGCTCCAGGGGCCTCAGCCTGGGCGTGAACCTGAACCCCGACAAGGTCTGCAACTTCGGCTGCGTGTACTGCGAGGTGGACCGGAAGACCCCGCCGAGGCGCCGGGACATCGACCTGGACCAGCTCGAGCGGGAGATGGAGGCGCTGCTGCAGCTCGCGGCGAGCGGCCGGCTCTTCGACGAGGCGCCCTTCAGCAGCACGCCCGCGGACCAGCGCCGGCTCAACGACATCGCCTTCAGCGGCGACGGCGAGCCGACCACCGCCCCGGAATTCCTGCCCGCGGTCGAGCGGCTGGCTGAGCTGAAGTGGCGGCTCGGCCTGCACGACGTGAAGATGGTGCTGATCACGGACGCCTCACGCCTCCAGGCCCGCGAGGTGGTGCAGGCCATGGACGTCCTGGGCGCCAACAACGGCGAAGTCTGGGCCAAGCTGGATGCCGGCACCGAGGCCCACTACCAGGCCGTCGGCCGCACCCTGGTGCCCTTCGAGCGGATCCTGCAGAACCTGGAGGTCACCGCCCGGCTGCGACCGCTGACCATCCAGTCCCTGTTCCTGGAGTGGGAAGGGCAGGGCCCCTCGGAGGAGGAAACCGCCGCCTATTGCGCCCGGATCCAGCAGATCCTCCGCATGGGTGGACGGATCCAGGCGATCCAGCTGTACACCGTGGCCCGCCCGACTCCCGAGGCCGCGGCCCGGCCGCTGAAGGCGGCGGCCCTGGACCTCCTGGCCGCCCGGGTCCGGGATGCCCTGCCGACTGTGCCCCTGGAGGTCTACTACGGTCCCGAGGTCTGGCATGCGTAGCCTGGCGGGTCTCGGCGGAGGTCTGCTGCTGCTGCTGTCCCCGGGACCCCAGGACCGGCCGGCGGAGGCCTTCCGGCTGCCCATCAGCGCCCACCTTCCCGTGATCCTCGGCGAATTCCGGGTGGTGGCGGTGGGGGACATCATGATGCACGCCGATGTCAAGGAGGCCGGCGCGCAGGGCGGCTTCCCGGCCCTCTGGGAGGATGTCGCGCCCCTGCTGAAGGAGGCCGACGTGGCCTTCGGCAACCTGGAGACGCCCGTCGCGCCGCGAACCGGACGGCCCGGCCGCCCCTACGAATTCAACGCGCCCGCCCTCCTGCCCGAGGTGCTCCGCTCGAGCGGCTTCACCCTGCTCAGCACCGCCAACAACCACGCCTTCGACCAGGGCGCCCGGGGCGTTGCGGAAACCCTCGAGCGGCTGCAGGAGGCCCGGCTCCTGGCGGTCGGCGCCGGTCGCAGCCAGGCCGAGGCCGAAGCCACGCGGGTCGTCGAGGCCAACGGGGTAAAGGTGGCCTTCCTGGCCTTCACGGACCTCCTGAACCTGGACCTCAACCGGAAGGCCAGCGAGCCCTGGGTGCGTCCGCTCGACCTGGAACCGGCCCTGCAGGCGGTGCGCCAGGCCAGGACCCTGGCCGATGCCGTGGTGGTCAGCGTCCACTGGGGCGACGAGTACCACCACCTGCCGACGCGTCGCCACCGTGACATCGCCGCCCGCCTCGTGGAGGGCGGGGCCGACCTGATCCTCGGCCACCATCCGCATGTCCTCCAGCCCATGGAGATCCTCGAGGCGGGCGGGCGCAGCGGGGTGGTGGCCTTCTCGCTCGGCAACTTCATCAGCAACCAGGACCGGATGTACCGAGCCGACCTGTTTCCCGTGGCCGCGGGCGACAACCGCGACGGCGCCGCCCTGTTCTGCACCTTCAGCAAGGTCCGGAACCCCGACGGCAGCGTCAAGGTGGTCCTCGGCGAGGTCGGCTACGAGCCGCTGTGGACCGAGAACAACTGGCGCGAGCGCCAGGCCGGCCGGAGCCGCGAGAAGGTGATCCGGGTGATCCGGGTGCGCGGCGCCATCGACCGGACCCGCCGCGAACTGGACGGCCTCATGGATCCAGCCGAAGGGCCGAGGCAGGTGCCCGACGCCAAGGCGCGCAAGGCCCTGGTGGTGGACCGGCAGGAGTACCTGCGCACCCTGCTGCTGCGCAAGGCGCGGATCGGGGCGGTGGTCGGCGCCGGTTTCGAACGGCGCTGAAGGCGGCCCTACTCGACGGAGATCGGGGCCTCGGTGGTGTAGTCGGGCATGAACACTTCCGGCTCCTCGAAGGCGATCCGGCTCTCCTCCACTTCGCGGATGCCGACCTGGGCCCAGAAGGAGGCCAGCCGCGGCGCTTCCTGGGGGTGGCCGAGCTTGTTCATCGGCACGGTCACCTCGACCTTCGGGTAGGCCCCGCGCTGAAGCTGCTCGCAGCGCTTCCCGGCGACGACCACGAAGCGGTACTTGTTCTGGACTTCCTCGGGGACGTGGACGATGGTGCGCTGGCTCATGGGCGGCTCCGGAAGGGAAATCCTATCAGGTTGGTCGGGATTATGCCAGGGACGGTCTTCCCTCGGGCGCGGTCCCGCCGGAGGGCGGCGGTGCCTCCGCAGGGCCCCCAGGGCACCACTGGCCTTCGGTACCCGGGACCCGGCCCTGCACCGAGGTCCCTACCCGGCGCGGCACGGGCTTCCCGTCGGGGTGGCGGGGCGCGCCCCGGGCTGGCGGCGCGCATGGAAAGGCGTTTACCCGGGCCGCCCGCGGGCCGACCATGGAGCCATGAAGATCCTGCTCGGAATCCCCGGCGGCATCGCCGCCTACAGGGCGGCGGACCTGGCCCGTCTCCTCACCCGCCGCGGGCACGCCGTCCGCTGCGTCCTGACCGAGGCCGGTGCGCGCTTCATCACCCCGCTCACCCTGGCCTCGCTCACCGGCGAACCGGTGTCCGGGGCCAACCCGGACCGGGCGGAATGGCGGCCCAGCCCGGTGGTCGAGCACATCGATCTGGCCCGCTGGTCCGAGGCGATCTGCATCGCCCCGGCCACGGCCGACCTCCTGGGGAAGGCTGCCCACGGGCTGGCCGACGACCTGCTCACGACGGTCCTCCTGGCCGCCCGGGTTCCGGTGCTCTGGGCCCCGGCCATGAACACCGCCATGTGGGACCACCCGGCCGTGCAGGCCAACGTGGCCCGCCTCCGCGACTTCGGCCACCACTTCGTCGAACCCGCCGAGGGCCTGCTGGCCTGCGGGGAGGAAGGCACCGGCAAGCTGGCGGAGCCCGAGGCCATCGCCGAGGCCCTGCAGTGGATCGCGGGGCCGAAGCACCCGGCCTACCTCGGCAAGCGGGTCCTGGTGACGGCCGGGCCCACCCGGGAGGACCTGGATCCGGTCCGCACCCTCACCAACCGCAGCACGGGCGGGATGGGCGTGGAACTGGCCCGGGCCCTGCGGGACCTCGGCGCGGAGGTGACGCTGGTGCTCGGCGGCGACCTGCCCGCACCGCCGGGGGTGGACTGCCGGCGGGTCCGCAGCGCGGAGCAGATGCTGGCGGCCTGCCTGGACTGCTGGGGCGCGATGGACGGGCTGTTCGCCGCCGCGGCCGTGGCCGACCAGCGCCCCGAATCCTGCGCCCGGGAGAAGGTGAAGAAGGCCGACGGCCCGGAGACGCTGGTGCTGGTCCGCACCCCGGACGTGCTCGCCACCCTGTCCGAGCGGCGCCGGCCCGGCCAGTGGCTGGTGGGCTTCGCGGCCGAGAGCGAGACCCACCTGGCGAATGCCCAGGCGAAGCTGGCGCGGAAGCGCCTCGACGCGGTCCTCCTGAACGACATCGGGGGCGGGCGTGGATTCGGAGCCCAGGCCAGCACCCTCACGCCGGTGGTGGCCGCGGGGCCGCAACCGGCGCTGGGACCGCTGCCGAAGGACCGCCTGGCCCGGGCCGCGGCGGAATGGTGGGGCGGGTTCCTGCTGGCGCGCTGAGGCCGGGCGCGGTTCACCCCTGCCTGGGTGGGCTCGCCCCTGCCGCAGGGCGGGAAGCCGAGGGCCCCGGCTAGACTCGCGCTACCTCGGAGAAGCCATGCGCCCGCGATTGATCCTCACCCTCGCCTGCTGGGGCGCCCTGCTGGGGAGCGACCCCGCCATGTTCCGGGGCGGGCCCAGGCACCTGGGCGTCTACGACTCGGCCCCGGTCGCCCTGGACAAGGTGCTCTGGTCCTTCCAGACCGCCGGCCGGGTGGTGGGCTCCCCCACCGTCGCGGGAGGCCGCGTCTACGTCGGGAGCACCGATGGCCGCCTGCTCGCCCTGGATGCCCGCAGTGGAGACCTGCGCTGGGAGTTCCGGACCGGGGGCGCGGTGGACTCCACCCCTGCCGTGGCCGCGGGGCGGGTGCTGTTCGGCAGCCGGGACGGGCGCTTCTACGCCCTCGACGCGGACACCGGGGTGGAGAAGTGGCGCTTCGAGACCGGCGGGGAGCGGCGGTTCACCGCACCCGGCATCCACGGGGCGGCCCCCCGGACGGAGCGGATGCCGGATCCCTTCGATGTCTTCCTGTCCTCGCCGGTGGTGGACACGGCCTGCGTCTACTTCGGCAGCGGCGACGGCTGCATCTACGCCCTCGATGCGGCCACCGGCAGCCTGAAGTGGCGCCACGCGACCGGCGACGTGGTCCACGCCAGTCCGGCCCTAGCCGAGGGCCGGCTCTACATCGGCAGCTGGGACCGGAACTTCTACGCCCTCGACGCGGCGAGCGGCAAGGTGCTCTGGACCTTCGCGACCGGCCAGGATCCGGTCCTCCACAACCAGGAAGGGATCGCCTCCTCCGCCGCCGTGGGGGAAGGCATGGTGTTCTTCGGCTGCCGGGACGGCCACTTCTACGCCCTGGACGCCTCCACCGGGAAGGAACGCTGGCGCCACGACAACCGCAAGGGCTGGGTGATCGCCTCGCCGGCCCTGCGGGATGGGAAGGTGGTGTTTCCCACGTCCGACGGCACCCGGTTCAAGGTGCTGGATGCCCGCAGCGGCGCGCTCCTGCTGAGCCTGGAGAACCGGGCGGTGTCGTTCTCGTCGCCGGCCCTGGCCGGCCGGATGGCCTACTACGGGACCTCCGACGGCTGGCTGCACGGTGTCGACCTCGAGGCCGGCCGCGAGTCCGCCGCCTTCCAGACCGAGGGGAACCGGCAGAACGGCCCCCAGTGGCTGGACGCGTCCGGGCGGATGAAGCCGGGCACCTACCCGGAGGCGACCCTCGACGGCATGGTCATCGGCCTGCACCGGATGTTCAGCCTCGGCTCGGTGCTCTCCTCCCCGGTGCTGGCCGGGGGTGTCCTCTATTTCGGCAGCACCGACGGGAGGGTCTATGCCATCCGCTAGCCTGCATTCACCCCGGTCCGCGTCGGCTGGTCCCAGGGACGAGGCTCCGCCGTCCGCTGGATGCTAGGCTGCACCCATGAGCAGCAGGCTGCGCACCTGGACGACCTACTGGATGGTGTGGGCGGCCATGGGCCTGTACATGACGCTGATGGACAAGCTCATGTTCCCCCGTGGCGAGCTCCTGACCTACCTGCTGCCGCTCAACCTGCTCCAGAACTTCATCTGGGGCCTGCTTGGCCTGGTGGTGCTGTTCCTGGCCGTCCGGTTCCCCATCGAGGAGGTCCGCGCCCGCGCCTGGAAGGCCTGGGCCCTGCACGGCGTGGCCAGCCTGGCGGTGACCGCGGCCGGCCTGACCCTCATCTACCTGGTGAACTGGCCCTTCATGGACCCCCCGGAGCGGGCCAAGTGGATCAGCCACTTCAAGCCCGGGCTCCTGAGGTTCTTCCGCAGCTACTTCCAGATGAGCCTGTTGACCATGTGGGGCGTGCTGGCGGCCTACCACGTGATCCGGGCCCACCGCCGGATGCGCCAGCGGGACCTCGAGGCGACCCAGCTGGAGAGCCGCCTGGCCCAGGCCCAGAACCAGGCCCTCCGCATGCAGCTGCAGCCGCACTTCCTGTTCAACACGCTGAACAGCATCTCGGCGCTCATCCACAGCGACGGCGAGGCCGCCGACCGCATGCTCACCCGCCTGGCCGACCTGCTGCGCATGACCCTCGACGCCGGCGCGACGCAGGAGGTCAGCCTGCGGCAGGAGCTGGCCTTCATCGAGGGCTACCTGGCGATCGAGCGCATCCGGTTCCAGGACCGCCTGAGGGTCCTGTTCGAGGTGCCGCCGGAATGCATGGAGGCCCGCGTCCCCTCGTTCCTGCTCCAGCCCCTGGTGGAGAATTCCATCCGCCACGGCGTCTCGGGGCTGGCCCGGTCCTCTACCATTGAGATCCGGGCCCGGAGGGAAGGGGAATGGCTGGAACTGGAGGTCAGGGACGACGGCAAGGGCTTCGAAAAGGGGCGGGAGGGGATCGGGACCTCCAACACGACCCACCGGCTGCGGCTGCTGTACAAGGACCGCCAGGCCTTCACCCTCCTGAGCGAGCCGGGGTCGGGGACCACGGCCCGGATCCGGATCCCCTGGTCGGCCCCGGCCTAGGCCCCATGCGCGCCCTACTGGTGGACGACGAGCCCCTGGCGCGGCAGAGGATCCGCCAGCTGCTCCTCGACGAGACCGACGTCGAGGTGGCCGGGGAGGCGGGGAACGGGCTGGATGCCGTGCGGCTCATCGACGAGCTGAAGCCCGACCTGGTCTTCCTGGACGTGCAGATGCCCGAGCTGGACGGCTTCGCGGTGGTCGACGCCATCGGCGTCGAGCGGATGCCGGCCACCCTGTTCGTGACGGCCTACGACCAGCACGCGTTGCGCGCCTTCGAGGTGCATGCCCTGGACTACCTGCTCAAGCCCTTCGACCGCGAGCGGTTCCAGCGGGCCCTGGCGCGGGTCCGGGAGTGGCGGGGCAGGCCGCTGCAGGGTCCCCCGCCCTTCGAGTCGCTGCTCGCGGAGATGCGCAAGGACCGTCCATTGCCGGACCGCTTCCTGGTGCGCAACGGGGACCGCTACGTCCTGGTGAAGGCCGCCGCCATCCAGTGGATCGAGGCCGAGGACAACTACGTCCGCCTGCACGTGGAGGGCGAGTCCCACCTCATGCGGCAGACCATGGCCGGCATCCTCGAGCGGCTCGACCCGCGCCAGTTCCGCCGCATCCACCGCAGCGCCATCGTCAACCTCGACTGCGTCCGCGAACTGCAGAGCTGGACCGGAGGCGACATGCTGGTGCTGATGCGCGACGGCACCCGGCTCACCCTCAGCCGCACCTTCCGCGAGCAGTTCTCCGAAGGCCAATAGGGCATGCGCATGCGTGGGCCCCGCGAGGAGCGGGGCCCACGGAAGGGAATCGGCCGGAGTCAGTCCTTGAGCTCGACGATGCTCAGGGTGGCCAGCTCGGTGCTGCCCCCTCCCCGGAAGACCTGCCCCTTCTGCGGCAGTTCCACGGAGATGGTTCCGACCAGGCGGTCGGTCACCTGCAGGGTCCAGCCGGTGCCTTCACCCACGGCGAAGACCGCGCCCTGCTTCAGGGAACGCGTGCTGGTGCCGATGCTGGGGATGCCCGACATCGCCAGGCTGCGCACCAGCCGGGTGCTCCAGAAGTTGCCCTCGCTGTAGATGCCGCCGCTGGGCAGCAGGACCAGGTAGTCCGCCTGGCGGTCGACGAGGGCGGCGCGGGCGCCGGGCAGCTGGCTCTCGCGGCGGGCGTCCACCACGGTGATCTTCGAACCGGCGCCGGCGGCCTGGCGGAGGCCCTCGATGTGGTCCTTGCTCACGGCGTAGTCGCAGACCACGCCGATGTGGTTCCGGCCGGGCCAGGTCGCCTGCGTGACCGACAGGAGCGGGGTGAACTCGGAGGCCTGGACGGCCATCCCGGCGAGGGCGATGGCGGCGGTTCCGAGGAAGTGGGGCAGGGTGCGCATGGTGCCTCCAGGACGGAGCCCGGTGATGACCCGGGGAGGATTTTGGAAAGATCTGTCGCGCCCAGGGGCTACGACGGTTGGGATGCCGGAAGGATCCTCCCGGCGGAGGAATCGCGCCCGGCTCCGGGGGCGAAACCGCAGGAGCCAGGGGCGGAGGCCCTGCCAGCCGGGGCGGCCGGATTGAACGGAAACCCGCGCCGGCGCTGCGTCACAGGCGTGTCATGGGGTGGCCCGGGTGGACCTAGAGCTCAGGATCCAGCCAGGGCTGGACCGTGCCTGGGTCCCCGACCACCTCGCCGACCCGCACCGCCACCACCACCAGCCAGCCGCGAGGCCGGCGGAACCCGCCGAGGTCGAGTTCCAGCGTTCCGCCCGGACCGGGGAGGTCCGGCCGGCTCCGCTCGAGGACGACCTCGCCTTTCGCCACGACCTCGGACGCCGAGGGGAGCGTCGTCCCCACCGGAAGGTAGTAGACACGGACGCGCTCGACGCCGGCGAGCCCCGCGCCGGCCACGTCGACCGAAGGCAGCGTCACCGCCAGTCTGCGGAGCGTGACGGGCTGGACCCTGCAGGCCGCGGGAAGGGCCCTGGGTCTCGGCACGGGGTCCCCCTTGCGGCCGCAGGCCCAAGTCGTGATGACCATCACCACGGCGAGGGAAATGCGGCAGAGACGCCTTGCTAGGCTAGGGGCATGCACGGAACCATCATGCACCAGAAGCTCGCGGGCTCCCATGCGGGGCTGGGTGCGAAGGGGCAGTGGACGATCCGGACGAGAGCCGCAGTGCGTTGAATGGGTGCACGGGCGGTCCGCCGCCCGCGGGGCATGAACCTGAAGGAACCGAGGGGGACCAGATGCCAGTGACCAAGATCCTGATCGCCAACCGCGGCGAGATCGCCTGCCGGGTGATCCGCACCTGCCGGGAGATGGGGATTCCCACGGTGGCGGTGTACTCGGAGGCCGACCGCGGCGCCCTGCACGTGCGGATGGCCGACGAGGCCTACTGCATCGGGCCCGCCGCCTCCCGCGAGAGCTACCTGCTGGTGGAGAAGGTCATCGATGCCTGCAAGAGGAGCGGGGCCGACGCGGTGCACCCCGGCTACGGGTTCCTGTCCGAGAACGCCGACGCCGCGCGCGCCCTCGAGGCGGCGGACATCACCTTCATCGGACCGAACATCGAGGCCATCGAGCCGATGGGCTCCAAGACCGAGGCGCGCAAGGTGGCCATGGCCGGCGGCTGCCCAGTGGTCCCCGGCGTCCAGGAGGCGATGAGTGACGAGGCCCTCGTGGCCAAGGCCAAGGAGATCGGCTTCCCGGTGATGATCAAGGCCGCCTACGGCGGCGGCGGCAAGGGCATGCGCCTGGTCCACAAGGCCGAGGACCTGGTCGCGTCCA
The DNA here is from genome assembly GCA_041908165.1 of Holophagales bacterium. Lineage (GTDB taxonomy): Bacteria > Acidobacteriota > Holophagae > Holophagales > Holophagaceae > JACQZU01. Next base: position 95,475 of record JAYRFV010000065.1, on the reverse strand, counting down.
TCGACCGCGCCCGCGGCGAGGCCGCCAGCTCCTTCGGCAACGACACCGTCTACATCGAGAAGGCCATCGTCAAGCCCCGCCACATCGAGGTGCAGGTCTTCGGCGACAAGCACGGCAACCACGTCTACCTCTGGGAGCGCGAGTGCTCGGTGCAGCGCCGCCACCAGAAGGTCATCGAGGAGGCGCCCTCGCCCCACGTGACCCCGGAGATGCGCAAGGCCATGGGCGAGGCCGCCCTGAAGGTGGCGAAGGCGGTCAACTACGTCGGTGCCGGGACCGTGGAATTCCTCGCCGACCAGGACCGCAACTTCTACTTCCTGGAGATGAACACCCGCCTGCAGGTGGAACACCCGGTCACCGAGTGGATCACCGGCCTGGACCTGGTCAAGTGGCAGATCCTGGTGGCCCGCGGCGAGAAGCTGCCGCTGAAGCAGGAGGAGATCCGGCTCAACGGCTGGTCCATCGAGTGCCGGATCTACGCCGAGGACCCCGACAAGAACTTCATGCCCAGCCCGGGCCGGATCACCTACCTGGCCACCCCGGCCAGCCGCAACGTGCGCGACGACTCCGGCGTCTACCAGGGCGCCGAGGTGCCGATGTTCTACGACCCGATGATCTCGAAGCTCAGCACCTGGGGGCCGACCCGGCTGGAGGCGATCAAGCGCATGGAGGCCGCCCTGGGCGAGTACCGGATCGCCGGCATCCGCCACAACATCGACTTCCACAAGGTGCTGATGACCCACGAACCGTTCATCAAGGGCGAGCTGCACACCGGCATGCTGGACACCCCGTTCTGGAAGAAGAAGGGTACGGGTCCTCGCTTCCGCCACGCCATCGCCGCGGCCCTGTTCGCCGAGCTCGAGGCCGACGAGCGCCGGGCGCAGACCTCGGTCGCCGCCGGGGGCCGTCCGGATGCCTGGAGGCACTGGGGCAAGTTCAACCGGATCTGACGTCTTTCCGGGGGTTCCGCGCTGCGCGCACACCGCAGTGGCGGACCACCCCGGACCCCCGCGCTCGGGGTCGGCTGAGCCGCCCCACGCTTGAGTTCACAGGTACCAAAACAATGCACAAAACGAAACGGGAACAGGGAAGGGCAGAGGATCGAGATGAAACGGACACTGACGATCGGCAAGGAGAAGGTCGAGCTGGAGTTCACCCGGATCAACGGCGTGACCACGATGACCTGGAATGGCGAAGTGATCCCGGTGGACATCCGGGAGGTGGAGCCCCACTGCTACTCGGTGGTGATCGACGGCAAGTCGGTCGACGTGAACATCGATCCGATGCGCGGACCGGATCCCGATACCCACGCCTACCGCGCGACCCTGTTCGACGGGGCCTACGAGTTCCAGCTGGCTGATCCGATGAAGATGCTGCTGGCTGCGGCCGGCGGCGCTGCCGGCGGCGGAGGCACCTTGACCGCCCCCATGCCGGGCAAGGTCGTCAAGATCCTGGTCGCCGAGGGCGAGAAGGTCGAGGAGGGCCAGACCCTCCTCATCCTCGAAGCGATGAAGATGCAGAACGAGTACAAGTCCACCGCCACCGGCACGGTGACCAAGATCTTCGTCCAGGAGGGCGCGGCGGTGGAAACGGCGGCGCCGCTGGTGGTGCTGACGGTTCCGGAAGCTTAGCCGGCCTCTCAGGCGGGCGGTCTCGCGCAACGGTGCCCGTGCCGAGCGGAGGATAGACGAGGACCCGGCCGCGCGCTGGTGAACCCATGGACCGGACTCCCGGTTTGCCCGCGGGGCGTGGCCGTGTTCAACTAGGGGCTCCACCTGGACTCGGGGCGCTTGGGTGCGCCCCCTCGCGCACGAGGGCGCCATGAGCGAAACCGGCGGCAGGAAGAAGTACACCGTCTACCTCCCCAAGACCGACTTCCCGATGAAGGCGGACCTGCCCCAGCGCGAGCCCAGGCGCGTCGAGCAGTGGAAGGAATCCGGGCTCTACCACCGGATCGAGGCACGACGCCGGGCGGACAACGCCGCGGGCACGGGCCGCGGCCGGGCCATCCTCCACGACGGGCCGCCCTACGCCAACGGCGCCATCCACATCGGCCACGCCCTGAACAAGATCCTCAAGGACTTCGTGGTCAAGACCCTCTGGCTGGAGGGCTACGAGAGCCCCTACGTGCCGGGCTGGGACTGCCACGGCCTGCCGATCGAGCACGCGGTGGAGAAGGACCTCGGCCCGAAGCGGCGGGAGATGCCCCGCGCCGAGTTCCTCTCCCGCTGCCGGGCCTACGCGCAGAAGTGGATCGAGACGCAGCGGACCGGCTTCCAGCGGCTGGGCGTGCTGGGCGCCTGGGAGGCGCCCTACGTGACCATGGCGCCCAGCTACGAGGCCTCGGTGGTGCGGCTCCTGGGCCGGCTGTTCGAACGCGGTGCCGTGACCCGCAAGCTGAAGGTCGTGCACTGGAGCTACGGGGCGCGCACCGCCCTGGCCGAGGCCGAGGTGGAGTACGCCGACAAGACCAGCCCGGCGATCACGGTGGCCTTCCCGGTGGCGGACGCCGAGGCCCAGCGCCTGGACCTGCCCACCCCGCTGTACCTGCCGATCTGGACCACCACGCCGTGGACGCTCCCCAGCAATCTGGCGATCGCCCTGCATCCGGACATGGAGTACGCGGTGGTGGCCACGACCGTGGGCGTTCGTCCGATCCATTACGTGGTGGCGGTCCCGCTGCTGGAGGACTTCGCCCGAAAGATCGACCTCAGCCTCAACAGCACCGCGCACATCCGCGGGATCCGCAAGGGCATCGAGTTCCAGACCCTCAAGTACCGGCACGCCTGGATCGACCGGGAATCGCCGGTGCTCCTGGCCGACTACGTCACCGCCGACACCGGCACCGGGCTGGTCCACACCGCCCCCGACCACGGCGTCGACGACTTCAATTCGGCCCACCACCTGGGGCTGCTGCAGCTGGTCGGTCCCGACGGCCGCTTCACTCCCGCCGTGAACGATCCGGAACTGGAAGGGAAGAACATCTTCGACAGCAATCCGCTGGTGGTGGAGCGCCTCCGCGGACTCGGGAACGACCCCTTCGCCCACCGCGACAAGGGCTTCCTGCTCCACGAGGAGAAGCTTCAGCACAGCTACCCGCACTGCTGGCGGACCAAGACCCCGATCCTGTTCCGCGCCACCGAGCAATGGTTCATCACCATGGACGACGAACTCGCCGGCTCTGGCAGGAGCCTGCGCGAACTGGGTCTGGCGGGCGTGGACGCCACCACCTGGGTGCCGGCCCAGGGCCGCAACCGCATCCACGCCATGATCGCCGGGCGGCCGGACTGGTGCATCAGCCGCCAGCGCGCCTGGGGCACGCCGATCACCGTGCTGCGCTGCAGCGAGTGCTCGGCGCCGCTGGTGGCGCCGGAGGTCTTCGAGAAGGCCGCCGCGGCGATCGAGTCCGGCGGCATCGAGGCCTGGCCGGACCTGCCGGTGGAACAGCTGAAGCCCGCCGGCGCCGTGTGCGCCCAGTGCGGGTCGGCGGCCTTCCAGAAGGAGACCGACATCCTCGACGTGTGGATCGATTCCGGGGTCAGCGCGGCGGTGGTGGCGGACACCCACCCGGAGCTGGATCCGACCGACTACGGGAAGTTCATCTACCTGGAGGGCTCCGACCAGCACCGCGGCTGGTTCCACAGCAGCCTCCTGTTCAACCTCGCCGCCACCGGCGCCAAGCCCTACGAGACAGTGGTCACCCACGGCTTCGTCCTCGACGGCAAGGGCCAGAAGATGTCCAAGAGCCTGGGCAACGTGGTCACGCCCGAGGACGTCTTCAAGACCTACGGCGCCGACATCCTGCGGCTGTGGGTGGCGAGCTGCGACTACAGCGAGGATGTGCGGATCAGCAAGGAGATCCTGGAGCGCAACGCCGACGCCTACCGCAAGATCCGCAACACCCTTCGGTTCCTGCTCGGCGCCCTGGGCGACTTCCTGCCCGTCCGCGACGCCCGCCCCGAGGCGGACTGGAGCGCGGTGGACCGCTGGGCGTGGCAGGCCTTCGGCCGCCTCGCCGGCGAGGTGCGCGCCGCCTACCTGCGCTACGACTTCCTGGCGGCCTCCCAGGCGCTGCTGTCCTTCTGCCAGCAGGAACTGTCCAGCCGCTACTTCGAGATCCTCAAGGACCGCCTCTACTGCGACGCCCTGGACTCGGACCGGCGGCGCAGCGCCCAGACCGTGTGCTGGCGGCTGGGCCGCGGCATGGCCGTGCTGATGGCGCCCCTGCTGAGCTTCACCGCCGACGAGTTCTGGGAGTTCCTGCCCGGCGGCGAGACCGAGAAGGGCGGCAGCGTGTTCGAGCAGCGCTTCCCGGAGCCGGGACCGGCCCTGGCCGACCTGGACCTCTGGGGCCGCTTCTGGGAGATCCGCGACGCCGTGCAGGCGGCCATGGAGCCGCACCGCGCCGCCAAGGCCATCGGCACGGGCCTCGACGCGATGGTGACCCTGCGGCTGCCCGGCGCCGACCGTGGGCTCCTGCAGAGGCTCGGCGAGAACCCGGAGGACCTGCTGGTGGTCTCCGGGCTGCTGCTGGAGGATGCCGCCGAACTCGACGTCGCCGTGGAGCCGCACCCGGGGACCAAGTGCCCGCGCTGCTGGAACCGCCGCGGCGGAGCCGGCAAGGGCGAGGACCTGGACCTCTGCCCGCGCTGCTCGGACGTGGTCGGCGCCGGGGCGCAGGGATGAAGTCCCGGCTGCCCTGGCTCCTGCTTCCGCTCGGCGTGCTCGCGGCGGACTTCCTCTCGAAGGTGATGGTGCTGAGGACCCTCGCGGAGCACCAGTCGATGGCGGTGATTCCCGGATGCTTCAACCTCACCCTCGGCTTCAACAGCGGCGCCATCTTCGGCAGCCTGCAGGGGGCGCCGCGGGGCCTGCGCACGCTGCTCTTCACCCTCGCGGGCCTGGCCGCCCTGGGCTACTTCGGCTGGGAGTTCCTCCGCGCCGGGACCCCGCGCCGGCAGCGCATCGCCCTCGGGCTCATCCTCGGCGGCATCCTCGGCAACGGCCTCGACCGCCTGCAGCACGGCGCGGTGGTGGACTTCCTCGACGTCTACGTGCGCGACCTCAACCTGGGGTTCACCCGCATCCAGGAGTGGCACTACTGGACCTTCAACCTCGCCGACTCCGCCATCGTGTGCGGCGCGGTCCTGCTCGGCCTGGCCCTGCTGAAGGCCGCTCCGGCGGAACGGACGTGAACCCCCTGCGGACCGTCCTGCTGGCTCTGCTGGGCCCGCTGCTCGGGGCGCAGTCGGTGGCCTTCACCTTCGACGACGGGCCTCGGCTCGGCGCCACGCCGCTGCTGTCCCCGGCCGAGCGCAACCAGGCGCTGCTGAAGGCCCTGGCGACCCACCGCGCCACCGCGGCGCTGTTCGTCACCCTCGGCGCCGGTGCCGACCGCCCCGAAGGGCTGGCCCTCGCCCGGGCCTGGGGCGAGGCCGGGCACGCCGTGGGCAACCACACCGTGACGCATCCGGACCTCAACGCCGGGACGACCACCCTGGCGGCCTACCAGGCCGAGGTGCTGGCCTGCGACGCGGTGATCCGCACCCTGCCCGGATACAGGCCCTGGTTCCGCTTCACCTTCCTGCGCGAAGGCAACACGCCGGAGAAGCGCGACGGGATGCGGTCGTGGCTTGCGGCGCAGGGCTACCGCAACGCCCATGTCGCCCTGGACACCTCCGACTGGCGCATCGACCAGCGCCTGAAGGAGGTGCTGACCCGGAACCCGAAGGCGGACCTGGCTCCGTTGCGGCGGGTCTACCTCGCCCACCTCCGGCAGCGCGCCGAGGCCTACCGGGCGCTCGCGCTGAGGCTGTTCGGGCGGGAGGTCCCGCAGGTGCTGCTGCTGCACCACAACCTGCTGAACGCGCTGTTCCTCGACGACGCCCTGGGCCTGTTCGAGGGCATGGGCTGGAAGATCGTTCCGCCCGGGACCGCCTACGCCGACCCGGTCTACGGCTTCCAGCCCGAGCGCCAGGTGCCCGGCCAGAGCCTCCTCATCAGCATCGCCCGCAGCCTCGGCGTGAAACCCGCCGATTACGAGCGGATCCTCGACGACGCCGACCACGAGATCGCGGAACTGGACCGGCTCGGGATCAAGTAGGGCAGTCCGGTGATTCTGGGTGGAAAAGCAATGGATATCGGTCCGCAGATTCCGCAGATGACACAGATTCACTTCATGGTGCAGGCCGGCTTTCCATCTGCGTAATCTGCGGAGAAAATTCCAGGATTCACCCCGGCGGCGCCAGGCCCAGTTCCGCCGCATGGGGTCGGAGGGCGGCGATGATGCGGGCGAGGTGCTCGTCCTCGCTGCCGCCGACCGCCTCGATCAGCATGCGGAAACCCTCCGCCACCTCGCCCCGGTCCACCCCCGCGGCGAAGGCGGGGCTCTTCAAGCGCTTCTTCACGCTCTTCGGTTCGAGGGATTCCAGGCGGTCGGGGCGGATCAGCGCGCAGGCCACCACGAACCCGGTGATCTCGTCGGAGGCCAGCAGCGCCTTGTCCAGCAGGCTGTCGTGGGCCACGCCCCAGTTCGTGTAGTGGGCGCTGATGGCGTGCGCCACCGCCTCCTCGCCGCGCTCCCGCAGCCAGGCGACGATCCGCTGGGGGTGGGTCTCGGGCCAGCGGTCGTAGTCCGCGTCGTGGAGCAGGCCCGCGAGGCCCCAGGCCTCGGGGTCCTCGCCGCAGCGCACCGCCAGGTCGCGCAGGACGATCTCCACGCTGCGGGCGTGGGTCCTCAGCTTCTCGCTGGGGGTCCAGTCGCACAGAAGGGTCCAGGCAGCGTCGCGGGTGAGCATACCCAGCAGGATAGCGAGGTCCATTTCCAACCATGATTGATATCAACAAATAATAAAATCAAATTAAATTATTATAAAAAACATTGAAATTAAAATAAAAATACTGATATTAAGAATAGTGATCGGGCCGCCCCTGCGACCCCAGCTGCGGAGGACACATGTCGACCGGCAACCTGCGGGACTTCCTGGAAATCCCCTACGACACCCTCGAGGAGATGAACCTCCAGGCCAAGCAGCAGCGGCTGGACCGGGTGGCGGAGCACAAGATCCGCGAGGAGCGCCTGAAGTACCTCGCCGACGAGAAGCGGATCAAGGCGGTGACGGTGTGCTTCACCGACGTCGAGGGCCGCCTGCACATGCTCGACTACGACAAGAAATTCCTTCTGAAGTCCGCCGACAACCTGACCTTCGACGGCTCCTCGATCCGCGGCTTCTCGGTGCAGTCCGAGTCGGACCTGCGCCTGGCCATCGACTGGCCGGCCTTCTACTGGCTGCCGTCGGACATCTTCGGGCCCGGCAAGGTGCTGGTGTTCGGTTCCGTGCAGGAGAAGGACGGCAGCCCCTACGGCTCCGACCTGCGGGCGCGGCTGAAGTCCTACACCGACGAGCTGTTCGCGAAGAAGGGGACGATCCTCAACGCGGCCAACGAGATCGAAGGGTTCCTGTTCAAGGGCCGCGACGCCGAGCGGCGCTACCACGAGACCGGCCGCTTCGACTTCATCTCCACCGGCGGCTACTACCACAGCCTGCCGGGCGACGCCCTGCGCACCTTCATCGACACCTCCGCCGAAGCCCAGCGCGCGATGGGCTTCGACAACGAGAAGGACCACCCGGAGGTGGCCCCGTCGCAGTTCGAGATGAACTACAAGTACGCCGAGGTGAACGTCGCCGCCGACCAGGTCCAGCTGTACAAGCTGCTGGCCCGGCAGGTGGCGGCGCGGATGGACCTGACCGCCTCCTTCCTGCCCAAGCCGGTCGCCGGCGTGAACGGCAACGGCATGCACACCAACATCTCCATGTCGAAGAAGGGGAAGAACATCTTCTTCGAGAAGGGCGGCAAGGAGGGCCTGTCCGACCTGGCCTGGGACTTCACCAACCGGATCCTGGCGAATGCCACCGACCTGTGCCTGGTGCTGAACCCGAGCGTCAACGCCTACCGCCGCCTGGACCCGCACTTCGAGGCCCCGAACCAGATCAAGGTGTCGCCCACCGACCGCGGCTCCATGGTCCGCATTCCCATCGGCAACGAGCAGGCCGCCCGCATCGAGGTCCGCTCCATCGGTCCGGACGCGAACCCGTACATGGTCTTCTACACGCTGCTCCGCACCGGCCTGGAAGGCCCCGTGGCCGAGGCCGACGACAGCAAGCGCCCCCGCACCCGCTTCCTGCCCGACAACATCTACGACGCCATCCGGCTGTACAAGGGGTCCCGGTTCATGGCCGACGTGCTCGGCGAGGACCTCCACGGCAAGTTCGCCGACCTCAAGCTGATGCAGGCCGAGCGCTGCCCCAAGGCCCTGGGCACGGTGGTCAAGCCGGCGGAGATCCAGTTCCACCACGAGGTGACCAACCAGCTGCTCTGGTCGCAGTTCTAGCCGGATCCCCGAAGGACCTGGGCCCCTGCTCCGGCCGCCTCAGCGGAGGCCGAAGGAGGGGTCCAGCAGCGCCGGGGGCGGCGTGTCGCGGTAGTCGACCCGCTCCAGGAACAGCCCCGCCGCCGGGGCCGCCCGCTCCGACCAGCGCAGGGCGGCCTCCGCCGAGGGCGCCGCGAGGTCGCGCCCGATCTCCGAGCGGGAGGCCTGGCCCAGGCCGCAGAGGGCCGCGGCGCCCACCATGCGCCGGACCTGGCGGGTCTTGAAGTGGCTGGCGGTCACCCGCAGCAGCACCATCGATCCGGCCGCCGTCCATTCGCAGGACTGGATCTCGCAGCGCGGGTCCTCCCGGGGATCCAGGTCGGCGAAGGCGGACACGTCGTGGAAGCCCTGGAAGGCGGTCCAGGCCTCGCCGAGCCGGTCCACGTCCAGGCGGCCCTTGACCCACCACGCGAAGGGCTTGGAGAGGCCCGACCGGCGCAGCGCGACGCGGTACAGGTAGGTGCGCCGGAGGGCATCGTGGCGGGCGTGGAAGGCCGCGTCGCAGCGGGCCACCTGGACCACCGCCAGGTCGCTGGGCAGGGCCCGGTCCAGGAGGATCTGCAGGTCCTCCGGACGCGGCCCGGGAGCGGCCAGGTGCAGGTGGGCCACCTGCCCGAGGGCGTGGACGCCGGCGTCGGTGCGGCCGGAGCCCACCAGGCTCCGCGGCGCCAGCCCCTGCTGGGCGAGCAGGCGCTCGAGGGTCCCGGCGACGGTGCGGACCCCGGCCTGGCTCTGGCCTTCGCCCTGCCGCTGCCAGCCCTGGAAGCGGCTGCCCTCGTATTCGATCACCAGCCGGTACGCGGCGACCGCCCCGGGATCGCGCGCGGGCCGGCCCTTCGGACGCGGGCTCACGGCGCCTTCGCGATGACCTCGCGGATCGCCTTCAGGAACAGGTCCGGATCGTGGATCGGCTTGGCCAGGTAGCCTTCGGCGCCGGTGTCGCGCAGGAACCGCTCGCGGTCGCCGAACATGGCGTGGGCCGTGGCCAGCATCACCGGAACCTTGGCGGTGGCGGGATCGGCCTTCAGGAGCTTGGTGATGAAGAGCCCGTCGACCTTGCGGTCCTCCCAGGTGGAGCGGGTGAGGCTCACGTCCATGATCACCAGGACCGGCTTCTCCTCGCGGACGAACCGCAGGATCTCGTCGACCTCCTCGCAGACCGTCACCTCGAAGCCGCCGCGCCGCGTGAGCACCACCTGGATGAACTTGACGTTCACCGGGTCGTCCTCGACCAGCAGGATCTTGTCGGCCATTCCGGGTCTCCTCGTGCAGTCTAGCGCCAAACCGCGGCGCTGGAACCTACTGGGCGGATTCCAGGGCCGCCAGGACGGCGTCGGGAACGAGCAGGTCGCCCCGGCCCCGGCCGAGCTGGAGGCCGGGCTTGTGGGAGCCGTGGTAGTCGCTGCCTCCGCTGGGCAGCATGCCGGTGCGCTCGGCCAGGTCGAGGAAGCTGCGCTGCTCGGCCGGACCGTAGTCCCCGTACCAGGCCTCGAAGCCGCGCAGCCCCTGGTCCCTGAGGTCGAGCATGGCCTCGTCCCAGCGGAACCCGCGGCCGGCGAAGCGGCCCGGATGGGCCACCAGGGGCACGCCGCCCGCGTCGGAGATCCACTGCGCCGCCTCGCCCGGGGAGAGCTCCTCCCAGGGCACGCAGCCGGGCCGGCCGTCGCCGAGGTAGCGCCTGAAGGCCTCCTCCGGACCGGAGACCGCCCCGATGGAGGCGAGGGCGAGCGCGACGTGCACCCGCGACACCAGGCAGGACGGCGCGAAGGCGAGCACCTGCTCCATCCGCAGCGGGATGCCCAGGCCGTTGAGGCGCGCCACCATGTCCCGGTTGCGGCGGTTGCGGCGTTCGCGCAGGTCCGACAGGCGCGCCCGGAAGCGGGCGTCGGCGGGGTCCACGAACAGCCCCAGCACGTGCAGGGACCGGCCCAGGTAGCTGGCGCTGATCTCCACGCCGGCCACCAGCCTCGGCCCGACCCGGGGCTGCATGGCCAGGAAGCGGTCGATGCCCTCGACGCTGTCGTGGTCGGTGAGCGCCAGCGCGGCGAGGCCCGCCCCGTCCCCGGCCAGGGCGAGCTCTTCCGGGCTGTCGGACCCGTCGCTGAAGGTGCTGTGGCTGTGGAGGTCGATCAAGGGGTCGTCCGGGAAGCGGGAGGGGAGGGCGGAAATCCGGTGCCCGGGTCGCCCGCCGCCTCCTTGTTGGCCCGGTACAGGGCGGCGAGGACGGCGGCGATGGCCTGGAACAGCTCGGGCGGGATCAGGCGGTCGACGTCGAGGGGGGCGAGGGCGGCCACCAGGTCCGGGTCGTGCTGCACCGGGATGCCGTGCCTGCGGGCCTCTTCGAGGATCCGCTCGGCCAGGAGACCCTCTCCCTTCGCCACCAGGCGGGGCGCGGAATCGCGGAAGGGCGGCTCCTCCCGGTAGCGCAGCGCCGCCACCCGGGGGCGGCTGCTGGCGGGACGGGGAAGGCGGCGGACCATGCCTCCCAGGCTACCGCGCAGGGCGCTACAATGCCGAGCATGCCGGCGTTCCTGGTGGCGGTGCTCCTGCTGGGCGGCCAGGCTGCTCCGGAGGTCCTGCCGCGGTCGGCCTGGGGCGCCCGGCCGGCGGACGCCGCCGCCCTGCAGGCGATGGGCCCGGTGCGCCACCTCACCGTGCACCACACCGCCGTGCCCAGGCTGCGCGGGGACGGCAGCCCGGAGGCGGAGTTGCGGGCGATCCAGCGCGGCCACCAGGAGCAGGGCTGGGGCGACATCGCCTACCACTTCCTGATCGCCCCGGACGGCCGGGTCTTCGCCGGCCGCGACCCGGCCTTCGCCGCCGCGAGCGGGACCCGCTACCTGGCGGAGGCCCAGTGGCGGGCGGCGCCGGTGGTCACCCCTGACCTGCGTGATCCCGATCCAGCGGGCAACCGTGCGGTCGGGGGAACCCTGGGGGCCGGGGAGGAGGCCACCGGTCCCCGGCCGGGGCGGGTGGCCGGCCACCTCACCGTGTGCCTGCTGGGGGACTTCAGCGACGTCGAGCCGACACCGGCGGCGCGCCGAACCCTGGTGGCCTTGGCCGCCCACCTGCTGCAGCGGAACGGGCTCGGGCCCGGCGACCTGTGGGTTCACCGGGAGGTCGCGGCCAGCGCCTGTCCCGGCGACCGGCTCTACGCCTGGCTGCGGAGCTACCCGCAGGGGCCGCGGTACGCCCCTGGCCCCGTCACCGACGAGATCGCCCGGCGCTTGGAAGGGCTCCGCGCCACGCGGTGAAGGGCCGGAACAACTGCCGGGGCGCGGATCCATCCCTCCGCGCCCCGGCCCGCCCGGCGGCGGCTACCGCTGCAGGAGCCGGTAGGTCACGCCCAGGCTGAACCAGCCCGGGTTGTGCTTCTTGTTGAGCTCGGTCTGGGTGTAGCCGGCGAAGGCGGCGAACCCGGGCCGCAGGGCGAACTCGGCACCGACCCGCGCGCCGAGCTTGGTGCCCTGCGGGCTGTTCATCAGCCGGGTGCCGGTCAGGGAATAGTCGCGGAAGTCGTTGCTGGTCTGGTCGTCCAGGGACTGCTTCCAGCGGATCCCCTGGAAGCCGGCGTACAGCGTCCACCGCCCCTTGGGGAACAGCAGGTCCCAGCCGAACTCCAGGTGCTTCGGCGCGGCGCCCTCCATGCCTGTGGCCTCGGTGGTGCGGAGGCCGAGCAGGTCCAGGTGGACCCGGTGCTGCAGGCCGGTGTCCTGCAGCCGCCCGCGGTAGGCCAGGCCGAGGGCCAGGCCGGCCAGCGAACGTCCGTCCACGATCCTCAGGGTCTCCGGGGAGACGCTGACCAGCGAGGCCTGGGCCTCGAGGGCGTGCGCCGGTGCCTGGGCGAAGGCCGGCAACGCCAGGCCCGCCGCCACGATCCATGTCCATGTGCGCATGTCGAATCTCCGTGGGGTCCGTTGCGGTCTACCACTTCACGCCGGTGGACAGCCAGATGTAGCGCCCGCCGGTGAAGTTGAGGTGGGAGGTGGTGCCGTAGCCGGTGGCGTCGCCGTTGGTCAGGACGCGGCGGGCGGTGGCCGAGTAGCCGGCCAGGGCGCTGCTGGTGTACAGGGTGGTGCCGGTGTTGGAGCTGGTGGAGTAGGAGCGCAGCTGCCAGTGGTTGAACACGTTGTAGACCGTGACCTCGGCGAAATAGCGCAGGGACTTCCAGAGGGGGATCTCCCAGCCCAGCTTCAGGTCGAAGTTGAAGGTGTCGTTGAAGCGGCCGATGCCGCGGGAGCCGTAGTAGCGGTCGTAGGTCGTGAACTCGCCGTAGGCCGCCTTGTACTCCGGATGCAGCGTCCGCTCGTCCTGGGACTCGAACTTGACCGTCCGCACCAGGCTGTAGGAGCCGCCGCCGCGGTAGTTGAACAGCAGCGATCCGTAGAGCGAGTTGCCGCCCTTCATGATGCCGGCGTAGTTCAGGTACATGGTCCCGCGGTGCCGCTGGTCGCCGGTCATGTAGCCGTAGGGCGCGTAGTAGCTGAGGTCCCGGCCGTACTTCTCGTGGACCGCCGTGAGGTTGCCGATGGGGTCGAGGAACACCGGCTCGCTGGAGGTCTCTGCGCCCTCGGTGTTGCCCTTCATGATCGCGTAGGTCCAGTTGCCGCCGAAGGTCCAGGTCGGCGAGAGCTTCGCCAGGAAGGTCATCTCGACGCTCTTGTAGTCGCGCTTCATGTCGGTGTCGGTGCGCCACATCTCCTTCGCGGAGTAGACGTTGGTCTGGGCGTACTTGAGGGGGATGACGACCTCCTGGCCCATCTCGAAGAAGTCGTTGAAGAAGTTGCCCGCACGGCGCTGGGTGTAGCCCAGGGTCAGGAAGGACCCGCTCTTCCAGGACCTGCGGATCTCCAGTCCGGCCTCCTCCATGTAGGGCGCCTTGGTGTCGCGGCTGCCGAAGCGGTTCGCGGTGGTCTGGTTGCCGTAGTTGCCGGCGGCGCTGATGTCCCAGTTGTTGATGTCGGAGATCTGCGCCAGCGTCGCGTTGGTGAGCGCGCCCACCGACGGCTTCCAGTTGTAGATCTCGACGAAGAAGGTGCCGGCGCGGGTGAACTTGTTGGTGTAGCTGTCCACCAGCTTGCCGACGTAGCGCGCCGCGTTGGCCCGCACCAGCAGGCTCTGGTCGCCTCGGGCGTCCCAGGTCAGCTGCAGGCGCGGGCTGATCTGGCTGGAGGAGACCTGCGGCGAATCCAGGGTGTCGAAGGACTTGACGCTGTCGTAGCGGACCCCGGCCGAGACCTGGAAGGCCTGGCTGATCGCCCAGATGTCGTTGACGTAGAAGGACCGCATGTCCGAGTAGGCGGTGCCGCCGTCGGTGTCGATCAGGTAGATGCGGTTGCGCACCTTGGCGGTGTCGTTGACCGGGGGCGAGACCCGGTAGGTCCCGTCCGGGTTGATGCCCCACACCAGCAGCTGGACGCCGGTGGCGGAGGGGCTGTTGGGGGCGCGCCGCTCGTGGCGCAGGACCTCGAAGCCGGCGTCCACCATGTGGGTGCCCCAGCTGCTCTGCGGGCTGAACCACTGCACGTTGCCGATGTAGGAGTTGATGTCGCGGTTCTCGGCGCCGTTGGCGCGGTCGTACATGGCGTTGTTGAACAGGTACAGGCCGCCGTTGCTGTAGTAGACGCGCACCGGGCTGCCGTTGGCGGGGTCGCCGCCGCGCTGGATCTGGTTGTGCTTCTTGGCCGCCCGCAGCTCGACGTTGAACTGGTTGCTGAAGATCCCGCGGTAGGCCAGGGTGGTGTAGTCGTTGATGACCGTGTAGGTCTCCAGCGTGCGGGCGTCGAAGGTCCCGCTGGGCGGCCGGTTGCGGTCGTCGGAGCGGTTGCGGTTGCCGGCCAGCTCGAGGGTGTGGAAGGGGTCGATCGCGTAGGTCAGCTTGACCTCGTAGAACCGGGTTTCGGCCCGCGAGAAGTAGGGCGCGCCCGGCGTGAAGTTGACGCCGTTCACGGTCACCGGGCCGCTGGTGCCGAGGGCGGCGCCGCCCGAGCCGTCGCCCAGGGTCAGGCCGCGCACGTCGGTGTAGGAGCGCGGGGTGAGGATGGCCGGGTCCTGCTTGGTGCTCAGCGAGAACCAGAGCTTGTCCTTGAGGATCGGGCCGCCCAGGGTGACGGTCCAGCGGCGGGTCATCTCGTCCTCGGAAGCGAGGGTGCCCGAGTTGGACGGGGCGGTGCCGGGCTGGTCGCCGCGGGGCGCCTGGGCCGACCAGCTGGTGCGGTAGAAGGTGCCGCGCACGACGCCGGTGAAGGTGTTGCCGCCGGACTTGGTGACCGCGTTGATGACGCCGCCGGAGAAGTTGCCGTAGCGGGCGTTCACCGGGGACTGGATGACCTGGATCTCCTGCAGGTTGTCCTCGACGTAGTACTCGGTGCCGGAGGCCTGGCCGGACAGGTTGTCGGAGATGTCGGTGCCGTTGAGCAGGAAGCGGTTCTGGTGGGTCATGGCGCCGCGGATCTGGATGCGGTCGCCGACGCCGGTGGTGACGCCGGGGCTCAGCAGGGCGATGGCGTCCATGGACCGGCTGTGCCGCGGCAGCAGGTCCATCAGCTCGGAGGGGATGTTGGTCTGCGACTTGACGTCGGTCTTGTCGACGGCGCTGGCGTCGGAGACCACCTCGACGGTGGCCGCCGCCTCCGGGGCGAGGGTGATGGCCTGGTGCAGGACCTGGCCGAGGCCGAGCACCACCTGGACCGTCGGCGCCACCATGCCGGCCTTCAGGACCAGGATCCGGTAGGCGCCGGGCGGCAGGAGCGGAGCGCGGAAGGTGCCCTTGGCGTCGGTGCGGAGCACGCGCACGCCCTGCAGCTGCGGGGACGTGAGGCGGACCTCGGCGTCGGCGACGGGCTGGCCGCCGCGGGTGGCCACCAGGCCGCTGAGGGTGCCGGTGGATTCCTGGGCCAGCAGGACGGTGGTGCCTGCCAGCGCGAGGGAGAGGGAGGTGAGGGTGCGGAAGATGGGGGTGGACATGGGATCTCCGGTAGCCGAATCCGGTTAGAAGCGGAAGCCGAAGGCGAGTTCGGACACCAGGCCGCTGTGCTTGCCGAGGACGGCGCTCTCGACCGAGGCCGTCCAGAGGTTCAGCTCGAGGGTGAAGTCCCCGAAGGCGTAGCCGGCCCCGGCCATGGCCCCGGCCGAGAGCGTGGTGCTGGTGCGCTGGACGGCGATGGTGTTGACCGCGAGGACGTTGCCGGACACGGTGCTGGCGCGGCCGTCGGTGACCAGCTGCGTCCCGGTGTCGGTTTCCGTGAGCCGGTTGGAGCCGATGCGCAGGCCGGCCTGCCAGTAGGCGCCGGTCCAGACCGGCAGCGGGCTCCGGTACAGGCCGGTCAGCTGCCAGCCCTGGGCCTCCGGCTTGCGCACCCGGCTCTCGTAGATGGTCGGGTTCACGCCGGTGGCGGCGTAGGTGAAGGGGATGGAACTCACCACCGTGAAATCGCCGGGGAAGGCGCGCCATCCGAGCCCGGCCACCAGCTGGGCGCCGGAGCCCAGGCGGAAGGCCGCCTCGAGGTCGGCGCCGAAGGTGAATCCGGCGTTGCCGAGCGGATTCTTCAGGCCGCCCGTGGCCGGGCCGCCGGCCAGCTTGAAGGTGTAGGAGACGGCCTCCTGGGCCGTCAGGAGGGGGCCGGTCGCGAGGACCAGCGCCGCGAGTCGCAGAAGGAGGGACCTGGGCATGGGGGACTCCTGGGGGAAGGGGGCTGGGGCGGGGGGCGAGGTTCCGCCCGGGGGATCAATCAAAAAAATCCAGAATCGGTTCGAGATTCCGGTCGAACGTCGGCTGGATGGCTCCGAATGCGGGGTCAGGGCGGGTTTCACGTCCTGACTGGACACGTTCGCTGCCCGTTTCGATCAGGGCCGGTTCAGGCTGCACGTTTCGGAGCGGCGTCGTCATGGCTAGACCAGGGTGACCGTGAGTCCGGATTCGCGGAGCCGCTCGAGTTCGGCGGCCCGGGCGGTGGTGTCGGTGATCAGCTCGCCGAGGACGGCCAGGGGCCCGATGTGGGCGAAGGCGGTGCGGCCGACCTTGGAGCCGTCGGCCACCACGATCACCTTGCGCGCGCGGTCGATCATGGCCCGGTTGGTGTGGGCCTCGACCACGTCGTGGGTGGTGATGCCGCCCTGGGCGCTGATGCCGTCGACGCCGACGATGGCCAGGTCGAGGTTGAGCCCGCTGAAGCTGGCGTCCGCCATCGGCCCGACCAGTTCGTAGGATTCGGCCCGGGCCCAGCCGCCGGTGACGATCAGCTTCAGGTTGGGGCGCAGGGCCAGCTCGGAGGCGATGTTGAGCGCGTTGGTGATGATGGTCAGCCCGGCGCGCTCCATCAGGGCGCGGGCGACCTCGGTGGTGGTCGTGCCACCGGTCAGCCCGACCGAACTGACGCCGGCGCCCACGCGCTCGGCGGCGGCCAGCGCGATCCGCCGCTTGGCCTCCTTGTGCTGCCCGCCCCGGTACCGGAGGGGCAATTCGTACACCATGTTCAGGGCGACCGCCCCGCCGTGGGTCCGGGTCAGCAGGTGCTGGTCGTCCAGCTGCTGCAGGTCGCGGCGGATGGAGGCCACCGAGACCCTCAACTCGGCGGACAGCTCATTCACGCCCACGGAGCCTTTTTCGGCGAGCCGCTCCAGGATCAGGCTGTAGCGTTCCTCTTGGCGCATGCTTGGATCCGTTCCGGTTGCCTGGAAGCATGATCGAAACGCAACCTGAAAACAATAAAAAGATCAAAAACAATCAACGAGGTCGGGACGGCTTCCTGCTCCGCACCCCCGAGCGTTCGCGAAAAAAAAGCGGCGGCCTGCGCCGCCGCTCCCAGTTTCTCCAGCCGGGCTACTGCACCAGGTGCGAGGCCTCGGCGCTGTTGTCGTCCAGTTCCTCCATCGCCAGCCGGCGGAAGATCTTCATGTCCATCAGGCTGAACAGGCTGATGTAGGCGAAGCCGCTGAAGAACAGCCACAGGAAGGGGACGCTGGCCCACTTGCGGATGTAGATGGCGACGATGACCGCCGCCAGGTAGTAGATGGCGAAGCCCAGTTCGAGGAAGGTGACCAGGCTCTTGGGCACCTTGTAGGCGCGCTTGTGCATGGCCTGGCCGTTCTCGTCGACACCGAGCTTGGGGGTGCGCTTGAACTCCTTGTCGTCGGTGAAGAACCCCTCCAGCACGGCCTTGGCCTGGTTGAGGGCGAGGCCGATGCCGAGGCCCATGAGGCCGGGGATGTACTTGAGCCGCTTGGTCCAGTTCCTGTTGTTCTTGACCTCCTTCTGGGAGAGGCCGAAGTAAAGGCCGACGCTCACCGCATTGAGGAGGAAGAAGGGGCCGTCGGTGGCCAGCAGGATGTACCAGGGGGTGCCGGCGCGGATGATCATGCTCGGCACCATGATCACCGCCAGCACCACCATCAGCATGTAGTTGCAGTTCGCGGTCAGGTGGAACCAGCACTCGAGCTTGGTGTGCAGGCTCTCCTTGCTCTTCCAGATGGTGAGCATGAGCTTGCGGATGACCTGGGCATTGCCCTTGGCCCAGCGGTGCTGCTGGCTCTTGAAGGCGTTGACCTCGACCGGCAGTTCGGCCGGCACCACCAGGTCCTTGAGGTACACGCCCTTCCAGCCCTTGAGCTGGGCGCGGTAGGACAGGTCGGCGTCCTCGGTGATGGTGTCGTGCTCCCAGCCGCCGGCGTCGGCGATGGCGGAGACCCGCCACATCCCGGCGGTGCCGCTGAAGTTGAAGAAGGCCTTGGAGCGGTGGCGGGCGGTGTGCTCGAAGATGAAGTGGCCGTCGAGCAGGATCGCCTGCACCTGGGTCAGCAGGGAGAAGTCGCGGTTGAGGTGGTCCCAGCAGCCCTGCACGAACGCCACCTTGCCGTCGGCGAAGTGCGGCACGGCCAGCTCGAGGAAGTCCGGGGTGGGCAGGAAGTCGGCGTCGAACATCGCCACCAGTTCGCCCTTCGCCACCTTGAGGCCGTTGTCCAGGGCGCCCGCCTTGTAGCCGGTGCGGTCGGTGCGGTGGATGTAGGAGATGTCGTAGCCCAGCGCCCGGTACTTGTCGCAGACGGCCTGGGCCACCTTGATGGTCTCGTCGGTGGAGTCGTCCAGCAGCTGGATCTCCAGCTTCTCCCTGGGCCAGCGCATGCCGACCACGTAGTCCATCAGCCGCTCGATGACGTTCATCTCGTTGAAGACCGCCAGCTGCACGGTGACGTGCGGACGGTAGTCCGGGCCGCCGAGGGGCTGCGGGGTCTCCTTCTTGTGCCGGAAGTAGAGCAGCAGCATGTACAGGCGGTGCGCGCCGTACACGCTGAGGATGGTCAGGATCGAGAAATAGGCGACTAGAATGGTCGTCTTCAGGATTTCCATGGCCGATTGGACCTCGCTCCGCTTGCCGGCTGGGCACGCGCTTCCTGATTTTGTCGCAAATGCCAGGAAAATCCATTGATTTTAATGGTTTTCCAGGCGACAAATCGTACTTGTGACTTCGATGCTCGACGGCGGATCCCATGGCTGAACCCGAAAACCTCCCGGCCTCCATCGGCCGCTACGAGGTCAAGCGCCTCCTGGGCGGGGGCGCCATGGGCAATGTCTGGCTGGCGGAGGACCCGAGGATCAAGCGCAAGGTGGCGGTCAAGACCATGCGCATGGACACCCTCCGCAACGAGGCGGACCGGGTGGAGTGCCTGGCCCGCTTCCAGCGCGAGGCGGAAGTGTCCGGCCTGCTCAACCATCCGGGGATCGTGACCATCTACGACGTCGGCGAAAGCGAACTGGGCCCCTTCCTGGCCATGGAGTACGTGCCCGGGCGGCCCCTCGACGTCCTGGTGAAGGCCAACCAGGCGCTCGGGCTCCAGGAGAAGCTCCGGATCATCGCCGGGGTCGCGGAGGCCCTCGACCACGCCCACCAGTTCGGCGTGATCCACCGGGACGTCAAGCCCGGCAACGTGATGATCACCGAGGACGGGCGCCCCAAGCTGATGGACTTCGGCATCGCCAAGCGCGAGGACGCCAGCCTCACCCAGACCGGGACCTTCCTGGGCACCCCCAGCTACGCCAGCCCCGAGCAGATCCGCGAAGGCACGGTGGACAACCGCTCCGACATCTTCAGCTTCGGGGTGATGGCCTTCGAGATCCTCTCCGGCCAGTCGCCCTTCCCGGGCAATTCCATCAACACCATCCTCTACCGCATCGTCAACGAGCCGCCGGTGGAGATCGTGCCGCCGGTGCTCGGCGTCGTTCCGGACGGCTGGAAGCGGGTGTTCGGGAAAGTGCTGTCGAAGCTGCCCGCGGACCGCTACCCCACCTGCATCGCCTTCGTCCGGGACCTCATGGACGTCACCAGCGAGATCGGCAAGGACGACCGACGGGAACTGCTGGGGATCCTGCACCTGCCCGGGACCGAGCCAGGGCTGGCCGCGCCAGGGCAGGCCGCGCCCGTCCTGGCGGCGCCGGTGCTCAACCGGGCCCACGAGGAGACCGCGGTGGGGCTGCCGGAGCCACGGCGGGGCCGCGCCCCGCTGATGATCGCCGCCGCTGCGATGCTGGCGGTGGGCGGCGGCGGTGCCTGGCTGTTCCTGAAGGGCCGGGGCGGGGAGAGCCTCCAGGTGGTCACGCGGCCCGAGCAGGCGAAGGTGTTCGTCGATGGCAGGCTGCAGGAGTCGCTCAGCCCGACCACGGTGCAGCTCAGGCCGGGCGCCCGGCTGAGGATCGAGCGAAAGGGCTTCGAGAAGCAGGAACTGACCTTCGACCCAGGCCGTCCGCTGCCGCCGGTGCTGGAACTGAAACCGGTGATCCGCGAGATCCTGGTGACCTCGATCCCCGAGGGGGCCAGCATCAACGTGGACGGGACCGTGCTCGGCACCACGCCGATGAAGGTCAAGTGGAACGAGGGGAAGAAGGCGAAGTTCACCCTCAGCCTCGGGAAGCAGGGCTTCGTCCGCGACTTCGACATCGGCGAGACCCCGGAAGGGCAGATCTTCCGGCTGGCGGAGGAAGGCGAGAAGCAGCAGGTCATCGACGCCCGCAGCGAAGGGATCCTGCGGGTCGCCGGGGCCTTTTCCGTGCGCGCCCGGATCGACGGCAAGGATCTCGGCGAGCTGTCGACCTCCAGCCAGCACACCCTGCCGCCCGGCAAGTACAAGGTCGAGCTGAGCGCCCCCAAGGTCTTCTACAAGGCCACCCACACCGTGCAGATCCTGGCGGGGCAGCCGCACACGATCACCCTGCCGGGCCTGGTGAAGATCGTGGTCGATACATTCCCCACCTCCGACATGGTCACCATCGACGGCCTGCCCACCGACGTCGAAAGCAATGGCCAGGGCTCCATCACAGTCACCAAGGGCCCCCACATCATCGGCTTCGCCCACAAGGCCACAAAGGTGCCGGTCGACATCAAGGCCGACGGAAGGCAAAAGATCAAGCTCTAACCGGCTCGGCGGCTGCCCCGTAGCCGGGGCATGCGCCGCCGTTCCCTGCTCGTCGCCGTGCTGGCCCTGGTCCTCTGGATCCTGGCCACCCTGGTGGCCGGATACTGGCTGCTGCCGCCGCTGCTGCTTGCGGGGCCCGTGCCGGCTCGGACCGAAACCGAACGCGCCGCGATCCGGGCGCGGCTGGCCTCGGGCGGGGCCCTCTGGAAACAGGTCCGGGTGCTCGGCGGCGAGGGCCGCCCGCTGGAGGTCTGGAGGCTGCAGCGGACGGGATCGCGGGGTGTCGTCATCTACCTCCACGGCTTCGGCGACGACGCCTGGGGCACCCTGGGCCGCGCCGCCGAGCTGGCCGACTGGGACGCGGTGGGCTTCAGCTTCCGGGGCCGCGACCGCGATCCCGCCGCCGCCTGCACCCTGGGTGGCTGGGAGCGCCAGGATGTGGCCGCAGTGGTGAAGGACCTCCAGGCCGAAGGTGTCCAGCGTGGCCGCATCATCCTGGCCGGGTGGAGCATGGGCGCGGCCGTGGCGCTGCTCGCCCTCGAGGACCTGGAGCGCGACGGCGGCCCGCTGGGGGGCGCCCTGCTCGAGTGCCCCTTCGAGGACCTGCAGGCGGCCACCCGTGACCACCTCCGGGGAACGCTCGGACCCTTCGAGGTCCTGGCGCGGCCCGCGGAATGGCTGGCCCTGGGCCGGGCCGGCCGGCTCGCCCGGTTCGACCCGGCGGCGGTCTCACCGCGGAGGGCGGCGCGGGGCCTGCGGACCCCGCTGGCGGTGGTCACCGGCGGGGCCGACCGCGATACGCCCGTGGCCGGCGTCCTTGCCCTGGGCGTGCCCGACCTGACGGTGGTGCCCGGCGCCGGCCACTGCGAAGCCAGCAGCCGGCTGGCGGGCGGATGGGGCGCCTGGGCCGCCTCCCGGCTGGCCCGCTGGCAGCCGCGGCAGCATGGAACAGGGCCCGCGATGGCGGGCCCTTGAATCCGCTGGATCCGCAGCTAGGCCAGGCCGTCGATGATCGCGTTGAGGGTCGGGCTGGGCCGCATGGCGGCGCCGGTCCGGGCCTTGTCCGGATGGTAGTAGCCGCCCATGTCCACCGGCCGGCCCTGGGCGGCGAGCAGTTCCTCGTTGATCTTCGCCTCGGCCCCGGCCAGCGCCTGCGCCACCGGGGCGAAGCGGGCCTTCAATTCGGCGTCCCTGGCCTGGGCCGCCAGCGCCTCCGCCCAGTACAGGGCGAGGTAGAAGTGGCTGCCGCGGTTGTCGATCTGGCCCACCTTGCGGGCCGGCGACTTGTTGTTGTCCAGGAACTTGGCGATGGCCTGGTCGAGGGTCTCGGCCAGCACCGCGGCCTTGGCGTTCTGGAAGGTGTTGGCGAGGTGCTCGAGGGAGGCGGCGAAGGCCGAGAACTCGCCGAGGCTGTCCCAGCGCAGGTAGCCCTCCTTCTGGAACTGCTGGACGTGCTTGGGTGCGGAGCCGCCGGCGCCGGTCTCGAACAGGCCGCCGCCCGCCAGCAGCGGGACGATCGACAGCATCTTGGCGCTGGTGCCCAGCTCGATGATCGGGAACAGGTCGGTGAGGTAGTCGCGGAGGACGTTGCCGGTGACCGAGATGGTGTCCTTGCCGGCGCGGATGCGCTCGCAGGAGAGCTTGATCGCCTCCACCGGAGGCAGGATCCGCAGGTCCAGGCCGGAGGTGTCGTGGTCCTTGAGGTAGCGCTCGACCTTCTGGATGATCTGGGCGTCGTGGGCGCGGTGGGCATCCAGCCAGAAGACCGCCGGGGCGCCGGTGAGGCGGGCCCGGGTGACCGCCAGCTTGACCCAGTCCTGGATCGGCGCGTCCTTGGTCTGGCACATGCGGAAGATGTCGCCGGCTTCGACCTTCTGCTCCAGCAGGGTGGTTCCCGAGGCATCGACGGCGCGGATCCGGCCGGCGCCCGGCGCGAAGAAGGTCTTGTCGTGGCTGCCGTACTCCTCGGCCTTCTGGGCCATCAGCCCCACGTTCGGGACGCTGCCGATGGTCGCCGGATCGAAGGCGCCGTGCAGCCGGCAGTCCTCGAGGATGGCCTTGTACATGGTGGCGTAGCAGCGGTCCGGGATCATCGCCAGGGTGTCCTGGAGCTTGCCGTCGGGTCCCCACATTTTCCCGGAATCGCGGACCACCACGGGCATCGAGGCGTCGACGATGATGTCGTTGGGCACGTGGAGGTTGGTGATGCCCTTGTCGGAGTCGACCATGGCCAGCGCCGGCCGGGTCCGGTAGACCGCCTGCAGGTCGGCCTCGATGGCGGCGCGCTGGGACTCCGGAAGCGCCTGGATCTTGGCGTAAAGATCGCCGAGGCCGTTGTTGACGTTCACCCCCAGGTCCTTGAGCACCGCCGCGTGCTTCTCGAGGACGTCCTGGTAGTAGACCGACACCGCGTGGCCGAACATGACCGGGTCCGAGATCTTCATCATGGTGGCCTTGAGGTGCAGGCTCAGCAGCACGCCTTCCTGCTTCGCCGCTGCGATCTGCTCGGCGTAGAAGGCGCGCAGGGCGGCCACGCTCATCACCGCGCTGTCGAGGACCTCGCCGGCCTGCAGCGCGAGCTTCTCCTTCAGGACCTTGGTGCTGCCGTCGGCGCCGAGGTACTCGATCCGCACGGTGGTCGGCTGGGCCAGGGTGGTGGAGGTCTCGCTGCCGTAGAAGTCGCCGCCGTCCATGTGGGCGACGCGGGACTTGGAATCGGGGCTCCAGGCGCCCATCTTGTGCGGGTGCTTGCGGGCGTAGTTCTTCACCGACAGCGGCGCGCGGCGGTCGGAGTTGCCCTCGCGCAGCACCGGGTTGACCGCGCTGCCCAGGACCTTGGCGAAGCGCGCCTGCAGCTCCTTCTCGGCCTCGGTCTGCGGGGCCTCGGGGTAGTCCGGAAGGTCGTAGCCCTGGGCCTGCAGCTCCTTGACCGCCGCGATCAGCTGCGGGATCGAGGCGCTGATGTTAGGCAGCTTGATGATGTTGGCCTCGGGGGACTGGGTGAGGGCGCCCAGCTGGCCGAGGTTGTCAGGGATCCGCTGGGCCTCGGTGAGCCGCTCGGGGAAGTTCGCCAGGATCCGGCCGGCCAGGGAGATGTCGCTGGTCTCGACGACGACGCCGGTGCCCTTGGTGAAGGCCTGGACGATGGGCAGGAGCGAGAAGGTCGCGAGCGCGGGCGCTTCGTCGATCTCGGTCCAGATGATCTTGTGGGTGGCCATGGCTGCTCCAGATCAGGGTGTCGGCTTCCAGGCTCCCATGCGTGGAAGCCGGGATCAACAGCCGCGGCGGGCCCGCCGCGGGTTCAGCCCAAAGCCGGTGCGGGCAGCTGCGCGCAGACCGGGCAGCCCTTGCCGCCGCAGCGGCAGTCCCAGCCCCGGTCGACCCCCAGGGCGGCGCCGCTGGCACCCTTGACCGCGCCTTTCACCAAGGTGAAATCCAGACGGCCCAGGTTCACGCCTCCGAAGCCGACCTGGAAGATCAGGGTGCTTCCGGCGACGGTGGGCACCTTCACCGGCTCATCCAGGAAGGTGTGGGAATGGCCGCCGATGATGGCGTCGATGCCGGGCACGGCGGCGGGCATCTTCAGGTCGTCGTGGCGCTCGCCCTTGGAATCGTGGCCCAGGTGGGAGAGCACCACCACCAGGTCGACCTTCTCCTTCTCGCGGAGGTGCCGGACCATCGGCTTGAGGCTTTCGTAGGGGTCCTTCCAGGTCACGCCGGCGTGGTTGCGGGGTGAGACCAGGTTGCGGAAGTCCACGCCCACGCCGGTGAGCCCGACCCTGACGCCCGGGAACTCGCGCACCAGCCAGGGCCGCAGGCGCTTGCCCAGGGCCGGGGCGCCCTTGCAGTCGAAGTTGCAGTTCAGCATGGGGAATTTCGCCTCCTCCAGGGCGGCGAGGAGCGCCTCCACCCCGGAGTCGAAATCGTGGTTGCCGAGGGTGCCGGCGTCGTAGCCGGCCAGGCTCATCAGCTTGTAGTCGAGGCGGCCCTTGTACAGGTTGTAGTAGGGCGTGCCCTGGAAGACGTCGCCGGCGTCCAGCAGCAGCACCGGGCCCAGGTCCTTGCGCAGCTGGCGGACCAGGGTGGCGCGGCGGGCAATGCCGCCACGGCCGGTGAGGCTGCCCATGCCCGGACCGAAAGGCTCGATGCGCGAGTGGGTGTCGTTGGTGTGCAGCAGGGTGATCCGGCCGGAGGGCGCCGGATCCGCGCCGCGGAGCACGAAGGGGGCACCGGCGAGGGTGGCGGTTGCGGCGAGGAAGGATCGGCGTTCCATGGAATTCTCGGCAGGGGGCGGGCGCGGTTCAGGGGAACTTCAGCTTGCGGTCGCGGATCGACTGGAACAGTTCGGGCGGGACGGCGTAGCGGCCGCCCGGGGGCGGCTGCAGCGGCTTGCCGGCCTTGCCGTGCTCCTCGCACACATCGAGCAGGACCTGGCGGAGGGCCAGGCCCGTGGTGTAGGGCCGCCGACCCTTCTTCAACGTGGGGATGGAGTCGCCGCCGCCGTACAGGTAGTCGGACGTGGCGACCTTGACCACCTCGTCCGGGGCGATCGCGCTGCCGTCGCTCCAGGTGACGGTCAGCACCGCCGCGTCGGGGCTGCCGGAAAGGCTTGCCTTCACGCCCGAGGAGGGTTCTCCGGCGCGGCGCAGGAAGGACTCCTTGAGCACCTGGACGACTTCGGCCCCGGTCAGCTCGACGATGACCATCTCGTTCTCGAAGGGCATCACCTCGAAGATGTCCCCCACCTTCACGTCGCCCGCCTTGACGTTGCCGCGGATGCCCCCGCCGTTGGTGAAGGCGAACTTGACCGGGCTTCCCACCAGCGCCGTGGCCCGGACCCTCATGGCGTCGGCGATCCAGTACCCGAGCAGGTTCTCCTCGCCGGCCCGGCCGCGGAACAGGCCGTTGGGGGCCTGGGCGATCACCTTGCCGAAGCCCGCGAGGATCTCCTTCCGTGCCGGCTCGATGACCTTCAGCAGGTCCGCGTCCTCCGCGACCGATTCGTTGACCGGCCGCGATTCGGCGCGGCGGAGTTCGGGACTCTGCGCCAGCAGCGGCAGGCAGAGCAGGAGGCAGGCACTAGGTCGCGGCAGCATGGGAATCCCCGAAGCGGGTTTCGAGTTCGGTGCGGGCCAGGGCCACCTTCCGGTCCTGGGCCCAGTGGAGGCCGGTCAGGCGCAGGAACCAGCCGATCAGCCAGGCGCCGGCGGCGGTGGCCAGGGCCTGCAGGAGCAGGAACAGCCAGACCCGGCCGGTCGAACCTCCCCCCATTCGCCAGCCTAGCCCCAGGACGAGTCCGGAGAGCCCGAGCCGCAGCGCCGCACCGGCGACCAGGAGGGTGCCCCAGTGGATCGGATGCCGCCACAAGGCGAGGAAGGAAGCAGCCAGGTGGCGGCCGTAGGCCTCCCAGGAGCCGAGGCGCCATCCGCCGGAGGGGCTTGCGGCCCGGTTCAGCCGGCACAGCCACCACTGCAGCAGCAGCGCGGAGACCACCGCGGCGCGAAGCACCGTGCCGCCGGCCAGGTTCAGCCAGCCGAGGGTGGCGAAGCCCAGTTCGGCCAGCCTGCCCAGCCCCCAGAGCAGCGGCGCGGCGGCCAGGGCCAGCGGCAGGGTGCCGATGAGCAGCGCATCGAGGAACCCCATCAGCCATGGACCCGCCCGCCCGGGTACGCCGGCGGCCTCCGCCTGGAGGCGCCAGCCCGACCAGAGCAGCCAGCCGAGGCCGAAGGCGGCGATGACCGGCGTCGCGGTGCCGAGGATGTCGTTCTTGAGGCCGCCATTCTCCAGCAACTCCCAGACGGCGCGGGCGCTGAGCATCTCCCCCCAGTGGTTGGTCAGGCCGCTGCCGCCGGGGTGGCCCAGGCCGAATCCGGCGTGGGCCTTCAGGTGGAGGGCCCACACGGCGGAGGTCAGGACCTGGAACAGCAGCCATCCGGCGATGAACTGCCGCCCCCAGAAGTGGAATCCTCCCGGGAGAGCCTCCCTCCAGAAGGACCACGGCCGTCGCGGCGCCAGCGGATCGTCCAGGCTCAGGCGCGCTGGACGCTCGGGGAGGTTCTCATCGGGGGGTGCAGGGACTTCCATGCGTGGTCTTCCACTTCCATGGAACCACACCCGGCGGAGCCTGCGGGTCCCCTTTGCGCCCGGCCGCCTTTCCGGTTGACGGGGGCCCCGCCTCCGGGGTTGAATGCATCCCATGCCGTCCGTCGCCGCGAACCTCCGCCACCGGGCCCCCCAGGGCTGGGGGTGGCGAATGGGCTCGGACGGTGCGGCGGAACGCCTCTAGCGGACCCCGACACCCTTCCGAGCCCGGCCTCAGCGCCGGGCTTTTCCTTTCCTGCCGCCTGATCCCAGACCCGAGTCCCCCATGCTGCTGCTCCGCCACCGCCTTCCCGCCGACCTGATCACGCCGCTGTCGGCCTACCTGTCCCTGCGCGAGGCCGGGGCCAGCCTGCTGCTGGAATCCTGCGACCTGGGCGAGCGCGTCGGCCGGCACAGCTTCGTGCTCCTGGACCCGGGCGCCGAGCTGCGGCTGGAGCCGCGCGCGACCGGCTGGCCGGAGGCGCTGCGGGCGCTGGCGGGGGCGCCGGTGCAGGGCGACCGTCTGGACCCTGCCAGCGAGGTCGGCCCCGGACGCGCACCCATGCCGGTGGGTGCCGGCCTGGCCGGCTACGTGGGCTTCGAGGCCCTGGCCGCCCTGGAGCCCAGCCTGCCGCTGCCGGCGCGCAACAGCCTGGGCCTGCCCAGCGTGTGGGCGCGCAGCTACCGCGGGGCGCTGGTGCTCGACCACCTGCACCAGGTGGCGGAACTGCAGCTGCTGACGGAGGCCGGAGGCGAGCTCGCCGGCTTCGAGCGGCTGGCGGCCTGGGCTGCGCTCCTGCGCGACCCGCATTTCCCGGGCCCGGCCGCAGCGGAGCGTCCCCGGGCCACCGCGCAGACCACCCGGGAGGCCTTCGAGGCCATGGTCCGCCGCACCCAGGAGCGGATCCTCGACGGCGACGTCTACCAGCTGGTGCCCAGCCAGCGGATCCGGGTGGACGGCGCGCCGGCCCCGCTGGAGGCCTACCGGCGGCTGCGCCGGCTCAACCCGAGCCCCTACGGCTACCTGCTGGAGTGGGACGGGCTGGCCCTGGTGGGCGCCTCGCCGGAAATGCTGGTGCGGGTCCAGGCGGGCGAGGCCGAGACCCTGCCGATCGCCGGCACGGTGCCGCGCGGCGCCAGCGAGGCGGAGGACGCCGCCCGCTTCGAGGCGCTCCGGAGCGACCCCAAGGAACTGGCCGAGCACCAGATGCTGGTGGACCTGGCGCGCAACGACCTGGGCCGGATCGCCGTGCCCGGCGGGGTGCGGGTGGAGCAGCCACTGGCGCTGCAGCGCACCAGCCACGTCCTGCACCTGACCACCACCGTCAAGGCCACGCTCAAGCCGGGCCTGGACGCCTTCGACGTGCTGGCCTCCGCATTCCCGGCCGGCACCGTCAGCGGCGCGCCGAAGATCCGCGCCGCCCAGCGCATCGCCGAGATGGAGGGCGAGCTGCGCGGGCCCTACGGAGGCGCCCTGCTGCGCTATGGTGCCGACGGCGCCCTCGACACCGCGCTGATCCTGCGCACCGCCCTCTACGCCGCCGGCGCCGCCTGGCTGCAGGCGGGTGCCGGCATCGTCCGCGCCTCGGTGCCGGCCAAGGAGTACCAGGAGACCCTCGCCAAGATGGGCGCGGTGGCCGAAGCCCTGGGCGTCGACCTCGAGGAGGTGTGCCGGTGATCCTGCTGATCGATGCCCTGGATTCCTTCACCTACAACCTGGTGCAGGCCTTCGAGACGCTAGGAACGGAGGTGCGGGTGGTGCGCCACGACGCCATCGGCCTGGCCGAGGCCAAGGCTCTGGCCCCGGCGGCGGTGGTGCTGTCGCCCGGGCCGGGACACCCCACCGAGAGCCCGGCGCACATGGCCCTGGCCGGGTCGGACTGGGCGGTGCCGATGCTCGGCGTGTGCCTGGGCCAGCAGGCGCTGGTGGCGGCCTCGGGCGGCCGGGTGGTCCGCGCCCGCGAGCCCCTGCACGGCGAAGCCACGCCGCTGCAGCACGATGGCCGGGACCTGTTCGCCGGCCTGCCGGCGGGCCTGCCGGTGGGCCGTTACCACAGCCTGATCGCCGAACCGGAATCGCTGCCGGCCTGCTGGGTTGTCGCCGGGACCAGCCCGCTCGGCGAGATCATGGCCCTCCGTCACCGGAGCCTGCCGCGCTGGGCGGTGCAGTTCCATCCGGAAAGCATCCTCACCCCCGACGGCCCGGCGATGATCCGGAACTTCCTGGGCCTGGCCCGGACCCTTGCTGGCGGAGCCTGACATGACGCTGCTGACCACCCACAATCCGATCCGCCCCCTGCCGGCCGCCACCGCCCGGGAACTGATGGACATGTTCATCGACCAGGACACCGACGCCCTGCTGGTGGGCGCCTGCCTGGCCCTGCTGGCCCAGCGCACCCCGGAGGCGCACGAACTTGCGGCCTTCGCCGACGCGCTTGCGGCGGTGTCGGTGCCGTTCCCCGACAGCGGGCTCTCCACCGTGGACGTGGTCGGCACCGGCGGCGACAGCCGCGGCGGCCGCTCCACCGCCAACCTCAGCACCCTCTCGGCCCTGGCCCTGGCGCACTTCGGCGCTCCGGTGCTCAAGCATGGCAACCGCGCCGCCACCGGGGTCTGCGGCGCCGCCGACCTGCTCGAGGCGCTGGGCTGCGACCTCAACCGGCCGGCGGCCGCCCTGCAGTCCGACCTGCGCCGGGGCCGCTTCGCGTTCCTGTTCGCCCCCGCCTACCATCCCCTGCTGGGCAGGCTGCGGGAGATCCGCCGGCGGCTCGGCATCCCGACCATCTTCAACCTGCTTGGGCCGCTGCTGAACCCCGGCCATCCGGCCTACATGGTGCTCGGCGTGGCTCGCGAGGACCTGCTGGCGCCGATGGCCGAGGCCCTGGCCACCCGCGGCGTGCAGCGCGCCTTCGTGGTGCACGGCAAGGACGCCGAGGGGGCCGGCATGGACGAGCCCTCCATCGAAGGCCCCACCCGGGTGCTGGAGGTGCGCGGTGTCCGGGTGCTGCCGGTGCAGGTGCTGGTTCCGCGCGATCTCGGCCTGGTCGTCCCGCCTCGAGAGGCGCTGGCGGTGGGCGACCGCGCCGAGGCCCTGCGGGTGGCGCTGGGCCTCCACGCCGGCGCCGCCTCCGCCGATTTCCGGCCGGCGGTGGCCGACGCCGTCGCCCTGCAGACCGGACTCGGGCTGCTGCTGCACCACGGCCAGGAGCTGGACCAGCTCCCCGCCCGGCTCCTGGAGGTGCGCGCCGGCCTGGAGCGCGGCTTCCCGCTGCCCCTGCCGCACCTGCTGGAGACCGCCGAATGAGCCTGCCCGACCCCCACGCCCTGGTGGAGGCCGCCGGCCTGCCTCCGGCCTCCCACCTGCAGCGGGTGCTGCGCAGCGAGCTGGGCCGGCTCGACGGCTTCGTCCCGCCGCCCCCGCCCGCCGTGCGGCCGGCGACCGGCCGCTTCGAGGCCGCCCTGCGTGCCGCCGCCGGCCGTGCCGTGATCGCGGAATACAAGCAGGGATCGCCTTCGCTGGGGCCTTTCGCGGCCGGGACGCCGCTGCTGGAGCGGCTGCGGGCCTACCAGGAGGGTGGCGCCGCCGCCTTCTCCATCCTGGTGGAACCGGCACACTTCCTCGGCTCGGCGGCGGACCTGCGCCGCGCCGCCGCCCTCGGCCCGCCCTGCCTCTACAAGGGCTTCGTGATCTCCGCCGCCCAGGTGCAGGAGGCGGCCGCCTGCGGCGCCGCCGCGGTGCTGCTGATCGCCCGCGTGCTGCGCGGCCACACCGCCGGGTTCGCCGAGGCGGTGCGCGACCTCGGACTGGAGCCGCTGGTGGAACTGCACGACCTCACCGAGGTCCCCTTCGCCCAGGCCGCCCAGGCCCGGGTGGTCGGCATCAATGCCCGCGACCTGGCCACCTTCACCCTCGGCAGCCCCGGCTCGGACGCGCTCCGGGAGGCCTTCCCCGACGCCGTGCTGGTGCGCGAATCCGGTCTCGCCGCCCCCGGCGACGCGGCCGCCTCCTTCGAGGCCGGCTTCGATGCGGTGCTGATCGGCGAGGCGCTGATGCGCAGCGCCGACCCGGCCGGCTTCCTCAGGCGCATCGCCGCGGCGAGGACCGGGTCGTGAACCCGGCCCTGCTGGTCAAGGTCTGCGGCCTGACCAGCGCCGTCGACGCCGCCTTCGCGGCGGCCGCCGGCGCCGACCTGCTGGGCTTCGTGGTGCATCCCCCGAGCCCGCGCCACTGCGCCGACCTGGTGGGAGCGGTGGCGGCGGTGCGCGAGCGGGCGGTGCTGGTGATGGTGGCGGACGATCCGGCCGACCTGGCGCGAACCGCGGACCGCGCCGGCCTCCGACGCATCCAGCCGCACGGCCGGCGGCGGGCGCAGGTGGCCGCGGCGTTGCAGCGCGCGGGCTTCGAGGTGCTGCTGCCCTGGCTCGACCAGCCCGGCCAGGAGCCGCTGGAGGGCTGCCTCTACCTGTGGGAGCCGGGCCCTGCGAACACCGGACTGGAGGGCGGCTCGGGCCTGGCAAACCCGCTGGCGCATCCGCCCCCGGGGCACTACCTGCTCGCCGGCGGCCTGGACGGCGGCAACCTGGCGGACCGGATCGCGGCCCTGCCGGCCTCGGCACGCGCGTACCTCCGGGGCTTCGATGCCGCGAGCCGCCTGGAGCGCGCCCCCGGGCTGAAGGATGAAACGAAGGTCCGGGCCTACCTGGCCGCGGCCCGGGACCTGGAACCAGGAGGAATCCATGCCCTTTGAGCTCGCGCAACGCTTCGGCAGGCAGGGCCTGGGCGGATGCTACGCCCCGGAGACGCTGATGCAGCCGCTGCTGGACCTGGAGGCGGCGTTCCGGGCGGCGCTGGAGGATCCACGGTTCCAGGCGGACCTGGCCGCCGAACTCGGCAGCTTCGTCGGCCGGCCCACGGCCCTCACGGAGGCCCCGCGGCTGGCCCGGACACTCGGCCTGGAGCGGCTCTGGCTGAAGCGCGAGGACCTCGCCCACACCGGCGCCCACAAGATCAACAACGCCCTTGGCCAGTGCCTGCTGGCGCGGCGGATGGGCAAGGCCGAAGTGATCGCCGAGACCGGCGCCGGCCAGCACGGGGTCGCCACGGCCGCGGCCTGCGCCCGCCTGGGGCTGGCCTGCACGGTCTACATGGGCGTGGTGGACATGGCCCGGCAGGCGCCCAACGTGGCGCGGATGCGCCTGTTCGGCGCGGAGGTGGTGCCGGTGGCCGCGGGGCAGGGCACCCTCAAGGAGGCGGTCAACGAGGCCCTGCGCGCCTGGGCCGGGCGCTGCGACCGCGCCCACTACGTCCTCGGGAGCGCACTGGGGCCGCATCCCTTCCCGACCCTGGTGCGGAGCTTCCAGACCGTCATCGGCGAGGAGGCCCGCGACCAGGTGCTGGCCTGCCACGGCGCGCTGCCCGAGGCGGTGGTCGCCTGTGCCGGCGGCGGCAGCAACGGACTGGGCCTGCTGCGGCCGTTCCTGGACGACCCCTGCCGGCGGCTGGCGGTAGAGGCGGGGGGCCACGGGTCGGCCCTGGGCGAGCACGCCGCCCGCCTGGACGGCGGCCGCCTGGGGGTGCTGCACGGCTGCCGGACCCTGGTGCTGCAGGACGAGCACGGGCACACGGCGGAGACGGCGAGCATCAGCGCCGGCCTGGACTACCCTGCGCTGGGCCCGGAACTGGCGGCCCTGGCGCTCGATGGGCGGGTCGAGATCCGCCGCGCCTCGGACGAGGCGGCCCTGGCCGCGGCGCAGCAGCTCTGCCGGCTGGAGGGCATCCTGCCCGCCCTGGAGAGCAGCCACGGCCTGGCCGCCCTCGCCGCCCTCGCCGGGGAAGGTGTGCGCACGGTGCTGGTGGGCCTGAGCGGCCGGGGCGACAAGGACCTATCGACCTACCAGGGGAGGCTGGGCCTATGAACCCGATCCTGCCGTTCATCATGGCCGGCGATCCTTCCCTGGAGGCCCTGCCGGGGCTGCTGGCGGAGGCCCGGTCGCTGGGCCTCGACTGTCTCGAACTGGGCCTGCCGCACAGCGATCCCATCGCCGATGGTCCGGTCCTGCAGGCCGCCGCCCAGCGCGCCATCGCCGGGGGCGCGACCCCCATGAAGGTCCTGGAGACCATCACTGGAATCACTGCAAGCCCTGATATTGTGCTGTTCACCTACGTGAATCCCCTGTTGCAGGTCGGGGCCGAGGTCCTGCTCGAGCTGCTGCCGCGCACGCCGGTGAAGGCCCTCCTGGTGGTGGACCTTCCGGACGGTGAGGAACCCGAATTCGAGGCCCGGTTGCGGCAGGCCGGCTTCCCGATGGTCCCGCTGCTGGCCCCGACCACCACGCCGGAACGGGCTGCGGCCCTGCTCGCGGCCCGGCCGGATCCAGGCCCTAAGGCTCCCTTCGCCCAGCGCTTCGCCTACGTGGTGGCGCGCCTGGGCGTGACTGGCGCCGGGTCAGCTACGGACCTGACCCCAGTTCAGTCCCGCATGGCCGAGCTTCGACGCCTGGGAGACCGCCCCCTGGCAGTGGGATTCGGCCTGTCCAGTCCCGAGGCGCTCGCGGCCGTGCGGGCCCAGGGCGCCACGCCGGTGGTCGGATCAGCCCTGGTCCAGGCCCTGCACGAAGGCCAGGGCCTCGGGGCTTTTCTCGCCGGCCGGACCTGAGCCATGGATCCCATCGCCGTCACCGACCAGATCCTGGTGCCCTCCGATGCGCTGGCCTTCAAGGCCGTCCGGGCTGGCGGACCGGGCGGGCAGAATGTCAATAAAGTCTCATCAAAAGTAGAATTGAGGGTAAATCTTGAAATGATCTTCGGGCTTCATCCCGAGGCCCTGGCGCGCCTGCGGCACGCGGTCCGCAACCAGTTGGACGCCGAAGGCTGGTGGATCGTCGTGGTCTCCCGCAGCCGCGACCAGGTTCGCAACCTGGAGGAGGCCCGCGCACGGGTGCAGCAGGCGATCCTCACGGCGATGGTGCCGCCGGTGCCGCGGCGCGCCACCCGCCCCACCCGGGCCAGCCAGGCGCGGCGCCTGGAGGCCAAGCGCCGCGCCGGCGACCGCAAGCGCGGACGGAAGGCCGGCGGCGACGATTAGCGGCAGGGAAGGGGAGTACACCACCACCAAGGCACCAAGGAAGCCAGGACGCACCAAGGAAAGCAGGATCGGGGGTAAGCCGATCGGCCCGAATAGGCCCATTGGCGTGCTTTTACTTGGTGGCCTTGGTGGTGAATCGGTTTCCTCACCTCATCAAACCGGCTCGTCCAGATTGAGATCGTCCAGGCGCAGGGTCGGGTCGGAGGGTGGGAAGGCATCCGGCACCTCCTCCTGGAGGAAGCGCCGGGTGCGCAGCAGCAGCACGTCGAACTCGGTCAGGAAGCGGGAACGCTCCAGCTTCAGGTTGCGGATCTGCACTTCCAGTTCCACCGCCCGCTGCTCGGCGTCGCGGAGGATCTCGTCGGCCTTGAAGTGCGCCTCCCGGACCAGCAGTTCCTTTTCCCGGGTCGCCACCGCCAGCAGGTCCTCCTTGGTGCGCTGGGCCTGCAGCAGGGTCTCGCGGAAGATCCGGTCCTGCTCCTGGTACTGGCGGTTGCGCTCGCGCAGGTCGAGCACCTCCTCGCGCAGGCGCTGGTTGGAGGCCAGCAGCTCCTCCCACTCCGAGGCGATCTCGTGGAGGAAGGCCCGGACCTCGCCCTCGTCGATGCCGCGGAAGGCCTTCTCGAACTCCCGGCGCTGGATGTCGAGGGGGGTGAATCGCATGGGGTGCCTCAGGACGCGCCGCGCAGCAGGTTCTGGAGCAGCCAGAGGATGGCCATCGCCGCCATCGGGCTGAGGTCCAGGGGGCCCATGGTCGGCAGCACCGCGCGCAGAGGGTGGAGGAGCGGCTCGACGATGGCGTTGACCAGCCGCACCACCGGATTCCGCGGGTCCGGCTGGAACCAGGACAGGATGCTGGAGACCACGATCAGGATGATCAGTGCGTTGATGATGTGGTCGACAATGAACAGCAAAGGGAACATCGGCATCCTGGGAAAGGCCGGCCCGGGGCTGGTCGGGACCGGGATTCACCCTCATCATATCCGTCATCGGGAGCGCCCATGCGCATTGGCATTTCGTGCTATTCCACCTTCGGCGGTTCGGGCGTGGTCGCCACCGAGGTGGGCAAGGCGCTGGCCGCCCGCGGCCACGAGGTGCACATCCTGAGCACGGCGCTGCCGCCGCGGCTGCTGGGCTTCGAGGACCGGGTGTTCTTCCACGAGGTCACCGCCGCCCCCTACCCGCTGTTCGAGGCCTCACCGATCTCGGTGGCCCTGGCTTCGAAGATGGCCGACGTCGCCGGCCACCACGGGCTGCAGATCATGCACGCCCACTACGCCATCCCCCACGCCCTTTCGGCCCTGCTGGCGCGGATGGCCCTGGAGGACCGGCTGAAGGTGGTGACCACCCTGCACGGCACCGACATCACCGTGGTCGGCGCAGACCCCAGCTACCTGCCCATGGTCAAGCTGGCGATCCGCGCCAGCGACGCGGTCACCGCGGTCAGCCGCTTCCTCAAGGAAGAAACCGAACGTGCCTTCGGCGAGGGGCGGGAGATCCACGTCATCCCGAACTTCGTCGAGCCGCCGGCGGGCGAGCGCATGGAATGCCGGGCCTGGCTGGCCCCCGCCGGGGCCAAGGTGGTCACCCACATCTCCAACTTCCGGCCGGTGAAGCGGGTGCTCGACGTCCTGCGGACCTTCGAGCGGATCCGCACCCAGGTCCCGGCCCGGCTGGTGATGGTGGGCGACGGTCCGGACCGCTCCGAGGCCGAGGCCTACGCCCGCGACCACGGCTTCGAGGCCGAGGTGCGCTTCACCGGCAAGCAGCTCGACATCGGCACCGTGCTGGCCTGCAGCGACCTGTTCCTGCTGCCCAGCGCCACCGAGAGCTTCGGCCTGGCGGCCCTGGAGGCCATGGCGTACAGGGTGCCGGTGATCGCCAACCGGGTCGGCGGCCTGCCGGAGGTGGTGCGCGAGGGCGTCGACGGCTTCCTGGTCCCCCTTGGTGACATCGAGGCCATGACCGCGCGCAGCCTGGACCTGCTGAAGGACCCCGCCCGCCGCCAGGCCTTCGGCGACGCCGCCCGCACCCGCGCCCTCGACACCTTCGCCGAAGGCCCCATCGTCGACCTCTACGAGGACCTGTACGAGCGGGTGCTCGCCCCCGCCAAGACAACCCTGGATCTCGGCGCCCCCGCACGGTAGACTGCCGGTTCCGGCTGGGTAGCTCAGGTGGTTAGAGCGAAGGTCTCATAATCCTTAGGTCGACGGTTCGAGTCCGTCCCCAGCCACCAAAGAGCGGCCGTTGGATGATCAGCGGCCGCTTCCCGTTTACCGGCCCGGTTCATGCCACAGGACGGACTCGGACCGTCGAGGAACATCCGCGGTCCGTTAGGCCACAGGAGGAGACCGTCCAGTGGACGGTCGGAGCCGTCGTGGCCGGGGCCAGCGGATGGCGGTTCGAGTCCGTCCCCAGCCACCAAGGGCGGCCGTTGAACGATCAGCGGCCGCTTCCTGTTTACCGACCCGGTTCATGGTTCGGGAAGGACTCGGACCGTCGAGGAACATCCGCGGCCCGGCTGACGAGGGCGCGTCCTGCCTCCTCGCCTTCCAGGCGGCAATCGCCTCTGGCGATTCCGTCCCATTCGCCAATCCTGGCGAAGGGTGGCCACAGGTGGAGACCGTCAAGTGGACGGTTGAAACGGGAAATGCGGTGTCCCCAGCCAGGTGCTCTTGGTCCGGTTCGAGCGTCCCGCGCCGTGACCAGCGTTTGGCCTGCGCAGGCGGCCATGGGGAAGGACTCGGCAAAACATTTTGTGTTCTATTGATAAAATCTGTATTAACAATAAAAAAAATTCGCGTTCACCTTCTCTGCACCCTGAGGTCCGCCATGCCGTACCGCCTCGTGATCACCCAGGACGGGAGGTGCTTGCGCCGCATTGGCGAGGGCGTGCTCACCGGCCAGGAGATCATCCAGGCCGTCCGCGCCCTCCCCGAGGAGGTGCCCGAGCCCGAGCGGATCACCCACGGTCTGATCGACCTCACGGCCGTCACCCGCCTGGAGATCACCACCGCGGAACTGGAGACCATCGCCACCCTGGACCGCGGCCACTCGCGACGGTTCAAGGTCACGCGGGTCGCCATCGCGGCGCCCACCGACCTGGCCTTCGGCCTCGCCCGCATGTACTAAGCCGCCATGGCCCAGGTCGGCTGGGAGGTGCAGGTGGTGCGCGACCTGCCCTCCGCCGAGGCCTGGCTGGCGGAGATGGAGGATCGCTGAGGCTGCCCGGACGACGGGCCGGGTGGATCGCAACCGAGCAGTCACGCGCGGTGCAGGTCGACGCACAATGGAGCGACCGACCCGCCGCGAGGAGGCCCGATGCGCCTGGCAACCCACATCCCCCGATGCTTCCTCGCCGCCTGCCTGCTGCTGCCCGCCCTGGCCCAGGACCCCCTCGGGCCCCTCAAGGCCCGGGTCGCGGCGCACCCTTCGGGCCGGCTGGTGCATACGGCTGACCTGGTGGCCCTGCGGCGCGGGCCGCACCGGGACCTGCCGATCGGGGTGTTCGATTCGGGTATCGGCGGGCTGACGGTGCTGGAGGCGCTGCTGACGGTGGACGCGGTGGACAACCGGACCCTGGCTCCGAAGCCGGACGGGGTTCCGGACCTCGCCGGGGAGCGCTTCATCTACCTGGGGGACCAGGCCAACATGCCCTACGGCAACTACCCGTCGGTCGGGAAGACCGACCTGTTGCGGGAACTGATCCTGAAGGACGTGGTGTTCCTGCTGGGGCGCCGCTACCGGTCCGCCGCCTCGGCGGCGCCGCGCTTCGACAAGCCACCGGTGAAGGCCATCGTGATCGCCTGCAACACCGCCACCGCCTACGGCCTGGCCGACATCCGCGCGGCGCTGAAGGACTGGGGCCTGGACATCCCGGTGATCGGGGTGGTGGACGCCGGCGCCGAGGCGGTGGCGGAACTGCTGCCCGCCCTGGGGCCGGTGCCCTCGGTGGGGGTGATGGCCACGGTCGGCACCTGCGCCTCGGGGGCCTACCCTGCGGCCATCGCCGCGGCGGCGGAGCGGGCCGGCAAGGGGAGGCCGGTCGTGGTCCAGCAGGGCAGCGTCGGCCTGGCCGGGGCGATCGAGGGCAACCCGGCCTTCGTCACCCCCGCCGCCATTAGGCCGGTGCCCTACCAGGGCCCGGAGGTCAGCGCCGACCTGGCCCAGCTCGGCGGCCTGGACCGGGCCCGGCTGCTGGCGGGCACCCTCAACGCCGTGGCGGACTACGTGCGCTTCGACGTGGCCGGGCTGGTCAGCGGCTTCCAGGCCAGCCATCCGAAGGCGCCGCCGCTCAAGCTGGTGGTGCTCGGCTGCACCCACTTCCCGCTGGTGGGCGCGGACCTGCAGGACGCCTTCCGCCAGACCCGGAGCTTCCAGGCGAAGGAGGGTGGGCGGCCCTTCGCGGACCGGGTGGCCGAGGAGGTCGTCCTGGTGAACCCGGCCGAGCACGCCGCCCGCAGCCTTTTCAAGGAGCTGGCCTCGCGCCGCCTGCGCAGGTCCAAGGCCGTCCGTCGTCCCCCGGCGGTGGCGGGCTTCTACCTGACCGTGGCCAATCCGGCCTCACCCGGGATCCGCCTGGGCGGCGATGGCGGCCTCGACAACGGCTACCGCCTGGGCCGCGCCCCGGGCAACCTGCAGGTCGAAGACACCAGCGCGGTGCCGCTCACCCCGAGGACCCTGCCGGCTTCCTCCCGTGCCCTGGTGCAGGCCCTGCCCACCGTCTGGAAGGCCCTCGAGGGCCGGCGCTGATCCTGAGCGGGCCGGCCGCTCCGGCTACTTCCGGGCCTCGCGCAGTCGGGCACCCAGCCATTTCCAGATCGCCTGGTTGAACTCCAGGCTGCGGGGGGCGCCGGCGAGGAGGGCGGGGTGGCTGGTCGGGGCCTCGCCAGGCCGCTGCCGGACCGGAGCCGAGGCATCCCACAGCTGGAGATGCTCGGGGTGGAACTGCACGCCCAGCACGTTCGGGAAGCGGCGGTGCTCGATCGCCTCGATCACCCTGCCGTCGCGGGACGTGGCGGTGGCGAACCAGCCCTGGCCGAGGGCGCCCAGGGCCTGGTGGTGCGAACTGAGCACCCGCGGGTGGTCGCCTGCGCCGAAGCCCAGGGCCGGGAAGATCCGTCCCTGTGGACCCAGGTTCAGGGAGTGGTAGCTCTGCGGCATCAGCCTGTCCAGGGGGTGCAGCCGCCGGTGCGGATTGGCGTGCCACTGCTCGGGGTCCTGGGCGAGGATGTCCTCGACGTAGGACAGGCCGTAGATCCCGGTGGGGATGTCCTGGACGAGGGTGCCGCCGGTGGCGACGTTGAGGCTCTGGAAGCCCAGGCAGATGCCCAGGACCGGAAAGGCCGGTCGGTCCGCCAGGAGGGGCGTGCGGGCCGGATCCTGGGCGCCGCCGAGCAGGTGGAAGAGGGCGGACAGTTCGAGGTGGTGGCGTACGGGGTCCTCGATGTTCGCCAGCAGGTGGGTCTTCTGGCCGAAGATCCCGGAAGGGATGTCGGGACCGCCGAAGAAGATGGCTCCGTCGGCCTTCTGCACGACCGCCTGGAATTCCGGGGTGCAGGCGTTGGCGCGCCAGAGGTCGGCCTCCCCCACCGGAGCCGAGACCGCGTGGAAGCGGAACCAGTCCAGCCGGGCGTCGCGGGCGTGCCGCTCGGCGGCGGCGAAGTCCTCCCGCTGGCGGACGTGGTAGACGCCGATCACGGTCAGCCCCGGGACGTCCAGGATCGCCAGCCGGCGCAGGGCCGCCAGGCAGCGGATGTTGTAGACCGTGGGATTGAACACCACCAGGCGGGGGCCGTCCTTCGCCGGCCTGGGGGCGTCCAGGAACCGCTCCTGGGCCTGGAGCGGGAGGGGCAGGGCGACCAGCAGCAGCCCGAGGAGCAGGCGGCGGAGGAAGGAGCGGCGGCGCATCGGGTTCATCCGGTCGGTGCGGATCAGGGCTTGAGCAGTCGGACGCCGAGTCCCGGGGCGCCGGGCAGGATCAGCTTGCCGCGCTCCACGCCGACCCCGGCGTAGGGATCGTTGGCGATGAGCAGATGGCCGTCCAGGTCGGCATAGTCCACCAGCGGCGTCAGGTGGGCGGCCGCGGTGACCGTGCAGGAGCTGGACACCATGCAGCCGATCATGGTCTTCATGCCGAGCGCCTTGGCCACGGTGATCTGGCGGTGGGCCTCCAGCAGGCCGCCGCACTTGTCGAGCTTGACGACGATGCCGTCGAAGGCCTCGCGCAGCCTGGGGATGTCCTCCGCCGAATGGCAGGCCTCGTCGGCGAAAATGGGGATGTGCACGCGGCTGCGCACCCAGCGCGCTTCGTCGATCATGGCCGCGGGCATGGGCTGCTCGATGAACTGCACGCCCTGGCTCTCCAGCCAGTTGATCTTGCGGACCGCCTCCTCCTTGGAGGTCCAGCCCTCGTTGGCGTCCACCCGCAGC
The DNA here is from genome assembly GCA_041908165.1 of Holophagales bacterium. GTDB lineage: Bacteria > Acidobacteriota > Holophagae > Holophagales > Holophagaceae > JACQZU01. The sequence continues at coordinate 55,041 of JAYRFV010000065.1, read as the reverse complement.
GGCTTGCGGGTGACGCTGCGGACGGCGTCGAGGGTCGCCTCGTCGGAGGCCAGCCCGACCTTGATCTTGAGGAACGGGAAGGCTTCGGCCTCGCGGACCTTCTGCCGGGTCAGCTCCGGCGTGTCGATGCCGATCGACATGGTGGTGACCGCGGCGTCGGCGGGGTCCAGGCCGAAGAACCGGTACAGCGGGATCCCCAGCTTCTTGCAGCGCCAGTCCATCAGCGCCAGTTCCACCGCCGCCAGGGCGGCGCGCTGGCCCGGCAGGCGGCGGTCGAGTTCGGCCCAGAGCCTCTCCAGCTTCCACGGGTCCGCGGCCAGCAGCAGCGGTTTCAGGGGCTCCAGCGCACGCTGGCCGTCGGCGGCGTTCTGCCTGTAGCGGACGATGCCGGCGCCTTCGCCGTAGCCGGTGATCCCGTCCCGGGTGTACTCGGCGTGGAGGGTGTCCCGGTGGGCGCTGGTGGACATCGTGGTGGTCCAGGCGTGGCGCAGCTCCAGCCGGCGGATGCGCGTGCTGAACGCGACCGGGGGCGGGGCACCGGGGGTGTCCGCCGACCGTCCCGCGCGGCCCAGCAGGGAACCGCCCACACTGCCCGCGGCCAGGGCCTGGAGGGCTTCCCGTCGGTTCATTTGAGCCTCCTCATCGCCACCAGGGACTTGGACCAGCCGGGCTCCGACAGCTCGGAGATCTGCACGCAGGGGCGCTGGCTGGTGCTGTCGTGGATGAACCGGCCCTCGCCCAGGTAGATCCCCGTGTGGGAGATGGCCGGCGAGGTCTCGCGGAAGAACAGCAGGTCGCCCGGCCGCAGGTCGGCGCGGTCGGCCACTTCGGCCAGGCCGGACCAGGCCGCCTGGACGCGTGCATCGCGGGGCATCAGCACGCCGCGGCTGCGGACGATGGTCTGGGTGAAGCCGGAGCAGTCGAAGCCGAAGCTGGAGGTGCCGCCCCAGGTGTAGTTGACCCCCAGGAAGCGCCGGGCCAGCAGCAGGGAGGCATCCAGGCTAAGCGGCCGGAGGTCGGTGCGGACGTCCCCGGACTGGATCCAGGCGCTGCGGCGGTCGGGCAGACGGATCTGCAGCCAGCGCTTGCCGTCCTTGGGGCTGGGGTCGCGTTCCAGGCGCACGCCGAAGGGCGCGGTCAGCAGCGGGGCCCGCCGGGTGACGGTGGGTTCGGCGAAGATGTTGGCGGCCAGGGCGTCGACCTCGACCACCTTGCCGGCTTCCAGCGAGGCCGGGTAGCGCTCGGCGCCCTCCAGGGTACGCAGGGCGGACAGCGGAACCCAGCCCAGGTAGTCGTCCTCGGCCTTGATCCGGGCCCAGCCGCCGTCGCGCTCCAGTTCCAGCAGCCGGGCGCCGAGCAGGGCCTGGCTGACCACCTCGGCCTCGGCGCTGGGCTTGGCATGCAGGTTCACCACCGCCTGCACCACCACGTGGGCGGGCGCCTCGGCCCCGTGGAGCGGGCGGACGCCGGCCAGCAACTGGATCCCCAGCAGGACGGCGCGCAGGACGGCGGTTCTCATGCGGGGACCCCTTCATCGACAGGTGAACCGTTGACCATGGTCGCAGATGGTCCCACCCGCGGCCACCGCCGCGGCAGGCCGGAGCCGAAATCCCCCGGGGCGCCGAGGATCGCCCCTCGGCGGGTTCCATTCTCCGCTACGCTGGCCCCATGGTTCCGAACGGTTCGATCCCCGCCGCGGACGCGGTTCAGGCCGGCCGGGCGCCCGTCGCCCGGATCGACCTCGGCCGCCTGGTGGACAACCTCTCCGCGCTGCGGCGGGCGGCGGGCGGGCTCGGCCTCCTGGCGGTGGTGAAGGCCGATGCCTACGGCCACGGGGCCGTCCCGGTGGCCCGGGCCCTGGCGGAGGCCGGCGTCGCGGGCTTCTGCGTGGCGACCCTGGCCGAGGCCCTGGAACTCCGCGCGGCCGGGATCGGCGGCCGGATCCTGGTGTTCGGCGGCCTGTCCGGCGAGGACCTGCCGGTGGCCTCCGCGCACCACCTGGACCTCACCGTCGTCTCGGCGGACCACCTGCGGGACCTGGCCGACCTGCTTCCCCGGCACCCGGTGGACCTGCAGCTGAAGCTCGACACGGGCATGGGGCGGTCCGGCCTGCTGCTGCCCGAACTCGGAGCCTGCCTGGACCTGCTGCGCACCGTCCGGCCCTGGCTGCGGGGCTTGATGGGCCACTTCTCCTCGGCCGACGATGCCGACCCTTCGGTGTCGCAGGAGCAGCGGCGCCGGTTCCTGGAAGCCCGGGCCCAGCTCGCCGATGCCGGCCTCGCGCCGCCGCAGGTCCACCACGCCAACAGCGCCGCCTGCCTGCGCGGCTTCACCGAGGGCGACACCCACGTCCGGCCCGGCATCGCCCTGTACGGGCTGGCGGACCGGGCCGAGGCCGCCGGGCTGCGGCCGATCCTGCAGCTGGAGGCGGAAGTGTTCCGCGCCGTGCGGGTGCCGGCCGGGACCCCGGTGGGCTACGGCGGGCGCTTCGTCGCCTCGGCGCCGGTGCAGATCGCCACCCTGGCCTGCGGCTACGCCGACGGGTTCCCCCGGGCCCTGGCCGGCCGCGCCGTGGCGGGCTTCCACGGCGCCCTGTATCCGGTGGTGGGCATGATCTCCATGGACTCCATGACCGTGGCCCTGCCGCCGGAGGTCCCGGTCCACCCCGGCGATCGCATGGTGCTGCTGAGCCGTGATCCTGGCCCGCCGAACTCGGTGGAGGGCACGGCGCGGCTGCTGGGCACCATCACCTACGAGGTCACCTGCGCCCTGCACCGGCGCGTCCGGAGGATCTGCGAATGAGGCTCCCGATGCCGGCCCTGCGCCTTCTCCCGGTCCTTCTCGCCGTCCTGGCGGCCCGGGCGGACCCCCCGGGCTTCCAGCCGCGGCCGCTGCCGGCGCTGATCGCCGAGGCCCGGCGGGCGGCCCCCCCGGCGCAGCCCGCGGGCCTGCTGGCCCCGGACCTGGTGGACCTCGCCGCCCTCGACGCCACCCTGCGGCTGGACATCCGCTATGCCGGCAAGGACAACTTCCTCGGCGCCCCGGTCTATGCAGAGGCCCGGGCCTTCCTGCAGCGGCCGGTGGCCGCGGCGGTGCTGCGGGCGAACCGGGCCCTGCGCGCCCAGGGCTTCGCCCTGCGCATCCACGACGCCTACCGGCCCTGGTGGGTGACCCGGGTGTTCTGGGACGCCACCGAACCGGCCAAGCGCGCCTACGTCGCCAATCCGGCCAAGGGCTCGGTGCACAACCGCGGCTGCGCGGTGGACCTCAGCCTGGTCCGGCTGGCGGACGGCGCCGACGTGGAGATGCCCAGCGCCTACGACGACTTCTCGCCGAAGGCCCACCCGGCCTATTCCGGCGGATCCGAGGCCGCCCGCCGCCACCGCGACCTGTTGCGCGCCGCGATGGAGGCCGAAGGGTTCAGCGTCGACAAGGAGGAGTGGTGGCACTACGACCACCCCCTCGGCGCCCGCTACCCGGTTCTGAACCTGGCTTTCGATGCCATCGGCCGGCCGGCGCCGGAGCTGTCCCGGGCGGGGCAGGTGCTGCTGGTCACCACCGCCGACTGGAATGCCAGCGCCGGCACCCTCCAGCGCTTCGAGCGCACGTCCGACGGGGTGCTGGCCAAGGTGGGTCCGCCGATGGCGGTGTGGGTCGGTAAGCAGGGCATGGCCTGGCGCAGCGACGAGGGGGCCCCGCCGCCCGCCGCCGAAGGACCCGTCAAGCGCGAGGGCGACGGCCGTTCACCGGCCGGGGTGATGGCCTTCGGCGACCTGTGGGGCTACGCCGAGCAGGCGCCGGCCGGCATCCGGCTGGCCTACCGCCGGGCCACCGACTGCGACCGCTGCGTCGACGACCCGGACCACCCCGACTACAACCGCCTCCTCAGGCTGCCTTCCGCCCAGGCACCGGTGACCTGGCGCTCCGCCGAGCACCTGCTGCTGGACAGCGAGCACTACCGGCACATGGTGGTGATCCACTACAACGACACGCGGCCGCGGCCCGGGGCAGGCAGCTGCATCTTCCTTCACGTGGCGGTGCCCCCCGGCCTCGCCACCGCGGGCTGCACCGCCCTGACCGCCGGGGACCTGCTCGAGCTCCTGCGCTGGCTGGACCCCGCCCGCCAGCCGCGGCTGGTGCAGGTCCCGCTGCCTGCCTTCGCCCTGGCCCGGGCGGCCTGGGGCATGCCCGACGACCTGCGTCCGAACTGAACCCACCTCGGAGACCCCCGTGCCCCTTCGCCGCCTCCCCCTCGCCGCACTCCTGCTCGTCCTGCCCCTGGCCGCGCAGGCCCCCACCCTTCACGACGCCCTGCAGGCGGCCCGCGCCGACCGCGCCGGCGAGCCCGGCGTCGCCGCCGCCTTCCAGCGCCTGGCGAAGGCCCACGGCACGCCGCTCTACGTCTACGACCAGGCCCACATCCAGGGCCAGGCGGCGGCGTTGCGCAAGGCCTTCGCCCCGCGCTTCCCCAAGCTGCGGATCCTGTACGCGCTCAAGGCCAACACCAACCCGGCCATCATCGGCCTGCTGCGGGCCGAGGGGCTGGGCGCCGAGGTGGTCTCCCAGGGCGAGATCGAGACCGCCCTGCGGGTGGGCTACAAGGGCCCGGAGATCATGTTCACGTCCTCCTCCAAGGGGCCCGGCGAGCTGCGCCGCGCCATCGAGCTGGGCACGGTGCTGAACGTGGATTCCCTTGACGAACTGGGCCAGGTGCAGGCCGAGGCGCGCCGGCAGAAGAAGACGGCGCGCATCTCCTTCCGGGTCAACCCGGGGGTGGACCCGCACACGATCCACCAGATCAACACCGGCATCGCCGAGTCCAAGTTCGGCCTGCACCTCGAGGGCGGGCTCGCCTTCAAGGCCTACGAGCGGGCCAAGGCCATGCCCGAGATCCGCATCGAAGGCGCCCACTGCCACATCGGCTCGCAGATCACCGAGGCCGAGGGTTACCAGCTGACCGCCCGCAAGATGCTCGGCCTGGTCAAGGAGCTGAAGGACAAGCTGGGCATCCAGCTGGCCTTCCTCGACCTCGGCGGCGGCATCGGCATCCCCTACCAGGACGGCCAGAAGGTCATGTCCCCGGAGGAACTGGCTGCGGCCCTCGAGCCGATCTGGAAGGAGGGCGTCGCCGCCGCCGGCTACGAGCCGACCCTGTGGCTGGAACCCGGCCGCTTCTTCGTCGGCGGCGCCGGCACGCTGCTGGTGCGGGTCAACACCGTCAAGCAGACCCCGCTGAAGACCTTCGTCAACGTCGACGCCGGCTTCAACACCCTGATGCGGCCGGCCATGTACCAGGCCTACCACCGGGTGCGGGTGATCGGCCGGACCCAGGACCCCGTCAAGGTCGACATCGCCGGCGATGTCTGCGAGACCGGCGACATCCTGGCCGAGGGCCGCACCCTGCCCAGGGCCCAGGCCGGCGACCTGGTGGCGATCCTGGACGCCGGCGCCTACGGCTTCTCCATGGCCAGCGAGTACAACGCCCGGCCGATGCCGGCCGAGGTGCTGGTGGAGGGCGACCGGGCCAGGGTGATCCGCCGCCGCGGCGACTACGCCGACCTGTTCCGCCGGGCCGGGGCGGCGGGGCCGACGCGGTGAGGCCGGCCCGGCCGCTGGCCGCCCTCCTGCTGCTGGCGCTGGCGGCCTGCCGGCCGCCGCGCAATCCCCTGGCGGAATGGCTGCCCTCGCCCAACTTCAACCCGCGCCGGCCGCTGCTGGTGGTGCTGCACCACACCGCCGGGAACACCTTCGAAGGCGCCCTCAAGCTGCTGCAGACCCGCAACGACGGCGGCCCGGTGAGCGCCCACTACCTGATCGGGCGCGACGGCCGCCTCGCCCAGCTGGTCAGCGAGGACCAGCGGGCCTGGCACGCCGGCACCGGGACCTGGGGGCCCTACCGGGACATCAATTCCCTCTCCGTGGGCATCGAGCTGGACAACAACGGGTTCGAGCCCTTCCCGGACGTGCAGATCGACCGGCTGCTGGTGCTGCTGGAGGACCTCACACGCCGGCACCGGATCCCGCCGCACCAGGTGGTGGGCCACGCCGACGTGGAGCCGGTGCGGAAGAGCGATCCCAGCGGGCTGTTCCCCTGGCGCCGCCTGGCCGAGCGCGGCTTCGGGCTGTGGCCGGACCTGGACCCGCCGGAGCCGCCTACAGGCTTCGACGCGGACCGGGCCCTGCTGCGCATCGGGTACAGCCTCAAGGACCGGACCGCGACCATCCGCGCCTTCCGCCTGCACTACCGGGGCGAGAAGGCCGACCAGCTGGACCCTCTCGACCTGCGGATCCTGCACAACCTCGAGGCGAAGCTCAACCGCCTCCAGTCCGGCGGCTGAGGGCCGCCCCGTCCCGAGGCTGCGCGTGGGATTCACCTTCCTCGACCATGCCATCGTCGCCCTGTACCTGGTGGGCGTGACCGTTGCCGGGATCCTGATCTCCGGGCGGCAGAGGAGCCCCCGCGACTATTTCCTGGGCGGCAAGCAGCTTTCGTGGTGGTCGGTGGGTTTCAGCATTGTCGCCAGCGAGACCAGCACCCTCACCTTCATCAGCATCCCGGGCCTGGCCTACCGGGGCAACCTGCACTTCCTCCAGCTGGCGGTGGGCTATTTCATCGGACGGCTGATCGTCGCCGCCGTGTTCATCCCGGCCTACCACCGCGGCGACCTGGAGACTGCCTACGACTTCCTCGGCCGGCGCTTCGGCCTGCCGCTGCGGAAGTTCACCTCCAGCGTGTTCATCGTCACCCGGGTGCTGGCCTCGGGCGTCCGCCTGTTCGCCACCGCCATCCCTGTGCACCTGATCACCGGCCTGGACTACCCGGCCAGCATCCTGCTGATCGGCGGCTTCACGCTGCTGTACACCTACCTGGGCGGGCTGAAGGCGGTGGTGGCCATGGACGTGGTGCAGCTGTTCATCTACCTGGGCGGCGCGGCGGCCGCGATGGTCCTGATCCTGCACCGGCTGCCGCACGGCTGGGCCGACGTGGCGGCCTTCGCCCGGGCCGGCGGGCAGGACAAGTTCGCCCTGGTCAACCTTGGCGGCGGGGGCGGAATCCTGGACTTCCTCGCCACCCCCTACACGCTGCTGGGCGGGCTGCTGGGTGGGACCTTCCTGACCATGGCCTCCCACGGCACCGACCAGATGCTGGTGCAGCGGCTGCTGGGCTGCCGAAACCGCGCCGAGAGCCAGCGCGCGCTGATCCTCGACGCCGCCTTCATCGTCGTCCAGTTCGCCTTCTTCCTGGTGCTGGGGTTGTGCCTGTACGCCTACTACGGCGGCGCCAGCTTGGCGCAGCTGGGCCTGAAGTCCTCCGACGAGGTGTTTCCCAAGTTCATCGTCGAGAACCTGCCGACCGGCTTGGCGGGGCTGGTGGTGGCCGGCGTGCTGGCCTCGGCCATGGGCACCCTGTCCTCCTCGATCAGTTCGCTGGCCTCCTCCACCTTCCTGGACCTGTTCAAGTCCACGGACCGGGGCCGGAACCTGGACGAGCGAGGCCAGGTGCGCTGGTCCCGCCTGTTCACGCTGCTCTGGGGCGCCCTCCTGATCGGCGGCGCGCTGCTGTTCACCGATACGCGCAATCCGGTGGTCGAACTGGGCCTGAAGATCGCCTCCTTCACCTACGGAGGCCTGCTCGGGACCTTCTTCCTGGGCCTTTTCTTTCCGCGCACGGGCCTGATCGATGCGCTCCTGGGGTTCATCGGGGGACTGCTGGCCATGATCCTGGTGCTGGCCTTCACCCGCATCGATTTCACCTGGCACACCCTGATCGGCTGCGCCGCGACGCTGTGTGTGGGCAATGCCTGCCGGATCCTTCGGGGAGGCGGGCCGTCCGGCACCGCCGGCTGATGGAGTCGCCGATCGCTTGCCTGTTTCCGGGCCTATGCGCGGGAACGCCCCGGCGCTGCCCGAGTAGGCGTAGGCACCGCCGCATGAACGCTGTACACTCGCGACAACCCCTCCACAGCCCGCGTGTTTGAAACGCTTGAACCCACCCCCCCCTCTAACTAAGGAGTTGCGCATGAACAGAAGGAACTGGGGTTCCCTGGCGGTCATCCTGGTGGCCCTCCCGGCTTTCGCCCAGCAGACCGGTGCCATCGTCGGCAAGGTGGTCGCGAAGAACGGGCGCGCCCTCAAGGGCGTCCAGATCGAGGCGGCCTCCAACGTCCTGCCCCAGCCCCGCAAGGTGGTCACCGGCGAGAACGGCGAGTACCGGCTGCCCTTCCTTCCCCCGGGCACCTACACCCTGACCTTCGTCCAGAGCGGCATGATGCCCGCCAAGCGCAGCGCCGAAGTCCTGCTCCAGCAGAACACCGCGCTCAACGTCACCCTTTCGGAGGCCCAGGTGGCCGGCGCCGAGGTGGAGGTGGTGGCCCAGGCCAACCTGGTGGATCGCACCTCCTCGGAGCTGAAGACGGCCATCAGTGCCGATGTCATGAACAGCCTGCCTGTGGGCCACGACTACCGCGACCTGCTCAAGCTGATCCCGGGCGTGCAGCACACCCAGGATGCCGTGCGCGGCCCCAGCGCCGGCGGCAGCGGCCAGGACAACGTCTACAAGTTCGACGGCGTCAACGTGAACCTGCCGCTGTTCGGCACCCTGTCGGCGGAACCGGCGACCCACGACATGGACCAGATCGCCATCAGCAAGGGCGGTGCCGCCGCCACCGACTTCAACCGGTCCGCGGGCTTCACCGTCAACTCGGTGAGCAAGTCCGGCACCAACACCTTCACCGGTGCGCTGTCCTACCAGGTCATGCCGGACAGCTGGGTGGCGAAGCGCACCACGATCAGCCTCTCGGTCTACGAGCAGTCGCTCACCTACCTCCAGGGCCACGTCGGCGGCCCGATCCTGAAGGAGCACCTGTTCTTCTTCGTCTCCTACTACCGGCCCACCCTCGACCAGCAGAACCGGTCGAACGTCTACGGTGACGTCCCGAACCTGAACAGCACCCGCAACGAGTACTTCGCCAAGCTCACCTGGGCTCCCACCTCCGACATCCTGATCAACGCCAGCTACCGCAACTCGGACCGCAAGTACAGCCACTACAGCATCGGCGGCACGACGCAGCCCTCCGCGGGGACCGGCGGCAAGTCGACCCAGGAGATCGGCATCCTCGAAGGCACCTGGTCGGTCACGCCCAACAGCTTCTTCAACTTCAAGATGACCGACTACGGGCTGAAGACCCAGGCGACGCCGGATACGATCCTCGGCTTCAAGCCGGCCCTCGACGGCAGCGTCAACCTGAACATCAGTGCCCTGAACACCATGGGCGCCTTCACCGTGCCCACGCGGCAGACCGGAACGACCCTCACCGCCGCGCAGATCGCCTACAACGCCCTCGTCGCCCCCTACATCGCCACCTACAGCTACCCCGGCAACACCAACGGGGGCGGCCTGGTGGGCGCCAACTCCCTGTTCGACAACGACGACTTTTACCGCCAGAGCTGGCAGCTGACCTACGACCTGGTCTTCGGGTCCACCGTCACCCACGAACTGCACCTCGGGTACATGTGGTCGAAGGACCGGGAAGAGCTCTACCGCTATTCCAACGGCTGGGGCGCCGTGTCCATCCCGTTCCGCTCCACGCCGCTGGTGGTCAACGGCAAGACCGCCATCTTCCAGGCCCAGGTCCAGCAGCAGGGCATCCTCGGCGTCCCGCCGATCCTGTCCGAGTACGTGTCCTACAACTTCGAGGTCAACGACAAGATCCGCTGGAAGGACCTCACCTTCAACGTCGGCTTCCTGATGAGCGACGACGAACTCTACGGCCAGGGCCTGCGGCGGGATGCGTACGCCCTCTCCGGGTTCGTGGCGGCGCCCGGGAACAAGTACCTGATGCACGAGATCAAGTGGAAGGACACCTTCCAGCCGCGCATCGGGGTGACCTGGAACTACCGCGGCCAGGACAGCATCTACGCCAACTACGCGCGCTACGTTCCGGCCGCCTCCTCGCTGCCTCGCGCCGCCTCCTGGGCGCGCAACAAGGCCACGACGGTCAATGCCTACTTCGACGCGAACGGGATCTTCATCGGCTCCACCCCGGAGGCCTCCTCCTCCGGCAAGCTGTTCCAGGCCGGACTGAAGCCCCGCGCCATCGACGAGTACCTGGTCGGCACCACCAAGGACTTCGGCCGCGGCTGGTCCGGCCGTCTGTACGGGCGCTACCGGTACAGCGACAACTTCTGGGAGGACACCAACAACAACGCCCGGGTGGCCTTCAATCCCCCGGACGGCATCCCGCGCGAACTGTACATCCCCGACCTGACCGCCAAGCTGGCGCAGATCGGCAGCGGCAGCAGCTTCGTGATCGCCCACATGCAGGGCGCCTTCACCAAGTACTACGAGGCCGGGCTCGAGGCCGAGTGGCGCGGCGAGAAGGCCTACTTCCGCGGCTCCTACGTCTGGAGCCACTACTACGGCAACTTCGACCAGGACAGCACGTCGACGCCCACCGGCAACGACGCCAACCTGTTCATCGGATCCTCGAACATCGGCGACGATCCCGGCCGGCAGATCTGGGACAACAAGTACGGCAACCTCACCGGCGACCGGCGCCACCTGCTGAAGCTGATGGCCAACTACAACCTGCCCTGGAACGCCCAGGTCGGCGCGTGGGTGATCTACCAGTCCGGACAGCCCTGGCAGATCCAGTCGGTCACCCCCTACCTGCCCCTGATCGGCAGCAGCTACACCACCGGCGACACCAACCGCTATGCCGAGCCGGCCGGTTCTCGCCGGACCGATTCCCACTACCAGATGGACCTGAAGTACACCCAGGCCTTCCTGGTCAAGAAGGCGGTCCGGATCGAGGTTATGGCGGACTGCTTCAACGTCTTCAACAAGCAGACCGGCTACAACGTCCAGAGCCTGGCCAACAATGCCAACTTCATGGCGCTGCAGTCCTTCTGGTCCCCCCGCCGCTTCCAGTTGGGCGTGCGGTTCCAGTACTGAACGTTCCGCAGCGGACGGAAACCGGGGGGACCTCCCCCCGGTTTTTCATTCACGGGCGGCTGGCCGGGGCCGTCAGCACCTGCAGCAGGGCGGCGGTCTCGGCGTCGGGCTGGCCGTCGTACCGGGCCGGGCGGTACTTCATCTGGAAGGCCGCCAGGGTGCGCCGGGTGGCCTCGTCCAGCGCGCCGCTGCGGGCGATGCCGAAGCCGTGCTCGGCGAGCTTCGCCTGGAACCAGGAGACGTCCGGCAGGGCGGCCTCGAAGGCGGGCCGCGCGGCGGCCACGGCGGCGGCATCCGGCCAGGGGATGAGGCCTTCCTCCGCGAGCCGCTTCCAGGGGAACCGCGGCCCTGGATCGACCTTGCGCAGCGGCGCGATGTCGCTGTGGCCGAGGATCCGGTCGCCGCGGATGCGGTGGCGCACGATGATGTCCTTGACCAGGCCGATGACCAGCTGGACCTGGGCCTCCGGGTACTCGGGATAGAGGTTGCCGGCCGCGTCGGGAAGGTCGCCGCGGTTGACGATCTCGATGCCGATCGAGGCCGCATTGAGGTTGGTGTCGCCCTTCCAGGAACTGACGCCGGCGTGGTAGGCGCGCCGGTCCTCCTCCACCAGGCGGGCGAGTTCCGCGGGCCGGTCGCGGACCAGGTAGTGGCTGCTGACCTTGCCGTGGGCCAGGATCCGGATCGCCGACTCCCAGTCCTCGTTGGTGAAGTGCAGGATCAGGTACTGCACGCGGCTGTCCTGGCTCTTCGCCGGGATGACGTAGTCGATGCGCGGCCCGCGGCTGCAGCCCAGGGCCAGGATGGCGGCCAGGACCGGGACGAGGCTGGAGGGTCTCATGGCTGGGCTCCGGCACGCAGGGCGAGGCGGGCGGCGGCGTGGTGGCCGCGGCTCGGGCGGTGGCTGAAGGGGAGCCCGGCGGGCAGGGCGGCCTTCAGGTTCGTCTCGATCGCGGGGTGCAGGCCGGCGGCGCGCCCGGTGAGCGCCACCGGACGCGGCCCGTAGCGGCCCACCAGGGCTTGGGCGAGCCGGGCCAGCTCCGCGCCCGCGGCCTGCAGGCTCCCCAGCGCGGCGGGGTCCTCGGCGGCGGCCCGTGCCACCGCCAGGGCGAGGCGGCCCACTTCCCCCCGGCCGCCGCCGTACACGATCCGGCGGGTGCAGTCCCAGTCGGCGCCCCCCATCTGGTCGAACAGGGCCCGGGCCAGGGGAGAGGACTCCCAGCTGCCCGGCCGCTCGTCCTCGGCGCGCCAGACCCTGCGCAGGGCCTCCCGGGCGATCCAGAACCCGCCGCCTCCGTCGTCGAGGAGGTTGCCGCGGCCTCCGGCACGGTGGAGGGCGCCCTCCGCGTCGATGAAGACCGCCACGGACCCGGTGCCGGCGTAGACCACGTAGCCCTCCCCGGGAGCGAACAGGTCCCGGTAGGTGGTTTCCAGGTCGCCCCCCAGGGTGACCGTCCCCGCGGGCAGCCCGAGGGCCCCGGCGAACCAGTCGGGCAGGTCGCTGTCGACCGCTCCGAGCCCGGTCAGGCCGGCGTGGGCGCGCCCCGGCCGGCCGTGGGTGCCGGCCGCCGCGGCCAGGTCCTGGAGCAGGGCCCGGATCCGCTCGCGCCCGGGGCCCTGCAACTCCAGGGCGCTGAACCCGGGAACCTCGCCCTCGGCCAGGATCGTCGCCGAAGGGCCGGCGAGGGCCCAGCGGGTGGCCGTGCCGCCGGCGTCGATTCCGAGGGCGAGGGGCGGCGGGGCGGGGCGGGGATCCACTGCGACCTCAGCGCGGTGCTTCCTGGGCGGCGACCCTGGGGCTCTCGAGGCCCGTGCGTCCCACCGCCGAGACGACCACGGGGCCGAGGTCCGCGCCGTCCACCTGCGCCGGGAGGGTGCCCGTCCCGCCGGGCAGGGTGAAGAACCGCCAGCGATCCCCGTAGCGGCCCCAGACCGCCAGGATCCAGGGGCGGTCCTCGGAACCCACTTCGAGGCCGACGCGGCCGGATTCCGCCGGTTTCAGTCGGACCGCCGGCGCGGGTGGCGGTGCACCACCCAGCCAGGGCGTGGCCGGCACCAGGGCCGGTCCGGCGTAGGCCTGGGAGAGGGCGGCACGGATGCCCCCGAAGTCCTTGCGCAGGGCGACTTCGCTGAAGTGCGCGTGCCCGGCGCTGCCGGGGCGGCTGCGGAGGGTCCGGATCTGGCCGAGGAGCTCGGCCGCCGGCCACTGGCCGTCCGGCCCCATCCGGCTGGTGAACAGCCCGGGCCAGATATGCCGCTTGAGGGGGTTCTGCGCCAGCCAGGTGTCCAGGAGGGGCGCGAAGGGCTGCCCCGGGGAATCCAGCTTCCAGTACAGCTGCGGCGCCAGGTAGTCCAGCCAGCCCTGCTCCAGCCAGAGCTCGACGTTGGCGTAGAGGTCGTCGTACTGGCTGAAGCCCACCACCCCCGGCGGCCGGCGGTCCGGGCGGCCGACGCCGAAGGGGCTCACGCCGACCCGCACGTGCGGCTTCTCCTGGTGGACTTCCCGGTACAGCCGCTCGACGAAGCCGTCCACCTGCCGCCGCCGCCAGTCGGCGCGGGGCAGGCTGCCGCCCCCGTCCAGGTAGGCCTGCCAGGCGCGGTCGTCGGGGAAATCGACCTTCTGCCCGCCGGCATCCAGGATGGGGTAGGGGTAGAAGTAGTCGTCGTAGTGGACGCCGTCGAGGTCGTAGCGGCGCACCAGGTCCCGGACCACGGCCAGCACGTGCTCCACCGCCCAGGGCTCGCCCGGGTCCAGCCAGAGCTGGTCGCCGTAGCTGCGGACCAGGTCCGGGCGGGTGGACGCCACCTGGCCGGGCGCCTGCGGCGACCGGGCGGAGGGATGGCGCACCCGGAAGGGGTTGAACCAGGCATGCAGTTCAAGACCGGCGCGGTGGGCCTCCTCGATCCAGAAGCCGAGCGGATCGAAGGGGCTCGCCGGGGCCTTGCCCTGCTCGCCGGTGAGGTACTCGGACCAGGGTTCCAGGGGCGACGCGTACAGGGCGTCGGCGGCGGGGCGGACCTGGAAGATCAGGGCGTTGAGGCCGAGGTCGCGGGCGCGGGCGACGATCTCGCGCGCCTCGGCCTGCTGGGCCTCGACGGAGAGACCGCGGGCGCTGGGCCAGTCGATGTGGGCCACCGTGGCCACCCAGGCGGCGCGGAACTCCCGCGGCGCCGGGGGCGGGGGCATCGCGACGACCGGGGCGGCCTGGACCGGGCGCTGCGGCGCGCAGCCGGCCGCGAGGGCGATCCAGCCCAGGAGGAGGAGCCCGCCCAGGCGGGTCAGACCTTCACGAACCACCGCTTCCTCCACATGAACCAGGCGACCCCGAACATGACCAGGTTGAACAGCACGGCGAACAGCAGGGAGGCGTTCTCGGGCGCCAGGGGCAGGGCCGCCAGGGCGTCGAACAGCCGCTGCTTGAGGGGCAGGCCGGAAACCCGCAGGGCCTGGAGCAGCCGGCCGACGAGCCCGGAGAGGACGAACAGGAACAGGGCGTTCATGCCGTAGATGGTCAACGGCAGGCAGGCCCGGCGGGCGGCGGTGCGGAAGGCTTCCGGCGCCTCGTCGAGGGCGGCGTGGAAGAGCGCCAGGAACAGGGCCGACCAGCCGGCGGTGAACAGGGTGTAGGAGGGTGTCCACAAGCTCTTGTTCAACGGCAGCCCCAGCCGGGCCAGCCCGGCGCCCAGACCGAGCAGCGCCAGTCCGGCCAGCAGCAGGCCGGGGGACTTGCGCAGCGCTCCCTGCGGTGCTTCCAGGTAGCGCCCGGCCAGGACGCCGAACAGCAGGCTGGCCGTGGCGGTGAGGGTGCCGACGCTGCCCTCCGGATCCCAGGTCCGGGCGCTGGCCCAGAGGTGGCCGGGCAGGACCGTCCGGTCCAGCCAGGCGCCGAAATCCATGCCCGGCTGGAGGCGGCCCGCGGCGACGACGCCGTCGGCGCCGGGCACCGGCACCGCCAGCATGAGCAGGAGCCAGGCGGCGGTGAGCGCCGCGATGGCGGCCAGGGCCACCCGCCAGCGTCCCCAGATCACCACCGGCGCGGCGAGGACGACGGCGAGGGCGATCCGCTGCAGCACGCCGGGCACCCGCAGGGTCGCGAAGCTTAAGGAGGAGATCAGGTTCAGGCCCAGGCCGATGAGGAAGATCACCGCGGCGCGGCGGGCCAGGCCGCGGTACAGGGCAGGGCGGTCCCGCCCGGTTCCGGCCCGGCGGCCGAGGGAGATCGTCATCGCCAGCCCGGCGGCGAACAGGAAGAAGGGGAACACCAGGTCGGTGAAGGTGCAGCCGTTCCAGGCGGCGTGCGCCAGGGGGCCGTGGACGTGGCTCCAGCTGCCCGGGTTGTTGACCAGCACCATGCTGGCGATGGCGAGGCCGCGGAAGGCGTCCAGGGAGGCGAGCCGCCCGCCGCCGGTCACGGCGCGCCCCGGCGGCCGAAGGCGGGGTCGATGCGCAGGAAGGCCGTGAGGATGATCGACGGCAGGGTGCAGGCGCAGACCCAGACGAAGAACATCAAGTAGCCGATCCGCTCCTGGATCCAGCCGCTGCCCATGCCCGGCAGCATCATGCCCAGGGCCATGAAGCCGGTGCCGATGGCATAGTGTGCGGTCTTGTGGGGACCGTCGGCGATCATCACCAGGAACATGGTGTAGGCCGTGAAGCCGAAGCCGTAGCCGAACTGCTCGATGGCGATGGCGGTGGCCACCGTGGCCAGGCCCTCGGGGCGGAGGGCCGCCAGGTAGACGAAGGCCAGGTTGGGCACATGGACCGCGAAGGTCATCGGCCAGAGCCAGCGCTTGAGCCCCATCCGGGAGATCAGGTAGCCGCCGGCGATGCCGCCGCAGGTCAGGGCGGCCACGCCGATGGTGCCGTAGACCAGGCCGACCTGGCTGGTGCTCAGCCCGAGGCCGCCCTTCGCCGCCGGATCCAGGAGGAAGGGCGCGACCAGCTTGATGGCCTGCGCCTCGCCAAGCCGGAAGGTGAGCAGGAACCCGAGCACCAGCAGGATGTCGCGGCGGGCGAAGAAGCTGCGGAAGGTGGCCAGGAACCCGGCGAGCAGTCCCGCGCCGGCGCCGCCCGGATGGTCGGCCGCCGGCCGCGGCAGCGCCCAGCGGTGCCAGCCGCCCAGCAGGAGGAAGAAGGCGGACAGGCCCAGGAAGATGGTCAGCCAGGCGCGGCGGGGGTCGCCGGTGGCCTCGCTGAGCTTGCCCGCCGCCAGCACCAGGCCGCCCTGCCCGGCGATCATCGCGGCCCGGTAGAAGGCGCTGCGCAGGCCGACGAAGGCGGCCTGGGAACGCTCGCTGAGCGCCAGGAGGTAGAAGCCGTCGGCGGCGATGTCGTGGGTGGCGGAGGCGAAGGCCATCAGCCAGAACATGGCGAGGGTGAGCACGAAGAACGACCGGCCCGGCACCGCCAGGGCCAGCAGGGCGAAGGCCACGCCCAGTCCGCCCTGCAGCAGCACCACCCAGGCACGCTTGGTGCCGACCAGTTCCACCACCGGGGACCACAGCGGCTTGATCACCCAGGGCAGGTAGAGCCAGCTGGTGAACAGGGCGATGTCGGTGTTGGCCACGCCGAGGTTCTTGTAGAACACGACCGAGAGCAGCATGACCACGACGTAGGGCAGGCCCTGGCCGAAGTAGAGCGTGGGGATCCAGGCCCAGGGGCTGGCGGGCGGACCCGGTCGGGCCGCGGCCTCCACGCTCAGCCCTCCAGGGCGGCGCGGACGCTGCCCTCCGCGGCCGCCAGGAGCAGCCGGGCCTGTCCGGGCTCGACACCCTTCACGAGGTGGACGATCGCGGGCTTCACCTCGCCGCCGCAGGCCTCCAGGGCGGATTGCGCCCGCGGGTCGTCGACCCCGGCGGCGAGGGCCACCAGCCGGACCGCGCGGCGCACCAGCTTGGCGTTGGTGGGGCGGACGTCGACCATGAGATTGCCGAAAACCTTGTGCAGCCGCACCATCACCGCGGTCGAGAAGGTGTTCAGGGCGATCTTCTGGGCGGTTCCGGCCTTCAGCCGCGTGCTGCCGGACAGCACCTCCGGACCGGTGTCCAGGAGGACGCCGAAATCGGCCCCGGCGGCGAGCGGCGATTCCGGGTTGTTGGCGAAGCCGACGGTGCAGGCGCCGGCCTCCTTCGCCGCCGCCAGCGCGCCCAGGGTGTACGGGGTGGCGCCGGAGGCGGCCAGGAGCAGCACCACGTCGTTCGCGCCGGGCCGGAGCCGGGCCAGGTCCCGCGCGCCCTGCTCCTGGTCGTCCTCGGCGCCTTCCACCGCCGAATGCACCGCGCCGGGGCCGCCGGCGAGCAGGTCGACGGCCTGCTCGCGGGGCCAGGAGAAGGTCGGGTGCAGCTCGACGCTGTCGAGCAGGCCCAGCCGGCCCGAGGTGCCGGCGCCCACGTAGATGAGCCGGCCGCCCAGGCGCAGGCGCGGCACCGCGGCCTCCACGGCCGCCGCGAGCACGGTCGCCGCGGCCCGCACGGCACGGGCCGCGCCGGCCTGGTCGTCCACCAGCGCCTCCACCAGCGCCTGGGCCGGGTAGCAGTCGAGTAACGGGTGGTCGGGGTGGGGCCGTTCGGTGTTGGGCAGCATGGGCTTCAGAGGGTGCGGGTCACCTTGGCCAGGCGCGGCGGGTGGTCCGGATCGTGGCCCCGGGCCCGGGATAGGGCCTCGGCCATCGGGTAGAAGCTCTGGATCGCGGCCACCGTGTCGAGGTCGGGATGGGGGGCGGGCACCAGCGGCAGGTCCGCATCGTGGATGTCCCCGGGGGCGGCGAGCAGCACCCGGGCGCCGGCGGCCCTGAGGTCTCGGGCCAGGGACAGGAGGCCGGCCTGGGCCGGCCCGCGCGGGGCGAAGACGATCAGCGGGAACCCCTCCTCGACGATCGCCATGGGGCCGTGGCGCAGTTCGGCTCCGGAGAAGGGTTCGGCCTGGATGCCGCAGGTCTCCTTCAGCTTCAGCGCCGCTTCCGTGGCGATGGCGAGGCCGGCGCCGCGGCCGAGCACGAAGAGGCGGTCGACGTCCGTGAGCGCCTCCACGGCAGCGGACCAGTCGGCGCGGACCGCGCGCGCCAGGGCATCGGGAAGCGCGGCGAGACCGGCCTGCAGCCCCGCATCCCCCTGCCAGGCCTCGATCAGCCGCAGGCCCGCCACCAGCTGGGCGATGAAGGACTTGGTGGCCGCCACGCTGCGCTCCTCGCCGGCGTGCAGGGCGAACACGCGTCCGGCCTCCCGCGCCAGGGGCGAGCCGGGGTCGTTCACCAGGGCGACGGTGGTGGCGCCGCGGGCGCCGAAGTAGCGCAGCGGGTCCACCAGGTCCGGGCTCTGGCCGGACTGGGAGAACGCCAGCACCAGCAGGTCCGGGCGGGCCAGGTCGGCGTGGCAGAGCGTCACCAGGGACGGGGGCAGGGAGGTCACCAGCCGGCCCAGCCGGGCCATCGTGAGGTAGGCGGTGTGCTGGGCCGCGTGATCGGAGCTGCCGCGGGCCAGCGTCAGGATGCCGCAGGGAGGGTTGGCGCGCAGGAAGGTGCCGAGGGCGGCGTAGTCGGCCGCGTCGGCCTCCAGCAGCCGGGCCACCGCGGCAGGGGCCTCGCGGGTCTCGGCGAGCATCCGCGTCACCGGGACCCCCGTTGCGGGGCCCGGGTGGAGCCTCCAGGCGAGGTGCTCCGGAGCGGCTGGGCAGGATCCGAGGCCATCGAGGAAACGATACCGGCGTTCGGCGCCCCTGGCGACTGTTGTACGCTGCGGGGGCCGGCGCAGCGGCCCGAGGAGGTTCCATGGCGGTCAATCCCTGCAGCGCGATCTGGATGGGCCTCGCCGGTCCGGACGCCGCCCCCGTTCCGATGGATCCGGAACCTGGGGGCGTCGTGCTGTTCGCCCGGAACCTCGACCCCGACCCGGAGCATGGGCCGGCGCGCTGCCACGCGCTGATCCGCGACCTGCAGGACCGGTGGGGCCGTGACCTGCCCCTGGCGGTGGCCATCGACCAGGAGGGCGGGCCGGTGTCCCGGCTCAAGGCCTGGGTCGGTGAGACGCCCTCCTTCCGCCGCATCTGGACGGCCTCCGGGGCCGCGGGCGCGGAGGCCTGGGGCCGTCTGTGGGGCGAGGGCCTGGGCCGGCTCGGGTTCAACATCGACTTCGCCCCGCTCGTGGACCTCTACGACGGCATCCCGGGAACCGGCCTCGGGGAACGCCGCGCCGCGGAGGATCCGCAGGAGGCCGCGGAGGCCGCCGCCGCCTTCCTCCGCGGGCTGGAGGGGCAGGGCGTGAAAGGCTGCCTCAAGCATTTCCCGGGGCTGGGCGGCACCCGCGTCGACAGCCACAAGTCGCTGCCGGAACTGACGGATCCGGCGGTGGTGGAGCGCGCGCTGGGACCCTTCCGTGCCCTGGCGAAGCCGGACCGCCTGGTGATGGTCGCCCACGTGCGCACGCCCTGGAGCGACGGCCTGCCGGCCAGCCTGCACCGGGGCCACGCCGCCGGCAATCCGTGGGGCGTGGAGGCCGCCTGGGTCACCGACGACCTGGAGATGGGCGCGGTGGACGCCTGGCCCTGGCCGGAGCGGGTGCGCCGGGCCATCGGCGCCGGGCATCTGGCCCTGCTGGTCTGCCAGAGCCCTGCCGCCCTCGCCGAGGCCTCAGCCGCCCTGCGGGCGCTCCCGGCTGCCGACCTGGAGGCGTCCCTGCAGGCCGGGCTGCGCTTCCGGCGCGGCCTGCCCCGTCCATCCGGCGATGGCTTCGATGCTCCGGCGTGGAGGGCCTGGGTCCGTCGTGTCGAGGCCGCGGCGGCGGAGTTGGCAGGCTAGGGCTCCGGGGACTCCGCCCGGAGGAGCCACCAGGACAGCCCGGCGATCGCCAGGAAGACCGTGCCGAGGAACACCGCGAACCAGCCGAACCCCCGGGCGTCCCGGGCGAGGGCGGGATCGGCGGCCGCCGCCATCGCCCGGAAGCTCCGGTAGGCGCCGGCGTAGCAGGCGAGGGCCAGGAGCGCGGTGAGCAGGCTGGAGATGCGTGCGGTCAGCTTCATGGGTCCCCGGGTCCGGCGCGGCAGGCGCCGCGGCCAGCATAGCCGAATCGCCCCGCAGAAATTCCCGGCGAAGCCGGGAGGAAGGCGGGATACTGTCCGCCTCCACGTCTCCACAGCCCCTCCGCGGACCGCCGCGGCAGGCCCATCGCCACCCGCCCGCCTTCCCGGAGCGCCCGTGGGCAGGTTCCAGCAAAGATCCATTTCCACCCAGGTGCGATGGGCCCTGGGCATCCTCGCCCTGCTCACGATGGCCGGCAGCTTCGGCCTCCTGCTCCTGGGGCGCCGGGCCGCCCAGGGCGCCAGCCAGCTGTACCGGGGCCGGCTGCTGCCGATCCAGCGGCTCGTGGAGGTCAACGAGTGCTACGCGGTGAACATGACCTTCGTGCTGCGCGCGGTGCGGGGCGGGAGGATGCCCGCGGAGACCGGGCTGCAGACCATCCGGGAGAACGAGGCGCGGGCCCTCCGCGCCTGGCGGGAATTCCGCTCCGCCCGGCAGGCCACCCCCGCGATCCAGGAGGCGGAGGCCGGCCTCCAGCGGCTGCGGGCGCTGAGCCTCGAAATGGAGATCCTGCTCCCCGCCGGCGTGACCCCGGAACTCGGCCGCTTCGGTGACCGGACCTGGCTGCCTGAAGTGGTGTCCCTCTCGAGCCAGCTGCAGGGGCTGCGCGAAGAGGAGGACCGCCAGGCCCGCGTCCAGATCGAGGAGCTGGAGGCCCGGTCCCGGCGCATGTCCGCGATCGGCCTGGTGCTGATCGCCTCGGTGCTGCTCCTGACCCTCGGATTCGGACGGATGTTCTCCGCCCACCTCCGTCACGACGTCGGCTCCCTGGTGGCCCACCTGCGGCGCGTGGCGGACGGCCACCTCGAGCCCGTCACCGTGGAGCCGGGCGAGGGCGAGTTCGTGGTGGCCCAGCAGGAGCTGAACCGGACCGTGGCCTTCCTGCAGCGGCTCGTGGCCGATCTGCGCGGCCAGCAGGCGCTGCAGCGGACCCTCCTCGATTCCGCCCCGGCGGCCATCATCGGGATCGACCTGCAGGGGGTGGTCAGCCACTTCAACCTGGGGGCGGAGCGCCTCCTCGGCCGGCGGGCTTCCGAGACCGTGGGCCGCGTCACGCCGATGGTGTGGCGGGTGGCCGAGGAGATGGACGCCATGGCCGAGGACCTCTCCCGCCAGGTCGGGCGGCCGGTGCAGCCGGGGGTCGAGGCCCTGCAGGTGGCCGGGGCGATCCCCGGCTATTCCACCGAGTGCCACTTCCGGGCCGCCGACGGGACGCTGATCCCGGTGCTGCTGACGCTGTCCCAGATCCGCACACCGGAGGGCGACCTGCTGGGCACGATGGGCGTCGCCCTGGACCTGCGCGACCTCCGCCGGCTCCGCGAGGAGCTTCGCGCCAGCGAGGCCCGCTACCGGCAGCTGGCCGAACGCCTGCCCGACGTGGTCTACCAGACCCAGGTCTGGCCGGACGGGCGGAGGGTCTGGCGGTTCGTCAGTCCGCAGTTCCGCGCCTTCTACGGCGAGGGTCCCGACGTGCTGGAGCGGGATCCCGAATACGCCCTCGCGAAGCTCCACCCTGATGACCGGGAAGGCTTCCTCCTGGCCCTGCAGGAGGCCACCACCCGGCGCGAGCCCCTGGACTGGGAGGGCCGCTCCTTCACCAGCCGCCCCGGGGAACTGAAGTGGGTGCGGGTGCGGCGCAGCCCCACCGTCCAGCCGGACGGGAGCCTGCTCTGGGACGGCGTCACCGAGGACATCACCAAGCTCAAGCAGTCCGAGGAGGCGCTCCGCCTCAGCGAGGCCCGGGCCCAGGAGGCGTCGCGGGCGAAGAGCGCCTTCCTGGCCAGCATGAGCCACGAGCTGCGCACCCCGCTGTCGGCCATCCTGGGCTACACGCGCCTGATGGCGCGGGACCCGGGGCGGAGCCTGGAGGACCAGCTCCAGCTCGGCCAGGTCGTCCGCTCCGGGGAGCACCTGCTGGCCCTGATCAACGACGTCCTCTCCCTGTCCAAGATCGAGGCCGGCCGCATGGAGCTGCGGCCCACGGCCTTCTCCCTGGCGGACCTGCTGCGGGAGATGGAAGCCCTCTTCAACCTTTCGGCGCAGGCCAAGGGCCTGGCTTTCAGCGTCCACGCCGGTCGCCTTCCCCCCCAGGTGGAGGGGGACCTCGCCAAGCTGCGCCAGGTGCTGGTCAACCTGCTGGGCAATGCCCTCAAGTTCACCGCCATCGGCTCCGTCCGGCTGCGCGTCGGCTGGACAGGGGACCTGGGCACCTTCCGGGTGGAGGACACCGGCCCGGGCATCCCGGCCGAGGAACAGGCGCACCTGTTCTCCGCCTTCCACCAGACCGCGCTCGGCCACGCCGCCTCGGGCACCGGCCTGGGGCTGCACATCAGCCGGTCGCTGGTGGCCCTCATGGGAGGGGCCCTGGAGCTGGAAAGCCGGGCCGGCGAGGGAGCCTCCTTCGGGTTCAGCATCCCCCTCCCGCAGCCCGAGTCGCCGGTGGTGCTGCCGACCCTGGGGCGGGTGGTGCGGCTGGCGGAGGGGCAGCCCAGGCACCGCCTGCTGATCGTCGACGACCGCGGCGAGAACCGCGACATCCTCGACCGCCTGCTGACCCTCCTGGGTTTCGACTGCATCCTGGCCGGGGACGGTGCCGCCGGGCTGGAGCGCTGGCGGGAGCAGCGTCCCAGCCTGATCCTCATGGACCTGCGCATGCCGGGGGTGGACGGCTTCGAGGCCGTGCGGCGCCTGCGCCGGGAGGAGGCCGAAGGGGCCCTGTCCCGGACCCCGGTGATCGCGATCAGCGCGAGCGTCTACGACGTCAGCACCGAGGACCTCCTGTCCCTGGGCTTCGACGCCTTCCTGATCAAGCCGATCGACGAGGAGCAGCTGTTCGCCCAGGTCGAGCGCCTGCTCGGTGCCCGGTTCGAGCGGCGCTCCCTGGAGCCCATGGCCGTCCCCGGGGCCGCTCCCCTCGACGGCCTCTCCCGCCAGGACCCCGTCTGGCGGTCCCGCCTCCACGACCTGGTGGCCGTGGGCGACCTGCAGGAGGCAGAAGGGCTCCTGGCGGAACTGGACGACGCCGGACTGGCCCGGGCGGTGCGGTCCGCCCTGCAGGCCTACAATCTGGAGGACATCCTCCAACAGCTGCGCTGAGGTTCCCATGCTCGTACCGCCGGCCGACGTGCTCCTCGTGGACGACAACCCCACGAACCTGGACGTGCTCGCGCGGGTCCTCCGGTCCTGCAACCACCGGGTGCGGACCGTGACCAGCGGCGAACTGGCCCTCGACGCCATGCGCCGGCAGCCGCCGGAGGTCGTCCTGCTGGACATCGCCATGCCCGGCATGGACGGCTACGAGACCTGCACCCGGATGAAGGAGGACCCGCTCCTGGCGGCGATCCCTGTGCTCTTCATCAGCGCCATGGACGACCCGCTGAACAAGGTCAAGGCCTTCGAGACCGGCGGTCGCGACTATGTGACCAAGCCCTTCGCCTCGGAGGAGGTCCTGGCCCGCGTCGAGCACCACGTCAACCTCGGCCGCCTGCAGAAGCACCTCGAGCTGCAGAACCAGTCCCTCCTCGACGCCAACCTCAAGCTCAAGGAGATCCACACCCTCAAGGCGAACTTCACGGCGATGCTGGTGCACGACCTGCGCTCGCCGCTCACCAGCGTCGGCCTGGTGCTGGAGATGCTGCAGACCGGCCACGACCTGCGTCCCGCCCTGGTGGACCAGTGCCTCGCCAGCTACGCCCGGGTCCAGGAGCTGCTCGACGAGATGCTGGAGCTCCACCGCAGCGAGCACGGCCTGGTGCCGCTGCAGGCCACGACCTTCGGCACCTCCGCCTGGCTCGAGGGGCTCGCGGCCCACTTCGCGCTCCGGGCGGAACCCGCGGGCATCGCCTTCCAGACCTCCTGGCCGGAGGCCCTGCCCGACCTCACGGGGGACCGCGGGAAGCTGGACCGGGTGGTTCACAACCTCCTGGGCAACGCCCTCAAGTTCACCCCGCGCGGCGGCGCCATCAAGCTCGAGGCCTCGGTGGAATACGGCGCCGGCGTCGAGGCGGGGATCCGCTACCTGCGAATCGCCGTCATCGACACCGGCCGCGGCATCCCCGCCGAGAAGCTGCCCTTCATCTTCGACCCGTTCCGCCAGGCCGACCCCGGCGACAGCCGCAGCGGCTTCGGGCTGGGGCTGGCGATCGTCCAGCGCCTGGTGGCGGCCCACCGCGGGCAGATCCGGGCGCAGAGCCAAGTCGGCTTCGGCAGCAGCTTCACCGTCCTCCTGCCCTGCTGATCAGGGCTCCAGGGCCTTCAGCAGCGCGTACATCCGGTCCAGGCGCTCCTTCTGCACGACAGCGCCGAGCCTGGTCACCTTCGCGGTGTCGTTGGCCAGGATGGCGGGCACCAGCTCCTTCTCCCGGGTGGCCTTGAAGGCGTTCCAGGTCGCCACGAGCTCCTGGAACTCGGCACTCCGTCCCTGGGGCGCCTTGAGCCGGGCCAGGTGCAGGCTGACCGCGTCGGCGGTGTCCTTCACCTGCTTCTGCTCGAGAGGTCCGCGCCTGTCGCGGTTGGTGACCATGCTCACCAGGGAGGCGCGGGCGGCACTGATCTCCTCGCGGAGGGTGGCGAACTCGCCGGCGGCCGCGGGAAAGGAGGCCAGCAGCAGCGAGGCGCCGAGCAGGAGGGCGGGCAGGGGGGTCATGGTCGGTCCTTTCATCGTTTGGGCGGAGGAAGGCCGGGGCGAACTGCAGGAGGCGCCAGCCGCGCTGCGGCCCGCCCTCGATGCCCGGGCAGGACCATCTTCAGACCCCGCGGTCCGCAGAACCATACGGTGGATTGCGTACCTGGATCGTGGAAGCTCAGTCCGGCGCGGAGGCGGGCGGGTCCGCCGGCAGGAGGGGCTGGATCATGAACAGGATCGCCTCGAGGGAGGAAAGGGTCAGCACCCGGTCGATCTCCTCGTCGGTGAACACACCCGAGCGCTTCAGGCGGGCGCGGACCTGCAACGGCAACCTGCGGCTCGGCATGCGGACTCCAACGTCCGATCATAGGTGATTCCCGGACCCGTGAGGGCCCGGTTTCGGACCTTCCCTGCATCAGCGGTTCGCGGACCCGCGCCCGTGGCCTCGTCGGTACACTGGCAGCACCTGATCAGGGAGCCCACGGGCATGACGACGACCCCCTTCCCGGTCCCCCCCGCGGCCTTCCGCCAGGGGCGCGGCAGGGCCTGGCAGGTCGCGGGGCGGGCCTACCTGCGGCTGTCCGGCTGGCGGATCGCGGGCGCCTTCCCGGTCGAGTCCAAGTTCGTGACGATCGTCGCTCCGCACACCTCCAACTGGGACTTCCTGCTCGGGGTGGCGATCCTCTTCGGCCTCGACCTGCGGGTCTCCTGGCTGGGCAAGCACGCCATCTTTCGGGCCCCCTTCCGCGGCCTGCTCCGCTGGATGGGCGGCATCCCGGTGGACCGCCGGGCCAGCCACGGCGTGGTGGGGCAGTGCGTCGAGGCCTTCCGCGGGGCGAATGCCCTCATGCTGGCCCTGTCCCCCGAGGGCACGCGCAGCGGGGCCGGCCGCTGGAGGACCGGCTTCTACCAGATCGCGGTGCAGGCCGGGGTGCCGGTGTTCCCGGTCGCCTTCGACTTCGCCTCGCACGTGGTCCACCTGATGCCCCTGTTCAATCCCAGCGGAGACCTGGAGGCCGACCTTCCGCGGCTCCAGGCCCTGTTCCACGGCGCCCGGGGGCTCCGCCAACCCCGACCGGCCTGAGCGCGGCACCGCGCAGCACGGAGGCTCCATGGACCGCCGCATCGTCCAGCTCTACGACGCCTACACCCACGGCGGGATCTCGCGCCGGGACTTCCTCGACCGCCTCGCCGGCCTGGCGGGCAGCGCCGTGGCGGCGCAGGCGATCCTGCCCGTGCTGCAGAACGACTACACCGCCGACCCTCGGGTGGCCGAGTCGGACCCCCGGCTGGCCGCGGGCACCGTGGCCGTTCCCGGCGTCGAGAACCTGCAGGGCTACCTCGTGCGGCCCGCCAAGGGGAAGGCCTGGCCGGGGCTGCTGGTGGTCCACGAGAACCGCGGCCTCAATCCGCACATCAAGGACATCACCCGCCGGCTGGCGCTGGAGGGGTTCCTCGCGCTCGGACTGGACTACCTGTCGCCGCTGGGGGGAACCCCCGCCGACGAGGACGCAGGGCGGCGGCTCATGGCCCAGGTGACGCCGGAGGCCGCCCTGGCCTGCGGGCGCGCTGCCCTGGCCTTCCTCCGCGGCCACGCGGAGGGCAGCGGCCGGGCCGCCGCGGTCGGGTTCTGCTGGGGCGGCGCCGCCGTGAACGCGCTGGCCGCCCAGGACCCGCTCCTGGCGGCGGGCGTGGCCTACTACGGCATGCCGCCCCGGACCGAGGCCGTGGCCGCGATCCGGGCGCCGCTCCTGCTGCACTACGCCGGGCTCGACGACCGCATCAACGCCGCCGTCCCCGCCTTCGAGGCGGCCCTCAAGGCCGCCGGCAAGGCCTACGAAATCCACACCTACCCCGGCGTCCACCATGCCTTCAACAACGACACCAACGCCGCCCGCCACGACGAAGCCGCCGCCACCCTGGCCTGGGGCCGCACCGTCGCCTTCCTCCGCAGGCACCTGAAGTAGCCGGCTGCAGGGGCGAACGGCCCGGATCCAGGGGCCAAGGGCAGGGGAGGGCGGGAGCGGACAGTTAGAATGAGGGTGCATTCGGCCGAGGCCGCCGCGTCCGGGAGCCCATCCATGGAATTCTCGTTGGACCGAATCGATTTCCGCATCCTGCACCTCCTGCAGAATGATGCTCGCCTCAGCAACAAGGAACTGGCCGCCGCGGTCGAACTGGCGCCCTCCTCCTGCCTGGCCCGGGTGCAGCGGCTGCGGGACTCCGGCGCGCTCCAGGGTTTCCACGCCCGGGTGGCGCCGGAGGCGCTGGGCATCGGCGTGCAGGCGGTGGTCGCCGTCCGGATGCGCCAGCACAACCGCAACCACGTGAAGACCTTCATGAAGCACCTGCGGGCCCTGCCGGAGGTGCGGGAGATCTTCTACGTCACCGGCGCCCACGACTTCCTGGTGCACGTGGTGGCGCGGGACATGGGCCACCTGAAGGACCTGGCCCTGGACGTGTTCACCAACCGGCCGGAGGTGGCCCACATCGAGACCTCCCTGGTCTACGAGTACCTCTCCAACCCGGTCGCACCGGCCCTGGTCACGGCAGGGAAGGGTGGCGGCCGAGCCACGGGCTCGGAGGACTCCGGTTCAAGATCCCGAAGCCAGGACCAATCAAATTCGAAAACGAAGTAATAATAAGAATAAAATTCGGAATTCTTCTATATCAGACTTATTTTCCGAAGACTATTCTATGGTCCGGAACGGCCCCGCCGCCTAACTTTGGGAGAACGGCCGCGACCGGCGGCCCCTGCCCTGGAGGCTGCCATGCCCGCGCGGACCATCGCCGAACCCTACAAGATCAAGATGGTGGAATCCCTGAAGATGACCACCCGCGAGGAGCGCGAGCGGGCGATCCGCGAGGCCGGCTACAACACCTTCCTGCTTAAGAGCGAGGACGTCTACATCGACCTGCTCACCGACTCGGGCACCACCGCCATGAGCGACCTGCAGTGGTCGATGATGCTGCGCGGCGACGAGGCCTACGCCGGGGCGAAGAGCTTCTACCGGCTCGAGCAGGCGATGCGCGACGTCTACGGGTTCAAGCACATCGTGCCCACCCACCAGGGCCGCGCCGCCGAGCACCTGACCAGCCAGATCCGCATCAAGCCCGGCCAGTACGTGCCGATGAACATGTACTTCACCACCACCCGCGCCCACGTGGAGCGGGCCGGCGGCATCTTCTACGACTGCATCGTCGACGAGGCCAAGGACCCCTGGAGCGACTACCCCTGGAAGGGCAACGTCGACATCGCCAAGCTGCAGAAGCTGGTGGACCGGGTCGGTCCCGAGCAGATCGCCTACCTGTCGATCTCGCCCTGCGTGAACATGGCCGGCGGCCAGCCCTTCAGCATGGCCAACCTGCGCGACGTCAGCGCCTGGGCCGGCCGCTACGGCCTGCCGATCATCTTCGACGCCACACGGGCGATGGAGAACGCCTACTTCATCCAGCAGCGCGAAGCCGGCTACGCCGACAAGCCGGCCCGCGAGATCCTGCGGGAGATGATGAGCCACGGCGAGGGCGTCACCGTGTCCTCGAAGAAGGACAACCTGGTGAACATCGGCGGCTTCCTGGCCACCAACAACGACGACTTCTTCCTCAAGGCGAAGGAGCTCGTGGTGGTGTTCGAGGGCATGCCCACCTATGGCGGACTGGCCGGCCGCGACCTCGAGGCGCTGGCCCAGGGCATGCGCGAGATGGTGGAGGACGAGTACATCGCCAGCCGCGTCCGCCAGGTCGAGTACCTGGGCCAGAAGCTCATGGACGCCGGCGTGCCGATCGTCCGCCCGGTGGGCGGCCACGCCGTGTTCCTCGACGCCAAGCGGTTCCTGTCGCACCTGAGCCAGGACGAGTTCCCCTCCCAGGCCCTGGCGGCGGCGCTGTACCTGGACAGCGGCGTGCGCGCCATGGAGCGCGGCATCGTCAGCGCCGGCCGCAACGCCGCCACCGGCGACCACCACCGTCCCGAACTGGAGCTGGTGCGCCTCACCATCCCGCGGCGGGTCTACACGAACCTGCACATGGACGTGGTCGCGGAGAGCTGCATCGACCTGTACGAGCACCGCCGGCAGATCCCCGGCCTGCGGATGGTCTACGAGCCGGAGAGCCTGCGCTTCTTCCAGGCCCGCTTCGAGGAACTGGCGCCGGTCGGCGTGTAGCGCGCGCGGGACGCAGGGTCCGCCGGGGCTCCGGCGGACCCTGCACCGCGCTCAACCCGGCTCGGACCGGGGCAGCCGGCCGACCTCCTTCCGCACGAGGTCCAGGAAGGCCTTCGCGGCGTGGCTGAGGGGCCGCTTCTCCAGGTAGACCAGGTGGATCTTGCGCTCCACCTTCAGCTCCTGGACCACGACCTCCTTGAGGATCCCCTGGCGGACATCCTGGTCCACCGCCATGCGCGGCAGGAAGGCCACGCCCTCGCCGGCCTGGACCATGCGCCGGATGCTCTCCATGGTCGGCATCTCGATGTCCATGCGCAGGGCGACCTTGTGCTGGGCGAAGGTGCGGATCACCGCCTCACGGTAGGGCGAGGCCACGTTGTGGGCGACGAACACCTCCGCGTCCAGCTCCTTGATCGGGACCGAGCTGCGCCGGGCCAGCCGGTGGTCCGGCGGGACCACGAAGGAGAGGTGGTCCACGTACAGCACCTGGGACCGGAACCGCTCGTCCTGGAAGGCGAAGCTGACCACCCCGAGGTCCAGGTCGCCGCCCAGGAGGCGGTCCGCGATCTCGCCGCTGCGGCTGCGCTGCACCACCACCTTGACCTTGGGGAAGGCGCGCCTGTAGCGCGACAGGTGCTGCAGCAGGTACAGCGTCATCGACTCGTTGGCGCCGATCACGAGGCGGCCGGAGGCCTTGTTTCGCAGCTCGGCGAGCTGGTTGACCAGGCTCTGGTGGAGGTTCTCCTGCTGGCGGGCGCAGGCGTGCACCAGGCGCCCGGCGTCGGTCAGCGACAGTTCCCGCCCGCTGCGGTCGATGAGGGTCTCGCCCAGCTCCGCCTCCAGCCGCTGGATCGCCATGGAGACCGCGGGCTGCGTCCGGAACAGCTTCTCGGCGGCGCGGGTGAAGCTGCCCTCCTCCACCACCGTCAGGAACACATTCAGAAGGGTCGAGTCCTGGGCCACCGGGGATCCTCCAGTCCCATCCGCATTGCGGATTCCATCACGAATGCTTATTCAAACAAAAAATATATTAATTGGATTAATGGATCCCGGGCTGACCACCCTTGAGATCATGAGCGCCAAAAACGATCACGTCACCCTTTTCGACACCACCCTGCGGGACGGCGAGCAGGCCTGCGGCTGCAGCATGACCGTGGCCGAGAAGGTCCGCCTGGCGGGAATGCTGGCCGACCTCGGCGTGGACGTGCTGGAGGCCGGCTTCCCGATCGCCTCCGACGGGGACTTCGACGCAGTGCGGCAGATCTCGCGGGCCGTGCGGGGGGTTGCGGTGGCCGGCCTGGCCCGGGCCAAGGCCGACGACCTGAGGCGGGCCGCGCAGGCCCTGGAGGGCGCCGAGCGGCCGCGCATCCACACCTTCCTGTCCACCAGCCCGCTGCACCGCCTGCACAAGCTGCGCATGAACCAGGAGCAGGTGCTGGTGGCCACCACCGAGGCGGTGCGGCTGGCCCGCACCTATGTCGACGATGTCGAGTTCTCCGCCGAGGACGCCACCCGCACCGAGCCCGAGTTCCTGCGCCTGGTCGCCAGCGCCGCGGTGGAGGCCGGGGCCACCACCATCAACATCCCCGACACGGTGGGCTACACCGTCCCCGAGGAGTTCGCCGAGATGGTCGGCTGGATCGTCGCCGAGGTCGGCGACCGGGCGGTGGTGAGCGTCCACTGCCACAACGACCTCGGCCTGGCCACCGCCAATTCGCTGGCCGGCGTGCTCGCCGGCGCCCGCCAGGTGGAGTGCACCCTCAACGGCATCGGCGAACGCGCCGGCAACGCCGCCCTCGAGGAGGTGGTGATGGCCCTGCGGGTCCGCCAGGCCCGGCTCGGCCTGGCCACGCGGGTGCGCACCCAGGGCCTGTTCCCGGCCAGCCAGGCCCTCGCCGAGGTGATCGGCTTCGGCCCCCAGCCGAACAAGGCCATCGTCGGCCGCAACGCCTTCGCCCACGAGGCCGGCATCCACCAGGACGGCGTGCTCAAGGAGCGCACCACCTACGAGATCATGGACCCGAAGGACGTCGGGGTGCCCGCCAGCCGGCTGATCCTGGGCAAGCACAGCGGCCGCCACGCCCTGCGGATCCGCTGCGAGGAGCTGGGCCAGCCGCTCGAGGGCGCCGCCCTGGAGCGCGCCTACCGCGGCTTCATCGCCCTGGCCGACCGCAACAAGGGCGTCAGCGACGGCGAAATCCTGGCGATCGCCCGGGAAGCGGCCCAGGTCAGCGCGTGAGAAGCTGGTGACCCACGGGAGGGCTGACATGCGGATCCTGTTCCTGCCCGGCGACGGCATCGGCCCGGAGGTCGCCCGCGAGGCCGAGAAGGTGCTGCAGGCCGTTGCAGCGCGCTTCGGCCACCGCCTCGAGGCCCGCCACGACCTGATCGGCGCCGCCGCCCTGGAGGCCACCGGCGCCGCCCTGCCGCCCTCGGCGCGCGCGGAGGCCCTGGAGGCCGATGCGGTGCTGCTCGGCGCGGTCGGCCTGCCGGCCTACGACGGCCTGCCGCCGGCCCTGCGCCCCGAGAAGGGCCTGCTGGAACTGCGCGCGGCCATGGGCGTGTACGCCAACCTGCGGCCGGTGCGCGCCCACGCCAGCCTGCTGGACGCCTCGCCGCTGCGGCCGGAGCGGGTCCGCGGCACCGACCTGCTGATCGTCCGCGAGCTGACCGGCGGCCTCTACTTCAACCAGCCCAGGGGACTGGAAGGGCAGGGCGACGGACGCCGGGCGGTCAACACCATGGCCTACACGGCCCCGGAGATCCAGCGGATCACGACGCTGGCCTTCGAACTGGCGGCGGCGCGGCGGGGCCGCCTCACCAGCGTCGACAAGGCCAACGTGCTGGAGAATTCCCGGCTGTGGCGGACGGTGGTGGATGAAGTCGCCGCGGACCATCCGGGCGTGAAGGTGGACCACCTGCTGGTGGACAACGCCGCCATGCAGCTGGTGCTGGACCCGGCCGGCTTCGACGTGCTGCTCACCGAGAACCTGTTCGGCGACATCCTCAGCGACGAGGCGGCGGTGATCGTCGGTTCCATCGGCCTGCTGCCCTCGGCCTCGCTCGGTCCCAAGCTGCCCTCCGGCGGCTACCGCGGGCTCTACGAGCCGATCCACGGCTCGGCCCCGGCGATCGCCGGGAAGGGCCTGGCCAACCCCCTGGGCACCATCAGCTCCGCCGCGATGATGCTGGCCTGGAGCTTCGGCCTGCACGCCGAGGCCCGCGCCGTGGAGGACGCCGTGGCGGCGGTCCTGCGCGACGGGCCGCGGACGCCGGACCTGGGCGGGAGCGGCTCCACCTCCGAGGTCGGCGACGCGGTCTGCGCCGGCATCGCCGTCGGAGGGGGCCGGTGATGCCCTCGACCCTGTTCGACAAGCTCTGGGACGCCCACCGGGTGGCCGAGGTCGCCGACGGCCCGACCCTGGTCTACATCGACCTGCACCTGGTCCACGAGGTCACCAGCCCGCAGGCCTTCTCCGGCCTGCGGGCCCGCGGCCTGAAGGTGCGCCGGCCGGACCGCACGGTGGCCACGATCGACCACAGCATCCCCACCCACGACCGCGCCCTGCCGATCCAGGACGCCGTGGCCAAGGCCCAGATCGACCAGCTGGTGGCCAACTGCGCCGAGGCCGGGGTGCCGCTGTTCGGCCCGGGCAGCGGCCGCCAGGGGGTCGTCCACGTGATCGGGCCGGAGCTCGGCCTCACCCAGCCGGGCATGACCATCGTCTGCGGCGACAGCCACACCGCCACCCACGGCGCCTTCGGCGCGCTGGCCTTCGGGATCGGCACCAGCGAAGTGGAGATGGTGCTGGCCAGCCAGTGCCTGCTGCAGCCCAAGCCGCGCGCCCTGCGGGTGCGGGTGGACGGCGCCCTGGGCGCCGGCGTCTCCGCCAAGGACCTGATCCTGGCCCTGATCGCCCGGATGGGCGTGGGCGGCGGCACCGGCGCGGTGCTCGAGTACACCGGTCCGGCCATCCGCGGGCTGGACATGGAAGGCCGGATGACGGTCTGCAACATGAGCATCGAGGCGGGCGCCCGGGCCGGCATGGTCGCCCCGGACGACACCACCTTCGACTACCTCGACGGCCGGCCCTTTGCGCCGAAGGGCGCGGCCTGGGACGCGGCTGTGATTCGCTGGCGCGGCCTGCGCAGCGATGACGGCGCGGCCTTCGACGGCGAGGTCGTCCTCGATGGCGCCGCGCTGGAGCCGATGATCACCTTCGGCACCAACCCCGCCCAGGGCATGGCGGTCACCGGCACGGTGCCGGAGGCCTCCGGACTGCCCGCCGCCGAGCGCGGGGCCTACCTCCGCAGCCTCGACTACATGGGCGTGGAACCGGGCCGGCCCCTGCTCGGCCGGCCGGTGCAGGTGGTCTTCATCGGCAGCTGCACCAACGGGCGCCTGTCCGACCTGCGCGACGCCGCGCGGATCCTCCGGGGGCGCAAGGTGAACCCCGGCACCCGGACCCTGGTGGTGCCGGGCAGCGAGGCGGTGCAGCGCCAGGCCGAGGCGGAGGGGCTGGCCGATGTGTTCCGCGCCGCCGGCGCCGAGTGGCGCGAGCCCGGCTGCTCGATGTGCATCGCCATGAACGGTGACGAGGTGGCCGCCGGCCAGACCTGCGTCGCCACCAGCAACCGCAATTTCGAGGGCCGGCAGGGGAAGGGCGCGCGCACCTTCCTGGCCAGCCCCCTGTCCGCCGCCGCCGCCGCGGTGGCCGGCGCGGTGGCCGACCCGAGGAGGCTGCTGTGAAACCCTTCGAGGCCTTCGCGTCGACCTTCGTCGTGCTGGACCGCGACCACATCGACACCGACCAGATCATCCCGGCGCGGTTCCTCAAGACCACCGTGAAGGAAGGGCTGGGGAGGCACTGCTTCCAGGACTGGCGCTACGATGCGGCCGGTGCGCCGGTGCCGGGCTTCCCGCTCAACCGGCCCGAGGCCCTGGGCGCGCGGGTGCTGCTTGCCGGCGACAACTTCGGCTGCGGCAGCTCCCGCGAGCACGCCCCCTGGGCCCTCCTCGACGCAGGCTTCCAGGCGGTGGTGGCGAAGTCCTTCGCCGACATCTTCAGGCAGAACGCCCTCAAGAACGGGCTGGTTCCGATCCAGGTGGAGGCCGCCGACCATCGGCTGCTCCTCGAGGCTCCCGCCGGAGCCGTCGTGGGGGTGGACCTGGCCGGTCCCTCGCTGCGCCTGCCGGACGGCCAGGAACGCGCCTTCCCCATGGACCCCTTCCGCCGCCAGTGCCTGCGCGAGGGCGTCGATGACATCGGCTTCGTGCTGCAGCGCGAGGCGGCCATCCAGGCCCACGAGGCGCGCGCGAGGGCGGACTTCGACACCCGGGTCGGATGAAGGCCGGGCGCGGTGAATGGCCCCATCAATCCGATTTATCTTCCTTTTTTCTTGCATTCCCTGAATGGATGCCCATGATGATCCCATGCAGCAGTCCCCGGCAGCTTCCGTCCCCGCCTCCGGTTCCCGGGGCGTGGCGGCGGCCTCGCTGCTTCGGGTACTGGGCCTTATCGGGCTGATCGTCATTGGCGATCCAGTTCCAGCGGGGCCATCCTAGCGAAGATCGAAACCTTCCCTTCCCGGCCCCGCAGGATGCGGGGCCTTTCGTTTTCCGGAGCCCAACCCGCCGCACGTTCCGACCGTCCACCCCCGATGTCCCGGGAGCCCCCGGGTCTGGAGCCATGTCGATGTCAGAGCATGAAAAACGACCATTAAATCACTGCGCGTGTTCAAACACGCCCGGGCCTGCGGCCCGGAGGGAGGACCCATGCCGCTGACCGGGGCGAAGATCATCTGGGAATGCCTGGTCCGCGAAGGGGTGGACACGGTGTTCGGCTACCCCGGCGGGGCGATCCTGCCGGCCTACGATGCGATGCTCGGCTACCCGATCCGCCACGTGCTGGTCCGCCACGAGCAGGGCGCGGCGCACATGGCCGACGGCTACGCCCGGGCCTCCGGACGGGTCGGCGTGGTGGTGGCCACCTCCGGCCCCGGCGCCACCAACCTGGTGACCGGGCTGGCCACGGCGATGATGGACTCCAGCCCGGTGGTGGCGATCACCGGCCAGGTGGGCTCCGGCCTGCTGGGCACCGACGCCTTCCAGGAGGTGGACATCACCGGCATCACCCTGCCGATCACCAAGCACAACTACCTGGTGACCCGCGCCGCCGACGTCGCCCCGGCGATCCGCGAGGCCTTTGCGGTGGCCCGCAGCGGCCGCCCGGGGCCGGTGCTGGTGGACATCACCAAGGACGCCCAGCAGGGCCTGGCCGAGTTCGACTGGGAGTCCGCCGAACCGAAGCGCCACCTGCGCCACCTCCCGGCCTTCCCGGACCGCGCCACCCTCGGCCAGGCGCTGCGGATGCTGAACGGCGCCCAGCGGCCGATCATCCTGGCCGGACACGGCATCCAGCTGTCCGGGGCCCGCGCCGAGGTGCTGGCCCTGGCGGAGAAGGCCGACGTGCCCTTCGCCCTCACCCTGCTCGGCCTCGGCGCCATCCCGGCCACCCACCCGCTGAGCCTGGGGATGATGGGCATGCACGGCGAGGCCTGGGTCAACCAGGCGATCCAGGAGGCCGACCTGCTGCTGGCCTTCGGCATGCGCTTCGACGACCGGGTCACCGGCAAGCTGAAGGCGTACGCCCCTGGCGCGAAGAAGATCCACATCGACATCGACGCCAGCGAACTGAACAAGGTGGTGCCGGTGGACCTGCCGATCGGCGGCGACCTGCGCGAGGTGCTGAAGGCGCTCCTGCCCGGGGTCGAGGTGGCGGACCGGTCGGCGTGGCTGGAGCGGATCCGCGGCTGGAAGGGCGATTCGGCGGTGCGCGACATCCAGAACCTGCCGGATGACGGCCACCTCTACGCTGCCCACGTCATGCACGACCTGTGGCGGCTCACCGAGGGCCGGGCGGTGGTGGTCACCGACGTCGGCCAGCATCAGATGTGGGAAGCGCAGTACTACCACCACGACCAGGAGCGCAGCCTGATCACCAGCGGCGGCGCGGGCACCATGGGCTTCGCCCTGCCGGCGGCGATCGGCGCCAAGCTGGCCTGCCCGGACGCGGAGGTGTGGGTGGTGGCCGGCGACGGCGGCTTCCAGATGACCCAGGCCGAATTGATCACGGCCGTGCAGGAGCAGGTGAAGATCAACGTGGCGATCGTCAACAACGGCTACCTGGGCATGGTCCGCCAGTGGCAGGAGCTGTTCTACGAGGGGCGCTACGCCGCCACGCCGATCCTGTCGCCGGACTTCGTCAAGCTGGCCGAGGCCTACGGGATCCCCGGCGAGCGGGTGGAGCGGCGCAGCGACCTCGCCGCGGCGGTGGCCCGCGCCCGCGCCGCCGCGGGCACCGCCCTGGTCGAGTTCAAGGTGGAGCAGGAGGACAGCGTCTACCCGATGGTGCCTGCCGGCGCCGCCCTGCACGAGATGATCCGCCGTCCCGCCCCCAGCGTCCTGGCGGAAACCGGGTCGGATCCGGTCTGAGAAAGGCACACCACGGAGACACGGAGAAATGAAAAAAAACAAATCTCACCGCCAAGACACCAAGACGCCAAGAACGGCATGGCTTTCTTGGCGTAGGCCCGCAGGGCCGCTTGGCGTCCTGGCGGTGGAACAGCTTTTCTCCGCCGATGTATCCATGCTGAAACGATTCTCCTGGAGTTCCTGATGTCCCATGTCCTGGTGGTCTACACCGACGACGAGCCCGGCGTCCTCACCCGGGTGGCGAGCCTGTTCCGCCGCCGCGGCTTCAACATCCACTCGCTGACGGTGGGACCCACCGAGCGCCGGTCGGTGTCGCGCATGACCATCGTGGTGGACGCCGACGAGGCCCTCGCCCGCCGCGCCGTGGAGCACCTGCGCAAGCTGGTGAACGTGCTCGAGGTGCAGCAGCTCGACCACCGCCGCAAGGTGATCCGCGACCTCGCGCTGATCCGCGTGAAGGCCGCTCCGGACGTGCGCTCGGCGGTGCTGGAGCTGGTCCAGGTGTTCCGGGCCAACATCGTCGACATCGCCGAGGACAGCCTGGTGATCGAATGCACCGGAAACCTGGAGAAGATCCAGGCGCTGGTGGACATGCTGCGCCCCTTCGGCATCCTCGAGGTCGGCCGCACCGGCGCCGTGGCCATGGCCCGCGGCAGCCTCGGCGAGGCCGGCGGACCGTCCTTCCCCGACCCGGCCGAGGGCGGAACCGCCCAGGTCATGTCGGTGTGAATCCGGAATTTCACTGGGGAACGAGGAGTAAATGCCTTTCTATCCGCAGATTTCACAGATGACGCCGATTGAAGTGATGGTGCTCGGCGGCACGAAGGCCGGGCGCGAAACAGCCGCGGCAGGGTTTCGCATCGGCGAAATCGGCGGAATCTGCGGATACGCGTTTTTTTGAATCTACACATCCACGATCGACACATTTCGAGAGGAGCCCCCATGGCCCGCATCCACTACGAAGCCGACCTCGGCCTCATCCGCGCCCGCAAGGTCGCCATCCTCGGCTACGGCTCCCAGGGCCACGCCCACGCCCTCAACCTCAAGGACAGCGGCGTGGTGGTGCGGGTGGGCCTGCCCGCCGGATCGAAGTCCCGCACCAAGGCCGAGGCGAACGGCCTGACGGTGATGACTCCGGCCGAAGCCTGTGCCTGGGCCGACGTGATCATGGTGCTGACCCCGGACACGGGGCAGGGCGCCCTCTATGCGGACGCGATCGCGCCGAACCTCGCCCCGGGCAAGACCCTGATGTTCGCCCACGGCTTCAACATCCGCTACGGCTGCATCGAACCGCCGGCCGGCGTGGACGTCAGCATGGTGGCGCCCAAGAGCCCCGGCCACCGGGTCCGCGAGGTGTTCGTCGAGGGCGGCGGCGTGCCGGCCCTGGTGGCGGTGCACCAGGACGCCAGCGGTTCGGCCCAGGCGCTGGCCCTCTCCTACGCGGCAGGCCTGGGCCTGACCCGCGCCGGGGTGCTGGAGACCACCTTCACCGAGGAGACCGAGACCGACCTGTTCGGCGAGAAGGCCGTGCTCTGCGGCGGCGCCAGCGCGCTGGTGAAGGCCGGATTCGAGACCCTGGTGAAGGCCGGGTACCAGCCGGAGATCGCCTACTTCGAGTGCCTGCACGAACTGAAGCTGATCGTCGACCTGATGTACCGCGGCGGGCTCAGCTACATGCGCTACAGCGTCAGCGACACCGCCGAGTACGGCGACTACACCGGCGGTCCGCGGATCGTCACCGAGGAGACCAAGGCGGAGATGCAGCGGATCCTCGAGGAGATCCAGGACGGCCGCTACGCCACCGCCTGGATCGAGGAGAACCGGACCGGCCGGACGTGGTTCGAGGGCCAGCGGGCCAGCGAGCACGAGCACCCCATCGAGCAGGTGGGCCGCGAGTTGCGGCGGATGATGCCGTTCCTCGATCCGGTCGAAGCGCCGGCGCCGGTCGGCAAGTGAAGGTCTGGAGCGACGGCGCGCTGGTCGAGGCGGGGCAGGCGGCGGCCTCCCCCCTCGCCCACGGGCTGCACTACGGCACCGGCGTCTTCGAGGGGATCCGCGCCTATCCCACGGCTGAGGGGCCGGCGGTGTTCCGCCTCGACGCCCACCTGGAGCGCCTCGGGATGGGCGCGGCGGCCCTGGGCATGGACCTGGACCTGGCGGAGCTGCGCGCGGGCTGCCTGGCGGTGCTGGCCGCATCCGGGATGGACTCGGCCTACCTGCGTCCGCTGGTGTACTACGGCACCGGCGGGCTGGGGCTGGACGTGGCGCCGCTGGAGGTCCGCCGGCTGGTGGCGGCGATCCCCTGGGCCAACCACCTGGGCGAGGGCATCCACCACGGTGTGCGCCTCGCGGTCAGCCCGCTGCGCCGCAACCCGGCCCGGGCGCTGCCGCCGCTCAAGCTTTGCGGCAATTACGTGAACTCGATCCTGGCCAAGCTCGAGGCAAGCCGGCGCGGCTTCGAGGAGGCGCTGTTCGTGGACGACCAGGGCTGCGTGGTGGAATGCACCGGCGAAAACGTGTTCCTGGTGAAGGGTGGCCGGGTGACGGCGGTGGCCCACGGCGACGCCCTGCCCGGCATCACCCGCGACACGATCCTGGAGCTTACCGGCGGCCTCGGTCGCATCGTGGACCTGGAGGAACTGCTGGAGGCCGACGAGGTCTTCCTCACCGGCACCAGCGCCGAGGTGACCCCGGTGGCCGAACTGGGCCACCGTCGCTGGGACCCGGGCCCGGTCACCCGGGAACTGCAGGCCCGCTACCAGGACCTCGTCCACGGCCGCGACCCCGCCCACCGCGGGTGGCTGACCTGGCTGGGCTGAGGCTGGAGGCCACGGGCTGCAGGCCCTAGGCTGGAGGCTGGATGGGAACCGCCATGCTCACAGTCCGGACCTTCGCCCGCTACCGGCACCTGCTTGGCTTCGACAGCCTCGCCCTGCCTCTGCCGGAGCCGCCCCGGCTGGGGGCGCTGCTGCAGGACGCCCGCTTCGTCCGCCTGCCTCCGGAGGCCCTCCTCGCCATCAACCAGACCTTCGCCGACCGCGACGCCCGCCTGCAGGACGGCGACGAGATCGCCCTCATGCCTCCGGTCAGCGGCGGCTGAGCCTGCCCGCGGAGACGATGCGCGGAACCCCCCGGAATGCGAAGTGAGGGACCGGCTTTGCCGGACCCGAAGCGCGGGGGTTCGGGGCGGTCCGCCGCTGCGGTTGGCGCGCAGCGAAGCGGAGCGCGGAACCCCCGGGATGATTTACCGCGGGCTCCAGGTGTGGCGGATCTCGCCCTTCGGATTGATCCCCGACCCCTCGCTGCTGGCGCCGAACTGCAGCACGAAGTTGCCGAACCGCCACTCGACCTGGCCGCTGAGGGTGACCAGGTTGCCGGAGCGGCTGTAGGTGCCGATGATCGGCGTGCGGCTGCCGAACAGGTCGAAGGTCTTGCCGATGGTCAGGCTGCTCTCGAGGGTGCCGGTGGTGCCGGTGCGGACCACCGGGTTGACCCGGTCGAGGTTCAGGGACTTGCGCAGGGTCTCGCCGAAATTGGCGAAGGCCAGCGTCGCCAGCAGCCCGCTGCTGGCGCTGGCCAGGCCGTAGTTGAGGGACGCCTGGCTGGTGGCGGCGCTGGAGGTGCCGATGTTCTGCGCCGCGGCGGGATCGATCAGGATCGCCACGATCTCGTCCTGGCGGAGGCTGGGCGTGGAGGTCGGGATGAAGTTGAGCTGGTCCAGGGTGCCGTTGATGTTCAGGCTCACCAGATAGGGCGGCACGTCGATCCGGCCTTCGGCGGTGAGGGAGGGGTTGACCACGCTGGGGTCGACGAAGTGGATGTTCCCTCGCTCGAGGATCAGGTCGCCGGCCGGAAGGATGTTGGTGATCCGGCCACCGGGCAGGAACTCCATCCTGCCCTTCAGGCCCGGCCGTGCCAGCGTCCCCAGGACCTTGAAGGAGCCCTCCGGGCGCCCCTTGATCTTCAGCAGGTTGGTGTCGATGTCCCAGGGCTGGGACAGCTGCAGGTCCAGGTCCAGGTCGATGCGCTGCAGGGGGTCGTCGGGGTCGAGTCCGGACAGTTCGGGGGTGGAGCCGAGGGAACCGCCCAGGATCAGGTCGCGCAGGCTGAGGTCGGCGCGGTAGGCGGCGCGGTCCGCCTGGAGGCTGCCCCGCAGCACGCCGCCGCCCGTGTCGTTGCCCGCGAGGTTGGCTTCGAGGCTGCCCTGGAGCTCGAAACCCTGGGGCACGTCGCGCAGGAGGAACTCCTCCAGGCGGGCGCTGAAATCGTAGCTGGCCAGACCGCCCATCCCCCAGGTGGCCCGTCCCCAGAGCCCGAGGGCCCCCTGGGCCAGGGTGCCGATGAGCGGGTCCTCCTCGGTCAGGAGGATGTCCTTGTCCTTGAACCGGAGCGTGAAGATCACCCCCTCCACGCTCTGGGGGTAGGCGCGGAGGCGGAGCCGGCCGTCCACCAGGTCGAGGGTGCCGTGCACCGCCGGATCGGCGTAGGTGCCGGTGGCGCGCAGGTCGAGGGTGGCCTTGCCTTCGGGCTGCAGTCCGGCCAGCAGCCCGGCGGCATTCTCAAGGTCGAGCAGGTGGTCGAGGATGGTCTTGAGGTTGGCCAGCTCGCCGGTACCTTTGACCTTGAGATCGCCGGGCCGGTCGAGGGAGAAGGGAACCTCGCCGGTGAGCTGCAGGCTGGCGGTCGGACCCTTCGCCGACCGCTCGGCCACAGCCTCCGAGGGGGCGCCCTGGAGGGACAGGTCCAGGCGCGCCCCGGCGGTGCCACCCGACACTTGGCCCGGCTTCGTCTGCGACAGGGTGAAGCCCTGGAAGAAGCCGGTCAGCTCGGGTACCCGGCCCTGCCAGCGCAGGCCCCGGTCGTCGAGGGTCCCCTCGGCGCGCAGGTCCGCCGCCGCGTCCAGCAGCAGGTCCCCGGTGAGGCGGCGCGCCAGGTGGGCCGTATCCCCGGTGTCGCGGGAAATGCGGAGGGTCAGGTCACCGCGCACCTCCCGGCCGGTCTGGAGGGCCGCCACGCGCAGGAGGGGGTGGTCGTGGCCGGCGCTCGAAACCTCCGCCTCGAGGCGGCCGTCCTGCAGCCGAAGCTGCCCCTTCAATCCCTCGATGCTCTGGTCCCCGACCAGCAGCCGGCCCTGGCTGAAGGTGGCCCAGCCGCCGGGAAGCTCGAGGGGCCCGAAGGAGACCGTCCAGGGACCCTCGATCCGGCTCTCCAGGTTGGCCTGGAAGCGCGGTCCCGGCAGTTCCAGGAGGGTGCTGTCGACGTTCCCGGACAGGCGGCCGGTCCACGTCGACCGCTTAAGGTCCATGTCCAGGGCGCCCTGGAGGGCCAGGAGCCCCTCCGGTCCGGCGCCTGCTTCGCCAAGCTGGGCCAGGCTCTCCGCGACCCTGAATTCAGGCACGCGCAGCCGCTCGGCGGCGAGGTCCAGGTCGATGCTCGCACGCCCCGCGGGCAACCGCAGGCCGTAGGCCCGGCCCTCCTCGAGCAGACCCTCGCCCGTCAGCCGCAGCCGGTCCCAGTCGCCGTGGATGCGCACCCAGGCGCTGCCCAGGCCGCTGATGGGGAGGTCGCCGACGCCGTTCCGGCCATCGTCCGCGGCCTTCAGGCCCTCCGCCACCGGCAGGTGGTGGGCCCGGTAGCAGAGGTCGAGGGTGTCCGCCCCGGGCCTCACGGTGCCCCAGTCCAGCCAGAGCTCGCCCCAGGCGCGGCCGTCCCCCTTGACGAGTTCGGTGCGCTCCACCCAGAGCTGGCTGCCCCGGATCCGGACGTCCGAGACGACGCGGTCCGCCCGCGCCTTCTGCCAGCGGGGGGCGAGGACCTCGCCGGAGCCGTCGAGCTGCAGCCCCTGGGTCCTGGACCAGGACGCGGAGGCGCGGCCGTCCACCCTGCCACCCATGTCCAGGCCGACCACGTTCCAGGCCTTCAGGACCTTGGCCACCTCCGCGGCCTCGGTTCGGACCCGGCCGCTGCCCTGGAGGCTGCTGAGCCCGGGGCTGTCGAACAGGAGGGCGCCCTTGCCGGAGAGGTCGATCTCCGGAGCCTTGAGGTCGAGGTCCGCCACCTCGAGGCGGCCCTCCGTGAGGTCCAGGGCCGCGCGGCCGGCGGGCTGCCCGTGCCGCTGCAGGTCGATCCGCGCGCTGGCCTGCATCCGGTCGAGCCGGGGCGGGAAGGCCGAGCCGGGGGGCAGGGTGGCCTCGGCCTGGAAGGCTGCCTGGAATTCCCGGAGGAACCCCACGCGGACGGATTCGGCCACGGCGCCCAGTTCCACCCGCTCGGCGCTCGCCCGAAGGCGGAGGGCGCCGCCCCTGCGCCACTCGCCGTCGGCGTGGAGGTGGCCATCGGCGCTCTCCCAGTCCAGGGAGGTCACCTGCACACGGGTCGGCTCGGCGGCCGCCTTCAGCTTCAGGCTGCCCGGCTGCAGCGGCAGGGCGGGCAGGGCCAGGTCCCGTCCCACCGCCTCCAGGGCCACCGCGGGGGCGGCGAGCGTGCCGGAAACCCTGAGCCCGAGGTCCACCACGCCGGAGGCGGTCCCGGCCGAGGCGAACCTGGACAGTTCGTCCAGGTCGAGGCGGGCCTCGCCGCTCGCCTTGACCGGCTGGGCTTCCCTGTCCTTGAGGTCCAGGCCGCCGGCGAGGGCCAGCCGGCTCCGTCCGAGCTGGGCCTCCAGGGCCTTGACCCTGAGGGCCGTGTCGGAGAGGTCGGCCTCGAGCCGTCCCTGGCCCTGAAGGAGGAGCGGTCCGGACTGGAGGCCGATCCGTTCGACCTGCAGGCTGGCCAGGACGTGGTTGGGTCCGCGGCCCCGGGCCTGGACGCGGAATTCGAACCGGGCGGCGGGGAGGTTCCAGGCCGCTCCGTCCAGTTCGCACAGGCCGGAGGTGAAGGCGAGATCGTCCAGCAGGAGCTTCACCGGCGTGCGCGAGGGCGGCCGGGTCCGGAGCTTGATCCGCTCCAGCGCTGCGCGGCTGAGGCGCAGGCGGGGAGCCTCGATGGCGAGCCGGTGCAGGTGGGGACGGCTTCCGAGCAGGCTCCAG
The DNA here is from genome assembly GCA_041908165.1 of Holophagales bacterium. Classification (GTDB taxonomy): domain Bacteria; phylum Acidobacteriota; class Holophagae; order Holophagales; family Holophagaceae; genus JACQZU01. The sequence continues at coordinate 11,706 of JAYRFV010000065.1, read as the reverse complement.
AAGTCGGCGACCACCTCAACCCGGTCCGCCCGCACCAGGTCGCCTCCCCAGGCGATCCGCTTGAGCACCACCCGGCCCGACAGCAGCGAGATCTCCAGGTCGCCCACCTCCAGGGGCAACCCGGTCTCCGCGCGCACCGCCCGGTCCAGTTCCTTCAGCACCCAGGCGGTGACGAAGGGGCGGCGAACGGTCCAGGCGGCCATTCCGGCCAGCACGCCGCCGGTGGCCAGGAGGTAGGTGATCCGCCGGACCCAGGGGCGCTTCCAGGGGGCCGGCCGGGGGGAAGGGACAGCCTCCCCGGGGCTCATGTCAGGTGGCCTCGCCGCAGCTGGGGCAGCGGGTCGCCCCCCGCGACAGGGGCCGGAAGCAGTAGCGGCAGAGCTTCTGCTGGGTGCTCGGAAGCGGGCGGTAGGCAGGCACCGGGCCGGTGGCGAGGGGGGCTGCCACGGCGCTGCCCAGGGGCCGCGTCTCCTTGCCCACGCCGTCCTTGATCCGCTGCAGGGCCTCCAGCATCTGCTGGGCGCTGAGGTAGCGCTCGCCCAGGTTCACCGCCAGCGCCTTCATCACCGCCTCGGACAGGAGCTTGGGCACCTGCGGGTTGCGCAGGTGGGGCGGGACCACGGGCTGGGTGGCGAAGGCCTGGGCGATCTTGAGGGGGTCGGCGTCATAGAACGGCACGGTGCCGGTGAGCATCTCGTAGATCGTGATGCCCAGGCTCCAGAGGTCGCTCTGGAACACCGCACGGCCGCGGAAATGTTCCGGCGCCATGTAGGGCGGGCTGCCGATGCGGGTGCGGGCGAAGCCGTCCTTCTGGAGCTCGAGCACCCGGCTGGTGCCGAAGTCGGTGACCTTGGCCAGGCCGTCCTTGGTCATCAGGACATTGGCCGGGCGCAGGTCCCGGTGCAGGATCTGGTTGGCGTGGGCGAAGGCGATGGCCGAGCAGATGTCGATGGCGACCTCGAGCGCCCGCGTGGGAAGCAGGGTGCGTTCCCGGCGCACCAGCTTGTCCAGGCTCTCTCCGTCGACGTACTCCAGGACCATGAAGAAGGTCCCGTTCTTCCGCTCCACCGTGATCAGCTCGACGATGTTGGGGTGCTTGAGGGCCGCCATGATCCGCGGCTCCTTCAGCAGGTCGACGATCTCGTCCTGCTGCTGGTGGGGGACCTTCAGCGCGACCTTGCGGTTGACCCAGGTGTCGAGGGCCAGGTAGACGGTGCCGAACCCTCCCGAGCCGAGGCGGTCGAGGATCTGGTACTTGCCAAGCGTCTGGTCCTTCGAAAACACATCGCCATCCGGGTTCCCCTCTAGGATGCCCGGGATTGGGGATCCGATGCACCAGGAGTCGTCGGGAGCCCGGAATTCCGGCCGGGGACCCTCCGGGGCGCGGCCGGGCCTTCGGCCCCAGTCAACCCGATGGGAGCCCCGCGTTCAGCCCAGGAAGGCCTTGAGGGTCTTCGAGTACCGCGGGTGCCTGATCTTGTTCGCATCCCTCCGCGACGTGCCTTCGGCCCTTGCGGGCCTCAGCTTGCGCGGCCGGTCCTCGGCCGCGCCCCGCGGGCGTTCCTGCGGACCCGCAGGCCTCCGCTCCTGCTGCGGCCTCACAAATTCGCTGTCTGCCCTGAAGGGGCCTTTCGCGCTCAGCCGAGAAACGCCTTGAGCGTCTTGCTGTAACGCGGGTGGCGAATCCTGTTCGCATCCCTTCGGGATGTGCCTTCGGCCCTCCGGGCCTCAGCTTACAAATTCGCTGTCTGCCCTGAAGGGGCCTCTCGCGCTTAGCCGAGAAACGCCTTGAGCGTCTTGCTGTAACGCGGGTGGCGAATTTTGCGCAGGGCCTTGGACTCGATCTGGCGGATGCGCTCGCGGGTGACGGCGAACTCGCTGCCGACCTCCTCGAGGGTGTGCTCGGTGCTCTCCTCGCCGACGCCGAATCTCATGCGCAGCACCTTCTCCTCGCGCTCGGTGAGGGTGAGCAGGACCTGGTTGACGGTCTCCTTGAGGCGCTGGCCGACCACCTGCTCGATGGGGCTGACCACGGCCTTGTCCTCGATGAAGTCGCCCAGGTGGCTGTCCTCCTCCTCGCCGATGGGCGTCTCCAGGCTGATGGGCTCCTGGGCGATCTTCATCACCTTGCGCACCTTGGACACGGGCATGTCCATGGCCTGGGCGATCTCCTCGCTCGAGGGCTCGCGGCCGAGCTTCTGCACCAGCTCGCGCTGGGTGCGGATCAGCTTGTTGATGGTCTCGATCATGTGCACCGGGATGCGGATGGTGCGGGCCTGGTCGGCGATGGCGCGGGTGATCGCCTGGCGGATCCACCAGGTGGCGTAGGTCGAGAACTTGAAGCCGCGGCTGTACTCGAACTTGTCCACCGCCTTCATCAGGCCGATGTTGCCCTCCTGGATCAGGTCGAGGAACTGCAGGCCGCGGTTGGTGTAGCGCTTGGCGATGCTGACCACCAGCCGCAGGTTGGCCTCGATCAGCTCGGCCTTGGCGGCGCGGGCGATGCTCTCGGCCTGCTTGAGGCCGTTGTAGTCCTGGTGGAAGCGGTCGCTGACGGTCTCGTACTTGGCGAAGAAGCGCTTCAGCTCGCCGTCGATCTGCTTGATCTCGCCGGCGTACTTGTCCTTGAGCTTCTCGAAGGCGGGGTTCTTGACCCGGTCCTTGAGTTCGCGCAGCTTGCGCTCGCCGGCCATCACCTGGTTGTGGTGGTGGGTGATCCGGTCGATGAGCCGGGTCACCGCCAGGCTGTTGAGGCCGAGCTTGCGGATCTGCCGGCTGACGCGGCCGCGGGCCTTGAGCACCTCGCGGTCGAGGTTGCGGCGCTTGCCCACGGTCTTCTCGCCCTTTTTCACCAGGATCCGCAGGTCGATCAGCTCCTGCAGGGCCTGGTCGTAGGTCAGCAGCTTCTCGAACTGGTGGTGCACGTGCTGGGTGGCCGAGGTGCTTTCGGCATCCTCGTCCTCGTCGACCTCGTCGGAGAGGCCCACCACCTCCCGGATCTTGCCCGGGTTCTCCTTGAGCATCTTGCCGATGTCGATCAGCAGGCTGGAGGCGAGGCGGCTGCGCGACAGGGCGCGCATGACGCTGCGAACGCCGACCTCGATGCGCTTGGCGATCTCGACCTCGTCCTCGCGCTTGAGCAGCGGGACGGTGCCCATCTCCTTCAGGTACATGCGCACCGGATCGTTGAACTTGTCGCTGTCGGCGGCATCCAGGTCGATGTCGATGTCCTTGTCGAGCCGGCCGGTGATCACCTCTGGAGCAGGGACCTCGGCCTCGATAAGTTCGCGCGCGGCCAGGGCCTCTTCCTTGGTGGCGCCGACGCCGACCGCAAGCCGGCCCAGCAGCGTCATGAAGATCTCCACGTCCTGCGGGGAGGAGGCGCTCTCCGGCAGGAACGCGTTCAGGTCGTCGACCAGCAGGTAGCCCCGGCCCCGGCCCATGGAGATGAGAGCCTTGGTGAGTTCGTAGTAGCTCTCTCGGCTGAGCGTCAGGTCCATCGATACCTCAAGGAGCCCCGGACGCGTCGTCCCGGGATTTGCACAAAGGTTCGGGCATAATTCGCCTAGCATGTTCAACGCCCGGAACTGTTCAGTATAGGCGCTCCCAGTGAGCGTGCAAGGGCACGGTCTTCAGCGGCTTCCTGCAGCCGGGTTCCTCAGCCGCTTCTGGACCTGGCTCTTCCGGGCCAGGAGCCCGGCCAGGCGGGTCTCCACCTGCTGGAGCAGCCTGGGATCGACCTGCACCGCCGGCTCCCGGAGCTGGCGCTGCATGGCCTGGATCTCCTGCTGCACGAAATCCGCCTCCAGCTGGTCCCCCAGCTGGTCCAGGGGCCTTTCCGCCGGCAGGTCGTCGCGGAGGCTCACGGCGGCCTCCAGGCGCCGCAGGTCGGCGAGGGCCGCGGCCGGCAGGGCGTCCTCGACCCCATCGGCGTCGAGCATCGCCTGGACCAGCGCCGCCCCGGGGCGGTTCTCCCACCAGGCCGCCGGCCAGCCTGCCACGGCGGCACAGGCCGCGGCCTCCCGGCAGGCGAGGACCAGGGGGCGCAGGCGCTCGTCGACCTCGAGTCCCCGAGGTTCCGGATCGGAGGCGGGCTCCCCGGCCGGCGCCTTCCCCCGGCGCTCCTTGACCGCCCGCAGGACCTCGCTGAGGGGCATCTGCAACTGGTGGGCGAGCCCGGCGAGCAGTTCCCGGGTGGCGCTCCCGTCCGCCAGGTGGGGAAGGAAGTCGAGCAGTTCGCGGAAGGCGGCCATGCGGTCCTGGACCCGGCGCAGGTCCTTGCCTTCCGCGGCGCGGTCGAGGATGAAGCCGGTCCAGTCGGGGGCCTGCTGGAGGATCTCCCGGAAGGCCGCGGCGCCGACCTTCAGGCACCAGGTGTCGGGGTCCTCGCCGGCGGGCAGCTCCAGCAGGCGCACCTCGAAACCCAGCGGCAGGGCGGTGCGCAGGCCCTTCTCCATGGCGTTGCGGCCGGCGGCGTCGCCGTCGAAGCAGAGCACCAGCCGCTTGCCGAACCGGCCGAGCAGCCGCAGGTGCTCCTCCCGCAGCGCGGTCCCGAGGGGCGCCACCGCCTGGGGGATGCCCTGCTGCTGCAACTGCAGGACGTCGAAGTAGCCCTCGACGACCAGCGCGCCGTCCTTGAGGCTGCCCTTGGCCCGGTTCAGGCCGAACAGCAGCTCGCCCTTGTGGAACAGCGCGGTTTCGCGGGTGTTCAGGTACTTCGGCTTGGCATCGCCGAAGGCCCGGCCGCCGAAGGCCACCAGCCGGCCCCTCAGGTCGTGGATCGGGATGGTGAGGCGGTCCCGCATGAAGTCGATCAAGCTGCCGCGCTCGGTGCGGCTGGCCAGCCCCGCCTGCTCGGCCAGCTCTGCCGAGTAGCCGTGCTGGCGAAGGTGGTTCAGCAGGTCCTCCCAGGCGTCCGGGGCGACGCCGAAGCCGGCCTCCTGAACGAAGGCCTCGCCCATGCCCCGTTCGCGGAGGTAGGCCCTGGCGCGGGAGGATTCCTGCAGCCGCCGGACATAGAAGGCCTGGGCGGAGTCCAGGATGGCCCTGAGCTTGGTCTCCAGGTCCTGGTCGCCCTTGGGCCGGTCGCTGCCCCGGAAGGCGGGAAGTTCGATCCCCGCCGCCTGGGCCAGCTGCTCGAGCGCCTCGCCGAAGCTCAAGCCGTCCCGTTTCTGCAGCCAGGTCAGGGCGTCGCCGTTCTTGCCGCAGCCGAAGCAGTGCCAGAACTGGCGGGCCGGAACCACCTGGAAGCTGGGGGTGCGCTCGCTGTGGAAGGGGCAGAGCCCCACGTGGGCCGAGCCCTGCTTGCGCAGCTTCACCGCCTGGCCCACCAAGGCCACGAGGTCGGTGGCGTCCTTGACCCGCTGGACGAGGAGTCGGTCAGTCATCCGGGAAATCGTTATCACAGAGGCACGGAGGCACGGAGGTCAAAAAACCGGCGAGGGGTTCCCGCCGTTTCCCGCCCGCCTCGGCGCCTCCCTGTCCCTGGGTTGAAACCATCAATTCCCCAGCCAGGCCAGGTGCCGCAGCCCGGGAATCCAGAGGTTGGCGTGGAGGGCGAAGCTGACCAGGAGGCCGAGCAGGAACGCCCCCGCGCCCTGGGCCATCGGAAAGGGCGAAGGGGACCGGCGCACCGCGGCGCCCAGGCCCAGGCCGAGGAGAAGGCCCCAGGGGACGCCCAGTCCCGGGGCGTAGAGGATCGCCAGGGAGCCCGACCAGCCCGCCAGGACGGCCCCCGGAATCCGGTCGATCCGGGGGCCGAGGCTGGGCCAGGCGGCCACCGCCGCGCCCAGCCCGACCCCCGCCGAGGCCCAGGCCCAGCCGGGCTCGATCCCGAAGTCCCACCAGGGCTTGGGCAGCGCCAGGCCGACCAGGAACAGGAGCCAGCCGGGGCTGGGGCCGGGGGTGGCCGCGGCCGGTTCACCAAGACCGAGACCGGAGCCCTCGAGCATGCCGCCCAGGCCGGCGCCCAGCAGGGGCAGGGCCGGGTCCAGCCGGCCGGCGGCGAACCAGAAGGCGATCCACAACCAGGTGCCCGGACCGGGCGTGCTGGACCCGGCCAGCGCCGGAACCAGCGACCCCAGGCCGGCCAGGGTCATGGCCAGGGCCGGGCCCCAGGCCTGGCTGTCCCAGCCTTCCAGGAAGACCGACTTGACGAACAGCAGGGCGCCGGCGAACCCCGCCAGGCCGGCGGCCCGGACCAGCCCCGGGGCCGGCGGATGGCGGCGCAGGAGGGAGGGCAGCGCCAGGGCCGCCGCCAGCGGGAGCAGCAGCAGCAGACTGGCCGGGTGCTTGAGCCCGTAGCCGTTCAGGGCCAGCAGGTGGACCAGGCTTCCCAGGTACAGCAGCAGCCAGATCGCGCTCATCGGGGGAACTCCCGCAGGCCCGACGGCAGCCCCAGCGGCGTGCTCTGGACCGGGTTTGGCCGGCCCTGGGCATCGCTGCCGTGGGTGTAGCGGACCAGCCGGCCGTCCTCGAACTCCAGGATCCGGTAGCCGTAGCGCACCAGCGGCCACCGTGTGACCTGGCGCAGCTCGTTGCCGAGGGCGGTGGTGACGATGAACTTGGTCCCCGGGAACTGGGCGGTGTCGTCGCGCAGCCTTCCATCGACATCGAACACCGCGTCCGCGTGCCAGTGGCCGGACAGCACCGCGGCCACGCCGCGCTCGGTGCACAGGCGGACGAAGGCCCGCTGAAAGCCTTGAAGCGAACCACCGCTGCCCCCGGCCTCGCCGTGGATGGCCGCACCGGCGGGGAACACCGGGTGGTGCAGTTGGATGATGGCCGTGCGGCCGCCGAGGTCCTCGAGCTGGGCCTTGAGCCAGGCGAATTGGCTCGGCGTGAGCTGGTCCCGGCCGTGGCCGGAATCCAGGGTCAGGATCGTCAGGCCGCCCAGGTCCACCCGGTGCGTGGGGTGGTGGCCGAAGTGGCGCAGGAACAGGGGCCAGCCCTTGCGCTCGTGGTTGCCTGCGGCCACCAGGACCGGGATGCCGGCCAGTTCGATCCGGCGCATCCGCATCCGGACCTGTGCATACCAGGCCTCCGATTCCTGGTAGGTGAGGTCGCCACCGAACAGTACGGCATCGGGACGGAGCGCTTCCATCTCCTGCACGAACCGGTCGAGCAGGGCCGCCCGGTGCGGCGGGGCCAGGTCCGCGGCGAACACCAGCCGCAGGCGCCCCCGCAGGGGCCTGGGCCGATCCTCAGGCAGGGTCACCGTCAGCCGGTTCCAGTCCCAGGCCACCTGTGCGCCCGGACGGGCGGTCCAGGAGGACTTCACCTCGGCGGGAAGCACGAAGGGCAGGCTGGTGGTCGCCACGAGGCGGCGCGGGCTGCCGGCGGAATCGGACAGCGGCAGCCCGGTGCGGGGGCGGTCCACGCGCGCCCGCGGTGGCCAGCCCACCGCCAGCAGGGAAGCCGCCGAAAGCAGGCAGGCCAGGGTCCAGCGGTTCACTTCGGCCCCTCCGGGTGGTGCACCTGGCGGTTGTGGCTCAGCAGGAACCTGCCCCAGGCGTGGAAGCCCCGGGCCAGGTCGCCCATGCGCCGGGCGGTCTGAGGATCCTGGCGGGCGAGGTCCACCGGATCGGCGACGTCGGTGCGGTAGAGCGCCCTCCGGCCGTCCGGCTCGACGTTCAGGTAGAAGTCGGACTGGAGCAGGCCGATCCGCGGCGGCCGGCGGAAAGTGGTGAAGGTGAAGGCCACGCTGGTCTCGGCGAAGCGGGGATCGAACAGGTCCTTGCCCAGGGTGCGGGTTCGCCCGGCCCGCCCCAGCAGGCTCACCACCGTGGGCAGGATGTCCAGCTGGGAGGCGATGGTGTGGCGGCGTTCGGGCTTGAGCAGGCCCGGGGCGTAGATCAGGAAGGGCACCTGGTGGATGGCCAGGGTCAGGTCGCCGAAGCGCGGATCGTTGCTGCCGCGGGGGATGCCATGGTCGCCCCACAGCACGAACACGGTGTTGGCGAAATAGGGCGAGGTCCTGGCCGCCTCGAAGTACTGCTCCAGGGCGTGGTCCATCAGCCGGATGGCGTTGAACTCCTCGTTGCCGGTGAAGCCGGCGCGCTTGAGCGCCTCGGCCGCCAGTTCGCGCCTGCGGAATCCGGCGTGGTGCGGCGGGATGGTGAAGGGCGGGTGGTTGCCGCTGGTCTGGATGTAGGCGAAGAAGGGCGTCCGCTCGGCCAGCAGGCGGGTGTGGGCCTCCGCCAGCAGGTCGACGTCGGAGATGCCCCAGACGTCCACCACCGGGCTGTGGAAGGAGCCCTCCTCGTACAGCCGGATGTCCTTCACGTTGTTCTTCAGGGCGGCGCGGATCTGCGCCCAGTTGGCGCTGCCGCCCAGGAAGAAGCTCTTGCTGTACTCCGGGAGGGCCGACAGCAGGGTGTGCTGGTCCACCAGGAGCGGGTTGCGGGTGGCGTTCTGCACGCTGGAGACGTCCGGTGTCCCGAACAGGGTGGCGAACATGGAGCGGCTGGTGTTCTCCATCACCACGTGGAAGCGGTCGAAGAGGATCCCCTCGCGGCAGAGCCGGTCCAGGTACGGGGTGGGGTTGGCGGGATTGCCGAAGGGGCTGGTCTTGAAGGCGGCCAGGCTCTCCAGCTGGATGAACACCAGGTTGGGGCTGCCCGGCACCTGGCGGCGCGGATCGATGACCCGTTCCAGGCTCGGTAGGCCGTCACTGTCGGTCGCCGGCGGAATGCCGAAATAGGCGGCCAGGGCGGAATGGGTGGCCTTGACCTCCTCGATCGAGTAGCCGCCGTCCATCTCCGCCCGGGTCTCCAGGAAGAACAGCACCGGGTTCAGCGCCAGGTGGGCGTGCAGGGCGCGGCCCGCCTCGAAGGCCTCGCCCCAGCGCAGGGGGTAGCGGCTCCACTTGCCCCACAGCACCGCGAGCAGCAGCACCGACACGGCAACCCGGGCAAGGAGGAGGCGCCGGTCCTGGGGCGGCGGCCCGAGTCGCGCCGCCAGCCTCCGCAGTCCCCACATCACCAGCGCAACCAGGACCGCCAGCAGCAGGCCCAGGCGCAGGATCGGGTAGGTCTGCCACAGCATCCGCCCGCTGATGTCGGGGTTGTCCAGGAACATCAGCAGGGTGCCGTTGAGGCGGGTGTGGATGTAGGCGTAGGCGCCGAAGTCGATGAAGTAGCTCAGCAGCAGCGCGGTGCACAGCAGGGCCGCGAAGCCGCCCCAGAGGCGGCGGGTGGGGGCGGCGCCGAGCCCGTCGGCGGGGAACAGGCCCCGGTAGACCGCGGCCGCGGCCAGGAAGGCCAGCAGCCAGGGCCGCGCGGCCCGGTCGTCGACCATGGCGATCAGCACCAGCGCAAGGTAGAGCCCCAGGGCCAGGGCCAGCGAGACGGGTGCGGCGGCCGCGCGCCAGCCGGCGGCCCTTGCAGTCCGCCCCCGTTTCAGGAGCAGCCAGGCCGGGACCACGAGCAGGGCCACCAGCCGCAGGTCGAACTTGAGGCCCAGGTAGAGGCTGTGCCGGACGGGAGGCCCCAGGAGTTCCTTCAGACCCTCGAAATGCTGCAGGAAGACCAGCCGGAAGAGGGTCATCGCCAGCAGCGCCCCCAGCGCCACCCGGGCGAGGACGGCGGTCTTCGAAAGCGGTCGCGGCGGCATGTCCCTCCTGTCGGGCTGGAACCAGTCTACCGTCCGGGGGTCGGGAGCGGCCCTAGCCGGCGGTCCGCAGGGCCTTCACCTTTCCGATCAGGTCCTCGGCCAGCACGGGCTTGAACAGGACCTCCACGCGCTCGCTGGCCGCCTGGAGGACCTGCAGCTCGTCGCCGTGGTGGGCGGTCACCAGCACCACCGGCAGCTCGGACAGGGCGGCGCTGCCGCGCAGGGCGCGCAGCAGGGCGTCGCCCCGGAAGTTGGGCATGAGGTAGTCGAGCAGGAGCAGGTCGGGGCGGGCCGACTCCAGGGCGGACAGCGTGCCCATCAGGTCGGTCGGCTCGATCGGCACCGGCCGGAACCCGTTCTTGCGCAGGCAGGCCGAGTGGTAGACCCGGCTGAGGTTGCTGTCGTCGACCACGGCCACCACGCCGTTGCAGGCCAGGGACCAGCCGGCGTCGATCTCCAGCTCCCCGGTCAGGAAGTGGTCGGCGCACTCCGCCAGCAGGGCCGGCGCGACCGGCTTGGTGAGGTAGTGGGTGTTGCCCATCGACTGCAGGAAGTGGGCGAGCTCCACGTCGCCGTGGGCGGTCAGCAGGAGGATCTTGAGGTCGCGCAGGTGCGGGTCCTCGCGGCAGGCGCGGATCAGGGTCTGGCCCGGACAGCCGGGCATCATCAGGTCCGAGACCAGCAGGTCCGGCGGTGCCGGATGCAGCGCCTCCAGCACCTTGAACAGGCAGGACGGCTCGATCTCCTTGACCTCGTGGCCGGCCTTCTTCAGGGCGGCGGCGGCGAAGAGCCTCGCCCCTGCGTTGTCGTCCACCACTGCGATAGAGGCCATGGGCTCCCCGGCTCCCGGCCATTCTAGCGGGGCGGCGGATAGAATGAGGGTTCCCCTGCCTTCCTCCGACGAGGTTCCCGCCCATGACCACCACCCTGGACACCCTCCTGCTGTTCTCCCTGCCCGCCTCGGGCAAGTCGGAGATGCGGCGCTACATGGCCGGCCTCACCGCCGAGCAGTGCCGGGAGGACTTCGGCATGGGGCCGACCCTGCAGCTGGACGACTACCCCTACGTCCACCTCATGCACCGGATCGACGACGAGCTCAAGCAGCAGGGGCGCCCCTACGCCTACTACCAGGGCCCGACGCGGCCCTTCCGCGACAACTGGACCTGGGCGGTGCTCATCGAACTGCTCAACGAGGACTACGCCGACCTGCGCGCCGGCCGCCAGGTGGAGGCCAAGAGCGCCGCCCGGCGCCTGCTCGACCGGCTCGACGGCGTCCACGCCCGCCTGCACATGGAGGAACCCATGGGCGACCTGCCGGCGCGGATCCGGCGCCGGGTGATCGAGGCCCTCGAGCCGGAGTGCCGGGCGGAACTGGATGCCCTCAACCGCCAGAACGCCCTCGGCACCGAGGGCCGCACCATCGTCATCGAGGCCGCCCGCGGCGGTCCCAACGGCGCGGCCTTCCCGCTCACCCCGCCGCACGGCTACGAGACCGCCTTCCAGCACCTCTCCACCGAGATCCTCGAGCGCTCGAGCCTCCTGTACATCTGGGTCGAGCCCGCGGAGAGCCGCCGCAAGAACATCGAGCGCGGCCGGCCCGACGGCCAGGGCAGCATCCTCCACCACAGCGTGCCCATGGAGGTCATGCTCGGCCAGTACGGCTGCGACGACATGGCCTGGCTGCTGGAGCGCAGCGACCGCCCCGGGACGATCCGGGTCGAGCGCGTCGTCCCCGCCGGCGGCCGCTACGTCACCAAGGTCTACAACCTCCCCGCCGCCCGCTTCGACAACCGCCAGGACTTGACCACCTTCGTGCGGGAGCCGCGGGAGACGTGGAGCCCCAAGGATGTGGCCGCCATCCACGGCGAACTGAAGGCCGCCTTCGGGCGGATGGGGAAAGACTGAAGGCTCAACACAGAGGCACAGGGGCACAGCCTAGGCGCGCATTTCTTTGCGCCTCTGCGCCTTTGCGTTGAAAATTCCTTTCTCCCATGCGCCGACGCGCTGGTGCTCGCACGGAAGCGCCTGTTGCGGGTATGGCAAAGCCTGTTTAACGCAAAGGCGCAGAGGCGCAAAGGGTTATCTCCATCTCTG